>NZ_JADNMD010000012.1:0-206716 GCF_015556325.1 Clostridium sp. 1001283B150225_161107_B6 | reverse complement strand
AGTAGTTGCTGTTATATATAATACAAGGACTGAAGGTCCAAGAAAGAACTTTCAGCCCAGTTATTATCATAGAAGATCAGCTTTTACAGACTTTTCTTCACACACTCGCACAGGGACAGCAGAACATCAATACCCGCAGCTCATGGGGCGGCCCGGAGAATGGAATTCGTTCTCTCCGGGCCGCCCCATATATTCCAGGACGCAAATGGGTCCGTCAAACGCTACGCTTACATCCTAAAACAATCCCTCCAGAACCCGGACGCAGGATTCAATCCCCAGCATCCCGCTGTCCAGGGAAATATGATAGTTCCGGGCCTCTCCCCATTTCCTGTCCGTATAGAACTGATAATAAGCTGCCCGCCGTTTATCCTTATCCTTCAGCCGCTTTTCCGGCGCATCGCTGCCCTCACCGTACTGCTTCACGATTCGCTCCGCCCGCTTGTCAGGCGCGGAATGGATGAACACTGTAAGGCAGTCCGCATAATCCCTCAGGATGTAATCCGCACACCGCCCAACAATGACACAGGGGCCCTGGGCCGCCAGGTCCAGAATCACCCTTCTCTGTACGGTCCACAGGTAATCCTGATTGGAGTGTCCGTAAAAATCCCGGTCGGACAGGGCGCTGGCCAGCCAGCCCTTACTGGATGCATACTCTCCGCGCTCTGCAATATACTCTCTGGCAAATCCGCTTTCCTTTGCTATGGCTTCAATCAGTTCCTGGTCATAGCAAGGAACTCCCAGCTTTTGAGCTGTTTCCTTTCCAATGGTCCTTCCGCCGCTGCCAAACTCACGGCTGACTGTAATAATCCGGTTCTTTACCGTTTCCCTGTTAACCATGCGTTCCATTTATCACATCCTCCTTTTCATTTCATGATTTAAGTGTCCTGTATGTATAGCTTATGACGCATACAGAAATAAGAAAGGTCAGTACGTCTGACACAGGCATGGAATACAGTACCCCGTCCAGTCCGAAAAAACCAGGCAGCAGCAGCGCAAATCCCACGCCGAATACCACCTCGCGCACCATGGAAAGCATGGTGGAGAGAAATGCCTTTCCAAGGGACTGGAGGTAAATAAATGTGGACTTGTTTACTGTGGCAAACATCATCATGCACAGATAAATCCGGAAACATCTCACTGCAAAATCCGTATAGTAAACACTCTCATTGGCAGCCCCGAACAGGCCTATAAGCTGTTCCGGTAAAAACTCTGCAATCAAAAGGGCCAGGGCTCCCACCGCTGCTTCTGCTGCCAGCAGGCGGGTAAACAGACCTTTTGCCCTGTCCTTCCTTCCGGCCCCTATGTTATAGCCCACAATGGGGATACAGCCTGCCGCTATGCCCACTGCCACGGAAATGACAATCTGGAAAAATTTCATGACAATTCCCAGCACGGCCATGGGAATCTGGGCGTATTGCACCTGACCAAACACAGGGTCCAGAGCGCCGTATTTCAGTGTCATGTTCTGGATGGCAGCCATGGCGGCTACCAGGGATATCTGGGAAAGAAAGCTGCAGATGCCTAAGGGCAGATACTTTCCGGCTAACGGGACAGGGATGGCGAAGCTGCCTTTCTTAAGTCTGACCGCCTTCATACGGCGCAGATACCATACCGCAAGAGCCGCTGTCAACACCTGGCCTATGACAGTGGCCACCGCAGCGCCCATCATGCCCCATCTGAATATAAAGATAAAAACAGGGTCCAGGATAATATTGACAGCGGCTCCCGCCAAAGTGGATATCATGGCAAACCCAGGGCTGCCGTCGGAACGGATGATTGGATTCATGGCCTGGCCGAACATGTAAAACGGGACTCCCAGGGCAATCCAGAAAAAATATTCCTTTGCGTGGTAAAAGGTCTCCTCGTTGACCCTGCCCCCAAATACAGTAAGGATTGGCTCCATCAATACCAGATAAATAACCGTCAGCGCCAGGCTGCTGATGACGCAGAGAATCACGGCGCTTCCAATGCTCTTATGGGCAGCATCCTTCCGGTCCGCACCCAGACTGATACTGACAAAAGCGCAGCAGCCGTCCCCTATCATGACAGCAATTGCCAGGGCCACCACGGTCAGGGGGAATACCACGGTGTTGGCCGCATTTCCGTAGGACCCAAGATAGCTTGCATTGGCAATGAAAATCTGGTCCACAATGTTGTACAGGGCTGCCACCAGCAGGGAAATAATGCAGGGGACTGCGTACTTTCCCATCAGGGAGCCGATTGGCTCTGTTTCAAGAAAGGTGTTGGATTTTTGGTTCATTGGACTCTCCTCCTTAATAAAAAAATAAAAGCGTGATGCCTGAAGAGCTGGTTTTATGCCTTAGGCTACACGCTTTTTCCCGGACCTGTCATGGCCCGGATTGATTTGATTGTCATTGTTTCACCATCCCAAATTGAAACAAAAAAACGGCCTGAAACAGTCAACTGGATTTACGCAGTTCTGCTACACGCCGTTATTCATATCATACCATTTTCTGTAAGTTCCGTCAAAGGTATTTTTGTATAAAATGAATCCTCTGATACCAGATTAAAATAGTCGTATTCTCCTCTTCCACAAGTCAGGTCCGCCTCCACATGATACCTCCTGCCCCGCCTGCCAGGGAACAGATGAGGCACACGGCCAGCCTGCCCTTTAACTGCGCCAGCCACCGGACCGCCCCGGCCTCCCCTGTGGCAGCCATATCCAACCGCAGTTCCTCTATCCTCCTGGCCCAGAATTCAAAATCCGACCACCTGCTGGGAATCAAATCAGCAGGTATCTTAAGTTCCAGCTTCCACGCCAGGAATGTTCCTGCCAGAAAGAACACGGCTGCCAGGATGCATCCCCTTATCTCCCTTCCCCTTTCCACCTTCCTTTCTCTCCTGCTGCTAAAAGCAGTGAGCGCCCGCAGCGGCATCATCCACAGGGGCAGACATATTCCAAAGCCTGCGGCGGAGGAAAAATAAGTTCCGTCCACCAGGACCTTTCCGGAGTGAATCCCATTCCTGTACAAAAAACGTTCCACTGCTGTTTTCCCTGTTTCCATACCTGCATAATCCGTCCGCGTAAGCAACATGAACCTCATGGCGTCTTTCGCCTTGGCGGGCAGCAGTATGACAAGGGATGAATCATCGGTAACACCCTGTATCCTGTAAGCCTTCTCCCTGCACCAGATATATGTTCCCGTCACATCCGGACCTCCGAACAGTTCCATGGCAAGACCGCTGCTGATGACGCATCCATCCTGGTCTGACCGGTAGCCGTATGTGCCTCCCAGCAGCCTGCGGTATGACGCCATTTCCTTATGCCCGTATACAATAATGCAGTCCGCCTCCTCTGACCTTCCCAATACGGGGTTCATTACCTTTACCTTTTCTGTCCGGGACCAGGCCGAAATTTCAGGGGGCATTTCCCTGCCCTGCTCCTGTTCACGCTCCAGCGCCTGGGAAATCTGCTCCGCCTCCACTGCACTCCCTTCCCCGCAGTACAGGAACACCTGGTTTCCTGCATCCTTCATGGTCCAGGCCAGGATGGCCCCATACCCCCATAAGACGGCGATGAGTATCAGCCCAATCCATCGTTTCATTCTTCCACCACCCTGACCCGGTCGCCTTCACTCACGGATTTGTTGGATTCCGTAATCAGCTTCATATCCTTTGTCACAAGACCTGACACAGCCGCCGCAGAACTGCTCTTTTCCAATACCTCCACCTGGATTCTCACTGCCTTCTCTTCCTCTCCCAGTATGGTTTTCTCCGGCTCTGCAGCCAGGCAGTAATATCCTTTATTATCCTCCCGCAGAGCCTCGATGGGAATCACGCAGGGATATGCCCCGGATTCCATATTCACAGCAAAGGATACCTGGTCCCCCAGACTGCCTTCGCCTTCCTGCATCCTGGCCGTCAACTGGATTTTCCCCTCCTCTCCCAGCTGGACCAGGTCTTCCACTTCTGCTTCTGCATTCTTTGACTTCCCTGCCAGCTTTACTTTCATCACAGTACCCTTTTTCAAAAGACCTGCCCCGGCAGTCTCCTTGTCAATCTGTGCCTTTAGCTCCAGGCTTCCCACTGCCAGCCTGACCTGATGCCCTGCCTGGATTCGGTCGCCGGCCTGCAGTCCGGTATCCACCATCACCCCATCCGCCGGCGCCTTGATTTGTCCCTGTGCTTCTATATATTCTTCCATCTTTCTCTGCTTTTTCCGGATTTCTTCCATATCCAGTTTCATGGATTCCTGTTTCAGCCCGGACATTTCCCTTCCGGCTGCTTCCCCTGCCGCTGTACCGGCATCCGACACCCTTGCATTTTCCACCTTTTCCATGGCCTGATACAGGCTCTCCTCCAAATCCCGGACCTTCCTGCCTGCTTCCTCCAGCTTATCATCTTCTGCCTTTAATGCATCCTCATAGTCCTTTCTCAGGTCCTCCTGGGTTTCCTTTTCCCCGTAATCCACATCCTCATAATCCTCCTCGGCCGCATACATCTTTGCCCTGGCCTCCTCTACCTTCAGGTCCTCTTCATCCCGGATATCCTCTAAATCCTCACTGGCCCGCTCCAGTTCCAGACCCGCCCGTTCCAGTTCCTCCTCTGAAGCCTCCTGTTCCTCCAGACGGTCCAGCTTCTTCTGTCTGTCCTCCACTTCCCGCTCCGCCTTTCTCACAGCAGCATCCCTGGATTTCTGAGCTGATTCATACGCCCTTCTGGCACTTTTCATGGCCTTACGGTTATCCTCCTTCACCTGCTCCCTGGTCCTGTTCTTCTTCTGTACGTAATCGTGCTCCAGTTCAATGGCTGCCGCCTCATGGTCCGCCTCTGCCTCAGCCAGGTCCCGGTTTCCCAGTTCCAGCGCCCTCTGGGCTGCTGCCAGCTGCTGCAGTGCAAGGGTCTCCTCAGTCACCCGCGGCACAGCAGCCGAGGACATCTGCTCCTGTTTCAGGGCCAGCTCCGCCTTTCTGTACTCCAGAGCCAGGGCATCCCATTCCTCCTCCAGCCCTTCCATCTGAAGGGTCAGAACCGTATCACCGGCCTTCACCGGCTGCCCGGACCGGGCCTGGATTTCCTCCACCTGCATATTCTCCGGCAGTGATATGTATACCATTCTTCCGGCAGTAAGCTCCCCCTCTCCCTGTACTGTATAGGAAACCACATCCTGCTTTCCATATCCCGCCTTCACCCGTATGACGGTGAAGGAATCCAGCGCCCTGGACAGAAAGGTCAGGGCCGCCATAAGGGCCAGGAATACGGCCGCTGCTTTTTTCACATTCATTGAGACTCACTCCTTGATTCCTGATGCGGCAATCCCCTGCTCCAGCGTATCCTGGCCCATGATAAAAAGCAGGACAGGGAGAACCATCATAATGACCGAGGCAGCCCAGGCAGCTCCTGCCTTATCAGCCGATATATCCGGCAGATAAAGGGACAGCGGCCACAGCCTCTTTTCCTTTAAAAATGTCATGGGCTGTTCAATGGCATTCCAGTATTCCAGAAATCCCAGTACCAGCATGGAAATGATGCCGGGCCGCCCCACCGGCATGCCTACCTTCATGAATATGGAAAAGTCCCCTGCTCCATCCAGTCGTGCGGCCTCTATAAGGGGCGTTGGAATGGATGCAAAAAATTTTGTCATGATAAAAACCGGAAATGCGGAAAAGATTCCCGGCAGAATAACCGCCAGATGGGTATTTAACAGACAAAACTGCTTAAGGACCAGGTAATTGGGGACCATGGTCACCTGAAAGGGCTGCATCATGAGAATGATATAGAACAGAAATAATGCCCTCTTTCCCGGGAACCGGAAGTGGGCAAAGGCCCAGGCTCCGGGAAGGGCTATGAGCAGCTGCCCTGCCAGTGTCAGCCCTGTCTGCAGGCAGGAGTTCCAAAACATCACATAAAATCCCGGTGAATCCAGAAGCAGCTCCACAAAGGGACTGAGCGTGGGATAGGAGGGAATGAGGGCTGCCTTTATGGGAGCATTCCCAATGCCAAAGACAGCGCCGAAGCGCTGAAGCATCTCCCCTTCCGACATCAGCGAATTGCCTGCCATGAGAATCAGGGGGAGCCATATGAACAGGCACAGGAGAATAAGGACTGCATTTACCACAATACGTTTTATCATCTCTTTTTCCTCTTCCAGGTCCAAAACAGCACCGGAATCAGGATAGACGATTCCACCATCACCGATGCCGCGCTCATCTTCTGGATATCCAGGGATACGAACCAATGGTTGAACAGGTGCTGGAGCATGTAGATGCTCTCATGGGGATAATCCCCGGATATAAGGTATGCCTCCCTGAACACCTTGAAGGAATTAATGACAGACAGCACCAGAACCAGAAAACATGTGCTCCTGAGCCCGGGCAGGGCCACATAGTAAAAGCTCTGCCAGGCCCCGGCGCCGTCCACCTTTGCCGCCTCAAAAAGCTCTTTCGGTATCCCGTCCAGACCGGCCAGCCAGAGCATCATATCGTATCCCGTGTTTTTCCAGATATAGGTCAGCACCAGAATATAAAATGCACTGCCCTGATTCAGCCAGTCCCGGCCGGTTCCCCCTGCCCGCACCACCATCTGGTCAAGAAGCCCCTGCGGATAGAGCAGAAGCTTCCACAGCAGCACGACAGACGCCACGGGAATGGCCATTGGCAGCAGTATGGTAGTCTTATACAGGCCCCGGTTGTCCGCAGCCGATGTCACAAGCACGGCGGTCCACAGAGAGAAGGCCATCAGCGCCGGTATGCACACCAGAATGAAATGCAGGGTATTCTTCACAGCCAGACGGAATGCCTGACTGTGAAAAACCTGCATAAAATTCTCCATGCCCACAAACTGCCCGCCCACTGCCTGGAAAAAGGAGCGGGCCACCACGTTCACAAAGGGTATGAGCACGAATATTGCTGTCCCCGCCAGACTTGGGGCTAAGAACAGCCATGGCCTCATGTTACGGGGATGGAGTTTGAAACAGTTCCCGGATTGGGGGTTGGTATGTTCCCTATTCCGAAAAATACAGCATTGCCTTGTTCTGCGCATTCTGAGCCGCCTGTTCCAGGGTCAGGCTTCCCTCAAAGAATCCTTTTGTCTCATTGATAATGATTTCCGTAAGAACCCGGTCCATCCGGATAGGACGGGACGCCTTGGCCGCAATATCAAACACAATCCGGCGTTCCGCCTTTGCAGGCCAGCTGCCTGCCAGTTCGTAACCGTCCGTACCGCTGACAGCAATGGATGTGCCGTTTGCATTTTCCCGGTCCACCCAGTCCTGGGCTGCCAGAGCATTGACAGGAAGACCGTCTGAGAGGTCCTTTGACTGGACATCCCGCCCCAGCACAAAGAGAATGAATTCCCGCGCCATCTCCTTGTTCCGGCCGGCCTGGTTGATTCCCATGGTTCCCGCCGGCAGGTAGGACGCCTTTACATCCTCCATGGCAAAACCGTGCTTTCTCTGTACCGCCAGGGGCAGCAGAACATCGTACATCCCCTCTATCTTATCGATTGCAATGGCGCTCATGCCACGGTCCACACGGTCGTACTCACTTCCCAGCAGTCCATCCGTTCCCGGCATAAGGTTGTAGACATTACCCCTTCCCCCATCCTCGGACTCATCAAAAGCAGGCCGGGCTCCGTTTGCCTCCCCCAGGACCTTCACCGTCTCCAGCAATTCCTTTATCTTATCCGGATAGGGCTTTCCTGTATTGATATCCACAATTTCATCGTATTCCAGCATCAGTATCTGACGCAGCAGATTCTCATAATTTGTCTTTGGCCGCAGGGGCAGATGGGACGAATCCTTCTGGTAATCCCTCATGGCTTCCATGGAACCAAGGCTGGCTATGGCCTGGCTGTCTCCATAGGCAGCCAGCAGCAGCATCCTGGTGGGAATCTGGTAAATACCACCGTTTTCCTCTGTATAAGGCTTTGACACCTGCTCCATCAGCTCTCCGGAAGTTATCATGGGACTTAAAGATTCCTTCATGTCCTCAAGAATCCCCTTCTCTATGTAAGAGTCCGCCGGAAGTCCGTCCAACACCAGCAGGTCCGCCCCGTTTCCTCCTAACAGCTCCGTGTTCAGGGCCCTTATGGTATCAGATACCGTGGTGCTGCCTGCCTCTGTCTGTCCGTCAATCAATTCCACCCTGACATCCGGGTGTTCCAGCTGGAACATGGAAGCTGCCTGGCGGATGGTATCTGACTCTTCCAGATTCAGTCCGTACACCGTCAGTGTCCGGGTAGGCACGGACGGTATCTGGGAGTCATATGTATAATGTTTCAGCTCCTCCTTGCCATCCTGGGATATCCATACATAAAAATCATCCTGGGTCCCCACAAACAGTTTATTGAGATTGGCGCTGGGCATACTCAGGGAATTCAGATTGCCGTCAGCCACTGTCTCCCACAGGCTTCCTCCCTGGTTCATGTGGTGGATTCCCTGGGGATTTGCAATGTATATCCCCCCGCTTCCGTCAGCAGCCATGGGGGCCCACATATCAAAATCCGGCGACTGGAACGGTATCTCTTCCTTGGCAGAAGCCGACATTCCGGATATATCATAGCTCAGGTAGGCGCCTTCACTGTTTGTGATATAGCTGTCCCCCATAAGCAGGCCGGATGCCTTCCATTCCATGGAGCTCCACTTCTGGGGCAGGGAAAGAACCAAATCCCCCTCCGGCGTGTACACGTCCGTCATCCTGCTGTGGGACAGGAGAATCAATCCCTCTTTTGACACTGCCGCAAAGTCAGGTCTTACATCGTAGTATTCACGGTCATTTTTGACGGAAAAAACATGGTCCAGAAGCATCTGGGGCTCCTGTCCCTCTGTCAGCTTCATCATAAATGTCTTATAATCATCCCCGGCCTGGTACACCACATAACGGTTTCCATCCTCCCCGTATATCATGTGCAGGGACCCGTATGGAAATTCCAGGCCCTCCAGCAGGCTGTTGTCCTGTTTCTCCCATTTTTCACCTGTCCATATGTATCTGCCGGCTTTTTTGTCCCTGACCGTGTACAGTTCCAGAACCTTGTCCTCTGTCTGTATGATATCGGCGGCTCTCTCCCCTTCTTCCAACAGTATGTCTATGCTGCTCTCCACATATCTTCCCCTTGGTCCGTCCGGCTGGTCCCCTTCCCCTGCCTGTTTCTCTGATTCTGTCTGCTGTCCATGTCCATTCCCGCTGCCGTACGTACCGGAGGTGGAGGAACAGCCCCACAGGCAGCCTGCCAGCATGCTGACAGCCAGGCACAGGCCCATAAATTTCTTTTTCATTGTTATTTCTCCCTTCTGGTTCCGGAAGATGTGTCCGGCAGTCTGCTCCTGCCGTCCAGTCCCTCCCGGCCAATCTCCATGTCCCCTGTATCATAGCAGACAAATCTCTAAAAAAACTGAAAAACCGGAAGAATTTCTTTTAGGCTTTTTAGAGATTTGTCTGCTATAATGATTCCATATATCAATGACAATGGGGATGGGATGATGAGGATTCTGTTTGTTGAAGATGATAAGGAATTATGCGACGCCATAAAGCTGCAGCTGGAGCAGGCCGGATATGTTACCGACTGCTGCTGCCAGGGACAGGAGGCTTTTTATTATGCGGCTGAATATCCCTACGATGTAATCATACTGGACCGGATGCTTCCCCAGATGGACGGTCTCAGCGTCCTGGGAGGCTTAAGAAGGATGAATATTACCACGCCGGTCATTATCACCACAGCCCTGGACGGTATAAACGACAGGATTGACGGCCTGGATGCAGGCGCTGACGACTATCTGGTAAAGCCCTATGCCGTGGGCGAGCTGCTTGCCAGAATCCGCGCTCTTACCAGGCGGCCGGGGAATTTTAAACAGAGTCCCGCGGCAGCCTGTTTAAACATTAGCCTGGACCCGGAAAAAAGAGAGCTTACCGGCCCCCAGGGAACCCTGCAGCTGAGCAAACGCGAGTCCGCCCTGATGGAGTACCTGATTCGCAATGCAGGCCAGGTCCTTCCCAGGGGGCTGATTCTGTCCTACATATGGGGTCCTGACTCCGAGGTGGAGGATGGAAACCTGGACAACTATATCTATTTCCTGAGGCGGCGCCTTAAATCCATCGGGGCACTGCCCCGGATTAAGACGGTTCATGGAATCGGATACCGCCTTGATAACGGAGGGACTCATGATTAAACGGCTCCGGCGGCAGCTCACCGCCCTTTTCACCATGACCACGGGCCTGATTCTGACCCTGGTGGTCATTGGCATCCTGGTCATAAGCGCCAGGGAATTCAGCAAAAAAGCCATGGATGCCTTTCAGAACCAAATGCTGAATATCACCTCCCGGCTCCAGTCCGGCTCCACCATCAGCTGCACCTGGCTGTCCCGGCTGGAAAGTGATAACCGCCTGATTATACATATTGAGGATAATGGAAAGCCTCTTCTTTACCGCGGCTCCTGGTCCCCGGCCAGCGAACGGGACACCTTAATTATGCGGGCCAGGGAAGCCGCCAAGGCCCAGGGCATTGACCCGTCAGTGCGGCCGGTGTCCTCCTCCCTGCTCAGAAGCTCTGTATTCACGGTAACAGGGGACCGCAGCGACACCTATCTGGGCAGTGTGCTTGTCCTTCCCACTCGGACGGGCTTTCAGAGCCTGACGCTGCTGGCCTTCAAGGACCCCATGGGATTCGGCTTCTACCGCCAGGGTATCCTGTTCTTTCTTCTCAATCTGGCCGGCATCGCCGCGCTGATGTCCGTCAGCTGGGTATTGGTGGGAAAATCCTTAAAACCATTGGCGGAAAGCCAGAAGCAGCAGAATGAATTCATAGCAGCAGCCTCACATGAGCTGAGAGCACCCCTTGCAGTTATCCGTTCCAGTATCTGCGCTGTCCGGGCAGCTCCTGACCAAAGGGAAAAATTCATGGATAACATGGACCGGGAGTGTTCCCGCATGTCCTGCCTGGTAGGCGACATGCTGCTTCTGGCCTCTGCCGACACAGGGCAGTGGAGCCTCAGGAAATCCCCTCTGGACATGGATACCCTGTTAATCAGCGTCTACGAGCGCTTTGAGCCATTATACCAGGACAAGGGCGTGTGCCTGAAACTGGAGCTGCCCGAATCCTCCCTTCCCAGGGTTTCCGGGGATGAAAACCGCCTGGAGCAGGTTCTGGCCGTCCTCCTGGACAATGCCCTGCGCTACACGCCCAAGGGCAGAAAGGTCAGACTGGCCGCGTCCGTGCAGACGGATAAGCATCTGCTCTCCCGCAGCCGGGACATGGTCTGCCTTACCGTATCAGACCAGGGCTGCGGCATGGATAATGAGGCAAAGAAACATATATTTGACCGGTTTTACCGGGGAGACAGCTCCCGAAGCGATAAACAGAATTACGGACTGGGGCTCAGCATTGCAAAGGAGCTGGTACAGCTTCACGGCGGCGCCATAAGTGTGTCGGATTCACCGGAAGGAGGCGCCTGTTTCCAGGTCCGCCTGCCTGCCGGACCTGATTCTCAATCCTTAAGCAGGTAGAGGTCCACTGCCTCTGCGCATCCGTCGTGGTCATTGTCAGCCACCACCACATCGCACCCTTCCTTTATGTGGGGCAGGGCATTGCCCATGGCAACAGAAAGTCCCGCAATCTGCAGCACCTGGGCGTCATTGTCCGCGTCCCCCACGATGATGGTCTTATGAAGAGGGATATCCAGGTGCCTGCACAGCCATACAAGACCGCTGGCCTTACTGACATTCAGGGGGGACAGCTCCAGGGAAGCGCCTTCCGCATATGCAAGGGCAAGGGGAAGCCTGCAAATCCGGGAATGAAGCCGTTCCCGGATATCAGCGGAGGCTGAAAACAGGTTCAGCTTCTCCACAGGAAAATGCTTTTCCCTGTAAAGAGCGGCAATGTCATCAGTCTTATTCACCACCCGGTCCATCATCTTCTGGTAAATGCCCATGTGGTAACGGCCGGTGTCCGCCACCTGGCTTTTATTTGCCAGAGCCTGTCCGCTGCTCATCATGTATACCATTACGTCCTCATGGGCAGCGATTTCCAGCACCTGGTCCACCAAATCAGGCGGGAGTGTCTCTGAGTGGAGGACTCTCTGCCGGCCCGCATCATAAATCAGCGCGCCGCTTTCGCAGACATAGTGGCTGACACTGGCAAGGACATCCCTGAATTCCTCCAGCTCGCTGATGCAGCGGCCGGTGGATAAGATAACGCGTTTTCCCATGCGGGCAGCGCGGTTTACTGCGTCTAATGTACGGGGCGATATGGTCTTTTGGCTGTTCAGTATGGTGCCGTCCATATCAAAGCCGATTAATTCATAGTGACTCATGAAGGTTCCTCTTTCATTTTCTTTTTTTCTATCTAACAGAATACACCCCCTTTCCAAAAGTATCAATAGAAAAGCATTTCCTCATGGAACTGTAAGAATTTTTCAGCTTTTCTTCAAGTCTTATGGGGCTGGCTGTATTATATTAATTATATGGAAACATGATGGAAGAACAAAGTAAATGGTCCTAATTGACCGGAAAGGAAATTTTCATGAAAGGAAGATTCAGATTCATTCCTGTTTTGATGTTAACAGTCCTCCTGACCGCCCTGTGCACGGCAGCAGTCACGCAGCGGCACATTCTGAGCCGGAAAAGCGATACATATAATTCCAGCGCTCCGGCCAGGGCAACGGTTCCGGCCGGAACAACAGTGCCAACCGGAGCCCCCTCCGCCGGCACCGTCATCCCCCGGCTTTTTGTTGCCTGCGGGCCGGATAAAGAGGAAATCCCCTCTTCTTCAGGCGGATATGAATTATATACGCCGGACAGTGAGGGAAACGAGGGAGGCATCATTGCCTGCGGGGCAGAACCCCTCTCCTATCTGGTTGAAAAGGTGCAGGACATCCCGTACGTCAAGCTGGGAACGGATATAACCCTGGAGTTCAGGGATGGCACGGTCCCTGATACCATAACGATTCAGGACCTCATACTGCGGAATGACGGTTCCCCTAAATACACAGAACAGGCCACAGAGGAATTTACCCTGGCCTGTTCCGGCGGCACAGCTGTTTTTTCCCTGAATACCAACGGGGCAGCCATGCTGAGTTCTGATATGTCTTCCTATATGGAAGCAGGTATTTTGAGAGGATTCCGGGTAAACTGCCAGTGGGCGGACAAAAGCACGGCGGAATACGGCTTTGTCATCCGCACTGACGCTTCATCCACAGAAATCCGTAACCAGGCAGACTGACGCCCGACGCCTCCATGGGTTCACCTGTAACCATATCCCTATACATGCCGGCCAGTCTCCGTCCCCTCATTCCATGTGACTTACAGATATTTTTCCTCATACTCCTCCACGGATATGGGCCTGCTGAACAGGTATCCCTGGGCCGTCTCCACCCCGCAGGTGCGCAGCACGGACATCTGTTCCTCTGTCTCGATTCCCTCGGCCACCACCCTGATTCCCATCTTCCTGCAGATTCCTGCAATGGATTCGATGATGGCCTGGGCCTTGGGATTATTGACCATGTCGTCCACCATGGTCTTATCCAGCTTAAGCACGTCAAATTCCACCGAAGACAGCAGGGACAGGTTCACATACTCGGTTCCGAAATCATCCAGGGCAACGGTGAATCCTGCCTGGCGCAGTTTCCCTATCAGGTCCTTTAAGTCTATCTCCGGCGCGTTCCGTATACTCTCCGTTATCTCGATTTCCAGGTATCCCGGTGAGATTCCATATTTATCACACAGCTTCACCAGCTGTTCCACAAAGGAGGGCTGGGCCAGGGAAAACCTGGAAAAATTCACTGAAACCGGAAATGCCTGTTTTTCCCGGTCAGCCCACTCCTTTACCTTGGAGCAGATAAATTCAAAAACAAAAAAGTCCACCTGGCTTATGGTCTTGGCCTCCTCCAGAAGGGGCAGGAAATTTCCGGGCAGCACCATGGACCCTTCCTTTGACTGGTAGCGTATCAGCGCCTCTGCCCCCACAGCAGTCCGGTCCGCTGAGGAAACCTTGGGCTGTACATAAACCACAAAATGATTTTTTCCCAGTTCATCCGCCAGAATCTCCGGGTTGGACAGGTTGATTACCTCATCGTTCTGGTGCCTGTAGCGCCTGGACACAGGACTCCGGCGGTAAAACTCCTTTTTATCCTCATACATCCTGGCATCTGCATCCGCAATGATTTGGGGTAAATCTTCCGTTTCCTTCGCCCACCGGCTTCCCACCGCTGCCCTGCAGATGGTATCACGCTCAAAATTCTTCCTGAGCAGCTCCACCTTTTCTTCAAACGCTTCCTTTCCCCATCTCCGGCATATGATGACAAATTCATCTCCGCCGATTCGGTAGAAATCAGCCCCTTCAAAGGTCTCACGCATCCGCCTGGCGCATTCCACCAGGACCTTATCTCCAAAGGCGTGTCCCCTCAGGTCATTGATATCCTTTAGTCCGTTGACATCCAGATATACAATGCCCACCGGTGAATCCGTATCCTTCATATCATCCGTATCCGCAATATACCGGTTGCGGTTGTAGAACGTGGTCAGTGTGTCGTGATAGCTGAGGCGGTTTAATTCCTTTGCGTTCTCATCCCTGCGGTAAGCCAGCATGAGGAAATATCCCAGAGTGCGCAGAAGAGGGCCTATATTAACCAGCTCCTCCGCAGGAGGATTATCCACACCGATTGCGCCGCAGAAATGACCGTCCCGTTCCAAAGGCGCTGTTACCAGACTGGTGATTCCCTGCATCTTCAGTACCTCATACTCATCCCTGTAATTCTCTTTCAGCTCCTGCACATCCTCCAGCACCATGCACTCCTGCCGGTCAAAAATCGCAAGCCACCGGCTGACGAGTTCCACAGGCACACCCTGCAGCGTCTCCATCTGGGATTCCACGCCCTCTGCGCACCACTCATATTCATTGTACAGCTTACCGTCCCTTAACATGAATACATAGGACCTGTCCGCATGCATAAACCGCCCCAGTTTTTCAAGAATGACGGGAAGTGTTTCACTGATTCCCGCATCTCCATACAGACTGCGTACACAGTCCACCAGCATATCCTCTGCCCTGAGGGCAAACTTCAGGCTCTGCTTCTCCTTTTCCGCCTCCGTCACATCAAAGGCAATCTCCAGACGGGCCGGACGGCCGTTCCACTCAATCAGACGGTCCTTTAACAGATAATGGCGGCCGGTTATGGGATTGGTATTCTCCCATGTAACAATATCACCATGACCCGTAAAATGCTCCCTGCAGAACGGGCAGGGTTCCTCCCGACCATGGAACACCTGATAGCAGAGCTTTCCCTCAATGGAATCCAGGTGGAAATTCTTCATTCCCGCCTCATTTAAAAACAGCAGCTCATAGGTCTGCGCATCTGAGACATACATCATCTCGGATATATCGTTGAGAGGAGCGCGCAGTGTATCCCACATGCGGTCCAGACGCTGTTTCTGCTCCCGGTTGGCATTTTCCTTTTCCTGTATGACAGCCTGCATTTTATCCTGTCTGCGCTCCTGCCATACCAGTATCCCCCATACTCCCATGGCGGCAAGTATCAGGACGCCGAAGCCCTGGCTGGCCTGATTTACCTGTTTCTCCGTATACAGCTCTGCCGCTGTCACGGTTGCATCCGCCAGCTGGAAGTAGCTCTCACTGAGCTCAAACAGGTTCTCCGGGTCTGCTCCCTGCCTCACCAGCATAATTTCTTCTTTAAGCATCTGCCACTGGCTTTCCATGGAAGCCAGAAGGTCCTGGTAAGCCTGGTCGTCCAGACGGATGAGACGGTTGGTTCCCTGGCCGGTGGCCAGCTCATCCAGTATCCCGTCCAGATGCTCTATGAGGGCATCATCCGCATGTCCCTTCAGTTCTTCCTTGACAAGACGCTGTGTGGCGCCTCTGACAACGCCTGTATAGTTGATAACCCTGGCATTTCCCTGCAGATTATGTATGGACAGAAGGGACAGGGCTCCCAGTCCCAAAAGAGACAGGAAAAGGACAAAGGGAATAAGTTTTTTCTTCATATGTACCATCCTTCATGACCGGATGCATCCGGAGCTTTCTTATTTTAAGTATAGCACCAAATTTCATTTAATCCAGCGGGTTTTTACTTTTTATCCGAAATGTTACCACAGGGGTGACTTCCCTCTGAAAATGTTATATAATATGGGGTATCAAAGCACGACGGAGAGTGAATATGGATTTAATAAACCAGTTCATAGAGAATTATAAGAAGAAGATGAACTTTTATGAGACAGCCGGCCGGATGGCTGCCAGACAGCTGGAAAACGCCCTTCAGGCAGCCGGTATCCGGGCCATGGTGACATCCCGGGCCAAAGCCCCGGGACGTCTGAAAAGCAAGGTTCTCATACGCAATTCCAGGCGGACAGTCCCCTACAAGAACATGCGTGAGATATATGAAGATATTGCAGACCTGTGCGGCGTCAGGGTGTCCCTTTACTTCCCGGGCGACCGCGACAAGGCGGACGGCCTGATTAACGACCTCTTTACCCTTCTGGAAACCAAGCAGTTCCCGGAGCAGTCCAAACCGCCTTCCTATAACAAGCGTTTTTCCGGTTACTGGGCCAACCATTACCGGGCCCATATGAAGGAGGAATCCCTGGACCCTTCCCAGAAAAAGTATGCCGCGGCCCGCATTGAAATCCAGGTGGCTTCGGTCCTCATGCACGCATGGTCTGAGGTGGAACACGATTTGGTCTACAAGCCCCTCCAGGGGACCCTGTCCGATGAGGAGCTGGCAATCCTGGACGAGCTGAACGGCCTGGTGCTGGCCGGCGAGATTGCCCTGGAACGGCTTCAGGACGCCGGCAATGAGCGCATCCGGAATAAGAATGCGGAATTCGGCTCACAGTACGAGCTGGCATCCTACCTGTACAATTATCTCAGCAACAACTTCCGGCCTGAGGATATTGAGCTGCGCATGGGCAATATTGAGCTTTTGTTCAAGCTCAGCGGACGCCTGAAAATGAACAGTGTAAAGGTGCTGGAGCCTGTCCTCAAATCCGTGAAATTCGAGAAGGACCGGCGCAACATCTCCCAGCAGATTATTGACCAGATGATTACGGGCAATGAAAAGCGTTATCATATCTACCAGGAGCTGCGGGCCGGTCAGGAGGGCATCAGCGTGGACGAGCGCAATGCAGTGGAATACTTCTTCAGCCAATGGGTGCCCCTGGAACAGCTGCTCAACCGTGTCTCTTCCAAAAATTCCCCCAAGGTGCGGGGAGCCTTCAACATCAATACATTAAAACGGCTGAATCTGCTGGACAAGGAGTGCATCAACCAGATTGTGTCCCTGCGCAAGATTCGCAATGTGCTGATTCATGACATAGAAATTCCGGAAGCAGATTATATCAACCGGCAGGGAGACGAAGCCCAGTCCCTGTTCCACAAGCTGTCGGAGCAGTTTGCTGCCCCGGCCTAAGCCCCAGGATGGGCGCCGGACTGGCTGCTTTTGTTTATTCCGGCTTTGCATCCGGTCCAGGCCATGGTCATCCCCCGCCCCAGAACCTTCGGATTTCTTCCCGGCTCAGCCCCATGGCAAATTCCCTTTTCAGCACCAGGAACTGCTCCAGTTCCATCAGACTCAGGTATAGCAAGGCCCGGCTCTCGAATTCCTGCCTGTGGGCAGGAAGAGGCTGGGCCTTCATCTGTAATTTTACCTGTTCAAGCTCCCGCAGCAGCTCCAGGGCATTGTTCCGTTCATGGAAGGAAACGCTTACGGACCGGAGCAGGGAGGCCACCACGGCCGCCTGTCCGGGTATGGTTTCCATCCTTGAAAAGCAGTCCCGCATCCTGCACAGGATGGCAAACTGGTTCCTGCGCAGCCCCATGTAAGCAAGGTAGTAGCGGGTGTCCGTCAAAAGGCTGTTCTCCATGCCCTCGTAAGCCCTGCGCTCCCCCTGCTCCAGCGCCTGTTCCAATGCCTGAAATCCATCACTGTCTGTCTGTCCTGCTTCATCCTCTGCCTCCAGTCCCGATGCCATCTGTCTCAGCAGGCAGATAAACATCTCCTCGATTTTTATCTGGGCAGAACGTATGGCTGTGCCTGAACCCGGAATGTACAGATTGAGCAGAACCCCCACTCCTGTGCCCACAAACAGCAGAAGGGCCTCGTTGGCAATGTCCGCCATGCCCATGGAGCCCTCAGCCAGAATGTGGGTCATCAGAACCGTGTTCACGGATATCCCCTCCTGTATGCCCCATTTCATGCATAAAGGAGTAAACATCAGCAGAAAAATCCCCATGGCCAAAGGCCGGTATCCCGCCGCTGCAAAGGATAACGGGCCAAGGACCATTGCCGCCAGGAAAGCCAGCAGCCGTCTGGCCATGACCCTTATGGTTTCCCGCTTCGTATCCTGGATGCTGAGCAGGGTAATCACGCCGGCGGAAGAGCTGTATTTAAGGCCCAGCGCCTGGGCAGCCGCCATGGCCAGCAGGCTTCCCGCAGCTATTTTTATAATTTTAAGGAAACGACCGGACCGTTCCATATGCACCTCCCGGAAACTTTATGCTTGTCATTGTCTCCCAATTGGCTGCCATCCATGCAGGAAGGAACCGCAGCAGACCGGAGCGTGTTCGGCATCTGACAGGAATGAGTTTTCAAACAGGCACTAGCAGACTGGCTTTGGCTCCGCCGGGTGATGCTCCGCCGGATGATGCTCCGCCGGATGATGCTCCGCCGGATGATGCTCCGCCGGGTAGTGCTCTGTCGGATGATGCTCCGCCAGATAAGCGTCCAGTATGGCGGCTGCCAGACCCACCAGCTCCCTGCAGGGGCGGGACTGGTAGTAGGCTTCGGTCCGGTCGGACGGTATGTAGCTGTCCTTTCCCGTGCCCTCCAGGCCCAGAAGTTCCCGGCACAGCAGGGTTCCTGTCCTCTCCTGAAATGCCTCTGCCAGCTCCTGGATTCTCTTGTAATGCTCCGTCTTGGCATCCTTGTCTCCGGGACTGTCATAACCATACACAATGCCAGCTGTCATGAATATGCCGCTGAGAGCCCCGCAGACCTCACGCAGCCGTCCCATACCGCCTCCAAAGGAGGAGCTTAACCGGAGCGCCTCCTTTTCCTCCATGCCGTGCAGGTCACAGAACGCGGCAAACACGGACTGGGCGCAGTTATATCCGCTGAGAAACAGCTCCATGGCCTTTCCCGCATGAACGCTTGATTCCACATCGATTGTCATTGAAACATCCTCCTTTTCTGGCTGTCCCATGGCAGACCCAAACAGGCTCCGGCCGGAACTGAATCCCATCCCCGATTCCCCTGCCTGCCGGACAGCAGAGGACCGGCAAGCCGCCGGTCCTTCCATTCCGGAATCACCCGGAAATATTACTTAAAATTATACTCAGTCACAATCTTCTCACGCCCTGTAGTCACATCCGTAAAATACTCATACAGGCAGATTCCCAGATAGGAGCCGGATATATTCCATACATTCCTGTACCCGCGGTTTATAAGGGCCATGCAGGCATTGTAGCTTCTCTGGCTGGACCGGCAATGAAGGTATACCGGACAATCCTTTGGTATCTCATCCAGACGGTCCCGAAACTCTGACAGCGGGATGTTGACAGATGTCTTCAAATGCCCCTGGTCGTATTCATTCTTTTCCCGGACATCTATGATGCACGCCCCTGTCTCCACCAGTTCCCGTACCTTTGTCACAGGCACCTGCCTCACTTTTGCGTAAAGCAGGTTCAGGGCCACCAGGGCTGCCTGGTTCACCACATCCTTAGCGGTTCCGAATACCGGCGAATAACACAGCTCCAGCTCCTTTAAATCCTCCAGGGTACCTCCCATGGAAATCATGGCCGCAATGACATCAATCCTCTTATCCGCATTCCCCCGCCCAATGGCCTGGGCACCCAGAATCTTTCCTGTGGGATATTCATAAACCAGCTTAAAGTGCATGGGAGCGCTTCCCGGCATCAGCCCAACCTTATCCGTTGGGATAATATAGACAGAATCATGGGGAATACCGGCTGCTCCGGCTGCCTTTTCGTTCAGACCAGTGGCTGCTGCATTCAGGTCAAAGATACGGACCGCACAGGAGCCAATAACTCCCTTGTTATTATGGGGAATGCCGTACATATGGTCTGCCGCTGCCCTGGCCTGTCTCTGGGCCGGGCCTGCCAGCGCAAGCCTGGAAGGCTTATGGGTCAGCCTGTTAAACACCTCTATGGCGTCTCCCACTGCATAGATGTCAGGGTCGCTTGTCCTGTAATTGTGGTCCACCTTAATGGCTCCTGTCTCCCCCAGCTCCAGACCCATGGCCTCTGCAAGGCTGGTCTCAGGCGCAACTCCGATGGCCAGCACGGTCATTCCCGCCTTGACTTTCTTTCCCGAAGCCAGGGTGATGCTGTCTTCCCCGATGGCGCTGACGCCGTCGCTGACAATTACATCCACTCCATGGTCCAGCAGTTCCTTCTGAAGCATCTGTACCATATCATAATCAAAGGGTGCCATAATCTGGTCCTGGGCCTCGATGACCGTTACATGTCTTTTGTCCATGCTCAGATTCTCAGCCACCTCAATGCCGATAAATCCTCCGCCCACCACAGCCACATCCTGAATCCGGCAATCCGTCACGAATTTCTTCAGGTTCACAATATCCGTCACATTCCTTACCGTAAATACATTGGGCCTGTCCACGCCCTCTATGCTCTTTGGCCGGATGGGACTGGCCCCCGGTGAAAGGACCAGGATGTCATAGCGCTCCTCATAGATATCCCCGGTGCGCCCGTCCCTTACCCGGATGGTCTTCTTCTCCCTGTCCGCTGACAGGACCTCGCTGTCCGTCCTTGCTTCAATGTCGTACTGTTTCCTGAACTTCTCCGGGCTCATCATGACCAGGGCATTGCTGTCCTTTACCGTGCCGCTGAGATAGTAGGGAAGGGCACAGTTGGAAAATGACACGTGATGCCCTCTCTCAAACATAATGATTTCCGATTGGGCGTCCAGTCTCCTGGCCCTTGCCGCCACGGATGCGCCTCCGGCCACGCCGCCTACAATTAATATCCTCATAATCTCTATTTCCTTTCTTCCGCTGATATGATTCTCTCAAAACATGCATCTGCAATGTCCGCAGCCATGCAAATCATGTGGAGACAGCGGGTATCTTCTTTTTTATAGGTTTTCACCAGCTCACAGCAGGCATCTGAACCAAAACGTTCCACGAATTCCTCTGCAAACGCAGCCACAGCCGGTTTAAGCTCAGGCGTTGCATGGGCCCTTTCCTTAATAAGCCGGTAGCTGATGGCTGAACATCCGCCGCACAGGGCGCCGCAGGCCTTACCGCAGCCCATTCCCCCTCCGAATCCGCCCACCAGTTTAACCGACTCTTCCGGTATTCCCAGCTGGTATTCGTCATTCAGGGCGCGCAGCATGGTTTCCGCACAGTTGTTGTCCTTTTCAATGAAATACTCATATATCCTGTCCCTTGTCATCTTACCTCTCCTGTTCTCTCAAAGTATCTTTTATCCATATTATAGATATTATCACGTCCCAAGCTGACTATGCAAGTTTTTTGATGGTTTCGGCAGCGGAAAAGCACTGGGGATTGGGGGGAGGGGATGAGAAATGTGTTTTGGTATATCCCAATCTAAAAAGAAAAATGGTATGCCGGGTGAACCGGCATACCAATACATATATCCTTGTCCTCTTACTCTCCCTGCTGCTCCACATATTCCAGAAAATCAAAGTCAGCATAATGGGCATGTTTTACACGGTCCGCGCAGGTTATGCCTGCCATGGTTCCGGTGAACTCCCCGTATCTGCAGTACTCGTCGGAAAACCGCGTGGTATCAAAGATGCGCCCGATTTTCTCATATTCCTCTCCGTCATAGCTCCATTCAAACCAGGACTGTCTGCCCTGTACGTACAACCTCAGGTAAACAGGCCGGTCCTCCACCGGTATCCTGGTGTTGAGGAATTCCGTCTTTACTCCGTTTTCCAGATGGATGACGGATAAGGCGCTCTGCCCCAGAGTTTCGCTGTAATATTTTCTCAGGTTTATGTAATTCATGTTGTCGTAATAGAGAATCAGCCCCGCACTGTGCTGGTGGACCTGGGGCACGAACTCCATTTTTGTGGTAATTCTGGCATACACGCTGGTCAGCTTTCTGGCCAGGATGCTCACCTTGTTCAGGGATGTCCTGGATTCCTGGCCCCTGAGCCGTACATAGCCCGGTCTGGCATTCACATCAGCAAACCTCTGGGGCATGATACGGGGCGCATAATAGAAATTTCCCAGCTCATTGCTGTCAAAACCGTCAAAGTCCGGTATTTTCTCCACCGGGAACTCAGGAAGAGAAGTCTCCGGCACCTCCAGCTTTGCCAGATTGCTTCCGTCCGCCATACGCAGCCACCCGTCCTCTGTCCACATCATTTTCTGTATGGCTGTCTCCCTGCCCAGGGTACAGCGAAGCTCCGGCACAAAGGGCCTGGCGCAGAGGTGGACCAGATACACCTCCCCTGTGGGAAGGTCCACATAGCTTCCATGGCCGGATTTCTGGAGGATGGAATCCGGATTATAATACTTGGGCTTTAAGTGGTCCGGGTCCTGTCTCTCGAAGGATTCTCCCGGCACACTGGTGACGATTGGATTCATGGGGTCCCTCTCATATGGTCCCCATACATTCCCGGAACGTCCCATGGTTACGCAGTGGTTATAACCAGTGCCGCCTTCCGCGCACATGATGTAATAGTACTCTCCCCGTTTTGTCAGATGAGGGGCTTCGATGCATCCGCGGTCCGTACCGCCCCGCCACATGCGTCTGGGATATCCCACGATTTCTTTTTTAGCTGCATCGTACTCCACCATGCAGATGGAGCCGGGCTTTTCATATCCTTCTCTTGTCTCCCATTCCAGGGAGACAATGTATTTCCTGCCATCGTCATCGTGGAATATGGATGCGTCAAAGCCTGAGGAATGAAGGTAGACCGGCTCGCTCCAGGGTCCCCTTATGTCCTTTGCAGTCACCAGATAATTATCCACGTCAAAATACCTTGCATTCATGGAGTTCATAACGCCGTACACCACATAGAAGGTATCTTCCGCCTCACAGTATGTCAGGCACGGCGCCCAGACCCCCTTTGCACTGGGAAGCTTCTTTAAATCCACCTTTTCATCGTCCGTTAGCACATGGGTGTAAAGCTCCCAGTGTTTCAGGTCCCGCGAATGGTAGATGGGGATTCCCGGAAACCACTCAAAGGTGGACACTGCCAGATAATAGTCGTCTCCTTTTCTGCAGATGCAGGGGTCCGGGTTGAATCCCGGAAGTATGGGGTTGTGTATCATCTCATTTCCTCCTTATCCCGGCCGGCTGCACGGCACCGGGCAGCTTCATAATTTCGGACAGCACCGTGCTCACCGGCATGGTCCTGTATGTTATTACTTTGCACCGGAAACCATCCAAAGGCAGCGCACCGGCCCAAATCCCAGCTGTCCCAGCCAATCCAGCCAGGTACATTAACCGTGTCTGTCAGTAGTTTATAGCTCCAGTAAAAATATCCGCTTCCTTTATCCCAGGCTTCTGTCTGCGCCTCTGCCAGAGCCCTGTAGATATGGCCTTTCTCCTTTTCATCCATAGCGTCCTGTCCTGCGCCTTCTTCGCCGTTCAGCACACTTCTGCCCCCCTTTGTATCACAGCCGCAGGCCAGGGAGTTGAAAAGGCACCATTCACCGCATATGACATCAAAATACTTTTGCATTTCCTCTATGTCCGCGGCATAATGGTTCTGGATATATTCCAGATAAGCGGGCAGGGTCTGTCCGCAGCCTGCCGCCTCCGCAATCATGAGATACTGGTGGGTGTCCAGGACCACATTTACATATTTGTCCTCCCTCATGAAATCCTTCCACGCCTTAAGTTCAAATCCGTCATGAATTACCACATATTTATCTTCCGGCATATGCTTTCGCAGGCAGTCATAGGCCCTCAGATAGAAATCCCTTAAAAACTCCATGGAAATGGGGCCTGACCCCTCTGCCGTGGCGGGCTCTGCCGGAGGATAGCGGTTTGGCACGTCAAATATCTTCCACATCCGCTCCGTAACAGGTTCATTCAGCACCTCGATTCCCCACAGTCCCTGCCTCCTGCCGTACCGTTTTGCCAGACGTTCCAGGACACCCAGGACATACTCCACCTCTGCCGGGTTTTTTGACCACTTACATACGCCGCAGATGCCTCCGTTGTCAAAACCATTCTGTCCTTCCGGCGCTGTATGCAGGTCAATCAGTATCTTTAGACCATACCGCTCCGCCCACCTGAATGCCTTGTCCAGCTCCTCCACACAGCCGATGAAGGGCTCCCTGTCTCCAAATATGAAGTACGGGACAGGAATCCGCACAGCTTCCATACCCATGGAGCGGATTGCAACAAAATCCCGTTCCGTGATATATTCTGAACGGTGTATCCTGATTCTGGCCTCATACACCTCCCTCGAAAGCTGCCGGGGCAGGTAATATTCATCCTCTGCTTCCGTTCCTTCAAACAGCGCCGGGCTCATCCATTTCTCCAGCACCAGCCAATTCCCTAAATTCACGCCTTTTATATGCATGGTTTTCTCTCCTTATTTGCCTTCAGATGCTCTCCTTACAGGATAAACCTGCATGGTATCCTATTTTCCATTCCGGCTCTTCAAATCAGCTATGATGCCTGAAAACTCAGCATCCAGATGATAGAAACTCATAATGACCAGTCCTGCCGCATAAATCCCAATGGGAATCCACACAAAACAAATTTTAATGGATGCAAGGGAGGAAGCAGACTGGGCAGCTGCCTGGCCCACATAACCTCCCAACTCCAGTATCCATCCCAAGAGGGCGGAACCAATTCCATTTCCAATCTTATATCCAAAGCTGCAGGCGCTGTTGACCAGCCCCTCGGTGCGGTATCCTGTCTTCCATTCCCCGTAGTCAATGGTATCTGATACCATGGCCCACATAGTGGCCCCGCCGCAGGCATTGCCCAGTCCCCGGATGATGCTGGATACAATGATAAGTCCCATGGCTCCGCCGGAGAAATTGAGCACCAGCATGCCGATAATATCCAGTATCAGGCCCACCGAAAACACATTGCGCTTTCCCAGCCGTTTTACCAGCATGGCGATAAAGAACATGCCTGCAATCTGCACCACATTGAAAATACCGTTTATCAGTGCCACTAAATCCTTATTGCCCAGTACATCCTTAGCATAAAAGACAGTGGAACCGCCGTTTACGGAATACATCAGGAAAAACAATGCCAGCATTCCTGTCATCATGAGCCAGTACTTATTCCTGAACAGGGCCTTGATTCCTTCTGCAAAAGGCACATTCTGCACCGGCTCCTCCCCCTCCTCACGGACAGCAGGCTTCACCCGCTCCCTGGTGCCCAGGAAATTAATCAGGAATGCCGCCACGGACAGAAGGCCGAACACCATGAATGTTTTAGTCCAGGCAGAAGGCGTATTTCCGAAATACTCCACAAGAGGCAGTGTAAATGTGTTGATGGTCAGTGTGCCTGCTGTTGCCAGCAGATTTCTGAAAATGCTCAGCACAGACCTCTCGTATGGGTCCTGGGTCATCAATGCGTTCAGCGCGGAATACGGCACATTGATGGCCGTATAAATGACCGTGGACACCAGGTTATATGTAATAAACACATACACCAGTTTAGGCGCAGAAGACCAGGAAACCGGCACTGAGAACAACAGGATGCCGGATATGGCAAAGGGTATGCACATGCGCAGCAGCCAGGGCCTGGCCTTTCCGAACCTGGATTTTGTCCTGTCCACAATCACGCCCATGATGATGTCGCTGATACCGTCAAAAAATCTTGAGACCATCATAATGCTTCCGACTGCAAAGGCACTGACCCCCGCATAATCCGTATAATAAAACAACAGAAATGCCGACATGGCCGTATAAATGATATTGCATCCGAAATCTCCGCAGCCATATGAAAAACGTTCCGCCAATTTCCCCAGCGTTAATTTACCTTCCCTATTCATCCCTTGATTCCTCTCTTTGTTTTTATAAAATGGCCCTGCCATTGTGGATGGATGGCAGGGACTGCCATAAGGCGGATTTTATCCTTATCCATGGAGAATCCGTCAATCCCCCATTGGGTCCGTCCCCAGTCTCCTGCCCTTCCTGTCCGGCCGGATAGAGATACGGTAAGCCGTAATCTCCATCTGTCCCTGTTTCCATGCGCATGGAATCTGTTCCCCGGGTATTTCTTTCATAATATATAGTATCACAGGATTCGTGGGGGGAACAGGACTGATACTTCCCATATAATAGGTCGATTTTCTCTTCTTGTGGGATGACTGCAGGAATGATACAATAATGAAAGAGGGGGATGAATATGACGGAAGCAAAAGAAAATATATTGTATGAAATTATTCAGGTACCCGAGGCCACAAAGGTACGTTTCTTCACCTCTGTGGACCCGGGCAGTTATGTACCCAGCCATTGGCACAGGGCAGTGGAAATTATTTATATGCTTGAAGGTGAACTGGAGGTAACAGCGGAGAGGATGAGCCGAAATCTCCCGGCCGGTCAATGCATCCTTATTAATTCCAATGTCATACACTCCACCAAATGTACCCATCCCAACCGGGCCATTGTGCTGCAGATTCCCATGGAGTTCATGGAAACCTATATACCTGAGGTAAGCCAGCTCCTTTTTCTGTGGAACCCCGAAACCCAGGACCCAATCATGAGGACCAAACTGGACCGGATGAAGGACACCCTGACCCAGATGCAGATTGCCAACGACATACGGCCGGAAGGCTTTTTGCTGCGTTTTAACAGCCTGCTCTTTGAATTATTGTTCCAGCTGTACCACAATTTCAGTGTACAGGTATTAAAACCGGATGTGAATCAGAAAAACAAAGATTTAAGCCGTCTGGACCCGGTACTGACCTACACGGCCAGGCATTACAACCGTCCCATCACCACCAGTGAAATCGCCCGGGTGGCCTTTTTACAGCCGGGATACTTCTGCCGTTTTTTCAAAAAATGTATGGGCGTTACCTTCCTGGAATACCAGAATGAACTTCGCCTGTCCTATATTTACCGCGACCTGATTACCACGGAGGATTCTGTCCGTGATATTCTGGAACGCCATGGCTTCACCAATTATAAATTATTCCGCAGGATGTTTGGAGAACAGTTCGGGGATACGCCTTCCGGCGTCAGAAAGAAAATGAGACAGGGCCGGTAAAATGATAGGCTTATGCCCTGTCCACTAAAAGTTCCGGCCCTATTCATGCCCTCCCGCCTCTACGAATACAGGAGGGCATAAAACAAATCACGGTGTTTTCCAGTATTTCTCCATCTTTGCCTTTGCCTCCTCCGGAGAAAGCGAAAACTTCTCACCTGGCATCCCAGTCCTCTTCCGGCCTGTACTCTCCCAACAGGAAAGCACGCATCGTTTCTTTCATACAGCCTCCTTCTCAGGCGCCATATAAGAACCTATCTCCATTATAAAAGTTTTTACTTCCCCATACAATAGTATCCTGATTTCTTTTATATTATAGTTTCATGCTTGGATTCACTGCCCAAAACCGGGTGGAAAATCAGATAATTGCTTCTTGCCAGACGGCACAGGATGAAATCCTGGTGAATGATGAATCAGCATACCATTTAAACAATGCATGCCTATGATATGCCGCTTATCCTAAAGCAGCACAAACCGAAACCGTACAGGCTTGACCCCCTATCACATTGCCCATACTCAGCACAATGAGCACCGTCACAGAAAAAAAAGGAGCCTGACTTCCAGGGCCCCGCTGCATCCAACTGCCATGCAATGGGGCCTGAATCATCCGGCTCCCTGTTTGTATTATTCTTCCAGATTCTGGAATACCGTCTTAAGTGCAGGATACATCTGCCTGAACTTGCCGTACTGCTTTTCATACTTTCCGGCCAGTTCAGCATCCGGCTCAATGGTCTCTATGACTTTTACAATGCTGTCCGCTGCGGTCTTCACGTCCGGATACTCCCCGCAGCCCACGGCTGCCAGTATGGCGCCTCCCAGGGCAGGGCCTTCCTCGTTTTCAACCACATCCACCTTCACATTCATGATGTTGGCCACCATCTTCTTCCACAGAGGGCTCTTTGCTCCCCCGCCGCAGATTTTGGTTCGGTCGATTCGGATGCCTAAACTTCTTGCCACCTCCAGAGAATCCCTGAGTCCGAATACCACGCCTTCCAATACGGCCTGGGTCATCTCCTCTCTGCTGGTATCCATGGTCATGCCGATGAAACATGCCCTGGCCCTTGGGTCGTTATGAGGAGAACGCTCTCCCATGAGATAGGGCAGATAGAACACATGGTTCTCTCCCAGTTTCACGATTCCCTCCTGCTCCCTGGAGAATTCCTTTGTCTTAAGGATTTCCTCCATCCACCACTTATTACAGGAGGCAGCGCTTAACATACATCCCATGAGATGGAAATGCCCGTCTGCATGGTCAAAGGAATGAAGTGCATTGTTGCAGTCCACCTTAAAGCTTTCGCTGGAAATAAAGATGGTTCCGCTGGTTCCCAGGGAAATATTGCAGCATCCCTCCCCAACGGTTCCGGTGCCTACGGCAGCAGCCGCATTGTCTCCTGCTCCGGCAATAATTTTCACGTTCTGTGAAAATCCCAGCTCTTCTGCCAGTTCTGCCTTCAGATTTCCCACCACCTGATAGCTCTCATACAAATCCGGAAGCTGTTCCCTGGTGATACCGCACAGCTCCATCATCTCATCAGACCAGCACTTATGGGCCACATCCAGAAGCAGCATGCCGGAGGCATCGGAGTAATCCGTACAGAAACTGCCTGACAGCCTGTAAGCCAGATAATCCTTGGGAAGCATAATTTTACATATACGGGCAAAGTTCTCCGGTTCATTCTTCTTCATCCACAGAATCTTTGGGGCTGTAAAGCCGGTAAATGCAATATTGGCCGTGTAAGCGGACAGCTTATCCTTGCCAATGGTCTGGTTCAGGTAATCTGTCTCCTTCTCGGACCGTCCGTCATTCCAGAGGATGGCCGGGCGGATGACTTCATCCGCCGCATCCAGCGTCACAAGGCCGTGCATCTGGCCTCCGAAACTGATACCTGCCACCTGTGATTTATCGCACTCCGAAGTCAGCTCCTTCATGCCGTCCACGGAGGCTGCGAACCAGTCCTCCGGGTTCTGCTCCGACCATGCAGGATGGGGGAAATACAGGGGGTACTCCCGTGAAACCACCTTGTGGATTCGTCCGCTTCCATCCATTAATAATAATTTTACTGCTGAGGTTCCCAGGTCCACTCCTATGTAAAGCATATCTTTCCCTCCCTGCATTTTTATGCAAATGGATTCTCTGTCTTATATCTTACGCTCTTTGGCTGGTTGTAGCCGATTTCCTCCACATCCACGCCAATATACTTAAATACCTCAAATAATGCCTTGCCGTAGTTTCCAAAAGCAACTGCTCCGTGATGCGGATAGTTCTTCTCGATGAGCACATGGCGGTAGAAGCGTCCCATCTCCGGGATAGCGAACACGCCGATGGAGCCAAAGGAACGGGTTGCAACCGGAAGCACCTCTCCCTGTGCAATGTAAGCTCTCAGCTTGTTGTCTGCTGTGCTCTGGAGACGGTAGAAGGTAATGCTGCCCGGTTTTATATCTCCTTCCAGGGTTCCCTGGGTCACTTCGATTGGAAGAGCCCTGGCCATAATCATCTGGTATTTCATCTCACAGAAAGACAGCTTTCCGGAAGCTGTGTTACCGCAGTGGAAGCCCATGAATGTATCCTTAAGCGTGTAATCATATTTGCCCTTGATATCAGCCTCATACATATCCTTGGGAACCGTGTTGTTGATGTCCAGAAGAGTAACTGTATCCTGGCTGATAACTGTACCGATGTATTCGCTGAGGGCTCCGTAGATATCCACCTCGCAGGACACCGGGATTCCCTGTGATGTCAGACGGCTGTTCACATAGCAGGGCACGAAACCAAACTGTGTCTGGAATGCGGGCCAGCATTTTCCGGCAATAGCCACATACTTGCGGTAGCCCTTGTGCTCTTCCACCCAATCCTTTAAGGTCAGCTCATACTGGGCCAGCTTGGAAAGTATCTCAGGCTTTTTATTGCCTGCTCCCAGCTCTTCCTCCATCTCCTTCACAATACCTGGAATACGCTCATCTCCTGCATGCTTGTTAAATGCCTCGAACAAATCCAGCTCGGAATTCTCCTCAATCTCCACGCCCAGGTTGTAAAGCTGCTTGATTGGCGCATTGCAGGCCAGGAAATTCAGCGGCCTTGGACCGAAGCTGATGATTTTGAGCTCGCCTAATGCAGCCACTGCACGGGCAATGGGCACAAATTCATGAATCATATCCGCGAGGTCCTCTGCATCCCCTACCGGATACTCCGGAATATATGCCTTGATGTTGCGCAGCGCCAGATTATAGCTGGCATTGAGCATACCGCAGTATGCATCGCCGCGGCCCTGGCACAGATTATCGCCGGACTCCTCAGCCGCTGCCACGAACATCTTAGGTCCGTCAAAATGCTTTGCCAGCAGGGTTTCTGATATCTCAGGGCCAAAATTGCCCAGGTATACGCACAGGGCGTTGCAGCCTGCCTTCTTGATGTCCTCCAATGCCTGCATCATATGTATCTCGCTCTCCACGATGCATACCGGACATTCATAAATTTCTGCTGCGTCATATTTAGCCTTGTAGGCTTCCACTAATGCTTTTCTTCTGTTGACAGAAAGAGACTCCGGGAAACAGTCCCTGCTCACTGCCACGATTCCGATTTTTACTTCTGGTGTATTGTTCATTGTATTATCCTCCTCATACATGATTGATTTTATTGTCTGCATCTGAAAATTGTGTTCTGTTATCTGCATCACACGCTCAGGTTCTCACCCTTTAGGCCGATAAACGCTCCCTCCGGCAGCCCGCCCTCTGCATGTCCGATGAGCCACTTGTTCCTGGCAAATAAAAGCCTGTCCTCAGGGTCCTTTACTTCCACCGGCTCCATGTCCAGGTTGGTGTCTTTCGGAAGGACAATTACACATCGGAAGCCCTCATCCTTTACATGGCAGGGTGCATAGTGCAGGGTGGTTGCATATACCTCCACAGCGGTTCCTGCCGGAACCAGAAATGCCTCCATTCTGGATGTGTCGTATGTGTGGTCCTCCTCAATATCCTGCTGTTTTCCCAATATCAGAATCAGGTCGTCCACAGCAATGTCCACTTCTGAATCCCGGTGATATTCCACTGCATTCAGTTTCTTGTTATGTCCGTTGCAGCATCCTATCTGGATGGGCATCTGGCCGTAGATTCCATTTCCCAGCTCCTTTGCCGCAGGCAGGGCCTCCATCTCAGGCAGTGAGGGTATGTAAATAACGTCCTCAGGTAAAGGCGTTTGTTCCATTGCCTTTAGCAGACCGCTGAAATCATAACCTGTGATGACCCTTCCATAGGCTTTAAATGCCGAATCCGTCACCTTTTTGACTGTCATCCCCATGTTCATACCTCCTTGTATCGGGCCGTGCGTTTCTCCATGTGCACCGGCCTGTTTTCTCTGGTATTTATTATAATATAAACGGACAAAAAAAACGTGCTGTTATTTTACGAACTAACAGCACTTTTTTGCGATTTTTATGGGTTCGCCTGTTTCTGGTTCATCTGCTTCCGGTTCATCTGCTTCCGGTACTGACTGGGCAGGCAGCCATACCGCTTTTTAAAGGCTTTGGCAAATGCCCTTGCGTCCGCAAACCCGTGGTCCAGGGCAATGTCCCCCACATAACGGTCTGAATTCAACAGTTCCCGCATAGCATACTTCACCCTTAAGTCCATCAGGTATGTACGGTATCCCACCTGGGCATATTCCCTGAACATATGTGAAAGATAAGACGGCGTAAAGCCGAACCTGGATGCAACCATTTCCAGGCTCAATTCCTTGTCATAATTCTCCTTCATGTATTGGGTCACCTGGGACAGCTTGTCCAAATGCCGCTTTTGCTGTACCTGGACCTTATCAATCTGCGCAATCCTGAATTCCGTCACAATCAGATAAAGGAACTCCATAAACTGGCTCTTCACCTTCAGGCGATAGCCGAATCCCCTCTGCTCATACGTGCGGTACATGGCAGTGACCAGGGACACAAGCCTGGCCCTCTGGTTCTCATCCCTATCCGCAAAGGTAATGCAGGACTCGTCACTCATATATCCTTCAAAGGATTTCATTGGAATCTGGAGTACAATGGTAATGTTGGGGTCGGGACACTCAATGGAATGGATTTCATTGGGATTCACAATGACAAAATCATTGGGGTTCAATGTATATTGTCTTGAATTGATGTAGAAGTCCAGCTTTCCCTCCAACACAAGAAACAGTTCCACAGACTGGTGCCAATGCTTGCTGACCCTGTAATTCCCATCCCTTCCCTCAAATATGAACATCCGAAAGGGCAAATCATCATTGGGAATCACTGTCTCATATCTGAAATCCATCCTGCACCTCCCCGCTTATCCTGTTATCATACATATGTAATGATATCAAATCACTGAATACATAAAAGTATAGCAAAAATAATCAAAAACAGCAATATCATGCCAGGATTCTCCTGCAGTCCGGCATTCATCTCTTCCATTGACAAAAAGGCGCGGAAACAGGGTATACCCGCTTCCACGCCGAACTGTTTTCCCTTATTCACTTTCATCTGCTCAAACATCTCTGTCCAGCTTAAAAATCACCATGGTAGCTGTCCCTTCCTGGCCGGTGGTAGGGCTGTTAAAATACAAAGACAGCGTGGTGGTTTCAGGTACCTCAATGATGAATGATACTGCCCCGAACGCAGTGGTTCTTTCTGTTCCCGTCTTAAAATAGATACCGTATTCCAGGTGTGCCCTTCCATTGTATGCAGGGGTTATCTGCATATAACTAATGTCCACCAGTATGGCAGACACCTGATAGGATATGGCGTAGTATCCTGGCATAAGGGTAATGTGGGTTGCGTCAGTCAGGACAATATTCCCGGTAGTGTCTTCCACCCCTTCTCCCATTGGAATCGGAATACCATTATTCCACAAACCGCCAAAATTGATAAACGACGCGAATACGCCTCCAGCTGCCGGGCCCGTTGGCCCGGTTACTCCTGTGGGACCTGTGGCTCCTGTGGGACCTGTGGCTCCCGCTGGTCCTGTGGACCCTGGCTGGCCGTTTTCTCCTGCTGGTCCCGGTACTCCCTGTGGGCCTGTGGCTCCCGTGGGTCCTGTGACCCCCGCCGGGCCTGCGGCTCCTGTCGGTCCTGTGGCTCCCGCCGGGCCTGCGGCTCCTGTCGGTCCTGTGGCTCCCGCCGGGCCTGCGGCTCCTGTCGGTCCTGTAACTCCCGTGGGTCCCGTCGCTCCCGCCGGGCCTGCGGCTCCCGTGGGTCCTGTCACTCCCGCCGGGCCTGCGGCTCCTGTCGGTCCCGTCGCTCCCGCCGGACCGGTCATCCCCCGCGGGCCGGTTGCTCCCATGGGGCCCTGAATTCCTGCTGCCCCGGGGATTCCCTGGGGTCCAACAGCTCCCGGATTCCCCTGAAGTCCCTGCGGGCCCTGGGGGCCTGTTGGTCCTATGACTCCCTGGATTCCCTGAGGCCCCTGGATTCCCACCGGCCCTTGCGGACCGGTTGGTCCGGTTACTCCGGCCGGTCCCTGCACACCGGTTTCTCCTCTGGGACCTTCAGGCCCCATTACTCCGCGCGGACCTGTATCTCCTTTTGGGCCAGCGGGTCCCGGATTTCCCTGGGGCCCCTGAATTCCCATGGGGCCCTGCGCCCCTGTGGGCCCGGCTGCACCGGCCGGCCCCTGAGGACCGGTTTCCCCCCGGGGACCTTCCGGCCCCATGGTGCCGCGCAGACCGGTATCTCCCTTCGGTCCGGCAGGGCCTGTATCTCCTTTTGGTCCGGCAGGTCCCGGATTTCCCTGCGGGCCGGCGGCTCCCTGCGGACCTGTTAAGCCCCGTTCTCCCGGTATTCCCTGCGGGCCCTGAGGTCCGGCAGCGCCGCTTATTCCCGGGGCTCCCATGGGACCCCTTGGGCCAGCAGGGCCGGTATCTCCTTTGGGACCAGCCGGTCCCGCAGGTCCCGGACAGCAGCAGCACTCCTTATACCAGCATCCGGCCCTCTCCCTGAAATCCTCCTGATTACCATCCCACATTTTGGTTCCCCCTTCTGCATATATTCTGTATAAATCCATTACTATCAATATATGCATCTGTACCGCACTGTTTCCGGGGTCTTTATATCAGCAGTTTCCTGGCCACACATACTTTAAATATTCCCTGGCGGTCTGCACCAGGGCATATACCCTGGCCACATCTGTTGCAGGTCTGTCATCCATATGCCAGCGCGGGAAAAACCTGGAGACATGAAGAGGAATACCGGAGTTCAGGGATGATATCCAACCCGCCATCTCCCTCATTTCCTTCTCTGAATCATTTTCCCCGGGTACAATAAGGACGGTCAGCTCTACATGACATGCACGGCTGGCACGCTCTATAAAATGCTTTACAGTCCCAAGGTCTCCGCCCAGTTTCCTGTAATAATGCTCTGTAAAACCTTTTAAATCAATGTTCATGGCATCTGCCACCGGCAGGATTTCATCCAGTACCTGGTCCGATACGCTTCCGTTGGTGACAATTACATTTTTCATCCCTGCATTTCTCACAAGGCGCCCTGTGTCCCTGACATACTCCCAGCCCACCAGTGGTTCGTTATAGGTAAAGGCAATGCCTATATTCCCCCTTTTTCTCAGCTCCAGGGCCTTTCCCGCCAGTTCCTCAGGACTCACGGACAATGCATGGGCGTCTGCCTCCCCTGCCATGGATATCTCGTGATTCTGGCAGAAAGGACACCTCAGATTGCACCCGAAGCTTCCCACCGACAATATGGCTGAACCAGGCATGAACCGCTTCAGCGGCTTTTTCTCTATGGGGTCCAGTGCCATGGACGTAATTTTCCCGTAATTAACAGAAATCACCGCTCCCCCGGTATTCTTCCTGGCCCTGCAGATACCGGTCTGCCCATCTTCCAGGCTGCACCGGTTCATACATCCCCCGCACACAGCCCTCATGACTTTGCACCATGGCGGATTACCTCAAACCGCTCCAGCTCCACACCTGTTTCCTCCTCACGGATTCCCGCCTTGCGTTTGGCAATGGACACCTGCTCCTTCACCGTGTCCACTCCCTCCAGATTGGGAAGCAGAAGCCCCCGCTTCCTGCCCCTGGTGACAATAACCCCGTAACGCCTGGGGTCCAGCTGGTCCTCACCCTGAACCGGCTCTGTTTCCCCCAGCACATCCACACTGTATTCCAATAAGGGCAGCTCTTCTTCCCTGACAGCCGGGAACCTGGGGTCATGAATACCTGCGCTCACCGCATTCTGAATGATTTCTTCGGCAATGTTCCTGCATACCGGCGATATGGTCCCAATGCATCCCCGCAAAGCGCCTCCCTTATGGATGGATACAAAAACGCCTGCCCTGGTCCGGAGCATTTCTTCCGGCAGCCCTGCCTCTGTCCCGGCAAAGGGAATCATCCTCCCCTCATATACATAATACTCCAGTGACCTGCGGGCAAGGGATACATAATCGTCCTCTGCCATCTGCCGTCTTTTACACGCTTCCTTCTGGCATCTCTCATATGCTTCCAGGAATCTGCGGCCTTCGTCCTCCCCTGTTACACGGAACGTACAAATGCCGTATCCCACTCCAAAGGGACCCTCATAAGTCAGACGCCTGGACACAACCGCCTTTCCATCCATGGCACCGGCCATCATGGTAAAACTGCGGTGGCCGCATTCCCCCGCCTTTTCACAGAAGTCTTCCGGAAATGTCAGAAGCTCCCCAAATGCGCCTTTTCCCATGACGTCCATAATCCGCTCATCATATTCCGGTCCCTGGACGCTGTAGCCATAAGGCCCGTCCCCTCTCAGCTTATGGGACAAATCCCCGCTGGCCACAATGAATACGCTGCGCCCCAGACTTTCCGCTGCCCTGGCAATATACTGCCCTGCCCGGTAATGGTCCGCAAAGGGCAGTCCGGAGCCGCCGATACGCACCAGCTTATAATCCCTGTAATACTGGTTGATAAAAAACAGGGGAACCAGCGTTCCGTGGTCCAGCTCCTTCTCCTTCTCCCCCTCTGTGCCCATGGGAAAATCCGCCTCCTCACAGAGTTGTTCCAGCTCCCTTACAAAGGCCTCATCATACATGACTTTTGCCGAAGCCTGAGGAGCCATAAACGGCCCGAAATCCCCTCTGGCCCCCTTTCCCGGTGATACATGGAAATAGTCCCCATACATCACTGCATGAGGTGAAATCACCACAATGGTCTCCGGTTCCAGCTCTGACGCCATCCTGGCAGCCTTCCGGTATGCTTCAATGGTTTCCTTAATCAGAACCTCCTGCCCCCTGCCCACATCCGGCACGATGAGAGGCGGATGGGGCACCATGATTCCTGCAATCACAGCCATAATACTTCTCCTTTTCTGTCCGGCACGCTTCACCGGCCCGGGACGTGCCATAAAAATCATTTCTGACACCGGCACGCTCTATTACCAGTTCTGATTTTAGTATAGCATCGGTAATCCCATTTTAAAAGGGGATAACCCACAAAGCCAGTACAAGCAGCACTGCCAGGAACAGCAGGCTGACCCCTGTGAACCAACCCAGATACCGTCCCTTTTCCATGGGATACATGCGGGCAATATATTTATACGAAATAAGGCTGGCCATGGATGCGATGAGGGTCCCAAGCCCTCCCAGATTCGTTCCCACAATCAGCGCCCTGTAATCCTGTGAAAATCCGGACAGCAGCAGTGCGGCAGGCACATTGCTGATAATCTGGCTGGCCCCCACACAGGTAATGATTTCCCTGCCTCCCAGAATGTGGTCCAGGAACCGGCAGAAAGCCGGTACCCTTCCCATATTGCCGATGAATATGAAAAAGGCGCAGAAGGTCAGGAGAAGGGAATAATCCACTGCCAGAAACAGGCCCCTGTCGGCAAACCATGCCGCTGCAATTACAACAGCCAGCAGGACCGGCCAGGGAAAAATATGGGCCACACAGCCCAGGCATAGCAAAAAGAGGAACAGATACAGCCCCAGACGCCCCAATTGAATCCCCGTTCCGGCCCCGTCCATACTCACTGCTTCCTCGGAAAGTCCGGGAAAACCGCTGACCATGGGGCCCTGTCCCCTGCCGTCCGCCTCTTTTCCCGGCATTCTGTTTCTCAATCCCACCACGGCCAGGCATAGCCCCAGCATTACAAAGGATGCCGCTGTATAGGGGGCCATCAGATTCAGGAACTGGCCTGCACTTAAACCGGCTTTTGAATACAGATACAGGTTCTGTGGATTTCCCACCGGCGTCAGCATGCTGCCCAGGTTGGCTGCAATGGTCTGAAGCACCACCACGGGCAGCACCAGCGGCTCCATTCCCGCCATTTTAAGAACCGTGATGGCAAAGGGCACAAAAGTAATCAGCGCCACATCATTGGTAATAGCCATGCTGAAGAAAAAACAGAGAAATACCAGCACGGACGACACAGCCCCCGGCCCTTTTACATATCCCAGCAGCCGCTCTCCTGTTTTCTTAAACACGCCCAGGCTTTGAAGTCCTGCCATCACGGTCATCAGGCAGAACAGGAGACTGATTGTGCTGTAATCAATATAGGATGCATATTCCCTGTCCGGCCTTATGACCAGGGCAGACAAAAGCGCCAATATGGAAGCTCCGCTCAGGACAGTCTCCCTCTTAATAAATCTTTTTATCCTTTTCATCTCTATCATCTCTCAACCCCCGCTTTACGTTCATAATCCCACGACAGCCTACTATACCATCGGAAAGCCCCGGAATCAATACAAAATCTGTACAAATACAGATGTTTTTCAGCCCGCTGTTTTACCGTACCGCTGATTGTATCATGGCATGGAAAAAAGCCGGACCTAAAACGGCCGGCATGTGATTGTGCAAACTCAGCGGAGCATTCATGCCAGGAAAACAGGCATAAATGTCTGGGATTCCCCGTCCAGTACGCCTCTATCCGTCATGATGGCGCCCGGCAGGGCAGCCAGGGCAAAGGTGGACATTTTTAGCAGCGAGCTTTTTCCCGCGCACAGGTCATACACTGCCTTCTCCACCCGCTCCACCTGCGGTGCAAGGCTTTCAATGGGCAGATTAGACATCAGCCCGCCAACCGGCAGGGCCAGACTTGCCAGTACCCTTCCGTTCAATACCACGGCTATGCCCCCACCGCTCTCCTTTAAGGTCTTTGCCGCAATCCACGCATCCTCCGGGTCCCGGTATATCATGGTCAGGTTATGGCAGTCATGGGACACGGTGGTGGCAATGGCGCCTTCCGTGATTCCAAAATCCCGGATAGGGACAATGGTTCTCTGGTCCAGTCCATACCGGTTGCACACGCAGGCCATGGCCAGGCCGGAATCGTGCCTGACGGAAATGTATCCGTCCTCAACAGGCAGCGACTCATAGAAGGCTTTATTAAAGGGCCCGTCATATTTACTGTAAACCACCAGCGTCTTCCCCGGCAAAGCAGGCGCTTTCAGCCTGAAATCCCCGGCACCGGACAGGCAGGACAGCTTCATGGTATTGGCAAACCTGAGTCCGCCGCCGCAGGGACTTCCCAGATATCTTCCATTCTCAGCAACCAGCTGCCCCCGGCAGAATACATGGCTGGGCCTTTGGCCGTCCAGGGCATCCACCAGCTGCATGTCCGCCACATACCCCGGAGCAATGGCTCCAAGGTCTTCAAACCCGTACTCCCTGGCAGCGTTATAGCTGGCGTAACGGATGGCATCCAATGGATGGGCCCCATATTCTATGGCCTTTCCAACCACCCGGTTCAGATGGCCTTCGCTGTAAATCACCCCTGCATGGACATCATCCGTGCACAGGGATACGCTGTCATGCCAGCGATGCTCCCTGATTCCTTCCAGCGCATCCGGCAGATGGTTGGAAAGAGAACTGGTCTTAAGATTCACATGCATGCCCTGGCGGACTTTCTCCCCGCACTCCCGGGCGCTGCGGCATTCGTGGTCACTTTCCGGTCCTGCCAGCAGATAGGCTGCAAGGGCATTTCCCTCCAGACGGGGCGCATGGCCCTGCAGATACAGATTCCGCTTCAGGCCCTGGGCAATAATGAGACTCATCCTTGCGTCCCCCTGGCATACATCCACATAGTTCATGATTTCCGCAATCCCCAGCACATCCGGCATGTCCAGAAGCCGGGCGATTTCCTCCTCGCCAAACACAGCCCCGCTGTTCTCCACCCCGGGTACGGAGGGCACGCAGGAGGGTGCCAGGGCAAACTGGCGCAGAGGGGTTTTCTTTGCATTGTCCAGCATGAAGCTGACGCCCTGGATGCCCATTACGTTGGCAATCTCATGGGGGTCCATGACAATGGTGGTGGTTCCCCAGGGAAGCACGGCCCTTGCAAAATTTTCCGGAATCATCATGGTGCTTTCCACATGGAGGTGGGAGTCAATAAAACCGGGAATCAGATAGCGCCCTCCTCCGTCAAAAAACCGCTCCGGGGGCAATGCCGGACACTCCCCCTCTGTCCGCACCCGAACAATGATGCCGTCCAGTATATCCACCTGGGCAGGATAAACCTCCCCGGAAAACATGTTGACAAGCCGTATATTACAGACAGTCAGGTCACAGGGAATCCTTCCCATGGCTGCCCTGACCATTTTCCCACGGTCCATCCATGCTGCTATTTTCATATCATTTCCTCCTTTCGGAAACAGGCAGTGCTCCAAACAGCCGGAAACACTAGATAAAGAACTGGATGCAGGTCAGCAGGGTAAACAAAATGGTAAAAAGAGACGGAAGCTTATCCCTTCCCCGTTCATCCGTAAACAGGTAATACGCGCTTTTCACGCAGCAGTAAGTCAGCAGGCCGATACCAATGCCCTGGGATATCCCGTAAAACAGAGTGGAAATAATCAGCATCCCTACCGGGACCCATTCCTCAATTTCAAAATCAATGGATTTAAGCCCCTGCATCATGACAAATCCGATAATGAGCAGCACCGGTGTGGTGGCTGCGGCAGGTATCATCAAAAACAGGGGGGCAAACAACACGGCCAGCAGGAAAAACACCCCGGTAACCACAGAGGCCAGTCCGGTCCTCCCTCCCACCTCAATACCGGAGGCGCTTTCCACATAGCTTGTGACCACGGTCACTCCCATACAGGTTCCCACCACAGACCCTATGGCGTCCACCAGAAAAATCTTTCCGATAATAGGAAAATTCCCGTTTTCATCCAGCATCCCCATCTGTTGTCCCAGGCCCAGGGCAGTGGCCAGCGTACCAAAAAAATCACTTACAAAGAAAGCCAGGACAAAAGCAATGTACTCCGGCCTTAAAGCGCCAGCTACGTCTGCTTTAAAAGCAATATTCCCAAGAGAGGAAAGACCTCCCGATGTAAAGATGGATGAGGGTACCCGGACCACTCCCATGGGAATGCCGGCCACGGTGGTGACAATAATGGCAATCAGCAGGGAGCTTCTGATTCTGTACTCCCGTCCTCCTGTCTTGACGCGGAGGAAATACAGGATAAAGCATATGACAATGCTGACAGCCGACAGCAGCACAGAAGGGGCGGAGAAATCACCGAATCCTCTGAAGTCCGGGTTCACCAGCCCCGAATTAACCAGGGCCGTGCGGATGATGAAAATCCCCAGGCCCGCACTAATGCCAATCTTAATGTTTTTCGGTATCAGCTCCACTATCTTTTCCCGTATCTTAAACAGGCTCAGCACCAGGAACAGGATTGCTGAAATCATGGACATGCCCAGGCCCACCTGCCAGGTAGCCAGCCCCGGCGCCACGATGGAATAGGTCAGCACGATACCGGACGCAATCCCCGGCGCCAGCGCAATGGGCATGTTGGCCGCCACCCCCATCAGCATGGTGATAAGAGCTGAAACCAATGCCGTGGCAATCAGGATTCCCACTGTATCCATCCCCGTATCCCGCATGTTCACCGGCTGCAGGATAATGATGTAGGCCATGGTGGCAAAGGTCGTCATGCCGGCCAGAACCTCGGTCCTCACGCTGGAGCCCCGCTCCCTGATTTTAAAAAATGTTTCCAATGTGTTCATAGCTTCCTCCTTTGTATTTTTATTTATTAGATTTAACGTTAGGACAAACTAAACTATACCGCAATCTGCGCCGGGGTCCATGCGCAGGCCCTCTTCCATTACAGTCATATGATATTATGGTAATACCTTTCATAGGGCATGTTTTTCCTCATTTCCCTATTTTCCATCTCCCTGTCCCTTCCTAATCCCCGCGCTGTCACCCCTCTGCATGGCGCAGCAGGTTGAAACGGATATGGTTGGTATCATAGAGAGCCACGCCGTGTATAACGGGCTCGCTGTTCCGGTCATATCCCACTGCCTGGATCATCAGCACGGAAGCTGCATTAAGAGGACATGGATGTCCCAGCATATCTTCGGCCTCCTTCTCTGACAGGGAGCTGATTTCCACCCAGTCCCGGACCACCATACGCCCGGTATATTCCTGAATCACCTCAAAGTTGGACCGTTCCTGCCAGGCTGTCCGGCCGGGCACCTGGGAAAACAGGCGGAGGGGAACCCGCCCTATGCTGACAATGGCGGGAACGCCGTCTGCCATATAAAGCTTTTCCACCCGTATGCCGCGGCCTTCCTTCCCGGCGCCAAGCTGTTCCCCATAGGCAGCCGGAATCCTCTCCTCTTCCACGGAAACCAGCCTGCACTCAGGACGGTAGCCGTTGCCGCTGATGACGGAGCCGAATTCCAGCATACTGGACAGATTTACCTTCACCTGCCTGGCAGCAGGGTTCACAAATGTTCCCCTGCCGTGAAGACGCAGAAGCAGTCCCTCCTGTTCCAAATCTGTGAGGGCCTTGCGTATGGTAATGCGGCTGACAGCAAGCTGCCTGGCCAGTTCCTCCTCCGGCGGCAGCTTTCCTGCCTCATGAAAGGCCTGGTCCGATATCAGTTTCCGCAGTGACTCCTTCACGGCGTCACTTAATGTTTTTTTACGGATAGGGGCTATCGATGACATATCATGCATCCTTTCCATCTTCTTTCCCGTTTTCATGTTTTTTTCTTCAGCTTATCTTAGTATTATGGTAATACCTTTCACTCAGTGTATCATATATGTTTTTCCTTGCCTATGGATACTTTATACGAAATTTCGTTCCCAACTTCGATAGATTACACAAAAGCAGGCAAGGGCATTTTGTTTCAAATCCCCCTGCCTGCTTTCATTCAGACCGTTCATCAGCCTTTTACATCAATTCGGCATCCTGTTTCCAGCCAGTACCGGCAAAGTGGAGCCTCCATAGGGCATCACAATCACTCTTGCCCCCGGCCCGATTTCCTTTACAGCCGCATCATAGGCCTCCTGCACATGGTCAAAGGGCTCCATGAAAATATCGCGGACCAATTTTGGTTCAATTCCCGATACCAGGAATATCCTGGCCCGCTTTAACGCCCTGGCAAAGGAGGCAGCCTTGTGTCCGCCAATCCGGAAATCCTTCTGTATGCGTTCCAGTATGCTGTCCAGGTCCTCTGCCTCCAGCATCCACTGCTCAAACACAGCTCCTCCCAATCCTTCCGGGCAGGCGCCGGCCAGAATTATGATTCCCCCCGGGCGCACGGCCTGCTCCGCATTGGCCAGGGCTTTCTGGGTCTGATACAGGTTCAGGTCCTTCGGCGCCCCGCCCTGGGAGACAATCACAATGTCTGCCAGCTCATTGATTTCCGTCCGGTAAAAACCGTCCAGGAACCTGCATCCCTGCCTGTGAGCCTCCTTTAAATCACCTGCCGCTGCGTGGATTACATTTTTATGTTCATCCAGCACCACATTCAGCAGGAAATCCACGCCGCAGATTCCGGCCGCCTCTTCCAGGTCCTCCCGCACCGGATTCCCTGCAAGGGTTCCTGCCTTTGCCATGGGATGAATCATCCTGCTGTGGTTTTTACGGATGGCCTCCATGGTGGAAACCCCCGGCATGATTGCCTTTGCACCGCCGGAGTAACCGGCAAAGAAATGGTACTCAATATTGCCCAGACATATCCTCAAATCAGCCTGCGCCACCTTGTCCGCTATGTCCACCGGCGTCCCGGCCTTTGTCTCCCCCATATGGATGAAGCTGCATTCGGACGAATCCATGCACCTGCAGGTATTGTAAATATCATCCCCGGCCAGATGCCGCATCTCCTCCTGGGTCTGTCTCCTGTGGGTGCCCACTGCGAACACCACCGTCACCTGGCTGCGGCTGACCCCGGCCTTTTCCAGCCGTTTGAGTACATGGGGAAGAACCTTCCAGGACGGCATGGGGCGCGTAATGTCGCTGGTGACAATGACCACATCCTTTTTCCCGGCTGCCAGTATTTCAAGCCGCTTTGTGCCCAAGGGCGAATCCAGGGCCTGTTCAATGATATCCGCCTCAGGGCGGCTTTCCTCCTTTTTATGGGGGACCAGGATATGGGCAATGGAATCCCTGGGTATGTCCACCTTTTCCGTACCTTTTCCGTAGCCAAGTTCTATCTGCTCCACTGCCCGGTGCCGCAGTTCATACACATCATTTATTTTTACCACACACGTTTCCTCCGTATCCAGGGAATTCCTTCCCCCGGCTATCCACTGGCTGTAAGCCAGCATAAAGGCAGCCGCTCCCTTCTGCTCGTCTGAGACAACCGGCTCCCCCAGATAATACCCGATGCTCCCATCCCGCTCCGGCCGGCCGGCCGGTCCCAGACCAGCGCCCGCACAGGTTCCGTCCAGGTGGAGAATACCCTCTCTCACCTTCAGCTTTTCCGTCTCCAGGGCCATCATGATAAGGTCCGCCCGGTCCGCTGTCCCCCTGTCCAGTACCCCCGTCTCATATCCCTTATAGATAGAATAGGCCACCATGGCGGAAGCGGATGTCTCCAGGTAATTGCCCGGTATCTCTCCCAGAGCCGTCAGCTGGAAAAACAGCCCTGTTTCCCGGTCCTGGTACCGGAGCATTCCATCCATGGCCTCCTTCCACAAACCGGCCAGATACTTCCATTCTTTCGTCCCTTCAGGCAATATGGAACAGCAGTCTGCCAGGGCCATCAGATACCATCCCTCTGCCCTTGACCAGAAATTAGGGGACCTTCCCGTCTCAGGGTCTGCCCAGAACTGGCATTTTCCTTCATCGTATGCATGGATGTACAGGCCGGTCCCTTCATCGTACAGAAACCGCCTGGCATTTTCAAACTGTTTCATGACGTCGCCGCAGTTCCTTCTGTCTCCCAGCTCCATTTCATACTGAAGATAAAAGGGTGCTGCCATATAAAGGCCGTCCAGCCAGATTTGACGCGGATATATCTTCTTATGCCAGAAGCTGCCGGATTCTGTCCTGGGCTGATGCCGCAGCTGTTCCATCAGCTGCTTTGCTGCCAGACGGTACTTTTCCTCTCCTGTCTCACGGTACAGAAAGAGCAGGGCGCGGCCAGACGGTATCTTATCCAGACTGTATTCCTCACTGTCATACCACTTTATCCTGCCGTCGCTGCATATGTACCGGTCCAGAAATATCCTGACTGCCTGGGCATAGCGTTTCCTGCCGGTGGCCTTGTACATGGCCTCCAGAGCCGTAAGGACGCAGCCGTCCTCATAGTTCCAGAACCTCCGGTCCAGTTTCATAAACTCTTCCGTGTACTGCCTGATATAACGTTCAGCTGTCATGGCCCTCCTCTTTCATCCGCCTGATAAACAGGGGCTTTATGCCTCCTGCTTCCAGAATGGACATTGCGTATTCCCCGATTTTCTCACACTGGAACATTTCCCCGGTATCCAGGTTTGTAAGTTCTCCTGTCCTCATGTTGAGTTTCAGGTTCTGGCCGCTTTCCACCTTTCCCCCGATGCCCTTGCACACCAGCAGGGGAAGTCCCAGATTAATGGCATTCCGGTAAAAAATCCTTGCAAAGGATTCAGCCACCACTGCCCCTGCCCCCATATGAATGAGGGCAATGGCTGCATGCTCCCTGCTGGAGCCGCATCCAAAATTAGTGCCTGCCACTATCATTCCGCCCTTTGGAAAATGTCCGGCAATTTCTTCATCCACGCCTTCCAGGCAATGGCTGCCGATTTCCTCGGGATTGGTGAGAGCCAGGTAACGGCCCGGATAAATCTGGTCCGTGTCAATGTTTTTCCCCAGCGCCAGGGCCTGGCCTGTAAATTCTTCCTTCATATCCTCACTCCCCTTTCCCTGTCTCTGCTGTTTCCTGTCCGTCCGTTTCTCCCGGCATCCCCGCGGACGGGTCTGTCAGATACCCGGTCAGCGCAGACATGGCCACGGTGGCCGGTGACGCCAGATAAATACCGGAATCCCTGCTTCCCATCCTTCCCGGAAAATTCCGGTTGGAAGTAGTGACGCACACCTCGCCGGCAGCCAGGACCCCCTGGTGGGCGCTGAGACAGGGGCCGCACCCTGGCGCAGATATGGTGGCGCCAGCGTCTATGAGGGCATCCAGGTATCCGTTTGCAATGCATTCCTTAAATACTTCAGCGGATGCCGGAATCACCACCAGACGGACATGGGGAGCAATCCTGCGCCCCTTCAGGATGCGGACCGCCTCCCCAATATCCTCCACGCGTCCGCCGGTGCAGGCACCCAAAAAGGCCTGGTCGATACGCACCCCGCCGGCCTGGTCCACCGCGCCCACGTTGTCCACGCTGGAGGGCATGGAAACCTGCGGTTTCAGCCCGCTTATATCAAAGACATATGTCTCCCCATATTCAAAATCCCTGTCCGTGCGCTCCACTGTAAACGGGCGGCTGGTCCTGCGGGCCACATAGTCAAGCACGGCCTGGTTGGGCTGCATGTAAGCTGTCTTTGCCCCCATCTCCACCGCCATGTTGCAGAGCACCATACGCCCTGCCACATCCAGCTGTTCCACATAGTCCCCGGTGAACTCAACCGCCTTATACACAGCCCCGTCTGCCTTCATTTTTCCTATGATATATAAAATCACATCCTTGGGAAGCACATGGTTTCCGGGCATTCCTTCCAGGTGAATCCGTATGATTTCCGGCACCCTGAACCAAAGCTTTCCGGTTATCAGTACCGTAGCCATATCCGTGGCCCCAATGCCGGTTCCCAGGCAGCCGAATGCGCCGTGGGTGGTGGTATGGGAATCCGTTGCCACCAGAATCATGCCGGGATATACCAGGCCCGCCTCCGGCATAACCTGGTGGCAGATTCCCGCATTGATGTCAAAATGATGGGTAAGCCCCTGCTCCTGCCTGAACAGGCGCATCTCCCTGTGATTCTGGGACGCCTCAATGGTGGGCGAGGGCGCATAGTGGTCAAATACAAAGGCGGCCTTGTCCCTGTCCCATACGGTTTTCCCTCCCATCTCCCGGAAGGAATAGACGGTCTGGAGATACAGGTCGTTAATCTCCGCAAAATCAATGTCAGCCGTTATAATCTCCCCGCTTACCACCCGGTCACGGCCGCTGTGCCTTGCCAATATCTTCTCTATTGCATGCATATCCTTTTCTCCTGTCCTGCTTATATGATTCTGAATCTGTCCAACACGCGGTAATCCGGCTCAAAGCCGATTCCCGGCCGTTCCGGGGGCTGCAGCCTTCCCTCCCTGTCTATCTCCAGGGAATGGCTGAATGCCTCATGCCACACCTGGTCGTATTCCGGAGGATAGTACTCAATATAAGACACATTGCCCACGGCCGCCCCCAGGGAAACATTGATGGTCTGGTCCCCATGGGGCGCCAGCTCCAGGCAGTGGGCCTGGGACAGGGCAGCTGTCTTTAGAAACTCCGTGACGCCGCCCATGAGAAAGGGCGCCGGGTTCAGGATTGGGACAGCTCCTGTGTCAATCAGTTCCCTGAACCCCCATCTGGTGTACTCATTCTCGCCGGAGGCAAGGGGAATGACTGTCTTTTCCGCAACTTTCTTCATCCCGTCATAATCATGGGGCGCCACAGGTTCCTCCAGACAGTAGATATCATATTCCTCCACCTGCCTGGCAAACTGGATTGCCCTGTGGCTGGAATATCCGCAGTTGGCGTCCAGCATGAGCAGGGCCTGCGGCCCTATGGCTTCCCGCACAGCCTTTACCCTGGCGGCATCCTCCCGGATGCTCAGGGCCCCCACCTTCATCTTGACGCCGGCAGCGCCCTGGTTCATATATCCCTCCATCTCCCGCTGAAGGTCCTCCAGGCCCTTTCCCGGCTCATAATATCCGCCGGCAATGTAAACAGGCACGCTTTTTCTGTATTCCCCCAGCAGCCTGTACAGGGGCAGCCCCAGCGACTTGGCTTTGATGTCCCAAAGCGCCATGTCCATGCCGCTGATTGTTCTGGTGCTGATGCCTTTACGCCCTGTCAGCTTAGGGACATAGAGCCTGTCCCAGAGCCACTCCGTGCGCATGGGGTCCTGTCCGATTATCCTATCCTTTAGCTCCCCTGCCATCATAAACGGATTCATGCCCAGTACCGGCCCGGAAAGGCCGTATCCCCTGATTCCCTGGTCCGTCTCCACTGTAATGACTGCCAGGCCGCAGTGGGTGTAGGTGTGCATTCCATTGGAGATGGGCCGGCTTTTCTCCCACCTGAAATATTCCTGTCTTACATCTGTTATCTTCATACACTGTCCTTTTTAAAAAGGAATGCCGCAAAATGCATAACCCCATTCTGCGGCATTATCCTCCTGTTTCCTTCTGCCTTTACTGGGCAGTTGCTGTCTCTACTTCCCGGTTGATTCCGTCAATCAGCATATCTGCACAGGCAGCAGCGTCCTCTTCCCCATAGCTCAGAGACTGGATTGCCAGGGTATACACACCGTCAGGCGCCTTTAGTGCTGCCCGCTCCGTGAATATATCCAGCTTGAAGGCAGACCATGCCATCAGTTTCTCATTCATTTCAGCCACCAGGCTGCCCTCGGTCTCAACATATTTAACCGCATTCTTGTTGCACGGGATGCCGCGGCTGTCCCCAAGTATGGTGGCGCCTTCTTCGTCCCCGAACAGGAACTGTATCAGGGCTGCTGCTTCTGCGGGATGCTCTGAGGTGGAGGTGATTGCAATGACCTGGGACGCCTTGATGGGGCCGCCGTGGTATTCGCCCATGTTAATCATGTCGCCCACCACGATTTCTCCGTCCGTCACAGCATCCACGTACTTGGCAATATTGGTATCCCAGCACATGGCGCCGCCGTAATGGCCGTTTATCCAGCTCTCGCTTGTCTCCAGAAGCTCAGAGGTGCCTTCTCCTGCCAGCTTCTCGGAATTGGGGATAACGTGCTTGTCTTCCAGCTCCTTGATGAAATCCAGGCCTTCCGTGATTTCTTCCTTGGAATACTGAAGGGTATTGTCCTTAATCCAGTCCCTGCCGTATTTGCACTGGAGATAATAAATCATCAGATGCACTTTTACATAATCAGCACAGGCAAAGGGATAGTAGGAACCGTCCTCATAGGCCGCGAATTTTTCCCCTGCCTCGTACAGCTCTTCCAGGGTGGTGGGAATCTTTGCCCCAACCTTGTCATAGGTGGTCTTGTTCCAGATAAAGCCGCGGCCCGTGTTGGCAATGGGCAGGGCCTCCAGGGACCCGTTTATGGTGTAGAAGGCCTTGTCGGAATCATCGTAATTGGACAGGTCGATAATATTGGAAACCTTATTCAGGTCGTAAAACGTGTCTCCGTTCGGGGAATATGCAAATACCCAGTCCATGTTCAGCTGAATCACATCCGCAGCAGAGCCTGCGTTTAAGGCCAGGGATATCTTCTCCTCATGCCCGCTGAATGCCTCGTACTCTGCCTCCACCGAAATATTGGGATATTTTGCCTCAAACGCCTCGATGGCCTTAAGGGTCTTCTCATGGCGCGAATCCCCGCCCCACCAGTTGAAACGCAGGGTGATGGGGTCCGCCGTATTCACTTCCATGCCGGCAGATGCCGCTGCCTCAGTGCCGGCCGCCTCCGTACCCGCCCCGGCCGCCTCTGTGCCGCCTTCGGCCTTGGTTTCCTGTGTCTGTGCAGGAGCAGCCTCAGTCTCCTTTGACTGTGTGGGCATACATCCCGCCAGGGACCCTGCCATGACGCCTGCCAAAATCAGACTAACCAGTTGTTTTCCTCGTTTTCTCATGTGTAACCTCCCATTTATAATATAATTTTTTTAATTATCCCTTTACACCGCCTGCTGCAATGCCGTCCACAAAGGAATCCTGTGCCATAAAGAACACGGCCAGGGACGGAACGATTGCCAGCAGCGACATTGCCAGAATCCGGTTCCAGTCAAATCCGGTTTCTGTATCCATGGACATCCTCAAAAATATGGATACCGGATATTTCCGCACTGAATTAATATAGATAAGCGGCCCCATGAAATCGTTGGAAGCCCACATGAACTGGAACAGGGCGCAGGAAACAATGGATGGCTTTAACATGGGAACAATCACGTACCACAGTCTCTCCACCACGTTACACCCGTCAATCTCCGCTGCTTCCTCCAGCTCCCTGGGAATGCCTCTTAAAAACTGTATCAGCATGTATACAAAGAAGGTGTCCCCTGCCAGCATGGACGGAATCACAATGGGCAGATAGGAATTCAGCCATCCCACTTCGTTAAACAGGATATACTGGGGCACGTTCAATACTACCTGGGGCAGAAACAGGGTGGAGAGCAGAAGCACAAACAGCAGCTTCTTGCCGATAAACTGGAACCTGGCAAAGCCATAGGATGTAATCACCGCAGATACAACGGTGAACACCACCTTCGGCAGCACGAACTTGTATGTATTTCCCATGAAATGCAGCAGGTTCATGCCCTCGTAGCCCTTAAACCCGTTTTTGTATCCGTCCAGCGTGGGCGCCAGCGGAATGATTCCCGCACTGGAAAACAGCTCTGAATTTGTCTTAAAGGACGCACCAATCATCCAGCACAGGGGATATATCATCACGATTCCCAGGCCAATCAAAAGGAGATACCGCAAAAACAGGTTAAGCCGCGCTTTTTCTTTTCTGTTCATATGCTTACCTCCCATCCTCATCCGCATAGTAAACCCAATACTTCTGGCTGATGAATGCCACCGCCGTAAAGGTCATGATTACCAGGAACAATAGCCATGCAATGGCGCTGGCCAGTCCCATCTCATTCCGCTTAAAAGCTTCGTTATAGACCAGCAGTGAAACTAAAGTTGTGGAACGCAGCGGACCTCCCTGGGTCACGATGAAAGGGCCGTTGAATTCCTGGAATTTATGGCACAGCTGGGTCACAAAGTTATAAAATATGACCGGCGTGATAAGCGGAACCGTGATTTTGAAGAACTGCTTCCATTTTCCTGCCCCGTCAATGGCTGCTGCCTCGTAAAGGTCTCCCTGCACTCCCTTCAGGGCTGCCAGGAAAATGACCATGGGCGAACCGAACTGCCATACACGCAGGAGCACGATTACAAGGAACGCCCCGTCGGGATTTCCCAGCCAGTTAAAGGCGGGAATCCCCAGTGACCCCAGCATGATGTTTACAAGGCCCTCTGTCTTAAACAGGAACTTCCACAGCACAGCAATGGACACGGAGCCGCCCAGTATGGAGGGAATGTAGTAAATGGTCCTGAAAAAGTTAAGTCCTCTTATCTTATCATTGAGTATATAGGCAATGAACAGGGCGAACATAAGCTCTAAGGGCACGGTCAGGAACGCATACTTAAAGGTCTGTATGAATGCCTTGATAATCAGCTTGTCCCCCAGGATGTATTTGTAATTTTCCAGCCCTGTGAAGGAGGCTGTCTTGAACAGATTATAGGAATGGAAACTGTAAATAAAGGAGGCAGCAAAGGGATACAGCTTAAATACCAGCAGTCCCACCAGCCAGGGCATGACAAAGACCAGTCCTATATTGCGTTTCCAGAATCCTTTCTTCTTTTTCTTCATTCTTTTCCCCCATACGTTTATTTCCATCCATCCGGAAGGTAATGTTCTGTATTCTTAATCATGTCATCTGCCAGTTTCCGTACCGCTCCCTCGTCCCGGCATTTGTACTTCACCAGCGGGTCGTTCATAAATGCCTTTACCACCAGGTCCCGGTCATATGTATCTGCTGCTTCCAGTATATATCCGTGATTCTCTACATGGGGAAGTATCAGTTCCCTTAAGGACTCCGGAAGGGGACCGGCTGCCAGCGCCTTGATGCTGTCCCGGGAGAACACTGCATTTGTCTCCACCACGGCCTCCTTTGGAAGGTTTGGAATCTGCAGGAAGCTGTTTGGCATATTCACATTGCTCACCATCCGGTCCAGTCCCACCAGGGCCTTAATCTGCTGTACGCCCTCCTCTCCTGACGGAACAATTTCCATCTGTTCCTCACCCTCCATGAGACGCTTTCTCCTGGCCAGGCGCTCCTCCATCTGATGGATTCTGAAATCCACGGTGGTCAGGCCGAACTTCCATGACGTAACTGTCTCCGGGTCGTTGAGATAGGAGCTGCCCGGCATGAATTCCGCCAGATGCCGGTCCCCTGCCGCAGCAATGAGGCCGTAGCGGTTAAATAAGTCAAACTTTACCCTGTGGCGGCAGTTAAAGGTAGATTCTTCCCATGAGCGGTCAGGGTCGTCATACCCTTCCTCAAAATGAGTCCTTATATACTCCCTGTAGACAGGAAACAGGTCAACTCCCTCATAGGATGCAGCGTCAAACCAGGTAAAGTGGTTGATTCCCAATACATTCACATGGATGTCCCTGCGGTCAATGGGGCCTGTCCCCAGTTCTCCGGCAGCAATGGCGGCCAGCACTTTCTGGGTGCCGAAGACCTCATGGCAGCAGCCAAAGGCCTTGATTCCGGGGAAGGTCTTATAGAGGCTGGCCACGCACAGGCTCATGGGGTTGGTATAGCTGATGACCCATGCCTTGGGACAAATGTCCCTGACAGCCAATGCAATCTCCTCGTACATGGGCAGGGTACGCAGGGCGCGGACCATGCCGCCGGGGCCTGCCGTGTCCCCCACCGACTGATAGATGCCCAGCCGTTCGGGCAGGTGTACGTCGGAACGCATCTCCTCAAAGGTACCCGGAAGAATGGATATCACCACAAAGTCAGCTCCCTCCAGGGCCTCCTTTAAGGAGTAGGCCACCCTGTAATCCCACTGACCACTGGCCTCCCTTCTTCCCTTCAGCTGATTGCCGATAATCTGGTTTTCCTCAGCTGCCCTGGCATCGATATCATAGAGCCAGACCGTTCCGTCCAGAGCCGGCTCCAGGGCCAGGTCCGCCATCAGCTTCCACGCCCATGCCTTGGAGCCGCCTCCTATGTAAGCCATCTTGATATCCGATACATGATGATTGGTCCACTTCATTCCATACCCTCCTTGTTATGAGCACTTGGAGACCGTCCTTTGGTCTCCTACGTGCGATACATGTCACTGGCACTTAGCGAGGTCCTTTCGAGCTTAGTGCAGTGGCCTGTTATGAGCACTTGGAGACCGTATTCTGGCTCCCTACGTGCGATACATGTCACTGGCACTTAGCGATGTCTCGTTAAGTTGCATTCTGAATATCGTATATCGTATACGATTTACTGTAGTTTTATCATACTTCCGATGAAATTTCAACAACATTTGTATAATATTTTTATTTTTAGTCTATTGTAACAAATTTTTATGTGCATATTTTCATTCCATCCCATAACTAGGTTTTGACTCTTTTGGCTTTGTATGCTAAAATAGCCTTATTCTAAGAAAAGCGGGTGAAACAAATGAAAAAGCTGGATTCGCTGGAAATAATGCCCACGCGCATCCGAATCGCTTCCATTCTTCGCAAGGCGATTCTGTCAGGCGAGTTTAAAGAAGGGGAGGAATTGTCCCTTACAGACATAGCCAATAACCTGGGTGTCAGCAGGACACCGGTCCGTGAAGCATTTCAGATTCTTTCTTCTGAAAATCTGATTCTGCTGAGAATGAATAAAGGTGCCATTGTAAAGGGAATCACCACCAAAACAATCCGTGAGCATTTTGAAATGAGGTCTTTATTAGAGGGTGAGGCCGCTGTCAGGGCCACCCTGAGACATTTTGACGTATCGGAACTGATGGAATCCCAGGTCCACATTGAAGGCCTGGGAGAAGATTTCTCAGATGACGAGTATCAGTCCTACAACCAGAACCTGCACACTGCCATATGGAAAGCGGCTGACAACAGTAAGATGTATTCCACCCTTTCCTCTCTGTGGAATGGAAGTTCCTTCGGAAAAACCGTTTCCGCCAAGGACCACCAGCTTCTCTCCATCCGGGAGCACAGGAACATCCTGGAATACATCCAGTCCTGCAACCCTTATCTGGTGCGCAAGGAGATGGAGCACCACATTGAGCGGAGCATGAACAACATCATTGACAGCTTCTCCTTAAAGGAAACCAAGTAGGAAAGAGGGACGCAAAAGAACCGGGCCACAGCAACTCTGGTGCTGCAGGCCCGGTTCTTTGTTCATGTAGAATTTAAGGAAAGTGTATCAATTGTCTGACTATGCTGCAAACGGAGCAATTTCCTCCATCAGCTGGTCACAGTCATCTGTGTGAAGAATCAGTTCTACGGTTTTGGACTTTGCCAGTGATAATACGCCTACAATAGACTTTGCGTCAACCATACGGCTTCCGCATTTCACATCTGCATCACACTCAAAACGGTTCATGATTCTTACGAAATTAATAATCTGGTCTGCCTGGTCAAACTTAACAAGGATACGTTTCATGTTGTTCACCTCCGTATGGTATTTTATTTAGTATCACTGCCAGATACTTGGGGGATGGTACTTACTGGTAAGTCCGTACCTGACAATGCCTGCTAACCTTATCTTTTGTTTGTCTTCCGACATACTTATCATACCACGTTCAGGCAATGGATTTCCATGGTAATATTTTTCTATCTCATGGAATATTTTCAAATATTATCCTGTTATCCTTTATATCTGGTCCTTCCAGTAACCAATATTCTCCGAATCCACCTTTATCGGCTCTCCGGCTATGACCTCCAGCCCGCCGTCCCGGCCGTAATCCATGGAATATGTCACGCCTCCCAGAACCAGCTCCTGGTCCCCCCTCTCCTCTATACGGCCTCCGGCCAGCTCCAGGCACACATATCCTGCCACCCTGCCCAGGTCCACGGGATTCCATATGTATAGCACCGGACAGACATCCTCAGCAGCGCTGCCCACATATGCCTCCATCTGGTCCGGAAGCCCCAGACCGATGACCTTTACCTCCGACGCCCGCCCCCGTTCCTTCACCACATCGGCGGCTGCCTTGATACCTTCCGTGGACAGGCAGCACATTACCCTCAGGTCCGGATAGGCATCCAGCATCTGCTCCGCTTTCTCAGCCGCCTTTTCATATTCCCCTTCCCCGTAGGCAATATCCACCAGCCGCAGGTCCCGGTACTTCAGGTTCTGAAGCTCCTGCTTCATCATAAAAATCCATTCATTCTGGTTGGCGGAGCGGCTTCCGGCAGACAGGATGCCCCACTGGCCTCTGTGGCCGCAGATATTGTCCACCTCCCGGACCAGTTCCTTTCCCAGCTCCCTTGCATCCACCGGGCTTATGTATATGCTGCGGCTTCCCGCCTCCACATCCGCATCCAGGGTGATAACGGAGATTCCCTTTTCCCTGGCAAGATTCAGAACAGGTGTCAGTGCATATTCATCGTTGGCAGCCACAGCAATGGCCTCCACTTTCTCGTCAATCAGGTTCTGTATCAGACGTATCTGTTCCTGGGCAGAGGGATGGTCCGGATACAGGACAATGCAGTTTTCGCCTGCATCCTCCACTGCCTGCTTAAAGCCCTCACTGGCCAGCTCATTGTACCAGTTGTTCTTGGATTTCATGATAATGGCATATTTACCCCTGTTAAACTGGCTGCTCTGGCAGGAAAACAGAAACAACACCCCTGCCATCATGGCCGCTCCTGCCATCCAAACCCAATTTCTTCCTTTCACCGTGCTGTCCCTGCCTTCCTTCTGTTTTTTCCCAGTATATACCTAATGTCGTATTTTGTCCATTTCCGTTGCAAATTTATGATTTCTTGATACAATAGTTGTATCGGTATTGATTATTGTATACAAATCACTGCCTTTTAGAAAAGGATGGATGATAATAGATGAAACTACTGATTGTTGACGATGAGAAACTGACCCGTGAAGGAATCCGGGACAGCCTGAATCCGGAATGCCTTGGCATCAGCCAGGTGCTGCTGGAGGATGACGGCATTCACGGCCTTAAGACTGCCCTGGAGGAGCATCCGGACATCGTGCTCACAGACGTGCGGATGCCCAGGATGAACGGGGTCCAGATGGCGGAGCGGATTTTAAAGGAGCTGCCCGGAACCTCCATCATCTTTATGAGCGCTTATTCAGATAAGGAATACCTGAAAGCAGCCATCAAGCTGAAGGCCCTGGGGTATGTGGAAAAGCCCCTTGACATGGATGAGCTGACCGCAGCCGTCAAAGAGGCAGTGGACAACAGCAGGAACGAGAAAATGAGCCAGGCAGCGGCCAGGCTTCAGGAAAAGGAACAGCTGGGCCACCTTTGCCTCCTGCTGTCCCAGCCGGGAGAAGAGAATCTGGCAAAGGCAGGCCAGCTGGTAACTGACCTGGGCCTTCCCATTACCCATACCACCTTTTTCTGCTGCATCATTATTGACTGTGTCACTCCCCTGTCCGCACTGCCTGAGGAGCCCATGGACGGTATCAGGGATTATTTTGTGGATTATCTCACGTCCATAGGCATATCCCAGGCCTATGTCCTCAGGGGGGACCACCGCATTATTGTCTTCCTTTACTCCCCGGAGCGGCCCATGGACAAGACCCTGTACGACTGCGCAAGTCTTCTGGCCCAAAAGCTTATAGAGGTCTGCCCCTTCTTTATATCCCTCGGACCGGTTGTAAGCGGTATGGAGCGCGCCTATATTTCCTTTCAGGAAGCCAGGGAACATTTGAACGAGGCATTTTTCCATGACTACGGATTCATCCTGAGCCACAACATGGAAACAGCCGTATTCCGGCCGCCCGCAGACCTTCTTCTGGAATTTTCCATGGCCCTGTCTGAAAAGCAGGAGGAGGAAGCCCTGGACATTGTCAGGCGGCTGTATGTATCCTTTGTGCCAAACGACATAATCGGCCCCAGCCAGGTAAAGGATATCTACTACAAGTATTTCAGCAAGCTGGACGAGCACGGCCTGGGAAGCTATATCTCCCTGTGGCAGAAGGAAGGGCTGGATTCCGAATCCATCTGGGAGGGAGTCATGAACTGCACCATTCTCAGGGAGCTTAATGACCTGCTGGCCGCAAAAGTACGGCTGTTCTTTGAGCGCCTGCGGGGAAACAGCGTGGGAAATCCGGTTGTATTCCAGATTAAGGAATACATCCATAAGAATTACGCCAACCCTTCCCTGTCCGTACCGGATGTCAGCGAATACGTCCGCCTCTCCTCCAGCTACGTGTGCACGATTTTTAAAAATGAGACAGGCCAGACCCTGAACCAGTACCTGACGGACTACCGCATCAAGATGTCCAAACAGTTCTTAAGCGACCCCAGGTACAAGATTGCCGACATCTCCTCCAAGGTTGGGTACAGCGACGGCAATTACTACAGCAAAACCTTTAAGAAAATCGTGGGCCTGTCCCCTTCTGAATACAGGGAGAAAATGCTTGCATGAAAAACCCATTGGCAAAGCTGATTTATCATTATACCTATGACATGCGGCTGAAAACAAAGCTTGTCATATCACACATTATCCTGGTACTGCTGCCCACCGCCGTATTGTCAGGCTTTCTTTACCTGCGCATTTACGGCATTGTCATGGATGACAGCATCCGTTCTGAGCAGGCCCTGTCCGCCCAGACCGTGACCTCCATTGAGACTCTCATATCCCATGTGGGCCACGCCTCGGACACCATCACCAGCGCCATGATGGTACAGGACCTGTTCCATGTCCCCAGGTCAGAGGCCGGTACCCTGGATATCTCCACCTCCCGGATGAACAGCCTGTTCCACCTGGTCCAGAGCATCACGGACCATTCCATGATTACGGATGTGAAGATATATTATGATGACAGCGTGTATGGCGACCTGATGCAGTACAACAAAATAGGCAACGCCCTGTTTAATCCGGTGTCCTCAATCAGCAGCAGCTACTGGTACGGCATCTACAGCACCACGGAGCAGGCCCGCATGCTGTGCCCGGAGCTGTACCTGACTCCGGACGAGACAGAGAAAAACGGAAAACTGGCCTACATCACCCGAATTCCGTATATCCATGACGACGGCACTGTGTCCGACATTGAAAACGCCTCTGCCTATGTGGCCCTGTACCTGTCCAGGCCCGCCTTTGACATGGTGCTGCGCAATGACGCCACGGTCACGGACGAGGCTGCCTTCCTTGTAAATGAGCGGGATGTCATTGTATCCGCCTCAGACATGGGGCTGGCAGGTAAATACTTTATTCCCCGCTCAGACCTGGTGCTGCGGGTGGGAAAGGAAAAAACCTTTTCCCTTGTATCCTATCTGGACGGCTCTGCCTATGTGGCCTATTTTCCCATTGCAGACACGGACTGGTATATGATGTCCATCATTCCCGCCCTCCATATCGGTGATGCAGGCAAGGCGCTGATGATGCATTTTGCCCTGATTTACCTGCTGTTCACTGCCCTGGCCCTGTACACGGCCTTCCGGCTGTCAGGCTCCATTGCGGACCGCATTATAGGCGTGGCCCTGCAGATGGAGACTGTGAGGAAGGGACCGCCCCAGCCCATGGATATGGCTGACACTGGCTGCGATGAGATTGGCGTGCTTTCCGATACCTACAACTATATGACAGAGGAAATCATCTCCCTGATGGACAGCCAGAAAAAGGCCTCGGAGGAGCTTCGGATGGCGGAATTCCGCGCCCTCCAGGCCCAGATTAATCCGCATTTTCTATATAATACCCTGGATATGATTAACTGGCTGTCCCAGACCGGACAGAGCGAGAAGGTCACGGAGGCGGTCCAGACCCTGTCCCGCTTCTATAAGCTGACCCTGAGCCGCAAGGAGCTGATGAACTCCATCGAGAAGGAGCTGGAGCATGTAAGCCTTTACGTCCGTCTCCAGAACATGCGGTATGACAACTGCGTGGCCTTTGTGGTGGATGTGCCGGAAGAGCTGTGCGAGTACACCATACCCAAGCTCACCTTCCAGCCCATCGTGGAAAACGCTTTTCTTCACGGCATCATGATGAAGGAAGAAAAAAAAGGCAGCATCCTGCTCACCGGCTGGCCAGAGGGGGATGACATTGTATTCATCATCTCTGACGACGGGGCAGGCATACCGCCTGAAACGCTTGATACATTAAAGGATGACGTGAATGCAGGTACCGGCTCCACCGCCAGCCCCAGACACACTGCCTTCTCCGGCCACATCGGTGTCTATAATACCAACCTGAGACTGAAAAGCCTGTATGGCGAAGCCTACGGCCTTTCCTTTACCAGCACCCTGGGCAGGGGCACGGAGGTAACGGTGCGGATTCCGGCCAGGCATATCACGTCCGGCTGATGCCCGGAGAGTACGCATTTTTATCCAATCCATTTAACTGATACCTTTTACATCCCAGCAATAAGATTCATAGGCCGCCACCAGATTCATGGAGGCGGTTTCTTTTGCCGCCTTTTTCTCCAGATAGGATGCCTGGCCCTCCAGGTATTCCGTGTTGGTCAGCAGTCCTGCCTGCTGTTTTCTCTGGAGTCCTTCATAGGACAGCTGCGCGCTCCGGAACGCAGTGAGGGCCGCCTCATAGGCAGTCTTCCTGGCCTGTAATTCCTGGTAGGAAGCCAGGAACGCCGCCTCCTTTGTCCCCTCCGCTTCATCCACCAGCTTAAACCTGATGTTGATTTCAGTGGTGCTGCTGGCTGAGGTGTGACGGGCGTTCTGCACACTCTTGTCATTTCCCATGGCCCTGACTTTATCGCTTTCATAATCCACAGCTTCAATGGCTGCCATATCCGGTTCCGGTATGGTCCCTATGACCGCCTGGCTGCTGGCTTCAAGTCCCAGCATGGTAAGCAGCTGCTGCCTCAGCTCCCTGGCCTGGAGATTGAGGGATTCCAGGGAATTCCTGGCCGTGTCCAGGCTTTTCTGTGCTTCCTTTAGCTGGGCCTGGGTGGCGGAACCGGCTGCCTGCTTTCTCGCCATGGCCTCCCAGGCTGCCTGCAGGGATTCCGCCCTCTTTTCCTGATATTCCACGTTCTGCACCATCTGGTTGTAGGAATTCATCAGGGTCTGGGCTGTCATGGTAAATGTGTCCGCAGACTTCTCCAGGCTCCGTGTGCTCTTTTCGCTGGTCATGGTATCCAGCTGGCTGTATATACGGCTGGCCAAGGATTTTAACATGGCTGCATTGGAGGCGTAAACTCCGGCTGTCTGGCTGTCCTCATCATCCATATCCTCTGCCTTATCCTCCATGTTGTCCTGCTCCCGCTTAAGGGTATCCCATATTTCCTGATAGGCGTTTACATTGTCCTCATAATCCTCTATGCTCTCTTTTAAGGACAGGTTTCCCTGTTTCAGCAGTTCTCTCAGGTTGCTGTATTCTATGTGTATGACATCGGCTGTATTTTCTGTGTTATCCAGGGCTGCGGCCTGGACTGTATCCTGGGCCGCAGCCTGGACTGTATCCTGGGCAGCATAGACAGCCCGCATGCCTGTTCCCCACAGGCACAGGACCGCGGCTAAAAGGAACATCTGCGCCCTGTTTCCCTTATTCCTGCTGCTCTTATCCATGCTGCTCTCTTCATTACTTCGGTTCTTCATTTCTGTCTCACCTCTGTTCCATCTGACATGTTCCTGCGCCTTACCTGTTTCTCAGCTGCCTACAAATCTCCCTCTCTCTACGACACGGATGCCAGTCCGTCCACCGACCACCGGTAATCCAGCTGTGCCTTGAGAAGGGCCAGCTTCTGTGTCCGCACATTGACCTGGGCAGCTGCGAAGGAGGACTGCTGCGTAACATAATTGTTTCTTGTCATGGTCCCGGCCGCCATCTTGCGCTCTGCTGTCTCCATGGCTGCCGCCTCAATCTCATACGCCTTAAGAGCCTGCTCGTAGTCGGATTTGGATATCATCATGCTCTCATACGCATTCTTTATACTGGAAGCAGCTGTCTCCTTCTGGCTCTTTAAACTCTGCTCCAGGCTGGACTTGTTGGTGCCGCTTTTTGCATTGGCTATTTTCTTTTCCAGTATCCTCAGGCTGTAATTATTTTCCACTCCCCTGGATACATCCTCCTCCAGGCTGATGTCTGACATTCCCTCCAAATCCGGCTCCGGCACATCTCCTATATCCACCTGGGCGCCGTAGGTCCATCCCAGCATGAGACAGAGATTTTCTTTTGTCTGTCCCAGACTGCTCCGGGCCGACAGCAGGGAGGCATCCGCTGATGTGACGGCTTCCTGGGCAGACAGTACCTGGGCCTGGGTTGACATACCGGCGTTCAGGCGGGTAAGCGTCTGGTCATAGGATGACTGGGCCTGTATCTTATTCTGTTCCAGGCTCTCCAGGCTGTATGTCTGGCTCCAGTAGCTTATCATCAGCTCCTGGGCTTCCTTCACCAGACCTGCCTCAGTCTGGTCGTATCCCAGCTTCTTGATATCCCCGTCCTCCACATTGTCATCTCCCTGCTCCCGCAGGTTATCCGCCTGAATCTGGCTGCTCAAATAGGAGGACAGGCGGCTGGCATAGTCTGAATCCGACGAATCCGGATATTCCAGGCTGCCGTATATATCATCGGCAGCATCATAGTAATCATCCGCAATATCATCCGCATCCTCTCCCCGGAAATCCTCATACTCCAGCTGGTTCTGAATCACCGTGTTATTGTATACATGAATCAGGTCAGCTATCTCCGTAAATTCCAGCTGGTTATCCCTGAGGGAAGCCCACTGCTCTGCGGTATAGGCAAACTCCGGGGTACCGGCCCACGCCTGCACCGGCATGGCGCCAAGGCACAATGCCGCGGCCAGGCACCCGGCCCCTATCTTTCCATATCTCATTTAATTGACACCTCTTTCTTAGATATCCAGCACCACACGCTTCTTATCACCGTTCATCAATGCATAGTAAATCGGCAGGATAAACAGGGCCACTGCCACGCCCACGCTGAGCCCGCCGATGTTGACAATGGCCAGGCCCTGGGTGGTGGAACCGCTGTCGCCTATGGCCAGGGCCATGGGAATCATGGACAGTATGGTGGTAAGGCTGGTCATCATGATGGGCCTTAAACGTGTGGCTCCCGCCTCAATCAGGGCTGTTTTTAAATCCATGGTCATGCGGTACTGGTTCACCGTATCCACGTACAGGATACCGTTGTTTACAACTGTTCCAACCAGAATCAGGAATCCCAGTATGGAAGTCATGCTGATGCTGACTCCCGTAATCTGCAAAAGGCCAAAGGAGCCTATAAGGCTGAAGGGTATGGTAGTCATTACCATAAAGGAAAACTTGGGGGACTCAAACTGAGCCGACAGCACCACGAATACCAGGAATACAGCAACGGCAATGGCCTGGTACAAGGCTGCAAATTCCTCCTGCATCATACGGTTCATGGAGTTTACGCCTTTCTTTATGGTGCCGCTTAAGTTAGGGCTTATGACCTCGCTGTCTATGGCTGACTGGACATTTCCCCCTGTATAATCTGCTGTAATGGTTATCTCATATGCCTTATCCGTCTTGGAAATGGAAGCCGGGCTGTCCTTAAAATAAATCTCCGCCACATCCGTCAGGCCCACATAACCCCCGGAAGGCTTGGAGAGTATGATATCCTTCATCTGGCTGACAGTCCGGTACTCATCCTCCGGATATTCCGCCATCACGCTGACTTCCCTGCCATCCACATCCAGGGTGGTCACTTCCTCGCCGTCCATCATCTGTTTTACCTGGGAACCAATCTGGGATGCCGTAAGCCCCTCTGCCGCCGCCAGTACCGGGTCCACCTTTACAGTGACCACAGGCGCTGTATTTTCTATACTGGAATGGACGTTCTTTACATCGTCCCTGGCCGTCATCTCCGCCACAATCTTATTGCTGACTTCCTGAAGTTCATCGTAATCCGTGCCGTTGAGAATGACTTCATATTCCCTGCTCCTGCTCATGAAGCTCATGGATGAGGATGCATCCACTGTCACGGTGCAGTTATCCAGGTCCGCCATCTCTGTTTCCCACTGCTCCACCACCTCATCGGTACTCATCTCCCTGTTATCCCTCAGATAGGCTGTTATGGTACCGCTGTCATTGTTGTAGCGCAGCATGTAGGATTCCACATCCGGATGTCCTTTGACAATCTCCTCTGCACGGGTCAGCATGGCGTCGGCATTTTCCGACAGCAGGCCCGGCCTTGTTTCTATGGAAACGCTGACCGTTCCCGTATCATCCGCAGTCATAAGCTCGGTTTCCATCCCGCTGGCCAGAAAATAGGCTGCAATCACAAGGATTACAGATGCAATCATGATGACGGCCTTGTGGTTTAAAAGTCCGGGCATGATGCGGCGGTATCCGTTCTGTATCCGCTCCATGGGCCGGGACATGGGCGCCTGCATCCTCTCCTGCGGTTTATAGGCCATATAGGTAAGGGGGACAATGGTAATGGCCGACAGGAAGGAAGCGCACATACAGAATACGATGACATATCCCATGGAGCCGAACATCTGCCCCGACATTCCCTGCAGGAATACCAGGGGAAGGAAAACCACGCAGGTGGTGGCCGTGGAACCAAGGATAGACTGCAGCACAATGTTGGTGCCGGACAGGGAAGCCCTGGCATATCCCAGCAGCCCCTTGTCCTCCTCTGTCTCTATGGCCCTGAAGCAGCTCTCCAGCACAACAATGGAGTTATCCACCATCATGCCTACGCCCAGCACCAGACCGCTCATGGTAATGATGTTCAGGGAAAAGCCAGCGCCCGTCATCAGAATCAGGGATACCAGGATAGAGGTGGGTATGGAGCTTCCCACTATCAGGGAGGCCTTATAATCTCCAAAGAAAATGAATATGATAATCATGGAAATAACAGCTGCCAGCACCAGGGTAAGGGCCACATCCTTAAGGGAACTGAGAATGCTGTCCGCACTGTCCCTGACTATCCGGATATTCAGATTCTCATCATTCGCCTCCAGGCTCTCTATGACCTCCTGCACCCCGGATGACACATCCATAGCAGTACTGCTCTGCTGTTTGGTAATGGAAATAGAGATGGTGTCCTCGCCGTTATAGCGGGAAATGCCTCCCCTGCTCTCTTCTGCCTCATAAACCCTGGCAATGTCCTCCAGATATACAATCTTTCCGCTGGAGGTGGTGATGGGGACTTCCTTCAGGGCCTCTATGGTCTCATGCTCCAGGGAGGTGGAGACAGAAAGCTCCAGCTTTCCGGATACGGCATCGCCGGAAGGATAGGAAAGATTGGCCGTACTCATGGCTGTGGACACGTCGTTCATAGTCACCTGATACTGGGCCATCTCATCGGACTGAAGCTCGATTTTATAGTATTCCGACTTTCCGCCCATGGCCTCCACCTCCGCCACAGAGGAAATCTGCTCCAGCAGGGGCACCACGGTCTGGTCCACATAGTCGTACAAATCCTCCTGGGAGGGATTGGATATGGAAAGCATCATGGTGGTGCCCGCATTGTTATTCATCTCCATGACAGAGGTTTCCGCATCGTCAGGAAGCTGACGGCTCAGTGCGTCCAGACTCTGGGATAAATCATTGTATGCGTCGTCCATATCGGTTCCGTAATCATATTCCAGCATAATCATGGCCCTGTTCTCGCTGGAGGTGGAGCTCATGCTTTTTACGCCCTCTATGGTTCCCACCTGGTCTTCTATGGGCTGGGTCACCAGTTCATCAATGTCCTCAGGACCTGCGCCGGAATAAGAGGCTATGATAATCAGCATTGGCTGGTCCGTGTCCGGCATCTGCTCCAGCGTGGCATTGAATACGGAAGATATACCGAATACCAAAAGGCAAAGCAGTGCCATGACCGTCGCCACCGGACGTTTTAATACAAACTTTGTCAATCCCATGGTTTATGCCTCCTGTTCTGCCTGTGACTGCGTATCTTTGCTGTCTTCATCCCTTAAACGGATTTTTGCCCCTTCATACAGGTTGGAACTCCATGTGCTCACCACCATGTCGCCGGCTGACAGGCCGGAAAGAATCTGGGCATGCTCTTCGTCTTCCAGCCCCACTTCCACCTGGGCCATGGCAGCGGCGCCGTCCTGGTACAGATAAACATAGGCATTGCCCCCGCTGTAATAGATGGCATCAATGGGTACCACCATTGTATCCAATGCGCGTTCCGTTACAAGGTTTAATTTTACCGTGCTCCCTGCTGCGATTTCCTGGGTGTTTTCAATCTGGGCCTTTACCTTAAACAGCCCTGTGTCTGCATCTACCATGGAATTGATTTCACTGATATATGCTTTGTATGTAGTACCGTTCTTCTGGATTTCCAGCTCATCGCCCACATTGGCATTCTGCATCATGCGCTGGGTCACGTAGAAGGAAACTATATTCTCACCCTCTCCGGCAATCACGCACAAATCCTGGGACTGGCTCACCCTGTCATAGACCTCCACGTCAAAGCTTTCAATCTTTCCGTTAATGGGAGAGGTGATGGAACTGTACTGCACCTGCCGTTCGTAGGCCAGCTTGGCGGACTCATACTGGAGCTGCGCAGATTTCACCGCATTGACATACTGCTCGTATTCCTGCTCTGACAAATCCCCGCCGCTGTAGAGAATCTGCATCCTTCTCAGGTTGCTCTGGGCCTCTGAAAGGGATACGGAAGCAGAATCCATGGAGTTCTTAGCTGTCTCCACCTGCTCCGTATCAATCTCAAACAGGACCTGGCCCTGTGTCACCACGTCCCCTGCCTTCACATACACTGCCGTTACATCTCCTGCTGCTTTTGCATAGATATGAACCACGTCAGAGGGCTCCACTGTGCCGGTAAGCCCTGTGGTAAGAATGATATCTCCTATGGACGGCTGCTCCGCCCTCACCACTGTGACCGAAGCCTCCTGTCCCATAGGCATTCCGCCCTTTGATTTATTTCCGCCTTTCATAGCAATCAAGGCCGCAGCCAGTATGACGATGATTCCGGCCGCAATGCCAATCTTGATTTTTCTGCTTTTGCTCATATCCAATCTCCTTTGCTGGTTTACTCAACTGATTCCTAATATTAAAGGTTGAAGATTAATTCAACATTAACAAAACCAGCCTGTGAGCCATTTATTTCGCCTTATTCTGTGAATTTTTTGTGACTTTACTGTGTGTCTGCCTTTTAGTTCTGATTCATAAAACTTCTAATAAGCCAATCTCTTGATTAAAAAATGAATATTCTTCGATTTCCTGACAATTCGTTTATGTTTACTTTATAAAAAGGTGTTATATATGTATAATGAAGTGTAAGAGGGAGGTAACGGAACATGTTTCAGATACTGGTTGCGGAAGATGACAGGAACACCCGAAGGCTGATGGAGGCTGTGCTGAAGGAACACGGATACCATCCCATCCTGGCATGCGACGGCCTGGAGGCCTTGAAATTATTAGATACCCATCATGTGGACCTGGTAATCCTGGACATCATGATGCCCGGCATGGACGGCTATGAGCTCACCAGGCAGCTGAGGGCAACGGATTACACCCTGCCCATCCTCATGGTCACTGCCAAGCTGCTGCCTGAGGACAAGCGGAAGGGCTTCATCGTGGGAACAGATGATTATATGACAAAGCCCGTGGATGAGGAGGAAATGATTCTGCGCATCCGTGCATTGCTTCGCAGGGCCCAGATTGTAAGCGAACGGCGCATCACCATGGGAGATGTGTGCCTGGACTACGATTCCCTGACCGTAAGCCGGGGGAATGAGAGCCAGACCCTGCCCCGCAAGGAATTTTATCTTCTCTACAAGCTCCTGTCCTATCCCGGCAAGATATTTACCCGAATCCAGCTCATGGATGAGATATGGGGCATGGAGTCCCAATCAGACGACAATACCATCAATGTACACATAAACCGGCTGCGGAAGCGTTTTGAGGACTATCCTGAGTTTACAATTGAAACCATACGCGGCCTGGGCTATAAGGCGGTGAAAAACCTATGAGACACAAAAACGGCCGCAAGCCGCTGGGTACCATGACCCTCATCCTGACTGCAGGGATTTTCCTAATCATGCTCACGGTCATGACCCTGCAGGGATTTTTAATGTATTTATACTGGAGGATTTTCTACCAGGCTGACATCCCCATTCCCCAGTTCTGGCGCCCCATCCCCTTACTGGCCGTGCTCAGCGCCGTGGTGGGTGCCGGACTCACCCTGCTCCTGAGCCGCATCCCCCTCAAACCCATCCGGGACCTGATTGAAGCCATCAACCAGCTGGCGGACGGCAACTTCAAGGTACGCATCCATCTGGAGCTGAACCGGGAATTTGAACGGCTGTCCGAAAGCTTTAACCGCATGGCCCAGGAGCTGGAGAATACGGAGCTGCTGCGCTCAGACTTCATTAATGATTTTTCCCACGAATTCAAAACCCCCATCGTATCCCTGAGGGGCTTTGCCAAGATACTGAAAAATGACAGTCTCACCAAGGAGGAACGGGACGAATATCTGGATATTATTATAAACGAATCCAACCGCCTGTCCCAGCTCTCCACCAACGTGCTGAACCTGTCCAAGATAGAGAAAATGAGCATCCTGTCCGATATGGAAACCTTTGACCTGTCGGAAGAAATACGCCAGTCCATCCTGCTGCTGGAATCAAAATGGCAGAAAAAGGAACTAGAACTGATTATTGACTTGGATGAACTGGAATACCATGGAAACAAGGCGCTTCTGAACCAGGTATGGATTAACCTGATTGACAATGCCGTCAAATTTTCCCCGCAAAACGGAAAAATAAAGCTGAAGCTGCACCGGATAAAGGACCAGATTGTTTTCCAGATTATGGATAATGGATGCGGTATGGATGAAGAGACAAAAGACCATATATTTGACCGGTTCTACCAGGGTGACAGTTCCCATACAACGGAAGGGAACGGTATCGGCCTGACTGTGGTGGAAAAAATCATCCACCTCCACAAGGGCAGCATCCAGGTCATCAGCGAGGCTGGCATCGGCACCACCTTCACGGTAGACCTTCCCATTGAACCCTCACCTTCCAGCCTGTAAGTCTGTTCTGGGGTATTATCACCCCGGATACATTTACCTGGAATCAATTCCTTTTGACATATCCCGCATTTTCTGATATGATAACTGTACTTTACAAAGAGGAGGGCGTTTGATGTATTTATCCATTCGTTTAAGATAAGCAGCAAGTAAATAAAACCTTACATGGTTTTTTTGTTGTGCCTGTTTTACGGATGAGATGCAGATACGCCTGATATCATTTCGTATATTATGTGAATTGTCCGCCGCTGACCCCGGGGACAGTTTTCTTTCCGTATGCAGGCAAGGCAGATAAGACCATATTGGTTTTATCTGCCTTTTTAGGTGTTTGAAACTGATTTAATACAGAAAGGATACTTTCATATGAATGACTATTCAAAATGGAAACAAAAGTTCCTGACCATTGCAGCGGGCCAGACTGTTTCCCTTATCGGAAGCTCCGCTGTCCAGTTTGCGCTGATTTGGTGGCTGGCCAGCGAAACCGGCTCCCCTTTAATGATGGCATTATCCGGCCTGGTGGCATTTCTGCCCCAAATCTTTCTTGGTCCTTTTGCCGGAGTGTGGATTGACCGCCTGAAGCGTAAATATGTGGCCATTGCTGCGGATATGTTCATCGGCCTGACAGCCGTGGTCTTTGCCGTCCTCCTGTGGCTGGGCCATCCCCCGTACTGGTCTGCCTGCGCGGTTCTGGGCATACGGGCCGTGGGAGGCGTATTCCATACGCCTGCCATTCAGTCCATCGTACCCCAGCTGGTGCCTCCGGACAAACTGGTCCGGGCCAATGGGTGGAACCAGTTCATGCAGTCCGGCGCTTTTATGCTGGGACCTGTCATAGGAGCCGCCATGTATGCCGCGCTGCCTCTTCCCGTCATCCTGCTGACTGATTTTATCGGTGCAGCAGCTGCCAGCCTTACCATGGCAGCAGTAACCATACCGGAGCCGGAACACAGCCATCAGGGACCCCCTCATTTAATCCGTGAGATGAAGGAGGGCCTGGGTATCTGCATGAGTGACCGAAGACTGATGAAACTGACTGCGGCCGCAGCCATTACCATGGTGTTCTACCTGCCCCTGGCCTCCTATTACCCCCTGATGTCCAGCACTTATTTTAAGGCCAGCGCATGGCATGGCAGCGCAGTGGAATTCCTCTATGCCTTTGGCATGATGGTATCCGCCATGATATTCGGCAGCTTGGGAAAAGTAAATAATAAACTGAAAGCCTCCTACCTTGGACTGGCAGGAAGCGGCATCACCTGTTTTATCTGCGGCATCCTGCCCCCTGATATGCGGGCCTGGTACGTCTTTGCAGTGACCTGCATGTTCATGGGCGGCTCAGGCAGTGTTTACAATATACCATTCATAGCCTATCTGCAGGAAACCATACCTGCCGAAGCCCAGGGGCGGGCCTTCTCCCTTTTGGGAAGCATCATGTCCCTGGCCATGCCTGTGGGCCTCCTTATATCCAGCCCTGTGGCCCAGATTTTCGGGGTAAATATGTGGTTTTTGGTGGCTGGAATCGGTATCCTGGCGGTTGTGGCTGTATGCGGCCTTTCAGGAAATGATTAGTACAGCATTGTACAGTTAACCGTGATATGGCACCTGCTGTCTTACACAACGCCGTACTATGGCCTGTCAGAAAACTCATTTCCTCCATCTGCACACCCTAGCGGAAAGCTTATCTGCGTCCGGAAGAAATCACCCTCCTGTCCGCTGAAAAAGCTTCCTCCGTGGGCCTCCATGATTTTAGCGCAGGTCTTAAGGCCGATTCCGCTGCTCTCCTTTGCCTCCGCATTCTCTGCCGCGTAATTGCCAATGCAGATGACGAGACAATCCGCCCGCTGCCGGTAGGACACGGTTACCGGGCGGTCCCTGTCCGCATATTTTAAAAGATTGGAAAAGATGTTTCCGAATACCCGGCGGCACAGATTGATGTCCGCCCAAAGCCTGCAGTTGATTTCATCGGAGCTGCGCCTGATGTCAAACCCCTCGCTTTCCATGTCAAAAAGGCTCTCCTCCACGATTTGTCCCAGGAACTCAGCCCCATTGACCTCCTCTGCCTCCAGCTCCTCCCGTTCTCTTCCATATACAATGAAATACTCAAACAATTTATCCGAAAGCTCCTTTATCTGGTATGCTTTATCCCGGATGGAATTCAGATACCTTCTCTGCCGTCCCCTGTCTTCCTCCTTTTCCATCTGAAGTATGTCCACATAACCCAACAGGCTGGTCAGGGGGGTCCGCAGGTCATGGGACATGGCTGTGACCAGTTCACGGTTTGCCTTTCCTGCTTCCTCCTCCTTCTTCTGCCGTTCTTTGATGGCACAGCGCATGGCATCAATCTCCCATGCAAGGGAGGCAAGCTCATCCTTTCCCTTCACCGTAATCCGGTAATCCAGGTCCCCGCCCTTCAGTATCTGTATCTCCTGTTCCATTAAATCTATATATCTGATTTTTCCGCGAATCAGCATGACCAGTACAAGGGCAAAGACTGCCATGGATATCACACCGCCCAGCACGCTGGCAGCAGTATAGTAACCGTACTCCATATAATAGCTGATTCCTGCCTGGGCTGTTCCGTCTGCAAATTTCACCTCATAGAGCCACGCGGTATCCTCCCATTCATCCATGTCAGGAACCATCACCATCACCTTGGCATCATTACTGTACTGAAATCTGCCGTCTTTATAAATGGATATGAGAAGATTCTTTTCCCCTGAGGCCCACTTATCCAGCATCTTACTGTCATGCACGGACAGCCTGTTTTCCGTCACATAAGCCTGAAGCCGTTCCACGCCTGCCTGCTCCCTCAGGTTCATTCTCTCTTCGCTGTAAACCACCTGGTCCAGAAAGCTAAAAAACAAGGTGTTAAGGGCCATATAGAGAGCCAGGGACACAAGGGCAGATGCCACTGCTGCCAGTGCAAGCTCTGTTCCCAGTCTGCTGATACTCCTTCTTCTATTCAATCCGGTACCCCTTTCCCCATACATTTACAATATATTTGGGATTCTTTGGGTCTGTCTCCAGCTTTCTTCGGAGATTTCTGATATGGACCATCACCGTATTATTGGCGCTGTAAAAGTACGCCTCCCCCCACACGCTCTCATAGATATTCTCAATGGTAAACAGTTTGCCCCGGTTGGACGCAAGCAGCAAAAGGATACGGTATTCCAGGTCTGTGAGAAAAATCTCCCCTCCGTTTTTCATGACCTCGTTGAATGTTTTCTGAATGACAAGGTCCTGTATGGCTATCGTCTCCGCTCCGTCCCCCTCTTTTCCCTTGTACACATGATACCGGCGTATCATGGCTTTTACCCTGGCAGCCAGCTCTGCGTAGGAAAATGGCTTTGCCAGATAGTCGTCACCCCCTGCCCCGAATCCCATTGTCTTATCGGAATCCTGGGTGCGGGCCGTAAGGAACAGGATGGGAGTGTTTAACTTTCTGCGTATCTCTGCACAGGCTGAGAACCCATTGCGGCCCGGCATCATCACGTCCAGTATGATTAAATCGAATGTGCCGTCTGCCATGGATGCCGCCTGCTCCCCGTTCTCTGCTTCCACAACCTGGTACCCCTCACTCTCCAGCAGGATTCTCACTACCTCCCGTATTTCGGGGTCATCATCTGCAAATAATATCTTCCGTTTGTCCAACCTGACACCTCTCTCCATAATCACGCTTTTACCGTACATCTTTTCACATGGGATGTATCAGCCATGTAAAGCTATCTTCCATTATAGCTCAGACATACCATCTCTTCCACCAGAATAAACGGATACATTTAACTATTTTCTTTCATCTTTTTTGCTGCCCTTTCCTGACGCCCTTTCCTGTCAGTCATGTTTGATTGCCTCCAGCGCTGAAATCTTCACTGCTTTGCTGGCCGGATAATACCCGGCCCCCACGCCCACTGCTATGGAAAACAGGACCGCAAACAGGGAAAGCCACCACGGTATCACAGATAATCCGGAGGGCGTGTCCGCCATGTCCGTGTCCATGACTCCCATGACCATGGAAGAGGATGACATGCCTTTGGAGGTCATATTCATGATAAATGATATGGCGTAGCTGAACACAGTACCTGCCACTCCCCCAAAAAGCCCGATACAGCCTGCTTCCAGCAGGAATATTCTCCTTATGTCCCTGACAAAACACCCCAGTGACTTCATGACGCCTATTTCCCTGGTCCGTTCAGATATAGACATAATCATGGTATTGGTGATTCCCAGGGCAGCGACGAACAGGGAAATGGCACCCAGGCCGCCCAGCATCATCTGCTTCTGTCTGGCCTCCTGTTCCATGGGCTTGCGGATGGTTTCCATGGAACTGGTCCGGAATCCCATACGCTTTATTTCCGCCTCCGCCTCCGCCACCCGGTTCATATCCTTTACCTTGACCAGGGCGCCTGAATACCCCTTTTTCCACTCCGGTTTTTTTCCGTTAAGCTTTGCCTGCTGGTCCAGCAGAGTCTTAAGCATTTCCAGGTCCATCACAAGGCCCATGGATGTCTCCTCGCCTTTTCCGTAATCCTCCTTCATCCTTCCTGCGGCTTCCAGCCGGCGGGTGATTTTCCTGTCGTCTTCCTTATCACTGCTGATATCCAATGTATAAGATTCTTTCATGGAATCAAAATAAGGCGGGGGCTTCACAGGCATTCCGTTTTTATCCAGATTATCATATCCGCTGTACATGTCCACCGTATTCCTGCCCGGGGGCCTCTTGGTGTCCTCAAACATATAAGCAAAATTCTCCCCCACAAAGACACTGTCTCTTCCCGCCTTATCCCATGCCCCGTCTGTCAGCCTGTATCCCATGGCCTGGGCCGCCTTTATGTCAATCCCTACTATGCTGGTGTAGGTTGACTTGTAGCGGCGGTTCCGTCCTGCATACAGGGTGATGGGGATGTTTTCCGCCGTAAGCCTTGGCGTCACTGCTTCCACTGACTCCATTTCCTTTAAACGCCGGATTGCCTGGTTATCCAGCTTTGCCGAACGGCTCCCTTTGCCGGCCGCATAAACATTGATGATGGTCAGGTCTCCCATCTGGGCCAGCATGCTCTTCTGGGCCTCCTTCATTCCAATTCCAATGGATATCATAATGACCACGGAACAGCAGCCGATGATAACTCCCAATACAGTGAGAAATGTCCTGCTCTTGTGACGGGTCAGATTTTGGATACATATGGTAAATAAATCCTTTGTTTTCATGATTCATCATCCTCTTCTTCCAGCTCATCCCAGCCATTCTGACCGGGATTTTCCCTTTGAACATCTAATCTCCCGACTTTCTTTTTCTTTATCCACAGGACTCCTGCCAGCAATACGGCGGTAAGCATACCTGCCGGCAGCTTCCAGTCCATTTTCCTTCCTCCATCCGTTTCCCCGTCCATTATATCCGCACCTGCCAGTTCCTCGGCAGCGCCTTCTTTCACCTGGAATGTCACAGGAATCTCCATAGTCCGTATCTCCATGGACTCATCCTCATATGTCACCTTTACCTTGCCCTCAAAGGTTCCTGTCTTTTTCGGGGTTGCTATAAAGTCAATGGTCCCGCTTTTTCCGGCATCAAAATTCCCCAGGTTCAGGCTTCTGTCAATCACCTGGATATCGCCTTCCAGACTTGCCTCCACATTGTAGACCTGTCCTCTCCCCTTATTCACATAGGGAAGTGAGATGGTGGTTTCTTCATTCTGACGTATTTCCTCCACAAAAGAAGGAGGACTCACATGGAACCGGTCAGGCTGGTAAACAGGTACTGCAATGGTCTCGGCGGCAGTGGACTGTTTTCTCTCTGTCTTATCAATATACTCGTATTTGCAGGATATGGTTATTTTCGGGGACTGTACCTTGGAATCCTTTGTCTGGAATAATGCCTGGACATCCACCTGCTGCGCTTTTTTCTCCCCGGGTCCCATCTTTGGAACGTAAAATGTGTTGGATGACGAGTTGATGGATAATCCCTCTCCTGTTTCCAGGGAAATGACTACATTTTCAATGGGCGATACCTGACTGGTATTCATAAACTCCATGCTCAGATGGAACACCTGTCCCGCTGAGACTTTATCGCCATATGTATAATTGGTGAGTATGATATTGGGCGTGGGGGCTCCCGGTGTGGCCGCCTTGCCATTGGTGGGCACCACAATACGCTCTGAATAGGTGCCCTGGACCGTTCCCTTATCTGTATCGTAGTCAAATTTTAATGTGACCCCCAGAAGCTGGGATGCCGCAGCCGACAGCTCTGCTCCTGCTTTAAGGTTCACCGGCACATCCACGGACTGGCCTGCCCCTATCTCCCCAATCTGCCGGGTGTCCGTTGCTTCCAGAAGGGATATCTGGTCATTGGGCTCAAAGGTGGCCGTGAGATTCCTGATTCCTTTGACCGTGTCCGTATTTTCCAGTTTTAAAAGAATCTGAAACGGCTGGCCGGAATTGACCGGCCCCATAGGTCCTCTGTCTATGCGCAGAACCGGCTGGCCCGCGGCGGTTCCTCCTTTTACAGGCAGAAGCACCTTCTGGGAAGAGGTGGCTGATGTCAGCTGTCCGCCTGAATAATAGTTATATTTTAATTCCAAATCAATGAGCTGGCTGGGGCCGGAAATATCCTGTCCTGCAATCAGGTTGAATTTGACCTGTCCGGTTCTCCCGGTATCCAGACGGTTAATGATTCTTGCGTTGGTGTCATCTCCTATGAACAGGGAACCTCCCGGTGTCACATTGACCACCATATCCTCAATATCCGCATCCCTGCTGGTGTTCTCAAGCTCCACTTCCAGCGTGAAATGGTCCCCGGGCCCCACCGGATTCTGCGGTGAGATTCTTCTGACTCTTATGATGGGCTGTCCCGTGGTGCTTCCCGTATCCCCATTTTCCCTGGGAGCCGACTCCTCGCATTCCGAAATGTTCACCTCCAGCTGTTCAGGAGGAATTCCCGAACTCTTAAATCCCACCTTCAGTCTCAGGGCATCCCCCCTGCCCGTATAGGTAAGCTTGGAAAATGTCACGGTAAACTCCAGGCCATCCTCCTTATCCGATGTAATCTTTACCTTTGGATTTTCCCCATTCCGGAAACTGTCACTCAGTTTTGTTACGGTTATGCCCCGTCTCCCCACCTCACTTGTCCTGACCCCATTGCTTCTTACATTGACCACCACCTTTGCCTGACGTCCTTTGCGCAGCACATCCAGGGCGTCTTTTGAACCGCCCAGGGCAAAAATCTCATATTCACTCACCCACAGGCTGCCGTTTCCTTCGCTGCCCTGACTTTCTCCCCCCTGCACTGCATTGCCGGAATCAGAGCCGGAACTTTCCATGTCTCTGCCTGGCTGTACTGTTCCTGTTTCAGATGCCCCAGCCCCGGCATCTTCTGTCCCGGCCCCGGCACCTTCTGCCCCGGCCCCGGCACCTTCTGTCCCGGCAGGACCGGTTTCACCATCCGTCCCTGCGGCGGCAATATGTTCCTGCGCCGCCGGACTGCCTGCCTCCTCTGCCATGGCGCTGCCGCACAGTCCAATTATCATAATAACTGAAATCATCACGGCTGCCGCCCTTTTTATCCTTCCCGCTATCTCCATCCTTACCGTCCTTTCCTTTCGTCTCCCGTTATGATTCCGTCCACCAGCGTCACGATTCGGTCTGCATACCTGGACATGCCCGGGTCATGAGTTACCAGTATGATGGTCTGGTTGAACCTTCTGGCAAATCCCATGACCATGTCCATGATTTCCGCTGTTGTTTTTGTATCCAGATTACCGGTAGGTTCATCTGCAAACACCACCTCAGGCCTGGACACAAATGCCCGGGCAATCCCGGCCCGCTGCTGCTGTCCGCCTGACATCTGTGAGGGATAGTGGTGAAGCCGGTGTGAAAGCCCTACGCGTTTCAGCAGTTCTTCTGCCATGGCCTCCCGCTTCTTCCGTTCCATCCCCTTAAACATCAGGGGCATGGCCACATTTTCAACCGCTGTCATGGACGGCAGCAGATTATAGGACTGAAAGATAAAGCTCATGTGCTCCTGCCGGAAGGCAGCCAGCTCCTCCTCGCTCATCCGGGAAATACTTTTTCCCCGGATAAACACCTGTCCGTCCGTGGGCTTTTCCATCCCGGCCAGCTGATTCAAAAGCGTACTCTTGCCAGAACCGGACGTGCCGAAAATACAGCAGACCTCGCCTTTATAAATCTTCAGATTAATCCGTTTGAGGGCTACCACTTCCTCATCCCCCATCCGGTAAACCTTCCGTACATTTTTAACATATATAATCGGTTTTCCATGCTCCATCATCTTGTCACTCCTCTTTTCATGGGCTCTATCATAGAAAATAATCCCATGGAAATTACCTCATATAAATCTTAAGAAATCTTAATTTCCCTCTTGCCTGTATTTTTGGATGGCTCTTTTCTATAATGGTTCCATATCAATGGACGGCAGACTGCGGCCTGCAGACGGAAAAGGCCGTGCCGCCGGATTTAAGGTCCATTGGGCACGGCCTCAGAATTACTGCTGCCAAAAATAAGATTCTCATAAGTAATTATTAAATATTTTCATATTTTATTAATAGGCTGCTCAAACTTTTGACATAACTGAACCCTATACTTGAATTATAGATAAACAAAACATCCTATTAATACAATATATAGCTTTTTCATACTCAGCCGGCACGACTCCCATCGCGCCGGCTCCTCTCCTTTTCAGGGTTCATTTCTTACTCTCCTGTTTCATCCTGCTGTATCACTGCTCACCCCCAAACAGCCCTGTTCATCCTCTTATATTCCGATTCAGACGGATTGCCATATACAGGGCTGCAATTGCGGAAATAATATCCGCCGCCGGCTGCGCATACAGAATGCCGTTTAATCCCCACAGAGCCGGAAGAACCAGGATAATGGGAACAAAACAGATTCCCTGCCTGCAGGCTCCAAGAAAAAATCCCTCCCCGGCCTTTCCCAGGGCCAGGAACAGGGAAGAATACACGGTGTAGAATCCAAACAGCAGAAAGGATAATCCGTTGGCCCTGAGAGCCCTCTGCCCTGTGCGTATCATCTCCATATCATCCTTTGTAAACCGCGAAACAACAGGTCCGGAGAAAACAGCCATGGTCAATCCGAATACACCGCAGAACAGGGTGGACCACACCACGGATGTCCTGATTGCCTCATGAAGGCGCTTATAGTTTCCCGCACCGTAATTATAACCTGCAATGGGCTGAAAACCTTTGATAAATCCAAACACCATCAGACTTCCCAGGGAAATCACCCTGGTGACAGCGCCCATTCCGGCAATCACAGAATCCCCGTACTGCTTTGCCTCCATATTAATCATAGTGATGGACAGGCTGGTCAGCAGCTGGAAGGCCAGGGTAGGAATACCTATTTTCAGTATCTCAGACATAATCTCTTTGGAAAAACAGCACTTTCTGAAGCTGAAACAAAAGATACTTCTTTTACAGATGATGTAATACAGGTAGACCAGAGTGGAGACTGCCTGTGAGATAGCCGTTGCAATGGCTGCTCCGGCCACTCCCAGATTCAGGACATAGATAAAAACAGGGTCCAGAATTATATTCAGGGCAGCCCCTGTCAGCAGGACGCACATGGTTGTCCTGGCAGCGCCCTCGCTGGTTACAATATTATTCATGGCGACATTAAACACATTAAATATGGATGATACCACATAAATCCCTGCATATGTAACGGCATAGGGAAGGATACTGTCCGTTGCCCCCAGGCATCTTAAGATTGGCTTCAAAAAAACCACTGCGCAGACAATAACCGCCCCGCCGACCAACATGCTGCTGTACAGGGCAGTGGCTGCCACCCTGTCAGCAGTCTCCCGGTCCCCGCTGCCTAACAGCCGTGAGATATAGGATGCTGCGCCGTTTCCAAAGAGCAGGCCCAATCCAACCACTGCCTGCCCCAGTGGAAATGCCACTGAAATCGCTCCCATCTGGCTGGTTCCAAGTCCTCCCACAAAATATGCGTCCACCAGGTTATACAGCGCATTAATCATCATTCCAACCATGGTGGGAAGTCCCATGGCTAACAGCGCCCTTGGTATGGGCGCGCTTCCCAGCAGCTCCATTTTCTTATTACGTCCTTCCATCTTGTACTCTCCTTTCACTTGACACAAGTTGTAAAATATAGTACTATAATTTATAGCAATTTGGCCATAGGGCACATACTACTATAAATTATAGTATTTGTCAAGAGAAAAAAGGAGGTCGTCATGGCAACCATAGATTTAATTGTGCTGGGTATTTTAAAAAAAGAATCCCTGAGTGCCTATGATATTCAGAAATTAGTAGAATACCGGAATATCTCGAAATGGGTAAAAATCAGTACCCCATCCATCTATAAAAAGGTAATCCAGCTGGAAGAAAAAGGATACATTAAAAGCAATATGATAAAAGAAGGAAAAATGCCCGAAAAAGCGGTCTATTCCCTGACAGAAACCGGTGAACAGGCATTTGAAAGCCTGATGCTGGAACTTGCGTCCAAACCCATCCACATCTTTCTGGATTTCAATGCCGTCATTGTGAATCTGTCAAGCCTGCCCCCGGAAAAGCAGGCATCCTGCCTGGACAGAATTGAACAGAACGTAAACATTTTAAAGACATACCTGGAAGAGAACATATCGCTGAAGGAACATTTGCCGGAGATTCCTGAGACAGGAAAGGCAGTACTGCAGCAGCAGTTCATCCTGGCCCAGGCAATTGAATCATGGATTGCCTCCCTGAGAAGTACTTTGCCGGAATTCATATCCCTTCCCGAGCAAACATCTCCTTCAGCCTGAGGGCGTCCTCCAGCGTATTCCTCCAGCCATCCCGTTTCATGTCCACACGTCCTTTTGCCGATACCAGGACCTCTTCCTCCTCCAGAAGCATTCTCTGCAGGTCCGGGTGTTCAAAGGACGCTGCGCCGGTCAGATATCCCTGTCCGTTGACCACACGGTGGGCCGGAACTTCTCCAGCCAGTCCGCGGTTCAGCGCGTATCCCACCTGCCTTGCATTTTTCGGTTTTCCGCAGAGCAGGGCGATTTGACCATAGGTGGCCACCTTTCCTTCCGGCACCGCCCTCACCGCAATCCCAACCCTTTTATAAAAATCCATCTTTTCCATCCTCCTGCAACAGACATTCTGTAAGCCCGCCATCAGACTCCTCATTATAAAAACATATCAACATTGTACCATGGCGGGTGCTGTTTTAACAGACCCGGCAAACAACAAAGAAGGCCCGCAGGACAAATCCCCGGAACCCGGGGACTGCCTCTGCGGGCCTTCTTACTATATTTCGCACATTCATCTGCCTGCTAAACAGCCAGGCGTCAGCCGGTATCATTTACTTTCCCTGTCCATAATAAGCATTCGGCCCATGCTTGCGCATGAAATGCTTATCCTGCATACACTGGGGAGCTGGCCCTGCCTGGGGATTGATAAGTTCCGTCATGAAATTCATCCTGGCAATCTCCTCCAGCACAACCGCATTGTGGACAGCCTCAGCCGCATCCTTTCCCCAGGTAAAGGGACCGTGGTTCTTGCACAGAACAGCCGGAATATAAACCGGATTTTTACCCTGGAATGTCTCTATGATGACCCTTCCCGTATTTTTCTCATAGCCATCCTCGATTTCCTCTGCCGTCAGGTTTCTGGCACAGGGAATCTCACCGTAAAAATAGTCTGCATGGGTGGTGCCATAGCAGGGAAGGGCCCTGCCCGCCTGCGCCCAGGCCGTTGCATGAGGGGAATGGGTATGGACAATACCGCCTATCTCCTTAAATGCATTGTACAGCTCCACATGGGTGGCTGTGTCAGAGGAAGGATTCATCTCCCCCTCCACCTTATTGCCCTCCAGATCCATAACCACCATATCAGATGGCTTCAATACATCGTAATCCACGCCGCTGGGTTTTATGACAAACAATCCCGTTTCCCGGTCAATGCCGCTGACATTACCCCATGTGTAGGTGATGAGGCCCCTGCGGGGCAGCTCCATATTGGCTTCATATACCTTTTGTTTCAGTTCTTCTAACATAGTCTGTATCCGCTCCCGTTCCTGTTAATCCTTCTATGCTCACAGCTTAATCCTTCATATGCTCCACAGCAGCCTTCTCAATGGCAAGGCCCTCTGCATACCGCTTCATGAATGCCTCGAATCCTTCCACATCCTCCTTCACAGGCTCCATTCTGGTTCCCTTGTCTCCTGCAAAGACCTTGTCTGCCAGGTAAGCGTCCAGGGTTTCGCCCTCTTCCCTGCACCTCATATAGGCGGCCAGCAGGGCAATGCCCCAGGCTCCTCCTTCCCCGGCTGTCTCCATGACAGAAACCGGCGCGTTCATGGCTCCCGCCAGGATTCTCTGGCCCACGCCCTTTGTCTTAAAGAGGCCGCCATGGCCCAGAAGGCTGTCCACCTTCACATGCTCCTGCTTAAGCAGGATATCCATGCCTGTCTTAAGGGCGCCTAAGGAGGTGTACAGGTGCACCCTCATGAAATTCGCCAGGCTAAACCGGCTGTCCGGCGTGCGCACAAACAGGGGACGGCCTTCCTCAAAGTGGGTAATGTGCTCCCCTGAGAAATAATTGTAGGCCAGCAGACCGCCGCAGTCAGGGTCGCCCTCCAGGGCCTTGTTGTAAAGGGTACCGTAAAGCTGGTTCATGTCCGCCTTCACGCCCATTGCCTCTGTAAACTCCTTAAACAGGTTCACCCATGCATTCAGGTCCGATGTACAGTTGTTGCAGTGCACCATGGCAACCATGTCGCCTGCCGGAGTGGTCACCAGGTCAATCTCCGGATACACATGCTCCAGCTCCTTCTCCAGTACCACCATGGCAAACACGCTGGTACCCGCGGACACATTGCCGGTGCGGACAGCCACGCTGTTGGTGGCCGCCATGCCGGTGCCCGCGTCGCCCTCAGGCGGACACATGGGAATGCCTGCTTTCAGGTTTCCGGACACATCCAGCAGCTTTGCGCCTTCTTCGGTCAGGACGCCTGCATCCTCTCCCGCCACCAGGGCCTTGGGCAGGATATCCCGCAGCTTCCACGGGAAATTCTCCCCTGCCACCAGTTCATCAAACTGCTCCACACGCTTCTGGTCAAAATCCCTGGCATGGATATCCACCGGAAACATGCCTGCCACGTCGCCGATGCCGAGGACGCGTCTGCCGGTCAGTTTCCAGTGCACATAGCCCTCCAGCGTGATAAGATAATCTATATCCTTCACATGCTCTTCCTTATTGAGAATGGCCTGGTACAGGTGGGCAATGCTCCATCTCTGGGGTATATTGTACCGGAATACCTCTGTCAGCTTTTCAGCGGCAGGTCCTGTAATGGTATTTCTCCAGGTGCGGAAGGGCACCAGAAGCTCTCCGTTCTTGTCAAATGCCATATAGCCGTGCATCATGGCTGAAAAACCAATGGAACCAATGGTGGTCAGGGTAATGCCGTATGTTTTCTGTACATCCTCAGCCATCTTACCGTAGCAGTCCCGGATGCCGTTCCAGATGTCCTCCAGGGTATAGGTCCAGATATGGTCCACGTACCTGTTTTCCCAGTCATGACTGCCGGAGGCAATGGGTGTGTGGTCCCCGCCGATGAGGACCGCCTTAATCCTGGTGGAGCCCAGCTCTATGCCCAGGGAAGTATTTCCATGCTCAATCTGTTCTCTTATGCTATTTATATCTAAACTCATGAATTCCCCTCCACTTGCTCATTAAGGAGCGGGCCGTTAAGAACACGTTGAACACATGCCCCCAGGGTCCGCCCCATATATCCTGTTCCTAATCCTACCTGTAAGCAGCCGCGTTCCAGCGAAGCTCGTTCTTAAGCCCGCGGATGCTGGTATCCTTGTCAATATAGACTGTCTCTATGCCCATGGCGTCCGCCCAGTCTCCCATCTGCTCTGCCGTCAGGTCATAGGAGAATGCGGTGTGGTGCGCGCCGCCTGCCAGAATCCACGCCTCTGCCCCGGTTGCCAGATTGGGTTCCGGTGTCCAGAATGCAGTTGCCACAGGAAGCTTAGGCATGGGCTTTTCTGTTTTCCTGCACTCCACATCGTTGATAATCAGACGGAATCTTGTGCCCAGGTCCACTAAGGATGTGGCGATTCCATGGCCTGTCTTGGATGTGAATACCAGCCTGGCCGGGTCTTCCCTGTCGCCCATGGACAGCGGGCATGCCTTGATGCTGATTTCCCCGTCTGCAATGGTGGGGCACACCTCCAGCATGTGGGCTTCCAGGATTCCCTCCCTGCCCGGCACCAGGTTATATGTATAATCTTCCATAAACGAGGTTCCTTTGGCATCCTTCACGCCCTGGGTCATGATTTTCATCAGTCTTACCATGGCTGCCGTCTTCCAGTCTCCCTCTGCCCCGAATCCGTATCCCTTTTCCATGAGGCGCTGGATAGCCAGGCCGGGCAGCTGCTGCAGCTCTCCCAAATCCCCAAAATGGGTAACAATGGCGTGGTAATCCTTGTCCAGCAGGAACTTCTCAAGGCCAGCCTCAATCTGGGCCTGTACCGCCACATGGCGCTTAAACTCCTCCGGGTCCCTGCCCTCTGTCAGGATGGTGTACCTGCTGTAGTATTCGTCTACCAGGGCCGTAATATCTCCCTTGGGCACAGCCTTCACATACTCAGCCAGCTCATTGACCGGATAAGCGTCCACTTCCCAGCCAAATTTCATCTGGGCCTCCACCTTGTCTCCCTCGGTGACAGCCACATTCCTCATGTTGTCCGCGAATCTTGCCACCCGTACATGGCTGCTCTCCATGATGCCCACCGCGGTGCGCATCCAGCCGGCAATGCGGCCCACTACTTTTTCATCGCTCCAGTGTCCCACTATGACCTTTCTCTCAATGCCCATGCGGGTCACCATGTGGCCGTATTCCCTGTCCCCGTGAGCGGACTGGTTCTCATTCATGAAATCCATGTCAATGGTATCGTAGGGAATCTCCTGGTTAAACTGTGTATGGAAATGCATAAGAGGCTTTCTGTATTCCTGCAGTCCCAGAATCCAGGACTTGGCAGGGGAAAATGTATGCATCCAGGTGATAACGCCTGCGCACGCGTCATCCGCATTGGCCTCATTGAAGGTCCTGCGTATCAGCTCATTGGTAATCAGCGTGGGTTTCCACACCACCTCATAGGGCAGGATGCCTGATTTATTAAGACTGTCCACAATGATTCTGGAATGCTCCGCCACATGTGCCAGACACTCATCTCCGTAGAGGTCCTGTGAACCTGTACAGAACCAGAACTTATAATTCTTTACTGCTATCATATCTCTCATCCTCCTTAAATGCTGCTAAATATCATCCGTCTGCTCTTCCTCGTCATCATCCGGAATCTCGCCGTATTTAACATACTCGCCTTTTATGAATTTCTTAAGGGACCAGCCGGCCAGGAATGCGCCTGCTATGCCAAAGAATACCGCACAGCCAATCTGTACCATCCTGCCTCCGCCGGCAGGCTTCAAATACTCCTGCAGCAGACCAAAGGCCAGGTATACCAGGTAGCCTCCTGCAGCCAGACGCAGTATTACGGTTATCTGAGCCGGTTTTTCGGCATTTTTGTCTTTCTTTGCACCCATTATAATTCCTCCTTATGGGGCCCCTCCAGGACCTTTACCGAATCCCGCTCAATGATATCCGAGTCAAACAGATAATTACCGTCAAAGTAGGGATTCTCAATCATACCTATCATGTTCTCTGCTGCTTTTCTGCCCAGCGCCTCCATGGGGTGGGGGAAGGAGGTCAGCTTCACGCCGGCCAGGGTTGCCAGGTCCGAGTTGTCAATGCTGACAATGGACAGCTGGTCCGGGATGGCAATTCCCCGCTTCTCGCAGAGCCCGGACAGCACGTATGCCACTTCATCGTTGTAGCATACCACGCCCGTGCAGCTTTCCAGCCTGCGGAACAGATAATCCGACCACTGGTCCAGGTCCAGGAAATCTTCCGTGTCCAGCCATACCACATTGGCATCCTTAACCTTGATGCCTGCCTCCAGCATACCGGACAGGAACCCCTTGTACCTCAAATGGCCCTGTCCGTCGTCGCTTTTAAACACGCCTCCGATGCTCCTGTGGCCGTTCTTAATCAGATATTCCACTGCCTTTTTTCCCACCTGCTCATCGTTCATGGACACGCATGGCAGCTCCAGCTCCGGGTACCGGCTGTTAAAGAACAGAATCGGAATCCCCCGTTCCTTGAGTTCCTGGTAGTAATGCAGGTTTGGATTGGGAAGAGCGCTTTTGGCCGGCTCCACAATCAGTCCGTCTATGATGTCTTTATCAATAAGATTATTCAGTATGTCCTGTTCCCTGCTCACCCGGTTGCCGGTAAAGGCAATCTGGGTGGTATAACCTTTTCTGGAGAGCACTCTCTCGATTCCTCTCACCACAGGAGGGAAAATATAGCTGTCCACATAGGTACTGATTACAGCGATGTTCATGTAACGTTCCTGGCGTTCCGCCTTGCCGTTGCCGCCCACATAGGTACCGCTGCCCCGAACCCTTAATACCAGCTTCTGCTGCTCCAGGATATCCACGGCATGGCGTACCGTCTGGCGGCTCAGCCCGAAACGCTCGCTGAGTTCATTCTCCGAAGGCAGCTTTTCGCCTACCTTCAAAGCTCCGCTGTTAATGTTGTCCAACACCCAGTTATAAACTGCTCTATATTTCAGCTCCTGTGTACTCATAATCAAAACCTATCCTTTTTTCCTCTTTGATAATAAGTCTACCGTAACAGCGCCTAAAAGTACAGCGCCTTTTACGATTTTCTGGATGTCGGTGGACCATCCGTAGAGGGACATACCGTTGTTCAGGATACCCATAATGAAAGCACCTACTACGGCTCCGATAATAGTACCGATACCGCCGCTGGTAGCTGCGCCGCCGATGTAGCAGGAGGCAATGGCATCCATCTCGAAACCGTCGCCGGCCTTGGGGGTTGCGGACGCATTACGTGCGGAAAGCACAATACCTGCAATGGCGCTCAGGATACCCATGTTGGTGTAAACCCAGAAGAATACCTTCTCTGTGTTGATACCGGAAAGCTTTGCCGCCTTGGCATTGCCGCCCAGGGCGTAAATCTGGCGTCCTGCAACGGTCTTGCTGGTGATGAAATGATACAGGCCCACCAGTACGCCCATGATAACCAATACAAAGGGGATGCCGTTGTAGCGTGACAGCTTGTAGAAGAAGAACCATACAATCATCAGTATGACAGCTTCCTTTACAATGGTCTGCCATAACGGATTGGTTGGAAAACCGTATTTCTTCTTGGTGTTGAGGCTCTTAAGCTCCGCCATGACCACCAGCACCGTGGCTACGCCTGCCACAATAATGGAAATCAGGTCCAGAGTGCCGTTTCCAAAGGGAATCTTCATGGTGGGCAGGAAGCCTGCGCCGATATAGGTATAATTGGTGGGAAGAGGTCCCTTTGTCTGCGCCTTTAACAGGGTGTATGTAAGTCCGCGTCCCATAAGCATGGTTGCCAGGGTCACGATGAAAGGCGGGATGCTCAGCTTGGATACGAACAGGCCTACGAACATACCGGCCAGGGCGCCTACTGCCAGGGCAGCCAGGATAGCCACCCACATGTTGGTGTGGTAGTCAATCATCAGGATACCCACGGTTGCGCCGCACAGGGCCACGATGGAGCCGACGCCCAGGTCAATGTTGCCGGTCAGACAGCATAACAGCATACCGACTGCCAGGATAACCACGTATCCGTTCTGCATGATTAGGTTGTTGATGTTGGCCGGCGACATGTTCTTTCCGCCGGTCATGACTGCGAAAATCAAGAACACTGCGATTAAAGCAAGCACCATGCCATACTGCTTCATATCAATATTAACTGTTTTCTTCTTATCCATCTCTACGCTTCCTTTCCATTATCCGCCATAATACACTTCATGATTCGTTCCTGGGTGACCTCTTCCCTGGTCAGTTCTCCTGCAATCCGTCCCTCGTTGATAACGTATACGCGGTCACAGGTACCGATTACCTCCTGCATCTCAGAGGAGATGACGATTACTGCCTTGCCCGCCTTTGCCAGGTCATTGATAACGCAGTAAATCTCATACTTGGCGCCTACGTCGATACCTCTGGTAGGCTCATCCAGAATCAGCACATCCGGCTGTGTCAGCATCCACTTGGCAAGAACCACCTTCTGCTGGTTGCCGCCTGAAAGGGAGCCCACGGTCTGGTTAATGGAATTAGACTTGATGTTGATTTTCTTCTTGTAATCCTCTGCAGCCAGAATTTCATCATTTTCATTGAGAACGCCGTTTTTGGAAAAGAAATTCCGCATGGCGGACAGGGTCATGTTCCACTTGATATCCTTGATAAGAACAAGTCCGTAATTCTTCCTGTCCTCGGACACGTACGCCAGCTTATTGTTGATGGCGTCCTTAACATCCTTAATATGTATTTCTCTTCCGTTTATCTTAATGGTGCCGCTGATTTTCTGTCCGTAGGACCTGCCGAATACGCTCATGGCCAGTTCGGTACGGCCCGCGCCCATCAGTCCTGCCAGGCCAACTACCTCGCCTTTGCGCACATGAAGGGAAACGTCCTTGATAATCTGTCTCTGGGCATCGTCGGGATGGTACACATTCCAGTTTTTTATCTCGAAAATCGTATCACCAATTTCACAGTGCCGTTCCGGGTAACGGTTGGTCAGCTCACGGCCCACCATGCCTTTGATGATGCGGTCTTCCGTAAAATCATCCCTGCCCTTCTCCAGAGTCTCAATGGTCTTTCCATCCCGGATAACCGTAATGGAATCTGCCACGTAACTGATTTCGTTCAGCTTATGGGAAATGATGATACTGGTGATTCCATGTGATTTGAGGTCCAGCATGATGTCCAGAAGCCGGCGGCTCTCCTCATCGTTGAGTGCGGCCGTTGGCTCATCCAGAATCAGCAGCTCCACCTTCTTGGCCATGGCCTTGGCAATCTCAATCAGCTGCTGCTTTCCAACGCCCAGGCTGCTGATGGGCGCATTCAGGTTTTCTCCGCCCAGTCCAACCTTTTCAAGCATTTCCTGGGCCTTTTTATGGGTCAGGGTCCAGTCGATGATTCCCTTGGCCGCCTTCTGCTCATTTCCCAGGAACACGTTCTCAGCCACCGACATGTATGGGCTTAAGGCCAGCTCCTGGTGAATGATAACAATGCCCTTGGCCTCAGACTGCTTGATGCTGTGGAACTGACACACATTGCCGTTATACACGATATCCCCGCTGTATGAACCAAAGGGGTAAACGCCGGACAGCACATTCATCAGGGTGGACTTTCCAGCCCCGTTCTCACCGCACAGCGCATGAATCTCACCGCGTTTTACCTTGATATTGACATCGTCCAAGGCTTTCACGCCCGAGAATTCCTTCGTGATGTGGTTCATCTCCAAAATATAATCGGACATCTTTTCAACTCCTTTTCTTGAAAGATACTCTGTAAAAGCGCAATCGGACGGCGGCACCCATGCCGCCGCCCGAATCATCTTTACTGTGCCAGCTGCTCCTCTGTGTAGTAGCCGCCGTCCACGATAATTTCCTTATAGTTGTCCTTGTCTACTGCCACCGGTGTGCACAGGTAAGCAGGAACCACAACCTTGCCGTTGTTGTACTGTTCGGTATCGTTGATTTCAGGCTCAGCGCCTTCCAGAACAGCCTGTACCATGGTTACGCACTTCTCAGCCAGAAGACGTGTATCTTTGTAGATGGTTGCTGTCTGGTAACCGGAAATGATGTTCTTAACTGCCATCAGCTCTGCATCCTGTCCTGTAATCAGAGGCCAGTCCTCGCCAACCTTGTAGCCGGCGCCTTCCAGCGCTGCCTTACAGCCGTATGCGAAACCGTCAAATGCGCTTGCGCAGATGTCCAGCTTCTCGTCTGCATAGAATCCGGTCAGATAGTTCTCACAGTTCTGCTGGGCTGTTTCCTGGGACCATCTCAGGATACATGTATCCTCGAAGGATGTACGTCCGGACTTGCATACCAGTGTTCCGTCATCCAGGTATGGCTGAAGGACTTCCATCAGTCCGTTGTACAGGAACAGCGCGTTGTTGTCATCCGGTGAGCCCATAAAGAACTCGATGGTGTAGGACTCTCCGGCTGCCTTGGCTGCATCTAAGTCCTTGGCTTCCTTTATGTAGTTGCCGATTGCGGTACCAACGCCCTTGTTGTCAAAGGTTGCATAGTAGGAAACCGCGTCGGTGTCCATCAGAAGACGGTCATAAGCAATGATTGGGATGCCTGCGCTCTTGGCCTGCTCCTCAACGTTTACAAGTGCGGAGGAATCGATGGATGCGATTACCAGGCAGTTGACGCCGGATGCAATCATGTTCTCAATCTGGGAAACCTGCATCTGTACATCATCCTCTGCATACTGAAGGTCTACTTCGTATCCAAGGGCTTCCAGCTGCTTCTTCATGTTGGCGCCATCGTTAATCCAGCGCTCGGATGACTGTGTCGGCATGGCCACGCCTACCTTCTGGCCCTCGCCGGTTGCTGCCTTGGCTGCCTCGGTAGCCGCATCAGCTGCTGCGGTGGAATCTGCCGCTGCCGCGGTGGTGTCCCCTGCCGCTGTGGTTACTGATGTCTGCTGTGAGCCGCCGCATCCTGTTAACAGTGAAGCCGCGATTGCCGTCCCCAGAATCATGCTTAAAATTTTTCGTTTCATATGTTACCTCCCATGGTTTAATTTATACATACAACTTGCATACATGTTTGCAAGCTTGTACTTTCGTTAATTCAGCTAAGCCTTGTCCTGTTTCATCCGGTCATTTTGGATTAATTTGCAGTTTCGCAGTTTTTATCCAGTTTGTGTTGTGGGTTTCGTCAATTTTTCTTACGTTTTTCTTTAAATACACTATACATTTTTGTTCTTCATTTGTCAATAGGTATTTATTACTTTTTTATATTTTTTATTCTTGTACGTACAACTTATGCAACATTTTACCCATTTTCGACCAGAAACCTTCTTTTTCCCATGTGAATATATCCGAAATACCAACCCCCAATGCAAAAAAATGCCAGCAAGCCGACGGCCCGCTTGCTGGCACGATGATTTGTTACATTCAATGATTTGTTACATTTTCAGCCGTCATTACTTATTCTTTCTCTTCAGGGCTGCTATCAGGCTCTGAAGTACGATAAAGAAGCACAGAAGGGCTGCAATGGTGATTCTCACCCACCAGGAGGACAGCGTACCCTGGAAGGTGATGAAGGATTCAATGGTGCCCTTAATCAGAACGCCGAAAAGGCTTCCGATGACATTTCCCACGCCGCCTGTCAGAAGGGTTCCGCCGATAACGGAGGAAGCGATGGCGTCCATCTCAAATCCTTTGGCCTGCTCCACGAAGCCGGAGCATGTGTTCATGCAGAACAAAAGTCCGCCCAGCCCTGCCAGAAATCCGTCCAGCACATACGCCTGAAGCTTGATTCGCCTTACATTCAGGCCCAGCAGCAGGGCAGACTGCTCGTTTCCGCCGATGGCGTAAATAGAACGGCCGAACTTGGTATACTTAAGGACCACGAAAATAATGGCCAGAACCACAAGGGCAATGATAACGCTTGGGTATACGTAAGGGTAAATCATGACCCCCTTTTTATTCAGATAGCCGCCAAAGGGCAGGTACATCTTAAAGGTGGCAATACCGGTAAATGTCTTGTTGGTAATGCTAATCATCTCCTGGCTGATAATAGATGTCATGCCTCTCGCAAAAAACATGCCTGCCAGGGTCACGATAAAGGGCTGTATCTTAAGGTAAGACACCAGAAATCCCTGTACCAGACCAAATATGCACCCGGTAACCAGCACGATAAAGATGGCGGGAAATGCGCCGATGTTTCCCCTTTCCATCATCCAGGCCAGCATCATGCACACCATGGCCACCACGGAGCCAACGGAAATGTCGATGCCGCCTGTAATCATGACAATGGTCATGCCCGTTGCCACCACAATCAGGCCGGCGTTGGATATAAACAGGTTCAGGAAGTTCTGTACCTTTGCAAATCCCCTTCCGCCGAACATGATGATGCCCACTATGTACATCACAAAGAATAATATGATGGTGACAGCCAGCAGGAAGGAGTTGCCGTCCAGCTTTTTCTTTTCACTTCTGTTTTTCATTATGCCACTCCTCCTTCCACGTTTTTGGATGTGTGCCTGGCAGCCAGACGCTTTCTGAACTTCTTAAGCTCATCCGACTGTACAGCTACAATCAGGATAACCACAATGGCCTTGTATACCGGAATCTGGTCCGCAGGCACGCTCATGGCATAGAGGGTTGTGGTCAGTGCCTGGATGGTATAGGCGCCAATTACAGAGCCCAGCAGGGAGAACCGGCCGCCGCCCAGGGAGTTGCCGCCTAAGGCCACTGCCGCAATGGCATCCAGCTCCATGTTGAGGCCAATGTTGTTGGCGTCCGCGGAATAGATACGGGAAGACGCCACCAGTCCGGCGATTCCCGCGCACAGTCCGCAGAATGCATAGGCCAGCCAGATAATTTTCACTGATTTAAGGCCCACCAGGCGGGACGCCCTCTCATTGATGCCCACGGACTGGATGTACATGCCCATGGCTGTTTTCTTCAGCAGCACATAGGTGAGGACCACCACAATTACAGCCACAAAGATGGGGGTGGGAATGGGTATTCCCGGTATGTTGTTGCCCAGCAGCTTATATCCGTCCACGCGGATGTAGGTAATCTGACCGTTTGTCACCAGCTGGGAGATGCCCCTGCCTGCGGTAAACAGAATCAGGGTTGCCACCATGGGCTGTATCTTAAGCTTGGCAACCAGCAGCCCGTTAAAGCCGCCGCACACCACCGCCACTGCCAGGGCCGCCAGCACGGCCAGGATGTAGGGATTGGCATATTCATTGACAGACACCTCGCCGCCTGCCAGGACCCTGGTGCACACTGCGGCAGCCACCGCCATGACAGCGCCCACGGAAATATCGGTTCCGGCGGAGGCGGACACCACCAGAGTCATGCCCACGGCCAGCACCACCAGCTCGCTGGCCCGGTTGATGACATCGATGATATACCCGTAGAGGACGCCGTTATTGATGGTTATTCTAAAAAACGTGGGTGTGGTAATCAGATTGATTAACAGTACTATGATAAGACAGGACAGCGGGAGAAACAGCCTGTAACCTGTCAGCTTTTTAAGTTTTCCCATTATTCTTCCCCTCCTCCCGCAATTGCTTTCATGATGGAATCCTGGCTCAGCTCGGTTTCCTTAAGTTCTCCCACCTTCTCGCCGTCACGCATGACCGCCATGCGGCTGCAGGTGCGCAGCATCTCCTCAATCTCCGATGAAATAAACACCACGGACATGCCGTCCTCTGCAAGCTTCAGCACCAGCTTCTGAATCTCTGTCTTGGTACCGATATCGATTCCCCTTGTGGGCTCATCCAGTATCAGGAAATCCGGATTAGTCAGCAGCCAGCGCCCCAGAATCACCTTCTGCTGGTTGCCGCCGGAGAGCTGTTTGATGGGAGTTTCCCTGTCCGCTGTTTTGATTTGAAGGATGTCGATGTATTTGTCCGTGAATTCCTCCTGTTCCTTCCTGCTCATAAGCTTGAACATGCCCTTCTTGGCCTGGAGGGCAATGATGATGTTCTCCCTCACGGACAGGTCTGCGATGATGCCCTCCTCCTTACGGTTTTCAGGCAGGTAAGCCATGCCTTCCATCATGGCGTCAATGGGCGCATTGACCTTTAGCTTCTTTCCCTTTACCTCCAGCTCGCCGCTGTCCGGCTTATCGGCGCCGTATATGGCGCGGACCAGCTCAGAACGGCCTGAGCCCAGAAGCCCTGTAAGGCCGATGACCTCGCCTTTATGGATATCCAGGCTGAAGGGTTTGATGGTACCCTTGTGCCCCAGCCCTTTGGCGCTTATGATGACATCCTCCTTGACCGTGGACACGCCTTCCTTCTTGATGGCTGCCAAATCATCGAAATCCTTGCCCATCATCCTGGCCACCAGCTGCACCCTCGGCAGCTCCTCCACCTTAAATTCCCCTACCAGGGCGCCGTTTCTGAGAACCGTAATCCGGTCGCAGACAGCATATACCTGCTCCAGGAAGTGGGTAACGAAAATGATTCCGATTCCCTTGGCCTTAAGCTGCCGCATCAGCACAAACAGCTTCTCCACCTCACCGTCGTCCAGGGAGGATGTGGGCTCATCCAGAATCAAAACCTTGGCCGACATATCCACCGCCCTGGCAATGGCAATCATCTGCTGTATGGCCAGGGAATAGTTCTCCACCGCCATGGTCACGTCAATGCGGATGTCCAGGCCTTCCAGCAGTTTTCTGGCATTTTCCTTCATGGACCTCCAGTCTATCATGGGCCCCTTTTTCGGTTCCCTGCCAATGTAGAGATTCTCAGCCACGGACAGGTTGGGGCACAGGTTCACCTCCTGGTAAACCGTGCTGATGCCATTCTCCTGCGCTTCCTGGGGCGACCGGTTGACGATGGTATCGGATGAACCTTCCATTCGGATTGTACCGGTCTCAAACTCCTCCACGCCGGTCAGCACCTTGATTAATGTAGACTTCCCGGCACCATTCTCACCCATAAGGGCGTGGATTTCGCCTTTTCTTAAAGTAAAATCCACATCCTGCAGTGCCTTTACTCCGGGGAAATTTTTGCTGATTCCCCGCATTTCCAAAACAACGTTCTGCTCCATGCGATTTCCGCCTTTCTACCGTAATTCGCCCCATTTCCAGGGCTCAGTTGCCAGAATACATCCAGTCCCGGGCTTGAAAAGTGGGGAGAGCCGTGCAACGACTCTCCCCACCGCCTTTCCTGAACTGTAACGAAAATGTTGATTAATAAGCGCGCTCAGCCTTGATGGATTCCAAATCCATGGATGTATCGAAGTAAGCCTCGTCTACATACTGAATCTTCTCAACGTTCTCGCCCTTCTCCAGCTTCTTGATGATTTCATCTACACGCGGTCCGTGCAGCGGGTTGCACTCAAATGCTGCGTTTAAGTCGCCTGCTATCATAGCGTCAAATGCTGCCTTAACTGCGTCAAAGGAGAAGATGATGATGTCGCCGTCGGGTCCGCAGGTCTTGCCGGCCGCCTTGATTGCATCGATAGCGCCGAATGCCATGTTGTCATTCTCTGCAACTACCACATCAATGTTATCATAGGACTTAAGGAAGGACTCCATAACTTCCTGGCCCTTAGCCTGTGTGAATTCACCGGTCTGCATATCTAACATTTTCCAGTTGTCATGCTGCTTTAAGATGTTTCCGAAACCTTCTGTACGGCCAACCTGCGCGGATGCTCCGATGGTTCCCTGAAGGGTAACGATGTTGATGTCCTCGCCGTCCCTTCCCTGTGCCTTTAAGTAATCAGCCAGCCAGTTTCCTGCTGTCTCGCCTTCCTTGATGAAGTTGCCGCCTACCCAGCACTCATACAGGCTTTCATCCACGTCCATCTGACGGTCGGACAGGATAACCGGAATTCCTGCTTCCTGTGCTTCCTGGAGAACTGCTTCCCATCCGGTCTCAACCACGGGGGCAACTACTATGTAGTCAACATCCTGCTGGATAAAGCTTCTGATGGCCTTAATCTGGTTCTCCTGCTTCTGCTGTGCGTCGTCAAAAATCAGCTTGTAGCCGTTTTCTTCTGTAAAGGTTGACTTAAAGGACTCTGTATTAGCGGTTCTCCAGTCAGACTCAGCGCCAACCTGTGCATATCCCACTACAATCAAATCGCCGGATGCTGCTTCATCCTTTGCCTCTGCCTCTGTCTCAGCCTCTGACTTCTCAGGAGCTGCCGTTGTGTCGGCTGCGGCTGCGGTTGTCTCTGCTGCCGGAGCAGCTGTTGTCTCTGCAGGCTTGTTTCCGCCGCACCCTGCCAGCAGGGATGCTGCCATTGCTGCACATAACATAACGCTTAATCCTTTTTTCCTCATAATACGTAAACCTCCTTGATTTGTATTTTGTTTCCCCTTGTTGGTATAATCATAGCAGTTGTTAATAACAAAAACAACGGAATTTCTCCGTTGTTTTGTACACGATTTTTAGAATTTTCATAGTTTGTTCATACATTTGGGTGTTTTTTTACGATTATGGTGGGATATTTTTCAATTCTCCCCTTCCCCCATTATCTCCGGCCCGCTATCTCTGGCCTCCAGAGGAATGGTCACCACGGCCCTTGTGCCCCTGCCCAGGACGCTGTGAAATTCCAGGCTGCACCGGGAACCGTAGTTCAGCCGCAGGCGCTCCGCCACGTTAAACAGTCCGAAACCGCCCTTGGGAGCCGGTCCTTCCCGTAAAGGCCGGTCTTTTTCCCCTCTGAGCTTTCGCCTTACGGCCTCCATCTCCTCCTGTGTCATGCCGGCGCCGTCGTCCTCCACCTCCAGCACGGCCATGTCCTCCCTGGCATACCCCCGGACCCAGATGTGTCCCTTCCCCCTCTTATTCTTGATGCCGTGATAGAGGGCATTCTCCACCAGCGGCTGCAGGGTAAGCTTCAGGATTCTGCACTCCTCCAGGTTTTTTTCCAGCGTGACCTCATAGTCCATTATATCCTGGTAGCGGATTTTCTGGATTTGGAGATAGCTTTCAATGTGGCCGATTTCCTCCCGCATGGTAATGAAATCCTTTCCGCCGCTGAGGGTTGTGCGGAAAAATTCCGACAGGGAGGTGACCATGTCCACCACGGCCCGGTTCTGTCCCCCCTCCGCCAGCCACACAATGGTATCCAGGGTGTTATAGAGGAAGTGGGGGTTAATCTGTTCCTGGAGAAGCTGCAGCTCCATGACGCGGCGCTGGTTCTGCTCCTGCCGTATGTCCTCTATGAGCCGTCCGATTTCTTCCTTCATATGGTCAAAGCTTCCCGTAAGGATTGCCAGCTCATCCCCCGCCTCAATCTTGGGCCCGGGAGTGAAATCTCCCTTTGCAACCCTCTCCGTCTCATTGCAGAGCTTCTGAATGGGCTCGGTGACGCTCTTGGTTATCCTGCGGCTGAGAATCAGGCTGATGAGAAGGATGGATACCAGCAGGGTCAGGCTGACCACTATGGCCGTGTGCTCCTGGCTCTCCAGCTCCTTCTGTATCTCCTGGACATGCAGAGTCTCGTAGTATACATACTCCCTGCCCTGCTTTTCTATGTCCGCTGTCAGCACCCGGACGCCGTAATCCAGGATTTCCATGTTCTTATCATACATACCGTGGGGCAGGTTGTCTTCTATCTCATCCACTCTCTGTTCCAGCTGGTCCAGGCAATGAAGCAGCCAGTTAATCCTGGTCCGGTTGGCGCCCTCCGGCGTCCGTTTTAACAGCTGCCGGTAGGTCTTCCTGGCATCGCTTACGACCTGATGGGGGTCCTTAATCTGCTCCCATCCATAGGGCCGTTCCTCTTCCATCAGGTCATGGATGGTCTGGTAGGTCCGCATGCCTATGACAATGCGGTACATGCTGTAATCCACATCCTCCCGCAGATTGGCCGTGACGCTGTTGGCCTGGGTAATGTTGGTGATGCTCTGGGTATAAGCATTGCAGAACTTGGCCACTGTGGCCATGAGATAGATGACCAGCACTGCCAGGGGTATGATGATGATGAATGTCATCAGATTCAGGCGCTTTTCCAGAGGCAGGCGCTCCAGGATGCGGTTTCCGTCCCACTCCTTCCTGCCGGCCCCGGTCCTCCATTTTCCTTTCATGAACCCTCCCTGCTTCCGGCCCTGTACTCCTTGGGCGTGCATCCCACGGTCTTTTTGAACAGATAGCCGAAATAGTGGGAATCCTTATATCCCACCTCGTACCCGATTTCAGAAGTTTTAAGGTTGGAGCACATCAAAAGCTCCTTTGCCTTATCCATGCGCACCCCGGTCAGATACTCCACAAAGGTCACCCCCATCTCCTGGCTGAAGATAGAGCTGAAATAGCTGGGGCTTATATTGACCCTGGCCGCCACTGTATTGAGGGATATCTCCTCCTTGGCGTAATTCTCATGGATAAACGCCTTAGCCTCGTCCAGGACCTGGCTGTACTTGCTGGCTGTCTGGCTGTCCCTTAAGGTCATGACCTCCTCAAAGAGCCGCACCAGCTTATCCTTCAGCATGTCCAGGGCACAATTGTCCTTAAGGACCTTTTCCATGTCCGACAGTTCCCGCGGAAGGCGCGCCATGTCCAGGCCCAGCTGCTCCAGGAAGGTGCTGACGCAGAGATAGCAGTCCATGACAATGTACTGGCGGAACATAAAGGACTGGCAGTTTTTTTCTCCCACATTCTGGAAATACTCCTCCACAAATCCGGCAGCCTCCCCAACGGTTCCCTGTTTCAGAAAATTCTCCAGAGTCTTCCGGTTCACCTTTGACGCATCCACGGAGTGGATATCAATGGCTTCCCCGGAGCCGTGGACCATGCCGTCCATCTGGCTGTAGCTGATAACCCGGTTCATTTCCATGAAAAACCTGGCTGCAAACGCCCGTCCCGCCTGCAGATAGGACATCTGCAAATCTCCCAGACGGTTTACGCAGCTTCCGATTCCTCCGAAATACTGTATGTCCTTATAGGCCCCGGCCAGTTCCCCCAGGCTGACGGCGCACTCACTCATCCTGCGCTCCACCTCCTGCTCAGACTCCCCTGTCAGTATGAAAGCCCAACCCTCGTCCCCGCGGTCAAATACCAGTATGTGTTCCCGGCCCTCCATCCGCTCCTCAATGGCCTCCTGGCAGCATACCACCCGGTCGGAATAGGCGACAGCAGAACCCATTGGCATGAGTTTAAACAGCATAAGCTGGTAAAAGGAGGCGGACAGCTCCATGCCCACCTGCGCGCCCCGTTCCAGGGCCTCTTTAAAATTGACCCGTCCTGTCACCAGGTCCCGCAGCAGGCGCTGGCGTTCCAGCACTGTATTCTCCGCCATCTCCAGTCGGTACTTGTCCATGAGGCGGGCGTCCTCCCTCTCCTTCTCAATTACATCCGCCACCTTCTTCACTGCCTCCAGAAGCTTGGCTGCTGTGATAGGCTTCAAAAGGTAGTCCGTCACCCCGATGTGTATGGCCTGCTTGGCGTAGTCAAATTCATTATACCCGCTGAGTATGATGATTTTGATTCTGGGAAATTCCTTTTTCACCAGTTCCGAGAGTTCCAGTCCATCCATAAAGGGCATACGGATATCCGTGATGAGAATGTCCGGCTGCGTCTTCCTGATAAGCGGATAGGCCAGTTCACCGTCACTGGCTTCCCCTGCGAATTCCAGCCCTTCTTTCTCCCATGGGATGTTGTTTTTAATGCCGTTCCGCATGACAATCTCATCTTCCACAAGAAAAACCTTTATCATAATCCAGTCCCCCCTCTTATGTATTTTTTTCCACACCTTCCAATTGCTGTCTTTCAGTATAAAATATAACACGTTCATTTTCAAGGTAATTCCGGTCCGTCTTTTTACCTCTTTGTGCCTATTTTTCCCCTTTTTTCATCCCTTCCCTTCTTGCGGCCCCTCTTCCAGCCCATGCCTTACCCTCCATTTTTCCTTGGGAAACAAAAAAGCAGAGACCTCCGTACTGTCTCCGCCTTTGTTCCGGTTTGCTGGTTTATTGCTTTTCCCGGTTCTTCCGGTTAATCCATTCCGTGGACACATCCATAGCTGCACGGCAGGCCCTTGTCTGGTCCAGGGAATTAAGCATGACAAAATCGTGGATAATAGCCTGGAACCGCAGGGCGGTCACATCCACCCCGGCGTCGCGCAGCTTCCTGGCATAGGCCTCCCCCTCATCCCTGAGCACATCTGCCTCGCCGTTCAGTATCATGGCGTCCGGCAGGCCCCGCAGCTGTTCCCTGGAAGCCCGGAGAGGAGAGGCCGTAATCTGTCCCCTGTCTCTCTGGCATGGGGCATACTGGTTCCAGAACCACTCCATGCCTGCCCGGTACAGGTAATAGCCCGCTGCGAATTCATTGTAGGAGCAGGTATCAAAGCAGGCATTGGCAACCGGATAATACAGAAGCTGTTTCTGGATGAAGGGCCCCTTCCTGTACTTGGACATAAGGGTCATGATTGTGGCCATGTTGCCTCCCACGCTGTCCCCTGCCACGGTGAAGGTTCCCGGATTCATGGTATATCCCATGGACTTCACAAGGTCCGGAACCGTACACATGACGCTGTAGCACTGCTCAATGGCGGTGGGATAACGCGCCTCCGGGGAACGTGAATACTCCGGGAAAATCAACAGGCAGCCGGTTCTGGCAGCCAGCTCCCTTACCAGCTTTTCATGGGTGTGGAAGCTTCCGAACACCCAGCCGGCTCCGTGGATAAAAAAGATGACATTGGCAGGCTGGCAGGAAACACCCGGGTCCACCAGCCACACGGGAATGGTCCCCCATCTTCCTGTATTGACCCGCACCTTGCTGGTGCGGGCCGGATATTTGTACACAGGGGTATCCTGGGCTTTTTCCAGAACCAGCCTTCCCTCGGCCGGCGGCAGCTCAAATATAAGGGGCGGTTTGGAATTGGCCTGACAGACCTCCTCTGCCGCCGGCTCTAACGGTACACAACGTTTCATATGGAACTCCTTCTTCACAACAGTCTCTACTGTCAGAATATTCCAGTTTCCACGTTCTGCTCACCCATTTGATTGATTCCCTCCATTTTCTTCCGCTGTCTTATAGCAGGTGATATCATGACAGCACAAAAGGCATGCCTCCTTGCCACCCCAGTGAATCCTGGAAGCGTCAGCGGATGACCAGACCTTAAGGACAGGATTATATACCTCCATGGTGTAATTGACCTTATCTTCCACCTCTTTCATGGGACACTGTTCACAGGGCTTATCCCTGTTGAAAAATGCCTCGTGGCAGCTCATGCCCAGCCTTGAATCCGGCGCTATCTTATAGGTCTTGTTGTTGATAAACAGCAGTTCATGGCTCTCCATGTCCACCACATAAATCCATGAATTCTGATGGTCCAGTATGGTCCTCAGGTCCTCCGCCAAATCCACGGCACTGTCCTGGGCCCTCTGCTTTAAAAGAAACAGCGACAGCAGCTCGGACACAAAGGAAAGAATCTCAATCTGGCTTATGGTCCACAGACAGTGGGAGGTGCAGTCATCAAATCCAACCCAACCCTTAAACACGCCGTTATCCTTGATGGCGCACTGGAGCATGGACTTAACCCCCCTTATCTTCAGCCGTTTCCGGATATCTTCGGGAAGCTGCCCTATATCATCGCAGTACAGAATGCCCCGCTCATTAAAACAGCTCTTATAATCCGTCTTAAGCTCTGCGTAGGAACACCCCTGCATCATGTCCTTCTGGGGCCGGATTCCTTCCTTGCACCACTCAAAGGTATTGCTGTAGCAGGTCCCATCCTCTGAATTCTCAAATACGTAGGCGCGGCTCACCTGAAGCCGTTCCCCCAGAAGCTCCAGCACGCTTTCCACAGCCTTATCCATCTGTTCTGATTTGGCCAGAATGTTAAACGCCCTGGGCAGCAGGTCATTTAATACCAGACCGCCGTTCTGCTCCGATTCAATGGCAGTATTCACCGTTGCCCCCCGCCCTGCGCCCTGGCTGAAGGCCTTGTTCTCCATGGACTGGTCGTAAATCTGGTACTGCTTTTTACCGCAGGCCTTAGCCTGGTACAGCGCCACGTCGGCCCGCCGGAACAGGGTCTGGAAATCCTCCCCATCCCTTGGGCATACGGCTATACCGATGCTGCATGTAATATAACAATCCTTCGGCAGCTCCTCCAGCACCCGTTCAAAGCACTCAATGAGCCGTCCGGCCACAGCCTTCACCCGTTCATCATTGACCACCCCCTGCAAAAGGGCCATGAACTCGTCCCCTCCAATCCTGGAGACAATGTCGCTGCTCCGGAACAGTCCTGAAAGCTGTCCTGCAATCTTTGTCAGCACTGCATCCCCAAACATATGACCGTACTGGTCATTGACCATCTTAAAGTTATCTATGTCAATGACAAACAGGGCAGCCCCTTCCCCGTCCTCCCGGTTCGCCAGCAGATGCTCAATTCTCTGTCTGGCAGACGCCTTGTTGTACAGTCTGGTCAGGGTATCGCGCTCCGCCCGCGCCTTCAGTTCCTGGGCCGCCAGTTTCTCATCATTTATGTCAATGACAATTCCCACTGCCTTGCAGGGAACTCCCTGGTCGTCAAACTGGGTGGTGGCTCTCAGCTTGCACCACTGATAGCGGCCCTTGGAATCAGACACCCGGAATTCCAGCTCCCCATATCGCCTGCCGTCCCGTATCTCTTTTATGAGATGCCCAAAAGGAGCCATGTCCTCCGGATACAGATGGGATATCTTAGGTATGCGGACCGACGCCTGCTCCGAGATGGGGTCGTATCCGAACTTGCTCTTCCAGTTGGTGGAGTACACCACGGTGTCCGTGCTTATGTCCCATTCAAAGAAAATGTCATTGGTCTGCTCCATAACAATCTTATACCGTTCCAGTCCCAGGCGCAGTTCCTCCTGGGCATGCTTGGTCTGGTCAATATCAATGATTACACTGTAAAAATACTCCTTGCCCCCGGCATCGTACATCAGGCGCCCCTTGTCCAGCACCCAGTTGATGCGTCCGCTGCGGTCCTGAACCCGGTATTCCACTTCATAATCCCCGCCCCGGTTTATCTGCTCCGTCAGTTCCCTGCGCATCCTCTCCCGGTCATCCGGATGTATCATTTCCATGTAGCGGTCATTGAACCGCTTCCTTATTTCCTTCCTGGTGTACCCGAGAAAGCCGTCATCCACATCCATCATGGTGAACCACCGGTCATTGCGGCAGCGTATGATTCCCTTCAATATTTGGTGGAGGACCCGCCGGTCCTCTCGGAGCCTCTTCTCGTCGGGATTGGCCTCCGGCTGCAGGTTTTCCAAAAGCCGCCACAGCAGAAGTGCCTTGCGGCGGCGCGGATGCTCAATGTCCACCCGCAGAAGTGTCAGTTCATAACACGCTTCCTCAGACCCTCTCTCATCCTTCAGCCGGTATTTCCAGCTCTGTTTCAGCATTCCCTCCTCAAAGAACCGCGGTATCTCTAATTTCCATATACGCCGCACATAGTCCTTTTCCTCAGTCGCCACCAAATCATTTATATAGCAGTCCACCACAGCCTCCAGGCATTCTCCCTGAAACAGCTTCTTAATCCGTTCATCCGGCGCATATACCACATGATAGCTTCCCGTGGAAAAATCCACCTCCGCCACCGTGGTGTCCACATACCGCAGCATGGCAAAATACTTCATCTGCTCCAGCTGCAGGGCGCTCAGGCTGCCGTCCCCCATCCCGGGGATTCCGCTGTGGCGGGAAAGCTCCGCTGGCGCAGGGACATTGCCGTCCCGGTACCGCTTACACAGTTCAGCCAGCTCCGGCTCCACATTCTTAAAGCAGTCCAGCAGTCTGGAGGAAAAGCATCCGCACTCGCCGTTCAGAATCATGTTGAAGGCCTGTTCATGGGGAATGGCTTTCTTATACACCCGGTCCGATGTAAGGGCGTCGTACGCATCCACAATCGATACGGCCTGGGCGCAGATGGGAATGGCATCCCCGCACAGCCCGTCCGGATACCCCCTGCCGTCCCAGCGCTCATGATGGTAGCGGCAGATGTTATAGGCATACTCCAGGTATTCCTTATCGCTCATACGTCCCAGGCCCTCCAGAATCTGGCATCCCTTGACCGTATGGGTCTTCATGATTTCAAACTCTTCCTTTGTAAGACGTCCCGGCTTGTTAAGAATCTTATCCTCAATGGCAATCTTGCCGATATCGTGAAGGGCCGAGGCAGAAGCAATGACCTCTATCTTTTTCTTATCCAGCCCGTACTCAGGACAGTTCCTGCACACCTCCTCCAAAAGCACCCGCGTAAGCAGGCGGATGCGCTTGATGTGCTGTCCCGACTCCAGGCTTCTGTACTCAATGACAGACGACAGGGCATCCACCAGCACATCATTGGATTCCCTCAGTTTCCGGGCCTGCTGGCCCACCATGTCTTCCAGATTATGTTTGTGAAGATAGAGTTCAATAATATTATGTACCCGCCGTTTGACCACATGGGGCTCAAAGGGCTTGACAATGATGTCGGAAGCCCCCAAATCAAAGGCCCTCAGCTCTCCTTCCAGGGAATTATCCGCCGTGATTACCACCACAGGCACCTCGTCCAGAAGCCCATTGGCCCCCATCTCCTGCAGCACCCTGTATCCGTCCATCACAGGCATCACCACATCCAGCAGCATGATTGCAATATTCTCATGATACTGCCGCAGCAGAAGCAGCGCCTGCTCCCCGTTCTCAGCCTCCAGCAGATGGTATTCCTCCTGAAACAATCCGTCCAGAATCACGCGGTTTATCTCCATATCATCCACAATCAGTATGGTATCCCGCTGACGCATATCGTCACTTCCTCTCCGCAGCCTTCAGACCCGTGCTGCCGCTAGTCATTTGCAAGAATTCCGCATATCTCCTCATAAGCCTCTTTCAACTGCGGATATGCGCCGGCAGCATCCTCAAAGCGGTCCGCCCTGATGCAGTCCACCATGGAAGATGATATGTTAAAGAGCTTATCCATGCCCAGATTGGCTGTCACCCCCTTCAAGGTGTGGGTTGCCATCAGGGCATCCTCCCTGCTCTCTTCCTCAAACGCCTTTGTAATCTTTGAAAATGTACCGTCCTCCAGAAACTTCTTAAGGAACCGTTCGTACAGTGCGGAGTTCCCGCTGAAGCGCCTTAAAGCGCCCTCTGTATCCACTCCCGCCCTCTGCAGTTCAAGTATCGTATTTAAATCCATGGAAATCCTCCTCATTCCGGTTCTGGTCACAGAAACCGCTGTCAGATGAAATTTGCGAAAAAAGTATAACATATTGTTTAAATTATAGCAGGTTGGGGGGAATTGTGCAACGATATGAGGAAATGAGTATTACAAACCGGAACAAAAAACAGGAGTCTCACTTAAGAGATTCCTGTTCCAGCTGCAGAAGATGGGAGTCGAACCCACAAGGTATTACTACCACACGGACCTGAACCGTGCGCGTCTGCCAATTCCGCCACTTCTGCATTTTATTTTGTGTTGCTGCTTGTCTCAAGCAACGAAGGTTATTATAAATGAGGAATGCCAATTTGTCAACATTATTTTTCAAATTTTTTACCAAATTTGATAATTAGAAAAAATTAAAAAAAATTGTCAAAAATAGTTGCCAAGTTGGAAAATCTATGATATACTACCATTCGTGTTGCGGGAGTGCTGGAATTGGCAGACAGGCAAGACTAAGGATCTTGTGGGTGTATGCTCGTGTGGGTTCAAGTCCCATCTCCCGCATTCATTTAGAAGTCCGTGGGACCTTGATTGAAAAGGCTCTGCGGTTTTTTTGTTTTTATAATTGACAATGATAGCGTATCGGCCGGACCGGTACGCTATCGCTGTTTTGTCATATCTAAGGACTACTTCACAGTATATTTCATTAGTTTTTCCATGTCGATTTCAATTCCCAGACCCGGACCGTCCGGAACAATCAGGCAGCCGTCCTCATACAGGAAAGGCTTTGTAATGATATCATCCATGTACCAGCGCGCAGCCACCTTTGTCTGTTCCGGGCAGCCTTCCACATGGGTTATAGGGAACACGGACGCAAGATTGATATTTTTTCCGCAGCAGGCCATATGTAAATTAGCCGCATTGCCGACCCCAAACTCTCCTGACCCATTCACATTACAGCGTATGCCTGCACATTCGGAAATCTTTGCAATGGTGCGGGCAGGATACAAACCGCCTGCTTTTGTCGTATAGATGGAAATGTAATCCGCTGCTCGGTTAGCCACAATGTCCAGCGCATCAGGAACCGTCCAGCAGCTCTCATCAGCGCATACAGGCACCTCCAGCATGCGCGTGACCTCCTGCAGCTGATACAGGCCTTCCACAGGCTGTTCCAGATATTGCAGATTATACTGGTCCATCCGTTTGCCCCACTTTACAGCCTCCTTGGCAGAAGGATATCCCTGGTTGGCATCCACCAGGATATTGATGTCAGGGCCGAGAGCTTCCCGGAGTTTTTGCATCAGTTCCACATCGCGGACAAGATTCAGTCCACCCTTCATCTTAATGTTCTTTATCCCTTCCTTACAGGCTGCCACAGCTTCCTCCACTGCCGCGTCAATATCCATCACGACCCCCAGGCTGTGGGCAATGGGAATCGCTTTTCTGTGCTGTCCGCCCAATAGCTGGTAGACAGGTTTTTCCACCGCCTTTCCCATCATATCATACAATGCAATATCAATAGCAGCCTTTGCATAGTTATAGCCGCGGATTGCTAAATCCATTTTATGGTGAATTAAGTCAATGTCAAACGGGTCCATGCCTTCAATGGCCGGGAACAGATTTTCTTCCATTACCACGCGGGTTGTTCCTGCCGACTCACCGAAATAGCGGCCAAAGTCTCCCCCCCACTCCGGCATGGCAGTGGCCTCGCCATAGCCAATAATACCATTGTCCGCTGTAAGCTGAAGAATAACCCAGCCCTGCCCCACGTCTGCCGTGCTGCTTGCCCATGTGTGCTTGCGTCTGGTTGGTATGCTCACTTCAAATATTTTATATCCCGTAATCTTCATTCTGATACTCCTTTCTGATGATTGGTCTGCCATGAATCAGAGATTTCCAGTTCTGTCTTACTTCTGGCTTCCATACACTTAGCCGGAAAATACCGTTGTTCCAGCTCATCCCCCAGGCATCCCAGACCGGCCTGGATGATACGGGCCAGTTCCGCTGTCCTTCTGCCCATGTTGACCGAGAGCTCCATAGCCGCGGTATCCCCGCGTATACTGTCCTTTTCCCAGGTGGGCGCGTAGCCTGCCACCCCAAAATAACTTCCGGGGGCATCCGCTGCAAGAGGAATACACTTCATCAGCAATGCGGATTCAATCAGCCACTGAATGGTATATTCCTGACCGCCCCACCTGCTTGACCCCTGTACAATGGAGCCCCACGCCTTATTCCAGCGCGGGTATTTTCCCTGGAAGTAGCTGTACTGCATATTGCACAGACGGTCCATTGCACATTTAACCTGCCCCGGAACCCCTACATGGTAAACAGGAACCACCCAGACAATTCCATCTGCCCATATAAAATCTTCCCACAGTTCCTGCAGTCCGTCTTTAATGGAGCAGTCGCCGTTTTTCATACAATAGGCTGAACATTCTGCCCTGCATCCTGCAAAAGCCTTTCCGGCGAATGTAAACTGACGTATTTCCGTATCCTTAACCAGGGCTGCCCCAGCAGATGCCTGGCCGGCCAGAATCTGACAATTGCCTTCTTTCCTGGAACTTCCGTTAATAATAAGAATATGTGTCATTGAGATGACTCCTTTCCCAACAGCTTGCCCAGCACGGTATAGAACGTGAATGCTACCAGGAAACTAATTACAGGCGGCACCAGGACATTATTTGCATTGCAGTAATATCCGGCTGCCCCGGCTGCAATCCAGGAGATGAATCCCCAGGAACTGAAGGACCTTGCCTCTGAAGAATTCTTAATAATATATACCTCCGACAGATACAGACCGGGTATGGGTGCCAATAAAACAGACAGCGTGGACACAAAGGTCAGCACGTGGTTCAGGGCTCCGGTCAGACTAAAGGCTGCGGCCAGGATTGCCAGGGCATACGCAATGCTTTTGTGTTTGAACCTGCCTTTGAGGGAAGTCTGGCCAAGGATATTCTGTATACTTAAGGTAGCACTGTAAATATTATTGTCCTGAGTCGTCCACAGGGCAAAAAAAGAACAAATGAGAGTAGGAAGCGCTATGCCAAGACCGGCTGCCGAACTGACAAAATCGCTCTTACCCGTAGCCTGGGCGCAGATAACCCCGGTCAGCTGCAGGGCCAGCAGGCAAATAAAGAAAGAAACAATGCCTCCAACCACAAAATGAGACTTTTTCTTGGCAAACCGGATTACATCCATGGATGAGATAGCGCCGAAAATCCATGACCCCACACCGGCTGTGGTGGCCTGCGTAAAGGAATAATTTCCCTCCGGCACATAGGCGAGGACGGATTCAAAATTATTGGTTGCCTTATATGCCGCCATGACAACCCAGATACAGAGCAGGATTGCAGCAGGTACCCCCAGCATACTTACCACCTCCAGTCCTTTGTATCCCCGGGAGGCAGACTGCAGCCATACAAACATCAGAATCACGGCAGTAATGCCAACGGGTATGGGCCATATGGGAAAGGCTGCAACAATCATTTTAGCAAACGTATCCCCATTGGTTCCCAGCCAGCAGACAACAGACAGCGACAAAATTACAGACAACACCAGAGAGCCCTTCTTCCCCAGGACCTTTCTGGACATTACAGTGGTGGTGATGCCGAACTTAAAAGCAATCAGCCCCATGGCGATACAGATGAATACCAGATAAATATCAGATACACAGAGCGCCTTCACAGCGTCTCCAAAGGTCATTTTGTATCCGACGGCTGCGCCGGTAACAAAATTTGACATTGCAATCAGATAACCTGCCAGAACAATAACCATACTCCATGCGCTCTTCTTCGCCCCGTCGGGAATTGCTTCATATGCATATTCACTAGCTGCCAGGACGTTTTCCTCCTGTGCGGTAATCTTTTTTTCTTCCATAGTTAGAACTCCATTCCCCTTTTTACATAGTTAATAGCTTCCTGTACAGACATTCCTTCTATTCCCATCTTCTCCAGATTAACACCTTCCCTGCGATAATTCCTACCCATCAGCGCTTCTGCCGCAGATATCAGCGCATCGGTCAGAGGCGTCCCAACCTCTGCCAGCCGTCCCAGTTCTGAAATAGGAACCAGACCGGAGCCAATATCCTCATGCATATAGCGATGGTCCAGACCCGGAGGAGCCAATATGAACTGGTTCGCTCTGCTCTCCTGGCATGCCCGGTAGGGGTCCCCGCTCTCTGCTGCTTCCCTGGTCGTGGAACCGGCATGGTATAAAACCGTGCAGAAATCATCCAGACCCAGGCCAAAGGCATTGGAAACTGACAGCCGTTCCTCATCCAGCTTCCGTATGACGTTTCCCACAGCAGGCGTAATGCCATCGTAGTAGAACCGGAAATTCCCCTTGGTGTGCTCAATCCAGCCGGCATTCAGCAGCATTCCCGGGGGATGGAACATGGCATTGACATTACAGAGAGATGACTCCAGCACATTTCTGGCAGCCACAACATGAGGATACGCCCTGCGGATTACCGACAGCACATCCTCTGTCTGGTCTGCCGGAAAGACACCTACCGTAACCGGTTTATCGCTGCTGCTGACACGAACGCTTGTTTCGCTGGTTTTTCTTGCAATATAGCTAAGGGTGTTGGATTCTGCAATCCTTCCTCTCCTCAATATTCCGGCTGCCCGAAGTGCGCCTCCGCTGTGGCCCGGATTCATGTACAGGACCGTATCCTCATTCAGATACGGCTGCAACGCCTCAAGATATGTTTCGTGACCGGTTCCCGGAACATTCATGACCACCAGGTCTGCTCCGTCTACCGCCTCCCCTATGTGGTTGGTGACACATCCGATACGGCATTGTCCATTTCCCCAGACGCCCTCATACATAAGCTGGTTGTCCTGCTTGCGGAATGCTGCGGCTCTGTCCGCTGAAAAAGTAAACAGGCTCACATCAAACCCCCTTATGGTTAAATCTGCTGCTGCTGCATATCCGCCGTGTCCACCGCCCAGTACCGCTACTTTCATACCTTCCTCCTTAATCCGCCTTGATGACAGGGAGCTGCTGATATGGATGTCTGGTGCCGGTAATCATCTGGTGTCCATCTGCTGTCACCAGCACCTCGTTCTCCAGCTGGTACCCGCACTGGCCGTCAATTACATGGATAGGCTCTACACAAAGCACCATATTCTTCTGCAGTATAGTATCCTTATATGTATTGATATAAGGCTCCTCATGCAGGGTCAGCCCCAGTCCATGGCCAATGAATGCAACAGGCTCAAATCCCCATCCGCTAAACTGCTTTGCAAAATTGTCATATATTGTCTTAGTGCTCACGCCAGGCTTAATCTGGGCAATGGCATCATCATGGGCCTTGACCATCTTTTCCCAGATATTTACATGACGTGCCTCCGGCTGCCCAACCACCGCTGTACGGCAGCAGTCGCAGTAATAATTCTGCTTGGTTCCCATCACGTCCACCCGCACTATATCGCCCTTTTCCAATACCTTATCCGTAGGCTCACCGTTTAAGAGGCAGCTTCTGACACCGGAGCCAACCATGGGCATGGACATCTTGTCGCCCTTGGCGATATCGTTAAACCCATTGGCAATAAAACGATAGATGTCTTTTTCCGTCATGCCGGCAGACACATTGGCAAATGCATTGTAAATCACATCCTCAATGTGGGAACCGAACTCCACAATACGGTCAATCTCAAACTGAAGCTTAAGGAATCGCATCTCCTCAAAGGCAGGGTCGGCATTCACAATCATCGCATGAGGCAGCTCCCGGCGAACCAAATCGCTGTCTATGGCGGACAGATAGGACAATTCCATGCCAATCCTTTTATTCTCCATACCAAATTCCTTCAGCTTCTCAATGGCTATGAGTACGGGATTTTCAGTAAATTCATTATAGCTGATGATTTTATCTCCAGGCATCCAGCTCTGCATGCGCATAATGGGTTCCTCAATATTCACCACAATGACAACCGGATTATGCTGGGCCGTGATAATGTGGATGACCTTACGGCTTCTGACCGTTACCTGCGTCGGGATATAAGCTCCGGTAACATAGGTGATATTCTCCGGCGTCATGGTGACCATTGCATCCAGTTCATACTTTTTTAACATTTCGCGTTGTAAATTGGTTATTTCCTGCATATACGTTCTCCTTTACGACTTTGTTTTGGTTGTGCTGAATTTAGCCGGCACACTATTTCCGGCAAAATTGGCAGGATGACATAGTTTCTTTTTTAGTTTTTTCAAAAATTGGTAGGATGACTTTAGGCACAATACCAAGTTCTCCGCCTTCTAAACAGCCGTGCCTATATATTGGTAGGCTGTGCGTTTTCGATACTGGCCCTTGTACTGGCCATATGGGCTACATATGCCTGTTTAATCTGATTGATATCATTGGAGCCAAAAGCATTGGCAATCTGGTTGTGCTCCCACAGCGACTGTTCTATACGCTGGTTTTGGCTGAACAGTACCTTGCGCTCGTCATAAATATTGCCCGTCAGCGCTACGCAGATATTTAGCAGAATGTCATTGCCGGATGCCCTGCGGATGATATTGTGAAACTCTAAATCGTGCTGCAGAAGCTCTCCATTGCTCAGACCTGTCTTTCTCACAGCAGTGATACAGGCCTTCAGCTGGTCGCGTATCCCTGAATAATTGTCCTCGGGAATCAAATCAATAGCCTTTAAATCCAGAGCCTCACGGACCGTAATCATATTGAATATCTCATTTTTATGTATCAGAAGCCACACAGCCGAGTCTCCATTGGGGGACACATCCGTCTTGCGCAGAAAAATACCGCTTCCATGCTTAATCTCCACGACCCCCATTGCTTCCAAAACCTTCAGTGCCTCCCGCAATGAATTGCGCCCGATTCCCAGGAGCGAAACCATCTCCCTTTCTGACGGCAGCCGTTCATCCAGGCAGAATCCCTTGTCCGTGATAAAGGCCATCAATTTCTGAACATTCTTATTTTCTTTGAATATCACACTGTTCTGACTCTGCATCGTTCTCTCCTAATCAACTTACTTCTATCTCTTGATTATAATGATTCATGAGAAAAATGCAACCAGAATTTGTTACCCCGTGTTTTACTTAACGGATGCGGTAACTACCACCTCTACCAGAATCGGCGGACGTCCCAGGGCCGTCACCATGCAAGCCCGCGACGGTGCAGTATCCGGATTAATCCAGGCATCCCAGGCAGCATTGAATGCCTGCACATCTGTCTGATTGCGGACATAGACATCTGCATGAAGAATATGGTCTTTATCTGAACCATACTCTTCCAGAATTCTGCTGATTTTTTTTAAGGTCCCTTCCGATTGCAATGCAATGTCATCACCGGCTTCCGTGGCTGTCTGACCTGACAAATAGAGAACGCCATTACAAATGACTGCATTATGGTATCTTCCGTTTCCTCCGTATCTCTCTATCATATGTTTCACCTCCCTTCCTATATTTTGTTATGATGGCGTTAATGGATTCAGAAAGGAAATCCAAATGCAAGAGAATCCTCTGAATCAACTACGAATTTATGGAATCCGGTAATATGCGCCGCACCGGTTAATGTGGGCACAGCTCCGGGATATCCGCCTACACTTACTGACTGCTTGATTTTTGCGGTAAATTTTCCTCCGGTCAGACTCTCCTGGGAAAATTCTTCGCCCAGTCCCAGTTTTCCCTGGACAAATAATGTCACTGCCCGGGCAGATGTCCCTGTACCACAGGGAGAACGGTCTACCCCCGGAAGAAAAACATTCACGCTGCGGGCATCCACATCCTCCCGCTCCACAGGCGGAGAATACCAATGAACCTGGGAAACACCGCAAATCTCCGGCTTTTCAGGGTGTCGGAACCCGATATCCTCATTGACTCTGTCCTGTATGATTTTTGACCAGCGCAGAATCTCCGGAAGATTCCCAGCCACCAGCTTTATCCCAAATGCCTGCGCCGGTACCAGGGCAAAACTTCCGCCTCCATAGGCCACATCAATGGAAACAGCTCCGGCTCCCTCAAAGAAAAGTGTTTTACTTTCATAAAGGAAACAAGGAATGTTTTCAAATGTTACACTTTTGACGCGTCCTCCTTCCACCTGGGCCACAGCCGTAACTAAACCTGCCGGTGTTTCCAGTTTTACAGTCGTACATGGTTCTATTACCGGAACCATTCCTGTTTCCACCAGCATGGTTGTCACACCGATGGTACTGTGACCGCACATGGGAAAATATCCGCCGGAATCAATGAAAATAACGCCCACATCCGCTTCTTCCATACAGGGCTCCGTGATTACCGCGCCTGACATTACATTCCCGCCCCGGGGTTCCAGCATAGTCATGGTGCGTATCCAATCGCAGTGTTCTTTAAAGTACTCCTGTTTACGTGTCATTGTATCACCCTTTAACCTTGGTACGCCTGCAATGATGCTTCTGGTGGGCTCACCAAATGTATGGGAATCAATGGTCTCAATAAACTTTGAAAACTTCAATTTTTCCTCCCTCCTCTCTGATTGGTAGGACCACTTTATCTAAAAAAAAGATTTATTTTATTAGTCTTTGAAACTGGTCCTACCTCTTATTGAAGAGTATAGCCGCTTTTTAACAAAAAAGCAATCAGATATTGCAGCTTTTCTTCTTTTTGTCAATTATAAACACATTTCCATCTGCTATTTGTGCAATTATCACAAAATCATTTTAGTTTATTAAAAGCATAACACCATTCTCCGCACTTTATATATAGGTAAAATATAAAATGGGTCATGAAAAAAGGACGAGAAAACAATATCAGCTTTCTCATCCCTCTTCTTATCCCATTCTTTTACCTGAACACCTGCAAATAATACCACGGCGGAAACAGCCTCCCCACCTGGTCCAGCCCGGGGAAAAACCTTCCTGCATCCACAAAAACCGGGCAGAACACAAGACTCCCAATAACCAGGAATGGAATGATGCAGCAGAGGACCTGGGGCCTGCGGCATACCAGGCGCAGGACCCAGGCTGACGCTATGACAGCGCAGCAGTAACCTGCCATGGCCAGTGTTTCCCCTGGCAGGGATGTCATCACGCCTCCTGCCTTCAGGGCCAGCAGACCCGATACAGAGACCATCACGGCAGGCGCCGCCATGGAGGCCAGACGGCAGGGAATCCTGTATCCGTATGAAAGGGGCAGAAACAAGCCGCGTTCCTCATCGCTGCACATAACCACAGCCCCGTACAGACCTGTGATGAACACGTACACAGCCACCAGACCCCTGACAGGAAATACATCTGTCCGGCTGTCCCCAAAGGCCGCCGCCTCCCCTTCCTGCCCCTGGAACTGGTACTGAAACCGGAATGTGGAGCCATTGTCCAGCCATTTTGTGTATAGCTCTCCGGCCTGTGCGGCAGCGGCTTCCCTGGCTTCGCTGCCTGCGGCTCCCACCGGGCCGAACAGCTCATTTTCAGCCACGTAAACCGCCAGCAGTTCCCCGTCATATATTTTCATGAGGGCTGCAAACACAGTTTCCGTGGAAAGGGCGGATGCCACTGTGGACGGCGCCGAATAAACGCCAATGGAGCGCTTATAGGATTTGGAATCCAGCTTCTCTCTCAGTCCGCCGTAGACCACGTAACCGCATTCAGCCCGCCTGGATGCCACCTCCGCCCTGACCTCCTCCTCGTCACTGCACAGATAGAAGCGGAACATGCCTGCCTCCTCCCCCCTCGGCCGGTTCAGAAGACTGTCCGCCAGGGCGTCTCCCAGCGCATTCTCACCGCTTTCCTCCACACTGATGGCGATGTTCACTTCCTGGCTGCCCTGTTTCTGGGCCTGGCCCGCTGCCAGAACCCCGGCAGGAAGGAGCAGCAGGATGAACAGAAAGGACCATTTTCTCATATATCGTTTGCACGACAGCAAAAACCACATAGCAACCCGTTTCATTCCCTGACCACCTCCACTCCCACGCTGAACAGGAAACCGGCCAGGGCCAGTACTGCCAGCTTTATGAATACCGCCAGACTAAAGGACGATGTGACCACAAGCTTCATCCCCTCCATCAGCACGTAGGAGGGAAGAAACGGGGCCGCAGCCCGGAACGTGGTGGGGAGGAATACCAGAGGAAGGAATCCGCCTGCCAAAAAGTGCATGGCAGTCACTGCCAGAAACAGCAGCATAACGCCACCCATAAGGCTTCCGGCTGCCTGATAAAGGAATACCACCATGGACGCCGCCCCCAGGCAGACCATCACAAGGGCTGCCAGTCCGGGCAGGCTTAGCTTTATGAGTCCCATGAAGGAGGCTCCCAGGGCCGTACACAGAGCCACTGCCAGAAACAGCATTCCCACTCCCAATATCCTGGCTGCCATCAGGGTCCCCTTTCCCACTCCCATAAGCGCCAGCTTCCGCTTCATGGACACAGAGCCTGAAGCCAGATAGGCGGACACCGGAATGGCGCAGAGCAGCAGAAACAGCACCGCTGTGCTGATACCGTAAAAATGAATCGTATCCACATCTCCTGTTGCACTGACCTTGACATTCTTAAAATAATCCATTCGGGGCAGGCTGTAGCCCATGTATATCCGGTTCAGGTCCGCCTCCAGGCTGCTTACGGAATCCGCCATGCCATAAAGGTACAGCAGTTCATCCCCTGCATAGATACCCGCCTGGCTTGCTCCCAGGGTCGAGGCGCCTGCATCTGTCAATTCCTTGAAGATGCGGCTTTCCAGGCCCGCCCCCCTGGGCAGCAGAATTTTCACCGGCGTATTGGTTCCGTTCATGATGTCCTGCACAAATCCCTCCGGCACTTCCATCACCGCATACAATTTCCCTGCTTTCAGCTTATCCAGGCATTCCTCTTTATTCATATATTCAAAATCGCAGATGCTCTTGACGCTTTCCAGCGAACTGACCATGGCCAGCGCCTTCTTCGCAACGGCATCGCCTTCCGGAAGCACTACCCCTACGGCAATCCTTCCTGCTGACTTTTCCCCATACAGCATCCTGGCTGACAAAAGGGCAATCGTACCCGCTAAAAGTAACAGCACGATTGCCCCTGCAAAGATGTGGGGAAGCTTTTTACATGCTCGTTTTAACTCAAGCCTGAGATAAACCAGACGTGCAGACATATCTTCCCATTCCTTTTTATCTTATTAATACATGGATACTCCCAGCTGGCTGCCTAATCCCATGACGCCAAACAGCATTTCCATTCCCACATTGGTCCAATCCTCTTCCGTGGCAGACAGCATATCCATGGCCTCGCCCTCTAAAGGAGTGATTTCTCCTGACAGAGGCTGGTAATAGTATTCGCCGCTGAGAACCACATTCACGGAATCATCCAGAACCGATGTCTCCAGGGAATCAATGTTCACATGCACAGATTTGCCCTTTTCCAGCTGGTCCACTGCGCCGGTTGCGGATATCTTCACAAGCTGCGAACCGTTTCCGCCTACCTCGCCGGACAGGTGGTAGCTTCCGTCCTTGGAATCATAGGTGCTTGTATATGTAAAATTATAAGCCTCATCATCCGGCACAGCCAGGTCCAGTGAAAGGTCACTGGTCAGTACGCTTCCGTCATAGGTTCCCTGCTTTACCATATCAATGCTCACTGTATCCGTGGCATCTTCCAGGGTAATGTTGGCCAGTGCATTCTGTGTCAGGTAAGAACCGCCCTGAAGCTGGCAGCTAAAGGTCACTGCCACAAAGCCCTCTTCGGAAACATCCGAATCATCCACATGGAGATTGGTAGAGCCCTCCACTGCTGCCAGACGTCCCTTTTTATCCACATAAACCGTCATATTCACATCGGTCAGCGCCTTATCCAGATATTCTATCATCTGGTCCGCCATTTCCTTGGCCTCCTCGTAGGACTGCTGCTGCATCTCCTCCGCGGACAGGTTTCCTGTGCCTGACATGGTTCCGCCCATAAGCTCACTCATCTTCACAGTAGTCTCAAGCTGGCGCATGAAATCTGCTTTCAGAGTCTCATCCTGCAGGAAGAAATCAGTGGAAAGGCGAAGGAATTCAATCATGGAATCCTTGCTGACAGTTACATTGTATCCCTGGCAGCTCACCTGTGCGCCGTCCATGGCATAGGTTCCCTTACCGGCCTTTTCAACGGTCAGGGCTGCCTTGAAATTCTCCTGGGCCTTACATCCCTCTTTATAACGGGTAATCAGCGCTTCCACATCAAAGGGCTGCTTGCCTTCTGACTGGGCTTTTTCAGCCTCATCTACCAGCTCCGTGAAATAAGCCGCCATGCCTTCTACATCCACGCCGTTCTGCTCCAGCAGCGGACCTACGGTAGGCGAATTCTTAATGCGGTCCGCCAGTCCTTCTCCCAGGTCCACGGTAAACACCTTGCCGGAAAGCTCCGGAACCGCAAGCATCAGGGTATCGTCCCCATAATATGCATTCAGATTGGCAAGGTCCATGCCGTTATAGATTACGCCCATGTTAAAGAAGCTTTTTCCATTGGTCTTGTCATCCTTTGTCTCAAAGCGAAGGCCGCTTCCCGCATAGGTATTGACTGTCTCATCCGAACAGCTGTCCATCTTGAGGGTCAGCCCGCCCTGGCTGTCGGCTGTCTTCACTGTCTCAGCAAAATCCTTCAGCCCGAACAGCTCCTCAGAAGGATATACCTGGCCTTCTGGAAACACATTTTCAAAGGCATCAATAACCACCTGCTTGGGGTCCTTTGTGTTCATCTTCATATAAACCAGGGCCGCGATGGCAATGACAGCCGCAATGGCCACCACAGCAGCCAGTACCTTGACGAACTTCTTATTCGGCTGAGGCTCTTCCGGCGCACAGACAGCTGCCGGCGCCTCTTCTTTTGCAGACCCGGACTCAGCTGCCGGCTCCTCTTTTTCTGCAGTCTCTGCCCCGGCTGATGATTCCTCTTCTTTTTCAGTTCCCGCTTCAGCTGCCGGCTCTTCTTTTAAAGTCTCTGCCTCAGCTGCCGCCTCTTCTTTTACCGGCTCAGAGCCGCCGTCTTCCGGCGCCTGATTGTCATGTTCCATCGGAGCTCCGCACTGGGTACAGAATTTTACATCTGCTTCCTGCTCTGCTCCACACTTGGTGCATTTCATATTTCTCTCTCCTCCCTTGTAAAAGGACCTTTCCGCTGCCCTGCATCATACCGCACCGGCTGCCCTTTATTATGTATCTATCGAAACTGGCCAATCAGCTCATTCGCTGACAGACCACAATCGATTTCACTTAAAACTCCGCCTTTTAATATGCACATCTTCGTACACAGCGCCAGCTCTGCCAGCTCATGGGATGTCAGTATGACAGCCCCGCCTGAAGCCATATATTCCCTGAGGTAGTGCCGGATGATTTCCTTGCACTCCAAATCCAGTGCCGCCCCAGGCTCATCCATGATAAGGACCGGTGCGTGGTTGGACAGGGCACAGGCTATGCTGAGCCGCTTCTTCATACCCCCGGAAAGCTTTCCCACTGTGCGTTCCAGCATTTGGTCCACGCCCAGCATGGAAGCTGCTCCGCCCTTTAAATCCGATTCCATCTGCTTCCTGCTTCCCCTGTACCACAAAAGCAGGTTATCCCTTACGGTCAGTTCCTCCATAAGCGGATTCTCCTGGGGCACATAAGCTGCCTCCTCCGCAAATACCCGGGGATGGCCTGACGCCTGCCTGCCGTTGTAGAGGATACTGCCCTTGTCCGCTTTCTGGGCGCCTGCCAGAATCGATAAAAGAGTGGTCTTGCCGCAGCCGTTATACCCCACTATACCCACACATTCTCCCGGAGCCACCGTCAGGTCCACTCCCGCTAAAATACTCTGTCTGTGATAGGATTTATAAATTCCTGATATTTCCAGCATTCCTGCAACCACTCCTGTAAAACAATCTATGATACAGGACTCAGTGTACCATATATTGGGTGGGAATGCAAAATAATAATTATTAACGATTCCTTAATATTGCGGGGTCAAAAAGTACGTTTTTACGTTGTTTTTTTGCATGTTTGTGACTTTACCATGTCTGATAGAGTAATATATATAGGTAGAATATAGCATGAAGTTATGCTGATGAAAATAGCCGTACCCAGGAAGATTTTTATAAGACTGCCGGTGATGCGGCTCTCACCGCAGCGCTCGCCGCTGTTCCCCCTACCTGGCAAGCAATTATCGCATTTAATTGGCAGGGCACACCTTATATGGCGAATGGAGTTCCTTATCATCCATCATAGCTCATTGTCATTCTCCCCTTTAGGTATTTCAGCCTTAAGGGGAGACTTGTTTTTGGCTGCCAACATTTCGATGGTTAACGGCTCCAAATTGACCATTACTAATATAATCTGTTTCAGCAAATAGTTACCTTAAATCGGCAATCATCAGCTCCACCTAATACCGTATGTATTATTTCAACTTGTATATCCTTGTCCGGTAATAAATCTTGTAAAATATATAAAATGCTGTTCCTTGAGCATTCGCAATGGGACACTTCTGTTACTTTGCCAGACAGCACCTCATCACAAACGCATTTAGGATAGCCTATTTCATAGATATGCCCCGGGTCAATTATTCTCGCTATAAGCATTTCTGTGTTGCCGTATTTTTTATACTGCTCATCTAAGCTGCATCCACATTCTTCAAATTGGCCACGTTGAATGGGTAAAACCGTGTCCTTAACACAATCAATTGCTTTTTTCTTATAATCCAATATTAAACACTCCTTTACAGATACCGATTTACTAAAAATAGGATACACGAAAAAATACTAACTATCAATATGAAACTATCAATGTCCAGTGATTACCAAAAATACCTATAGGTTCAGTTGATATTTTCCTTCTACTTTTCCGAATATTTTCAGCCAATGGTTCAAAAACTACTATGGAAAGGAGGTATGATAATGGCAAAAGCAGGAATGAGAAGACCCAGCCCTTACGGCGCAGATAATCATGGAACTGAAAATCACCATAAAATGAACCATCCCAAAAATGAGCAGGCCCAGGTTCCCGAAATCCAGGGAGCCGCCAAAAACGGCAACGCCAAAGCCGGTCCCGTCAATGCGCCCAACTGGGCAAGGGATGATTACAAAACCGGTGATAATTGAAACCGTAGAGATTTTTCACTGATTGTCCCTGTAATGGCGTACAAACAAAAAATGACCGCAAACAATTGATGGGACGCTCACCCAGGAAGGGCATCACACATCACATTTACAGTCATCCATTTATCCCAGTGCCCCTAACTCCGCGGCCCTGTACAGGGCCGCCACATGCACGGCCTGTTCAAACCTTCCCTCTCTCAGGAACCGTTTTACTTCCTCCCCCTCCATCTCCACCACTTCCAGTGCCTCTGTATCATCCAGCTGCTGGGCCGCAGCCGAAAATACATCCCTGGCCAGGTAGCACTGGGCGTAGCTGGTGCAGTTGCTGGCATTGGGGGCAATTTTAAAGAGAAATTCCATACTCCCCGCCTTGTATCCCGTTTCCTCCAAAAGCTCCCTGGCAGCCCCTGCCTCCGGGTCCTCCCCCGGCTCGATACATCCTGCGGGCAGCTCCAGAAGCACCTTCTCCACACCGTGGCGGTACTGGCGCACCAAAATCACCTTGTGTTCCGGCGTTACAGCCACCACCACCGCAAAATCCGGCAGATGATTGACATAAAAGGGGGCAATGACCATGCCGCCCGGCAGCCTGCAGGTGCTGGCGCGCATATCAATCCATGCGTCCTTGATGACAGTGGTTTCATCCAGTACTTTCCATAAAAGATTTTCATTCCGGTTCTTATCCCTGTTGTCCGCCTTATTCATGGTCCCTCTCATTCTTCCTTTCATTCCGGTAACCTGCCTCATATACCGTCACCTAAACAGCCTTACTGCCACAGCCCGTCCTCCAGGGCCGCCATCATCAGAGCCAGATGCAGATTCATGGCAGCCGTCTCATCGTCAATATAGTGGACATCCTGCTCCATCTTCACCCGCCCCGGCAGCAGTTCCATTGCATCAAACAGGTCCTTTGCCGCTTTTGGCGACTGGTATTGTACATATGCATCCTTAATCATTGCCCACAACCTCCTTTGGTTATTATAACGTTTGGAGGCTGCTTTTTCCCTTATTTCCTTCCTGCAATCCGGCGGACCAGCCCCGGGGACTCCGGGCTACTCTCCTGCCGACAGGCTGTTTCCCACCATACCGGCCACAATCACAGCGATACCGGCCAGTCCCACCGGCTCCGGAATCCTGTCCTTCAGCAGCAGGATGCCTCCCAGCAGGGTAAACAGCACCTCGCCGCACTGGGTGGCCTCTATGACGGCCAGATGGCGCGGATTGTCCTTTACCATGTCTGTGGCCTTAAAAAACAGGACCGTGGCAATAACGCCTGAAAACAGCGCCACGCACAGAGACTGGAATATCTGTCCGCCTTGCGCCGGTCCGGACTTTACCCAGGCCCATACCGACATAACAATCCAGAACGGCATGCTGCACAGTGTCATGCCGTATACCCGTTCAAGGGTGGTCATGGTCTCCGCACAAAGGGCCATCATCTTACGGTTCCCCAGGGGATAGGAAAATGCCGCCGCCAATATAGGCACCAGCGTCAGGACCACGGTCCTCACTTCCATCCGTTCCAGATGAGGCACCTGCATCATGAATATGCCTGCCAGTATGAGAATAGACCATCCCAGGTTTCTGATTGGTATCTGTTTTCCAAACAGAGGCGTCAGAAGCACGCCCGCCGCTATGGTCAGCTGCCAGGTTGCCGCGGCCAGCCATGATTCACCCAATACGGAGCCGAAGGTGAGAGGCGCGTAAAACAGCCCGAATCCCACCGTGCTCCATACCAGCCAGGGAACAGGCGCTTCCTTTACAGCCTTCCACACCTTACCTGCCGAACGGCTTCGTGCCAGCATAAGCCACAATACAGGAAATGTGAACAGGTACCTGAGGCTGGCCGACCACATCCAGTATCCTCCGGCCAGATTCATGCTCCTGTTCAGGATAAAGGTAAATGCAAAGAAAAAGGATGCCAGAATCCCGTATATAAGCGCTTTTTTCAATTCATCCGCCCCCTCTCTTCCTCAGGCCTTTACCGGCTGTCTCAAAAAGAGGGCACTGCAGCTTGTCCTGCAATACCCTCTGGTAATCTTATATCAATTCTCAATTAAGCAATTTTGGACTTAGCCAGTTCAGCTAATTTTGCGAATCCCTCTGCGTCATTGATAGCCATTTCGGACAGAACCTTACGGTTTAAGTCAACCTCAGCTAACTTTAAGCCGTACATGAACTTGCTGTAGGACAGGCCGTTGATACGTGCTGCAGCGTTGATACGTGCAATCCACAGCTGTCTGAACTGTCTCTTTCTCTCTTTTCTGCCTGCATAGGAGCTTGTCAGGGCGCGCATTACGGACTGCTTTGCAATCCTGTACTGCTTGGAACGGGCGCCTCTGTAGCCCTTAGCCATCTTTAATACTCTATTGTGCTTCTTCTTAGCATTTAAACCGCCTTTTATTCTTGCCATCGGTAATTCCTCCTTCTACAATTCAAACTTACAGATATGGTAAAATCTTCTTCATTACCTGTGCGTTAGTTGCATCGGTAACAATATCTTTTCTAAGATTTCTCTTCCTCTTAGTGGACTTCTTAGTTAAGATGTGAGACTTGTAAGCTTTATTGCGAACTAACTTACCGGTTCCTGTCTTTTTAAAGCGCTTTGCTGCTGCTCTGCTGGTTTTTAACTTTGGCATTGTAAATTTCCTCCTTAAAACTTTCTATTTTAACGTTTTGCAGTTAAAAACATAACCATGCTTCTTCCTTCAACCTTGGAGGGCTTATCGATAACTGCGATATCCTTTAAACTCTCAGCGAAATCATCCAGGATGTATTTGGACTTGAACATATGGGCCATCTCACGACCGCGGAAACGAAGTGTCACCTTCACCTTATCGCCCTTCTCCAAAAATTTTCTGGCTGCTCCCACCTTGGTGTTCAGGTCGTTGGTGTCAATGTTGGGTGACAAACGAACTTCCTTTATCTCGATTACCTTCTGTTTCTTCTTGGCTTCTTTTTCCTTGCGTGCCAGTTCATAACGGTACTTGCCATAGTCGATAATCTTACATACCGGCGGCTTTGCCGTAGGTGCAATCTTCACCAGGTCAAGCTCTGCTTCCTGAGCCATTCTCAGTGCCTCTTTCCCCGGCACGATGCCTAACTGCTCCCCGTCCTCGCCAATCAGCCGTACTTCCTTGTCTCTGATTTGCTCGTTAATCATTAATTCGCTAATAGTCGTACACCTCCAAATAAGTCATGTTGTTCTGGAATCAGCATGCCCCGTTCTTTCCCTGTAGGGCAAAAAATAAAGCGGACAGCCTGGCTATCCACTTCCTCACATAAAACCATCTGCTGCCCTGTCTCACCGGAAATCCAAGGAGATACTACAGCACATTGTTTCATCTATGAACCCGGGTCACTTACTTGTGCCAGGGTGAGGCGGATACCTGCTTTCCTGTCAGTCGTTCTCACAACTTATATTAATCTACTACATTTGAACGTATTTGTCAACCATAATTTCAAACTTTTCTTCCGGATACGTTTCCTCGATATGATTCATCCAAATACAGCAGGAACGCCTCCCGGTTCCCGGAAGACGTCCCTGCACCCATCCTGTCCTGATTCTGAATTTATCTGGCCTTAAAGGTACTGCACCTTGTCTCCGTACATTCACAGGCTCCGTCACCGCTTATGTCAATACGTTCCGCGGAGCAGCGGTGTTCTTCATTGTAGACGCATTTTACCGCGTCGCAGGCAATCTCCAGCCTTGTCTCAGGGGTCTTGAACAGGTTGGTGAACTTACCGCCCTTGTTCTCGTCAAAGCTTGCGCAGCAGGTCTGCTCCGCAGTCCCGGCCTTGTTCCCATCCACTGCAATAGCAGCCTTACAGCAGCAGTTGTCAGCGTTGTGCACACAGTTCTTTACACTACATTCCAGCTTGGTCATCATCCCTACCTCCTTGTTATGAGCACATAAGAAGCCGAAGCCCGGTTTCTTATGTGCGGTACCATTCTTACCAATGACAAGGATAGTATGTACGGATTATAATTTTTGATTCATGAGGCGCAGGGCTTCAATGCATTTTCCTTCGCTGCCGTCCATATTGTAAAGCTCGCCCTGGGTCACAAAGGTATATACCTGGATGTCGTCCACAAAAGCGCCTTTGCCGCCGCTTACGCTGATGGTGAAATCCGACGGCTGGCAGTTGCTGAATTTAAGCTCCACCTTCCGTTCCTCCTTCACGTCCACGGTCCTTGTCTGGGAACCCATGCGTATGGTCAGCCTGCATGCTTCCTCTGCCCCGGTGCGCAGCTTTACATAGGTATCCTTTCCTGTATTGCCTGTCATCCGGTTGCCCAGGTTCTGGTAAATAGTTCCGCCGGAGGGAAGCATGGCTGATTTTCCGGTTGCATCCTCCGCAATATAGCTTCCTCCTGAAAAACGCCATCCGTCCATGCCCAGGGCAAACTGGGCATTGAACAGCTTATTGTCCCCGTAATCCCGGTAGGTCCAAATACCGTATCCCATGGTGGAATTTTTAAGGATGGGCGCAACGCCTTCCAGATACAGCGCCTTTTCATCGTCCCGCAGCTGGGCGTTATGCTCGTATCCAACCGTATTGTCCGTAAACAGGAACTGGTCCAGGTACACCGGCTTGCCTCCGCTGTACACGTGAAGACGGTTCAGGAACACAGGCACCTTTTCCAGCGCCTCCTGGGCTGTTACGCGTTCATGTTCATTCATAAAGCCCATGGGAATGCCGTACATTGCGCTGGTATAGGCAGCGCTTCCGCTGGGGAAGGTGGAGGAATGCATAAAGCCCTCCTGGCTTCCGTCCTTGTGCTCCACCGGGTCCACATCCAGGCGCACTTCCATGGACAGGCCCGGAAACACGGTCTGGCTGTCGGCCAGGAGTTCATTTAAAAAATGGTCGTAAAATCCGTAAAACACGCTTCTGGCCTGTGAATCCTTTGCAGGAAAATACAAATCATCATACCCGGACAGCTTGTGGCCATACATTTCCTCCAGCTCTTCCAGCTCATAATTCTCCCTGGCATAATCCACATATCCGCAGGCCTTGGCCATACTGCGTCCCTTTACCCCGTTTCCCAGGGACGCGCTGGAATCCGTGAAGTTCCAGAAATCCTCCCAGGTCAGGAATCCTCCGCAGAAGTTTTCATGGGAGGATGCCGCCTTATAGAGGCGGCCCACATATTCCATCCAGGCAGACCGTTCCGTCCCCTTCTGCATCAGCCCCTGGTACCGGTCCATCACATTGCCTGCCCCGCAGTAATCCCAGGTATATCCCACACGCAGCATCACGCTCAGTCCTTGGGCCCCAGCGGCATCCATGACGCGGTCCAGCTTGTCCCAGGCATATTGGCTGTATGTACAGGGCGACATACCGGGCTGGAATTCCCTCCACGGAACCACCAGGATAATATTGTTAAATCCATCCTCCGCAATGCGGGCCAGCTCCTGGTCCATATGGCGGCTCTCACTGTTCCAGAAATTGATGACCCAGTCATCGGAATAGTAGGTGGCTGATTTAAGGCAGCCTGCTGTTCCCGCAGCATGTTCCTCTGCCCTGGCAAACCCGGTTGTGAACAGGAACGCTGCCGCCCCCAGTATCATTGCGGCCTTTATATAAGGTCTTTTCATTGGTTTTTCTCCTTTAGCGCTGGTTCTTTTCCCCGCCCCGCTTTAGCTCAGGCCATACTGTCAGCAGCATGGTCCCGAAACAGGCGGCTCCTCCGATGAAATTGGATATGGGCTCCGCCATCAGTATGCCCTGGGTCCCCAATCCAAATACAGTGGGCAGTATGATAATAAGCGGTATAACGATGATAACCTTCCTGAAAATGGAAAAAAATACCGCATTCCTGGATTTTCCCAGGCCTACGAACACGGACTGGCCCGCGAACTGGAGGGACATCATGAAAAACCCGAAGAAATACATGCGTATAGCCGGAATTCCCGCCTCCACCATGTCCCCCTCCCGGTTGAAAATACGGATGAAGAACTCCGGAAACCAGTCCACGAATCCCCAGGCCACCACTGTATACAGGATACAGACCACTGACATGAATACAATGGCCTTCTGTACCCGTTTATACTCCCTGGCCCCGTAGTTAAATCCCAGTACAGGCTGGGCACTGTTGGTCAGACCGTTTACAGGCATGGAAATGACCTCCCTGACTGAGTTGATGACGGTCATGATTCCCACATACAGGTCGCCGCCGAATTTCTGGAGCATGGAATTATACATGATTTGTACAAGACTGTTGGTGATGGACATGGTAAACCCGGACATGCCCAGGCCCACAATGCGGAGCAGCCTGCCGCCGTCCGGCCTCATGGCCGCGGGCCGCAGCTTCAGGATGGTCCGCCTGCCGGTCAGGAAGGCCAGAATCCATATGGCTGACAGCATCTGCGAAAGAATGGTAGCCAGGGCCGCGCCCCGTACCCCCATGTGGAATACAAAGATGAAAATGGGGTCCAGGACAATGTTGGCAACCGCCCCCAGCAGCACGGTCATCATGCCCACGGTCCCAAAGCCCTGGGAGTTGATGAAGCTGTTCATGCCCAGGCCTGTCATCACAAAAATATTGCCCAGGAGATAGATGGTCACATAGGCGTCTGCGTAGGAAATGGTGGCGTCGCTGGCGCCGAAAAGGTACAGCATGGGCCGCTTAAAAATCAGACCCAGGACCGTCAGCAGGATTCCCACCGCCACCATCATCACAAAGGAATTGCCCATGATGGCCTCTGCCTCCTTCTCATTCCCCCTGCCCCGTTCAATGGAACACAGGGGAGCGCCGCCCATGCCGAAGAGGTTGGCAAAGGCAATGACAATGGATATGATGGGCAGGCAAAGCCCCAGCCCCGTAAGGGACAGGGTGGCATTCTCCGGTATCATTCCTATGTAAATGCGGTCCACAATATTATACAGCACATTGATGAGCTGTGCCAGGGTCATGGGGACCGCCAGCTTCATGATATTGCCCACCACGCTGCCTTTGGAAAAATCGTTTTTCTTCTGATTATCCAATTGAGTATCCGGCTGTTTAGCCAACTGAGTATCCGACTGTTTCATGTTTCCACCACTTTTCCTTACAAATCCTCTGCCCTGTCTATATCCCTAAGCTCCTCCTCCGGCACCTCCATGGTCCACACATCCTCAGGGTGGGCCTTCATGATTACGCTTCCCCCCCTGTCCCCGCGAAGCCCCATAAGCTCCTGCCTGTAGGTGCGGCTGAAGATGGCGGGATTCCCCCGCTTTCCCTGATGGCACACACAGCCCATCCCCTTTTTGGACAGCCAGTACCCCTCAATAAACCTCTTCAGGGTGAAGGGACTCATATAGGGCTGGTCTGCCACTGAGAACAAAAGAGCCTCTGTCCCAGGAGCAGCCGAAGCAATTCCCAGCCTGAGGGACGCAGTGATTCCCTCCCCGCTGAATCCGTTGTGGACTGCCGCAAGCCCCTGGCTTACGGCCTGCTCTAAAATCTCCTCATACTGGCTGACCACCAGAATCTCTGTCTGGTGCCCATCTTTCTCCAGCTCCCCTGCCGCCCGGCAGATGCAGTCAAGCCCATGGCGGTAAAGCTCCTTTCCCTTAAAGGGCACCAGCAGCTTATTAGAGCCAAAACGGCTTCCAAATCCGGAAGCCATATAGATAAATGATATCTTCATCCCTCATAACCATCCTTTAAAATAACCGGGCGGACCCATCCTGGTCCAGCTGTCCGCTTGCAATCCCTGCTGTCTCACCCATTCCGTCCAGCATTTCCCTGGCCAGCGCTGCTTTCTGCGCAGTGTCGGCCTGGTTGAATACAGGCAGCACCTCCATATACGGATGGGCTTCCCGCAGGGGGACCAGGTATCCATGCTTCATCAGCGTCATCATGTCTTCCTTTTGTATGACCCAGTCGCTCTTATATTCCCTATTCCGGTCCGGTCCATCCGGTTCTTTGCCGGAAAGGACACACTCATGCCCATACAATTTCCGGCCGTGGCGGCTCATCAGGTCCAGGGCTTCCTCCAGTCTCAGGCAGCATTCCCCGGCCTGTTTCCCAAGGGATGTCAGGCCATTGAGGCACAGAATCATATCTGTATTCTCCGGAATCACCGGCTCCCCAGCCCTTGGCACCTTCAAAGGCAGGCGTCTGGAACCGTCAGCCTCCACCAGTACCAAATCCGCCAGGGAACAGGCTTCCTCATACAACTCCCGGCCTGTAAATGCAATCTTCCCATTCTCCGCCGGCCTTCCGGCCACTGCCAGGCCGCGCTGTTCCAGACCAGCCCTGATTTCTTCCACATTGCCCTCAAGGCATCCGAATGCATCCGGACAAGCCATATGGGTGGTGGTTGCCACCAAAACTTTAAGCCCCCGGTCCAGGGCCTCCCAGGCCAGTCTTCGTATGGCGGATGTCTTGCCACCCGCGCCTGCAAGAGACACCACAAAAGGGCCCGGTCCTTTCTCTGACCGTGCCTGCTTCATCCGTCCCTCAAGCCCCAGGCCGTGCCACAGGCTGTTGGTTCCGGTCCATATGCCGCACTCGTAAAAATAGACCTTCATGGCATAATCTCCATTTTATAGTTGACATAGATTAATGCAGCACTTTACTGTGATACTCTGACTATTCTATCATAAAACAGAAGATAGGGAAAGATAATTTTCTGCCCTTTAAGGGCAGTTAAAAACAGCCGGAAACAAGGGGAATCCCCTCTGCTTCCGGCTGCTGTTCTATTTCAGTGTTTTGTCTCAGCTGACTATCTTATCCTGTTGCGTCCCTATTTCTGGATATTATTCCTGATTACACCATACAAATCAAAACTCAGGATACCAAACACTAGTATAACTCCGATGACTGCCATTATCGATTCCTTCCTTCCAATATGTTTTCCATCACTGTGATAGATTCATTATATGTCAGGCATACCTGTTTAGCAATCCGCATTATATCTAATCTTTTGGTGAACACCTCTCTGTTTTTTGTGCATGAATGCAAAATATTTTAGATAACCTAAAAATTTTTGTATATCCCGGCGGCATCACTGCCGGGCATCCGTCCTGGCTGCTCTCTGCGCTATCAGTTCTCCCGTAATGCTGATGGCAATCTCCGCCGGTGTCTCAGCTCCAATGTCCGTGCCGATGGGCATGTGGCATTTCTGGATTTCTTCCAATGTGAAGCCGTCTGCCAGCAGCTTATCCGTCACCACCCGTATCTTGTTCCTGCTGCCCATGATACCGATATAATAAGGATGCAGGGCCATGGCCTGCTTCTGCACATAATAATCAAACTGGTGCCCCCTGGTCATGACGCACACATAGTCCCTGGAACTGATATCCACATACTCGCTGATGTGTTCCATGTCTCCCACCACAGTCCTGTCTGCCTGGGGAAATACCCGGGGATTGGCAAATACCTCCCTGTCGTCCATGACCACGCAGCGGAATCCCACATGGGCCAGCACAGGAACCAGCTCCTGGGCCACATGGCCGCCTCCGAATATATAGACGGTCCCGGCCTGTACCAGAGGCTCTATATAATAATTCCGGCCGTCCACTGCTTTCTGCCGGGCCTTGCTGCCAAAGAGTTCTTTTTCCAGCCCGCTCCATGAGCCGGCGCCGCTGGTTTCCCCAGTCTCTCCCGGCCCCAGACAAGACTGCCCCAGCCCTTTCATACCGGCCAGACCCAGGCTGTGGCTGTACAGGCCCATCTGCCAGCATGTCTCGTCGGTGATATCCAGAATGAGCCAGCTGTCCTCATCCTTTGCCAAGGCCTCCAGAACCCGGCCGCAGAAACCATACAGCGCCTGGTCCCCCGGACAAATGTACTGGAAATATACCACCACATTTCCCCCGCACACCATGCCGATATCAGCCACCTGGTTTCTGGTGAGGGTGAATCCCCTGGCAAAGGAAGCCTTGTCCTTCATAGCCTGGATGGCTGCCTGGATGGCCTGGTACTCCACAGCGCCGCCGCCCACGGTCCCTTCTATGGACCCGTCCTTCCTCACCAGCATCCGGGAACCGGTTCCCCTGGGGGTGGAACCGGAACTGGCAATAATAGTCACCAGAACAGCCTCCTCCCCCTGCTCCAATAATTGTCTTAACTCTGTAAATAATGCTTTCATGACCCCGCCTCTTCCTCCGCAGAAAAATATTTTTTATAAAGCCGTTCGCCTTCCATGCGCAATTCCTTCTCCATCCGCAGATAACGGTCCAGAAACTCCTTGGACTTGGGTGTGAGCTGGGAAAAACCGCCTTCCGCCCCTCCTGACTGCGTAATCAGGAGAGGATAGCCCAGCTGCCGCTCTGCCTCCTTTAAAATCTTCCATCCCTTGGTATAGGACATATGCATCTGCCTGCAGGCTGTCTGCATAGAGCCTGTATGGTCAATCAGGCTCAGGAACTGGGCTGCCTGGGGACCAAAAAATCCTTCATTGCGCTCCAGTGTCAGCTGCACCTGGGGATACACAGCCAGCTTTTCCCGTCCAAGACTGCCCCGGGCGCAGTCCTCGTCCGATTCCACTGCCATGATGATTCCCTCGTCCTCCACCGGTATCTCCTCCAGATAGGCATCGATTTCCGGCTGGCGCAGGGCGCCTCTCAATCCTTTTCCCCCCTCATAGTTTAAAAGGGGGCCAATGGCTGCCTTGGATACCAGGACCGGATGGCCCCGCCTTCCGTCAAACACAGGACAGGCAGCCATGGCACGGGACCCCATCATCCTCTGTATGGTATCCGGAAGGAACATAGGGAATTTGGCCGGCAGGATAAATACCCTGTCGCATAAATCCTCTATATAATTTAACCCCATACAGATACTGTAATACATCTGGGTCTGCTCATAATCCTGATTGCGCAGACAGATGACCCGGAGTCCTGCAATGTGTTTTTCCACCTCGTCCGCCTTCTGCCCGGTAACCACTACCACGGGCTCAATGCCCGCCCGCTTAAGGGTAATGATAATTCTCCGTATGACCGTGCTGTCCCCAATGGGAAGCATGGGCTGGAAACGGCTGATTGTGCTCTTGTGACCTGCTGCGATAATAACAGCCCCTGTCCTCATAGGTCTGTTCCGCCTTTCTCTGTAATATGATAGCCTGATATCCGCCCCTTAAAGCTCTCCGGTCAAAAGCAAGAGAGCGGACGGCTCCACCCTGAGCCAATCCGGCACCAGGCCCGCGGTTTCGTGTGTGTGGATATCCTTCCCCTTCTTCCACCACAGACCGTTCTGTAATGTAATATACCACTCAAACGGCATTTCGGAAATAGATGGAGCATATACTTTTATAAGATTTGCATCCTCCCTCTCCATATAGGCCTGTGCACCGCTGTCTGACAGAGGTTCGAAATCATGGGCCCTGATTCCCACCGATGTTATGGTGTCATCCACAGGGCGGTCCGTGACCAGCTCCAGGCCGTTCCAGTCCACTGCCCGTATCCTGCGTTCTCCCAGCCGCTCAATCCTGGAAATGTTCTTACATCCCGTAAGCCTGGCTGCCTGGCATGTAATGGGATTCTGGAAAATATCCCTTGTCCTGCCCGCCGCCAGCACACATCCTCTGTCCATAAGCAGAAGATTGCCGCAAAGCTGGTATGCCTCATCCCTGTCATGGGTCACCATAATGGTCACCCCGTCATAATCCTTAAGGGCATCCGCCAGCTCCAGGCGCAATCCCTCCCTCAGATATGTATCCATGGCGGAAAAAGGCTCGTCCAGCAGCAGCACCTCCGGCTCATAGGCCAGGCTCCTGGCCAGGGCCACTCTTTGCTGCTGGCCGCCTGACAGCTGGCCGGGATAACGTTTTTCCAGCCCATGGAGCCTGAACCGCTCCACCATCTCAGCCACCTTCTGTTCCCTGGCCTCCTGGGACATGGGCCGGCGTTTTCTAAGCCCCACGTTTCCCCGGCCTCCCTTTAACCCCACCATGATGTTCTGTTCCACGGTCATGCCGGGAAACAGGGCGTAGTTCTGGAACAGATAGCCCACCCGCCTTACCTGGGGCCTCTCATTGACCTTCAGGGCGGAATCATAGAGGACCCGGCCTCCCGCCGCCTCCCCCTGGGCATATCGCAGGGCAATCCTTCCCCCGTCCGGCCGGATGATGCCTGCAATGGATTTCAGGGTCATACTCTTCCCGCAGCCCGACGGTCCCAGGATACCCAGACATCCCCGGCCCGCTTCAAAGTTTATGTCCAGACTGAAATCCTTTAATTTTTTTCTTATATTAACTTCCAAATGAAGATTGTATTCTGAGTTCACGGCTGTTCCCCTTTCATCCCTTCCGGTTCACGGGCCTTAACGCTGCCCAGTTCATCAATAGGATGGACAGGAATGCAATGACCACAATAACCGCCACATAACGGTACGCCGTATCCATATTGCCTGCGGCCACCTCTGAATAGACTGCCATGGGAAGGGTCCTTGTCCTGCCCGCTATGTTTCCCGCTATCATGGCAGTGGCCCCAAATTCTCCCAGGCCCCTGGCAAAGGCCAGCACGCCGCCGCTGACTACTCCGGGCAGGCCTCCGGTCATAAGCACCTTCCAGAAGATGCTCCACTCACTCATGCCCAGGGTCCTGGCTGCCGCCACCAGGTTCTGGTCCACCTGTTCAAATGCTCCCCTGGCAGAGCGGTACATTAAAGGAAAGGACATGACCACGGCCGCAATCACCGTAGCTGTCCATGAAAATGCTATCTTAACGCTGAAATACTCAATAAAAAACTGCCCTACCGGCCGTTTAACCCCAAAAATGTAGAGAAGGAAAAAACCGGCCACCGTGGGGGGAAGGACAAGGGGCAGCGTAAGCACGCCGTCCCATATCAGCTTCCATGTCTCATTTTTAATGCTCACCACAGCCCACGCCGCAAAGATTCCCAGAAAAAACGTGATGAAAATCGACAGGCCGGCTGTCTTCATTGATATCAGTATTGGTGACCAGTCCATGGATGGTTCCTCCCCTTTTCCTTACTCGCCTTTTGTGAATCCGTATGCCTCAAATACCTTCATGGCTTCGTCTGTCTTAAGAAATTCCACAAAGTTCCCGGCCTCTTCCCCGTGAGCCGTGTTCTTCACCACTGCCACAGGATAGATGACCTTCTTGGCAAGGCTTCCCTCAGGAGCCTCGGCTACCACTTCCACCTGGTCAGCCATGCTGGCTGCATCGGTTGCATATACGATACCTGCGTCAGCACTGGATGCGGCAACCTGGTTAAGCACCTCTGTCACGTTGGTTCCAAAGCTTACCTTGTCCTGAATCTTATCCCAGATGCCCAGGCTGGTAAGGGCCTCTTGTGCATACTGTCCGGCCGGTACGCTGGCCGGGTCGCCAAGGGCAATGCTCTCCGCCTTCTCAATATCCTCAAACTTCTCAATGCCCGCGCTGCTGCCTGTGGGAACGATAAGCACAATCTTGTTCTCCATCAGGTTGGTGACGGTGCCGGAATCAATCATGCCCTCCTCGTCCAGGGCTGTCATCTGCTTGGTTGCGGCCGACATGAACACGTCTGCCTCCAGACCTTCCTCAATCTGTGTCTGAAGCTTTCCTGAGCTGTCATAGGTGCCCTTTACAACCACGCCCGGATACTGCTCCTGGAACATGGGAATCAGCTCATCCTCATAGGCGTTCTTAAGGCTGGCTGCCGCAGCAACCAGTATCTCCGTGGATTCGCCTGCCTGGGCCGCTGTGGTTTCCCCGTTAGCTGTCTCTGCATCTTTCTTTGCCGCAGTAGTTTCTGCTGCCGTTGTCTCCGTTTCCGTGGCGGCTGCCGTTGTTTCCTTTGCCCCGCCAGAGCAGCCGGCCAGTGCAGCTGCTGCCAGCATTGCTGCCATCATCATGCAAAGCTGTTTTTTCATAATTTCATCCTCCTGGATTTAAAATTTCTATATACAGATACAGGTATGCGTTATACTTATGTGACCATATCGTTCCCCACATAAATGCCCATCTGTACCGGATGAGCATTGCACCGAACAGGCACCTGTATCCTTATATCACCGTTGAACTCCTATTTGGCTGCCGGATTTCTCCTTGGCGGCCGGTTTAGGATTGGGCTGCCGGTTTAGGATTTGACTGCCGGATTTCTATTACTGGTTTCCGGCGCATTCCGATGCGCTTCCCCTGAGTATCTTAAGGCCGTGGTCAAGGCTGTTCATGATGAAGCCCAGGCTTTCCCTGACCGCCTTGGGGCTCCCCGGCAGATTCACTATCAGGGTCCTTCCCCGGATAACGGACACGCCCCTGCTGAGCATGGCCCTGTCCGTAACCTCCATGGACTTCATGCGGATGAACTCCGCGATTCCGGGTGCATTGCGCTCAGCCACAGCCATGGTGGCCTCCGGCGTCTGGTCCCTGAGGGAAAAGCCTGTTCCGCCGCTGGTCAGCACCAAATCAACCTGACGGCTGTCAGCCAGACGGATGAGCTGTGTCTTCAGCTGGGCCGGCTCATCCGGCAGAAGCAGAAGCTCCGCTACCTCATAACCGGCTGCTTCCAGCAGCTCCTTTGCAGCCGGACCGCTCTCGTCCCTGCGCTCTCCCCTGGCGCCCTTGTCGCTCAGGGTAATGACTGCGGCAGTGAACGGCCTGTCCTCTGCCGGCGGCTCCACCCGCATCACATCACCGGGACGGATTATGCCTTCCTTGATAACCTTTGCAAACACGCCCTCCTTCGGCATGATGCACTCGCCCATGCGCTTGTAAATAGCACAGTGGCTGTGACATTCCTTCCCAATCTGGGTCATCTCCAGCTGGACTGTCCCCACATACAGCCTGGTACCTACAGGAAGGCTTCTGAAATCAATGCCCTCCACCACCAGGTTCTCGCCAAAGGCCCCGTCTATGACATCGGCCCCCCGCTCATTGAATGCCTTCACTTTATCATAAGAGAGAAGGCTTACCTGGCGGTGCCAGTGGCCTGCGTGGGCATCTCCCTCAATACCGAAATCCACCAGAAAATGGCCCTGGTCAATGGCCCGCTTCTCAATTCCCCTTTTATCACTGATACAGATAGCCTTCACCACTCCGGTGGGACAGACACTCTGTTTTGCCTGCTCTGACATATACGTTATCCTCCAATAGCAATCATGTTATGCGCTTCTGTTATCTGCCCCGGCCGTTCAAAGCAATGGGCCGCCGGTTTGCACAATATGGCCTGTTCCATGGCCTTTCTCAGTTTCCCCTGAAGTTCCTGGTTCGACGGACAGCCTGCATAGGGCCAGCGGTAATGCCCCTCCTCTTGCGGCCGTTCCTGTCCTTTTCTCAGAATCCGCCTTAAATCCGCTCCGTCCTCATAGCACAGACAGGGTTTCAGATAACCCTGGGAGGTCAGGCGCACCCGGTTGCAGTCACTGCAGAATTTCCCGTGAATCGCGCTGATTAGTCCAATGCTGCCCTTAAATCCCGGTATCCGGTAGTAGACAGCCGGTCCGAAACCATGGACCTGGTCATCCTCCTCCATGCGTGGATATGCTTTCACCATCTCCTCCAGCAGTTCCCGGTGGTTGATGGTCTTAAAATTCTTGCCGTATCCAATGGGCATCATCTCAATGAACCGCACATCCACCGGATACTCCCTTGCCAGCTCCACCATCTGCTGCCAGCCATCCTGATTTCCGGCCGGACATTCCCCGCAGTCCTCCTCCATCTGGCTGAAATCAATGGATACCGCATTGATTTTAACAGATATGGGCATGGCGCTGGCCCGCCTGACGGACTCCATCACAGTGCCCAGGGCATCGGTCCCCGTTATTCTCTGATACAGGTCCCTGTCCAGGGTATCCAGGCTTATGTTGATGCCGTCTATCCCGGCCTCCGCCAAATCATCCAGATAACGCTCCAGCAGCACGCCGTTGGTGGTTATGGTTACCTTCTCAATCCCCGGAGTGCTTTTAAGCTGCTTTACCAGCTGGCAGCAGTCTCTTCTGACCAGAGGTTCTCCTCCCGTCACCTTAATATGGCGTATGCCGAGACCGGCTGCGCAGATAGCCACGGCCTGAATCTCCTCCAGGGTCAGGATATCCCATCTGGGCACGCACTCCACACCATAGGGCATACAGTACCTGCAGCGCAGGTTGCACCTGTCCGTAATGGATATCCTCATATAGTCAATGGTTCTTCCCAATGCATCCTTCATATTGCTCATCCCCTGTTCCGGGCACATCTGGGGTTATGGAATTCCCCGCTCTTGCCTCCGCTCTTATGTTCCAGGTAAATGTCACCGATTTCCATGGCCTTATCCACAGCCTTGCACATGTCATAGACGGTCAACAGCGCCACGGACACCCCGGTCAGGGCTTCCATCTCCACTCCTGTTTTTCCCGTGGTCCTGGCCGTACAGACTGCCTCAATCTCATTTGTCTCTTTCTTAATGGTAAAATCCACGGTGAGCTTGGTAAGGTTCAGTATATGGCACAGCGGAATCAGCTCAGAGGTTTTTTTGGCTCCCATAATGCCTGCCACCCTGGCAACGCCCAGCACATCTCCTTTTGCCATGGTTCCCTGGGCCACTTTTTCCAGGCACTCCGGGCTCATGAAAATACTGCCCCTGGCCACTGCCTCCCGTTTTGTCTCCGCCTTATCCCCCACATCCACCATAAGGGCATTTCCCTGGTCGTCAAAATGTGTAAATTCCATGTCTGTTTCCTTTCAACCCCTTTGTTACAGTCCCTTGCCGAATCCGCAGTTCGGGAAGGTGCATTCCGGACAGTTAAGGCAGAGCCCGCCCTGGCCCAGCGCAGCCAGGTCATCCGCCGTCACCTGGTCGTCTGCCATGATTCTGGGAAGAACCAGGTCAAATATGGTGCGCTTTGCATACATGACACAGCCCGGAAGTCCCATAATGGCAACGGTACGGGGATTCTCCCCATCCCTGACCTGGTAATAGGCCAGCAGGAACATGGCTCCCGGAAGCACCGGTGCGCCGTAGGATACAACGCGGGCTCCTGTGTTCCGGATGGCAAGGGGTGTCTTGTCGTCCGGGTCCACACTCATACCGCCTGTACAGACCACCACATCCGCGCCCTTTTCTATCATGTCCAGGATACTGGCCGTCACCTTGGTATCGTCGTCGTTCCATGTCACATGGTCTATGACCTCTGTGTCAAACTCTGAAAGCTTCCCCTCTATCACAGGGGTGAAGGTATCCTTGATACGTCCGTAAAACACTTCGTTGCCCGTTGTAACAATGCCCACCTTCTTATGTAAAAATGGCTTCAGCTCCAGTATGGGACATCCCCCTGTTGCCTGCGCAGCCGCCGTTCTGGCTGCCTCCATCTTTTCTTTCTCAATCACCAGAGGGATGATTCTGGTCCCGGCCAGCTTGTCCCCCTTCTTCACTGCAAAGTTGCCGTGACGGGTGGCTATCATCATCTGTCCGAATCCGTTTACCGCCTTAAGCCCCCGGTTGTCCACCTTCAGCAATCCGTCGCATGCAGCTGTCAGTTCAATCTTGCCTTCCTTTGCCTGGGAACGCTCCATATGCTGTCCTCTGCACATATCACAGAGAATCTCAGCAGCGTCATTTTCATGAAGCATTCCTTCTTCCTTCTCCCACACATAGAGCTGGTCCTTGCCCACGCTTAAGAGGACCGGGATATCTTCTCTGGTGACCACATGGCCCTTGCGGAATACCGCATCCTTTGTCACTCCCTTGATGATTTGTGTGATATCGTGGCACAGCACGGTGCCTTCCGCATCCACTGTCTGTATCAGTTTCATTCTGTTTAACCTCCGCCCGTTATTTATATTTTCAAATAACGCATTACATATAGAATAACACCTGCTTTTGATTTTGTAAAGACACATACACTACAAATGCGAATTTATTGTAACAGTCCGGACCGCGGGAAAACAGGTGCGGATGCAGGCATTCAGAGGAAAATGGCCAGGTGTTCCATTGCTGCGGCACACCTGACCATTTCCATTTTATTCCCTATGAGGTCATTCCTATGGATATACGGAAATGTATCATTTTAGAGCCCTGTTTCTGCACCTGGCTGTAATCATTCCAGTATCTGAGATTCATATAATCCTGGGGCGTATCCGCATCCAGGTAGATTCCGGGGTCCTCCACCTCCACTTCCGTGATTGGCACCCCCAGGTTCTCCATGGCTCCCTTAAGACCTCCGCCCCCCTGATAGGCGCAGATATCCGGCGCCAGCCGTGAATCCACCATAACCGGGTGGCCCGGACGGCCGTCACAGACCGGGCGCACCAGGGCCCCCGGACATTCCATCACCTGCTTAAAGGTATCCTGCCCAATCAGAGGGACATCCGCAGGCGTAATAAGGATTCTGCCGCACAAATCCGCGGCCCTTGATATGCCCAGTTTGACTGAATCAAACATCTGGCCGGAGGCATAATTTTCATTGCGCACAAACATGATATCCAGGGGCCACAGGTAATCCATCAGCTGGTCTGCTTTGTATCCGGCCACTATGATGACCGGAGATGCCCCTGCTATCTTAAGATTCTCAATGGCCCTGACAATCATGGTGCTGTCTCCCAGCTCCAGAAGGGGCTTAAACTCATGCATTCTGGATGACAGCCCTGCCGCCAGTATCACTGCTCCGGTTCTCTCCATGATACACCTCCTAATCAGGTCACAGCCCTGCCTTGGTCCCCGGTTCCTTCACAATTACCATGACTCCCTTTGCCAGGGCGGCCACTTCGCCGTCCCGGCTGATGGTGCCCTGGGCACGGATGGAGCGCCCCTTACCGTACTCTGTCACCCGGGCCTCGCACTCAATCCGCTCCCCCACATAGATTGGAGCCTTGTAATCCAGCTCCAGATGGGCCGTAACCACATCCAGGTCCGTATAGTAGAGGGCATGGGCCATAAGGTCATCCATAATGGAAGCCATGATGCCCCCATGAAGCATTCCTTCATATCCCACATAAGGCTTTTCCACGGTCCAGGCCGCCCTGGCCCAGCCTTCCCCTTCCGTAATGTCCAGGTGCAGTCCTATGGGATTCAGGGCGCCGCAGACAAAGCAGTTATCTGATTCCATCCTTCTCATATATTACCTCTTTTTTCTAAAAATGGTCTCCCAGGCGTCCCCATGTCTCCCAGAACAGTCCTGCGTCCATGAGAGCAGGCCCTCCCTCAGGTATAATGGGCGCGAAGCCCATGTGGTCCAATATCTGTGTCTGTATATCAATACCCGGGGCCACCTCGGCCAGCACCATGCCCTCCGGGGTTCTCTTAATCACACACCGCTCCGTGATGAACGTAACCCGGTTTCCCTTTGCCAGACACTGCTCCGCATTAAAGGAAAGCTGTGCGCAGGATTCCACGAACTTGTCGAAACGTCCCTCCTGGTCAATGCACATCTTACCGTCCTCAATATGGCATTTCAGCCCTCCGGCCGTAAAGGAGCCCACAAAGATGGAATGTTTTGCATTGGCGGATATATTGGGGAACCCGCCCACTCCGGCTATCTTTCCATTGAGGAAGGTGGTGTTCACATTGCCGTCCCTGTCCACCTCGCTGAGGCCGAACACAGCCACATCCAGACCGCCCTGGTCAAAGAAACTGAAATGGTCTGTCTGGGGATACATTGCCACCGGATTGAAATGGGCACCGAAATCGCCTCCCGGCGCAGGGATTCCTCCTATGAGGCCGGACTCTGATATGAGGGTCACCTGTGAATCCACGCCCTCCTCCATGAGCACATTGGGAACCAGCCCGGGCATTCCGATACCCAGATTACACTTGTCCCCTGCATGGATTTCCATGGCAGTGCGCCTTGTAAACACCTTCTTGTCATCCAGTGGCAGCGGGGCAGAGCTGTTCTTCATGGGGATGCGGATTTCTCCGGTAAAAGCAGGATTAAAATGAGTGATGTGGGTCTGCATAATGCGCTCCGGATGCTCTGCAACGCATACATAATCCACCAGAATCCCCGGCACCTTCACATTCCTGGGGTCCAGGGTCCCTGTGGCGGCCACCCGTTCCACCTGTGCAATGACAATGGCTCCCGCTGCCTTGGCAGCCATTGCCAGGTCCAGGGGTTCACAGGGCATGCATTCCTTTTCATAGGTCAGATTGCCGTCCTCATCCGCCGTGGTGGCCCGCAGCAGGGCTATTGTCAGCTTTGGCAATGTATAAAACAGATACTCTTCCCCAAGGAAATCAGGAATGTATGTAACAATCTGCTTACCTTCCTTTTTTGTCTTCTCGTTAATCATGGCCCCGTCGTATCTGGGGTCCATGAAGGTGCCCAGTCCCACCTTTGTCATAAGGCCCGGGAATCCGCGTCCCATCTCCCTCCAAATCTGTCCCACCACTCCCAGAGGAATGTTGTAGGCCAGAATCTTATTGTCCACTATCTGCTTTGTCACCTTAAAGGAACATCCCACATGACCGTGTATGCTGCAGGAAAGCAGTCCGTCATGGGCCAGGGCGCACTCTCCCCGGCAGGTCTTTCCGTCCTCGGACATCCGTCCGAAATCCCCCTGGCCGGCCCCATGGATATGGGTGATGTCCGATGGGTGCCCTGTTTCCATGAACCGTTGCTCAATTGCCAGCCCTATTTCCTCAGGCCAGCCTGTCATTCCCTGTACTGCCGAGCCAATCACCGCGCCGTCCTGAACCAGCTCTGCAGCCTCTTTAACTGTTATGATTTTTGCCATTTATCCATACCGTCCTTTCCCGTCTCCATGGGCATCCGACCTTCTTCGCCCGCTTTCATATCCGTCCGTTCCGGCCCGCCTGGTTCCGCATCCGTCCGCTTCGGCGCCCTTTCCTCCAGATGCTCCCTGGCAAGGCTCCGCAGACGTCCTTTTAATATTTTCCCGGTAGCTGTTACCGGGAAATGGTCTGTCAGTTCTATCTCCTGCGGAATCTTAATGGTGGCGATTCTACCCCTGCACCAGTCCCTCAGGCCCTCCTTTGTAATCACAGCCCCTTCCTTTAGACGGATAAAGGCGTATACCAGCTCGCCGTACTGTTCATCCGGCGCCCCCACCACAGCCACTTCCTCCACAGGTTCATAATTCCGTATAAAATCTTCTATTTCCTTGGGGCTTATGTTTTCCCCGCCCCGTATGATTAAATCCTTGCACCTTCCCTTCAGGGTCAGAAGCCCGTCCTCCGACAGGGCACCAATGTCTCCTGTGTGAAGCCAGCCCTCCCGGTCCACTGCTTTGGCTGTTTCCTCCGGATTGTTGTAATATCCCTTCATCACGCCGTAGCCCCTGATGCACAGTTCACCGGTCTGCCCAGGCCCCAGCACCCGGCCCGTGGTTAAATCCCGTATCTGCCCCGCAACCCCCGGCCACAGCCTGCCCACAGTGGAAACCGTCACCTCCGGGCTGTCGTCCATGGTTGTGCTGCTGATTCCCGGTCCGGCCTCTGTCATGCCGTACATGACCACCGCGGCTTTTGCCCCTATAACATGTTTCATGTCCCTCAAGGTATATTCCGGACAGGGCGCTCCGGCCGTAACACACAGGCGCAGGCATAAATCCTCACTGCCCGCCTTTCCCTCCCTCATCTCCCTGATGAGGCGGATATAGACCGTTGGTACGCTGCACAGTACGGTGCACCGTTCCTTCCTCAGCATGTCCAGCAGACAGATTCTGTCCGTCTTCTCATAACAGACCAGGGCTGCACCTGCCATCATGGCGCTGAGCACCGAGCCCACGCATCCAAAGGAGTGGAACATGGGAGGCGTCATGCACAGGCGGTCCTCTTTCTCCAGTCCCAGATACTGTACATGGCTCCATGCATTTTCCAGGACCTGGCAGTGGCACAGCACCACTCCCTTGGGCACGCCGCTGGTACCAGAGGTATGGATGATGGTGGCGTCGTCAAAGGGACTGATTTCCCTCATCCTCTCCTCCAAAATCACGTCATCCATCCGCATTCCCTGTTCCATCAGCGCCTCAAACTGCCAGGCGCAGCTTCTGGGTCTTAGCGGGTCCGTGACAACTATATGGCGCAGCCTGGGCAGGCGGGGCACATAGAGCCTTCCAGGAACCGCTGTTTTAAGCTCCGGGCTGATTTGGTAAAATATGTCCATGTGCTCCCGGTTTTTGATTCCCTGCTTCAGTATGACCGCCTTCACATCCGTCCGGTGGAGCAGACATTCCAGCATGTCCCTTTTTTCGTGAATATTCAGGTTTACTATCACTGCCCCGGTTTTTTCAATCGCTATTTTTGTGATTACATTTTCCCAGCAGTTATCCATGATGACCGCCACATGGTCCCCTTTGCAGATACCTATGTGAATCAGCCCCTTGGCCAGACTGTCGCTGCGCTTTTTGACCTCCCGGAAGGTAAGGCGCACATCTGCCAGGCTGTCAACCACAGCCTCCCTGTCAGGAAAGCGCTGCGCCTGTATATCTGCCAGCTCACCCAGGGTCAGGTGAATGTACCGGTTGAGACAGACATGATACGCCGCGCCTTCCCACTCGGTTTCCAAACCCTCCCGGCCGGATATTCCGGGCTGGTTCCTGCACATCTGCGAAAGCATTTCCCCGAAAGCCTCTGAACCGGACATGGTCCCCTCAAAAGCCAGCAGGCGGCCAGCCCTGTCAAAGAGAAAGGAGGCGTCCCCGGGACCATTCTCACCCCTGCAAACCACTGCTTGTATTCTTCTCTTTCCGTCAATCAGGTCTTCCATCGAACCTTCCCCTATCTCTGTGCCCGTTTATTGATAGCTGTCAGAACAAACAATATAATCAGCGCCACCACGCCCATTGCGCCCACTGCCATCAGCGGCACGCCGTATGAACCGGTGCTGTCGTAGAGACTGTTGGCCAGAATCGGCCCTATGTAACCGCCAAGCGCAAATCCGATAAACATAATGCCGTAATTGACCCCGTTATACCTGATTCCGAAGGCATCGGCCGTCAGGGCCGGATATACGCCCATGCTTCCGCCGTAGCACATGGCAATCAGCATGGCAAATGCAAGGAACAGGACCAGTGAACCGCTGTCCGTACAAGCGGACAGGGCAAAACCGCTTACCGCCACAATGACGGCCATGATGCTGAGGGCCGGATATCTTCCCACCTTATCGGAAACCCATCCCCAGAGCACCCTGCCTCCCGTGTTGGCCAGGCCAATGATGCTGACCGCGGTTGCTGCAACTGCCGCGTCCACCCCGGCTATGGCCTGGGCCATGGGCGAGCCCTGGCTCACCACCATAAGTCCTCCTGTGGCAAATATGGTAAATGCAATAATCATCAGATAAAACCTTCCGTCAGCCAGCATCAGCTTCCAGTTCTTTCCGTCAGCCGCTAAAGAGGAACTGTTTTTGGCCGCCGGCGGCGCCCACCCCTTTGGCAGCCATCCCTCGGGAGGTTCGGTGATAAAACAGGCGGCTATGATTATCATTACCCCAAACAGGATTCCCAGCACCCGGAAGGTAAACATAACGCCGCCGGAAGCAATCAGCGACTGCATGATTGGCGGGAAAATAATGCTGCCAGCCCCGTAGGCAGCCGTGGAAATACCTGCAATCAATCCCCGCTTGTCCGGGAAAAACCGCACCGTGTTTCCAATGGTAATGCCGTAGGCAAAGGCGATGCCAAAGCCGCAGAGAAGTCCGTATGTCACGTACAGCATGGTAAGGCTGTGGATGAAGCTGGTGCAAATCAGTCCTGCGCTGAACAGGATTCCCCCCAGCCATACCACGTTCCTTGGCCCCTTAAGCTTCTTTTGAAGCCCATTTCCCGCAATCATGGGAATCGGCGCAACGCCGCTGCAGATTGTAAAGGCCAAAGCCAGCTGTGACTTCTGTACCTCTGCCCCGAATATCACTGCCCCCTCATTAAACAGCCCTGTCTGGTAAACACTCCATGCAAACCCCGTACCAATACATATATTAACAATAACACTGGCAATCAGAACCGCCCACCTTTTTTTCATCAAATCCATAAAATACCTTCTTCCTTGTACTTAAAAGACCTGCCATTATTTGTTATTTTTTTAACATTTTCAAGAAAAACGTATTTACGGCTTCACCCCGCCGGAGCGTATCTGAAAACACACCCCGGGAAGGCGAAACCATAAATATACAGTCATTGATGCAGCGGGCTGTTATGCCTGGATAGCCCCCATGTCCATAATCATCTTCTTTATAAGAGCCCTTACCTCCTGAATCTTATATGTATTGTTGGCCATGGCCGTGGTCCCCTCCACTGCCAGGTCCGCGGCGGATTCCGCCATGCCTTCCTCCGGCTTTCTGCCGGTCAGGAATGCTTCCACCTTTTTCCGTTCCATGGGCACCGGGGCCACGCCGCCCAGAACGATTCTCGCATCCTCTATAACGCCGTCCTTCATCCTGTAAGCATAAGCCAGGCTGACAATGGCAAAATCCACTGCCTCACGCACCCTGAATTTGTCATAGGCCGTGGTATAGCCTTCCGGAATCTTAAACCGGACAGCTGTCACCAGTTCGTCCGCATCCAGCATATCCACTGCTTTCAGATGGGTGGTGAAAAAGTCAGCCGCCCTCACTGTTTTCTTTGTGGTCACAATCTGGGCGTCCAGCAGGATAAGCACCGGGGATATGTCTGAAGCATTGACGGAGTAGCATCCGCAGTTCATGCATCTTCCTGCCTCCCTGGCTGCCTCCTCTCCGGTCAGCGTGAAGCTGTCCTCCTTATCCAGAGCCCGTTCCTGGGCTGACAGCTCCTTATCCTTTACCGCATGCTCTTCCTTTACGCCTGCAGCGTCAAAGTGGATAAACTTCTCCTCCCTGCGGCGCTCCGGCATGATGCCGTAGCCTTTGTTAATGGCTTCCGCGGCATTGCGCCCGGAACGGACTGCCTGGATAACGGTTGCCGGTCCTGTGGTGGCGTCGCCTCCTGCATAGACCCCGGTCTTGCTTGTGGCCTGCGTATCCTTGTCCACCTGAATCAGTCCGCGCTCCAGGGCAAGACCGTATTTATCTCCCAGGAAACTTAAGTCCACCTTCTGTCCCGCCGCCATCAGAATGGAATCCGCCGATACAATCAGTGTCTCCTCCCTGTTGTACTGGGGGTTAAAATGTCCCTGCTCATCCTTCACAGAGGTGCAGCGCATAAGTTCCATACCGGTAACCTTATCACCTTCGTAGATTGCCCTTGACACGCCGTAGGACGGCATGATTTCAATGCCTTCCTCCCTGGCCCTTGCAATCTCTTCCCTGCTGGCCGGCATCTCAGGCTCGGATTCCAGACAAGCCAGCGTAACGCTCTCCGCACCCAGGCGCCTGGCGGTAATGGCCACATCCATTGCCACGTTTCCGCCTCCCACCACCAGAACATGGCGGCGGTCCTTTTTGTTCATCCACTGGTTGACTTCCATCAGGAACTGAAGTCCGAACTCCGTAAACTCCTCGCCGTCAAATCCCAGCACAGGGCGTTTCCATGCGCCGGTTGCATAGAACACATTGTCATACTGCTGTTCCAGTTCCCCGGCCTGCACATCCTCACCCAGACAGCACCCCATACGGAAATGGATACCCATCTTCTCATAGGCCGCAGCCACCTGCTTCACATAGGACTTGGGCAGTCTGTAGTTGGGAATGGCATAGGTCAGCATGCCGCCCGGTTCCTCCATCTTGTCGAAGACCGTCACGTCATGGCCCGCCTTCCTCAGGTAATAGGCGGCGCTTAAGCCTGCCGGGCCTGCTCCCACAAGAGCCACCTTATGGCCTGTCTCGGCTTCCGGCGCCCTGTAGAACAAATCCGCGTGCTCCAGTATATAATCCCCCACATAGCGCTCCACGCCATGAATGGATACGCTCTCGTCAAAGTCGCAGCGGTTGCACTGCTCCTGGCAGGTATGCGCGCAGACCCTGGATGTAATCATGGGGATGGGATTGGCTTCCATCAGGATGCGGGCGGCTCCCTCTGTATCCCCCTCCCGCAGCCGGTCCATATAGGCGGGTATGTCCGTATTGGCCGGACACTTAACAGAGCACGGGGTGGTGTGGACCTTCATGCCGCCGAATATGGAATGGTAGCGGTTATCCCCCATGACTGCATAGCATTCGTTTCCGCCTTTTCTCATACAGTCCATCCTGCCGCCGATGCCGTGGGGATAGCGGTAAAACCAGCAGCGCACATCCTGGCATATATTGCCTCCGATGGTGGCCACATTGCGAATCAGCGGTGTTGCCACGGAACGGGCTGCCTGTGAAAGGACAGGCGCCTTCTCATTCAGAAGGTCCGACTTCACGATGTCGCAGAGCTTTGTCAGGGCGCCGATTTCAATCATATCCCCGTCCTGCTTTATGTATTCCCCGCCTTCAACGGTCTTAAGGTCAACCACCTTTTCCGGGTACTCCTCCAGAATCTGTTCCTTCAATACTCCAACCAGGTCGGAACCTCCGGCCATTACTACGGTTTTCCCTTTTGGGGACTCTTTTAATAAGGAGACTGCCTCATCAAAGGTGACAGCGCTCTCATGTTCAAAATATTTCACAGTGAATCCTCCCCTCTTATGCTTTGCCTAACGCCTTAAGTATAACTGCCGGAGTTGCCGGGTAATCCTTGATGTCCACGCCGATTGCATTGGAAATGGCCATCAGCACCGCGCTTGCTCCTGCCGCACCGGAAATCTCGCCAATTCCCAGGGCCTTAAACATGAAGGAATCAATCTGGGATTCCATGATATAGGCGTCATATGGCGGGAATTCATTGAATGTCCTCCACTTATAATCAATGAGGCTGGAGGTTAAAAGCCTTCCTGTGGACGGGTCCAGGATACACTCCTCAAATATGGCTGTATCGATACAGGCTGAGCCGAAGCCTCCGTGCAGCTGCATCTCCACTGCCTTGGAATCAATAATCTGGCCGATGTCCGTACCTCCGGCCACCTTCACCAGCTTGGTATTGCCTGTTTCCAGGTCCACCTCTGCCTCCACGAATATGGCCATGCAGCTGGGGATATTGAACATTTCCATGTGCTTTCCGTATCCCACAATGCTGAGCTCCTTGGGAGCCAGCTTAAACATAGGCACCACCAATTCCGGGTTATCCCGCACATAGACCATAAAGTCCTTTGTGTCCAGCTGGTCCACGGAACGCTTAAAGTAGAGGGCGCCCAGCTCCAGAGCTTTTTTCTTTGCCTCCATGGCTGCCAGGGATACTGCCTTGCCTGTGGTGATGGTACCTCTGGAACCGCACAGACCGTAGTTGGACGGATTGAACTTGGAGCCTGGCTCCGTGATGGACACCTTTTCCACGGGTACGTTAAGAACCTCGGCCACAATCTTACACGCATTGCTTCTGGTTCCCATGCCGGACTCCGTGATATCGCACTCAATAATGGCTGTGGACGCCCTGCGGCTTCCAACCAAATCCGGAACAATCCTGACAATGGCCTCCGTGTTGTCCTCGCTGATGTCGGCATTTCCGATTACGCCCATGCCGATTCCCCTGGCCTTTGTGCCGTTGACGCATGTGGGCACATTCCAGCCCTTCCATTTATCGGCCCAGCCAAAGCGGTCCGCCGCATTCTGCATTGCTTCCGGGAAGAACAGGGAGGAACGGCTCTGCCACCACCGCCCGTCCCGCCAGATGAACCGGTCCCCGGGCGCAATATAATTTTTCTTGAACACATCCAGGGGGTCAAAATTGCCCTTCTTCATCACGGCGCACATCAGACGCTCCAGACAGCTGTTCAGCTCCTGGCCGCCGTAGCCTCGTACAATACCTGCCGCCTGCTTGTTGGTCACTGCAATATGGCTGTCCATATACCAGTTGGGACATTTGGCGCACACCAGCTGCGCCTCGCCAAGGCCCACGCCCACCTGGCCCTGTACGGAGTCTGCTATGGCTCCCGTATCCACCAGCCAGTCGCCTTCCACGGCCCTTACATAGCCCTCCTTGTCCATTCCCACCTTAGCGGTAATGGTGCTGCCCAGGCGCACCTCGTAGGCCATGAGCTGCTCCGCCTTTGTGAGCACGATTTTTACCGGCTGCTTGGTAACCAGGGACAGCATGGAGGCAGAGAGCACGGTTGTCATAAGGGACTGCTTGTTGCCGTAGCTGCCTCCCACGTTAAAGGTCTTTACGCTCAGGTTGGAATTGGGAATTCTTCCCTCGCCCATGAGCTTAAGGATATGGGAGCTCTGGGATGAAGCCCATATGGTATATTCATTCCCGCCCTCGTATTTGGCGATGCAGGACGGGGTTTCCGGGGCCAGAGGCGAGGGCATCTTGTCAAATGCCACCTTATCTTCCGCCACATAGGCGGCTTCCTCAAATCCCTTTTCCACATCCCCTCGGATAATCTGCCACCAGGGACCGTCGGGCTGGAAATACTTGATACCGTTGTCCACATGGTTCCCTTTAAACCTGGGATATATCTCCACCGCCCCTTCCTTCAGGGCGTCCTCAGCCGTATACACGGCTTCCAGCTGTTGGTATTCCACGTCGATAAGGTCTATGGCCTCCTCTGCAATCTCCACTGTGTCGGCTGCAATCAGGGCCACCAAATCTCCTACATAGTAAACCTTGTCCTCCATCAGAAGCCTGTGCACAGGAAGGCCCAGCCCCCACCGCTCCGGCATGTTCTTATGGGTAATGACAGCCCTTACACCCGGCAGGGCTTCTGCCCTGGATGTGTCGATGGAAAGGATTCTGGCATGGGGATAAGGACTTCTCTTTGTCTTTCCGTACAGCATGTGAGGCACTGAAAAATCATCCAGGAAAATAGCCTTTCCTGTCACAATGTCCTTTGCGTCTTTTCTGGGTGTGTACTTGCCCACATGGCGGTAATTGGGCTGTTTGATATCGCGATATTCAAGCTTGCTCATTCTTCAATACCCTCCTTCTAATCCAATGAATGGTCGCTGTTTGTACCATTGGCATAGGGACTTAAGAACAGTTCCTGGCGTACCGGAATGGGATTTTCCACATCATCATTGGCCCTGTGCATCACGGCCAGATGGTCTTCCTCGTTCCCCGCCACCCTGTTAATGGCCCGCAGTACCGTGTAATGACTGATACAGCGGCAGTAATTGCCTGACATGGCTTCCTTGATTTCATCTCCCGTGGGATGGGGATTATCCAGCAGCAGGGCCTTGGCAGCCATGATGATTCCCGGCGTGCAGTAACCGCACTGAAATGCGTACTCGTCAATGAATGCCTGCTGCAGCGGGTCCAGTCCCTTCTCAGGGTCCTCCAGTCCTTCTATGGTAACAATGTCCTTTCCGTCGCAATCCACGGTCAGCAGCATACAGGACGTGACCCCCTTTCCGTCCATGAGCACGGTGCAGCACCCGCAGGCCCCCTCACTGCATGACTCCTTGGAGCCGGTCAGCTGGAGCCTCTTTCGCAGGGTCTGGGATAGTGTCTCTGAGGGGGGAACCTGTCCGAATCCGTCCCCGATTGAGAAACGATATTCCCTCCCGTTTACCGTCAGAGTAACATACTGTTTCTTCATAACGTTTCCTTGCCTCCTTATCTGGATTAAGTGAATGGGATATATTTGTTAAGATTGTGCTAATCTAGGTCGGTCGTTTGATTTATTTTTATCACAATGAGACACTTTTGTCAATGATATATAAATATCAATTTATTTATTTGTGCATTTTTTATATATCAGGACCTAAAATAACCCTTCGAGGTTGTGCACAATGCACCTCAAAGGGTTATTCTCATTTGTAAATATCGTCCAAGTACCATTTTGGCCTTATACTCTATTTTCCCCAGAATCCGCCAAAAACCGGGATGCCGTCATATAGTCAGATGGGGCGGAAACAGCTCCGGCTTCGTCAGCCGCTCTACAATGGCCATACAATTTCCTTTTATCTCCTCACGTATCCAGAAGGGCACGGGCTCCCCCTCCAGGGGTTCCGGAATCAGGTCCTCTATGAATCCGCGGTGCTCGCCAAAGGATATGATGGAGCCGTTGATATGTCTGCTGGCTATGACTGCCTGGGCCGTGGAAACAGGGGCAACGGTCTGAATCAGCTCTGCCATCACCCGTTCCTGCCGGTCAAAGGCAGCTGCCGACAAAGGCCTCATATCCCCGGGGCCGTTGTTCTCCCAGTATATCAGGGCAAGGGTGGTCTTATACTGGGGCGCAAAGGCCACCTCTATCTGAAGGTCTATCAGTTTTTCAAGAAATTCATAGGCCTTCCCGGGCGTCATGGCGTTCTGCTCAAAGGTTCCCTCAATCTCCATGTAGGACGCCTCATAATAGCTCTTTACCTTTTCCAGCATATATTCCAGGCATGCCACGTAAAGCCTCTCCTTGTTGGAAAAATGAAATGCAATGGCCGACAGGTTTACCTCTGCCTCCGAAGCAATCATCCTGGTGGATGTGGCTGCATATCCATACTGTGAAAAAAGCTTAATACCAGCTTTAATCAGTTTGGTCTTGGTTGAATTATTTCCTTCCATGTGACTTCATCTCCTTATGCTCAGCCGGCAGCCCATTCCCGTATCCGGACCTTCATGCCCACAGACGCCTGGGGACTGGCTCTAAAAGCATCCGCTGCCTTTAGGCCTCCCAGGGCTGTTTCCAGGCAATGTCTGACTGCCTGAGCCTGATTATATTGAAGTCTATGGTTCTCTCTGGCCTGGGGAGTGGTGCATTTGGGCGCGCTCTGCCGGAAACGTTGGTCGATATCCACCATCCTGTCCTCCAGCGTCATCTTATCCGCCAGGAACAAAAGGGAGCTCTCCGTCAGTCCGCACTCTTCCCCGCCCTCCAGCCTGTGATGGCTCTTGATGATTCTGGTCATCACCGGGTATCCTTCCTTTCGCAGGACCTCAGCCCCTGCCCTTGCATGGTCCGGCTGAAGACGCGCAATATCGTGAAGCAGCCCGGCTGTCCTCAGAAGCTCCGGGTCTATGTCATAACCCAGCGCTCCCAGCCTGACAGCCCACTGATGTGCCAGCCTTGCCACGGCAGCCTCATGAAGCCGGATATGCTCCGGAACACCGTAACGGTCCGACAGTCTGCGGCAGATGCCGTGGTCAGGATAGAGAAGGGGCTTTACCCCGGTCTGCTCATAAAATCCCCTGAAACCGCCGTCCCCGTCAACCAGAATCCGGCTGATACCCCCGTATGGCTGGGGAACTTCCAGCACACAGTTAATATCCCAGCCCAGAATACCGCACAGCAGGCCGCGGCTCACGCCGCAGTGGGTCACCACAGCCACATCCCCCCGGGTCTTTTCCAGAATGCGGTTCAGGGCAGCTTCAAGCCGTTTTCCTCCCTGGGCAAAGGATTCTCCTCCCGGAGGCGGAACCGTGCCCATGGAACGTCCCCTCTCTTCATAGAGTTCAGGATACCGGCTGCGGATTTCAGTAAAATCCATATTCTCCCATTCACCTGCGTCCAGCTCCACCAGTCCCTGGTCCTGCCGAACCTTCTGGTGCTCTCCGGCAATGTACTCCGCCGTTTCCATGCACCTGGAAAGAGGGCTTGCATAAACAGCCTCCACAGGACGGCTTCTGAACCAGTCAGCCAGCTCCATACTCTCCTTCCTGCCTCTGATGCTCAGTGCAACATCTGTGTGTCCAAGACATCTGCTTACATGTCCGGTGCGTTCCGGTTCCCCATGCCTTATCAGGTATATCGTCCTCATATGCCACCTCGTTTCCATGCATTGCCGATACCGAATAGGTCGTCCGACCTAGTTTATAGTTCCAGTGTAACACAGAAGCATTTAAATTACAATATGAGGCAGCCAGAAAGGCCATATTCTTCAAACAGCGTTATTTAATCCCATAAACAACGTTGATTTGAGTATACCACATACGGCGGATGGCTGTAAATATAAAGCTCCTCAATGCCTCTTACATTTTCTTCGGCTTATTTCCTGTTTGCAAACCCACATGATATCATCCGTTATGGCCGGAAGGTCCATGGGCATGACCATGATTCGGTCACACCCTTCCAGTGCAGCCTGAATTCCCAGCTTCACGGAATCAAACATCTGTGTGTAACGGTATCCGGTATTCCTGACAAAACAGGCGCCCGTGCCTTTCAGGTGGTCCTCCAGCTCTTCTGCCCTGTAGCCTGTGACCACGATGACCGGGTCCGCCCCCAGCCTCCTGAGCATGGACGTGATATGAAATGCTATGGTAGAGTCCCCAAAGGGCAGCAGGGGTTTGAAATCCCCCATGCGCGAGGACAGTCCTGCCGCTGCCAGGACAGCTCCTGTGTTCTTCATGATTCCCGCCTCTTTCCTGCAAAGACCGTCTTAATAAGTTGCCTTACAGGTATTATATCCGGCCGGAATACAGGATTCCAGTAGTGCAGGATACACCCTATGCATGTGCATCAAAAAACACGGAATCAGATTTTACTCCGGTTCCGTGTTTTTCATTCATTTTCCTACTGGCACATCCTCTCCTGGTGCCGTTTCAGTTTCTCCAGGCTGCGGATGCAGTAGTATCCGTTAATCTGCTCTATCAGCGCCATCTCCTTCAGCTCCTTAATGGCCCTGACCGCAGTTACCCGGTTAATGCCCAGCAGATTTGACAGGAGCTGCTGGCTTATCTTTTCTTTGATAAGTATTTTCCCGTCATAGGGAACCCCGTAATGCTCTGCAAATATAAGCAGCAGGTCGCAAATCTTCCAGCCGGCGTTGTGGAAATTGGTATGGCGCACCTGTTCCATGGCCGACAGATACTTGGTGGAGAGGGACTCCATAATATCCATGGAAAGCTGCGGGTCATGGGCAATGCCCTGCAGCAGCATGTGATTCTTTGGAAATACCTTTCTCTGTCCCAGCTTTTCCAGCCGTGATATTCCCCTGGGCAGATATAGAAGACGTGATACAACATTAGCATGCGGCATCTGTACTGCGGTATTACACTCCTGACCCACCATATAACCACCCTCTCTTTTATGGCTTTTCACCATATGAATCCCCAAAAACGCCTGCATCCTTTAACAAAATTATAACACTGTTAGTATTTTAACAACTAGTAGCTTATACTACATTATATCAAATTTTCACATGTGATGTAAGTGTCATATATATTCAGCGGTAACTATCCACAGATTACGGTTCCGTGATACAATGTATGGGATGGGATTAACAGGACTGCATCATTATATGATAGGAGGATTGGAACTATATGGAAACTGTCATCATCCTGGGGGCGGGCCAGTTTGGCCGCGGCGCTGCCAGACTGCTGAATCAGGAAAACATGGCCCTTCTGGCCTTTGGGGATAATAACCCTGCACTGCACCGGCTGACCGAACCAGAACGGACAGAAAAAGGATTTCCAGCCAATATCCCGATTTTACCGGTAGAAAAAGCCCTCTTGCTGAAACCTGATTATGTCATTACCGGTGTGACGGACCCGCTGCGTTCCGGCCAGCTTAAGGAACAGGCCCTGGAATCAGGATATGAGGGCAGATTTCTGATGCTGAGCCAGCTTTACCGGTATTTTGACATACGAAGCGCCACCCTGAAACGTCTGGCTGAGCGGATTCATAGACAGGGCCTCCAGGGAAGCATAGCGGAACTGGGCGTCTTTAAGGGCGATACGGCCTGGAAGCTCAACGCCCTGTTTCCGCAGCAAAGGCTTTATTTATTTGATACATTCCAGGGATTTGACGCAAGGGATATAAAAGAAGAAAAAAATATGGGGTGTTCCTTTGCCAGGGAAGGGGAATTCTCTGACACCAGCGAGCAGGCAGTGCTGGGACGGCTCCCCTTTCCTGACCAGGCCGTCATGCGCAGGGGATATTTTCCGGATACAGCGGCAGGTCTGGAACAGGAGCGCTTTTCCCTGGTAAGCCTGGATGCCGACCTGTATGCTCCTATTCTGTCCGGCCTTATATTCTTCTACCCCCGTCTTGTACCCGGAGGCATGATTCTGCTCCACGATTACAACAATGAACGGTTCCGCGGAGCCGGGCAGGCTGTGGATGAATATGAAAAACAATACAGCCGCCTGTGCCTTGTTCCCTTATGCGACCTTCATGGCAGTGCGGTTATTGTAAAGCCCCGGGATTAGCGGAATGATGCATTGAATAACAGTAAGGAGGCTATAGATATGACAGACATTGAAAACGATTACAACACCCGGATAGACCAGCTGCGCAAACTCATAAAATTTTGGTCCTGCCATTGAACTGGCCCTTAACATCCATGGAATCACACACACCGGCAGTGTTTCCGCCAGCGCTGTTCCCACCTTCTGCGACGAGATACTGGATGGACAGGCTGCAGGTTTCCGTAAAGGACACCGGCAACGCCATGACGGATGAGGAAATCATCGGCTTTAGCCGGCAGGTAAACAAGCAGGAGCTGATACATTACCGAAACGCGGTGGGGTGCCGGACACGCAGGATATTAAATGCCCTGACCCCCGGTGATATGAAACGGAAACCCAGCGAAGAGAGCCTGGGACGGCTGGTCAGCGAAGGCGGTCTGCTGGAGGCCAGGCAGTCCATATGGCTCAGGAATTTCTGGGGCCGCCATACAGTGGCAGGACTCATATTGCTGCCGCTGACGCGCCATCATATGATGCATCTTCCCGACAGTCTGAGAATAAAGGAATTTAACCGTGCGAAGTAATTCTCACCTTCCTGATTTTCCCCTTAATGGTCCTGTTCTGAAGTCCTTCCAGGACCCGGGGGCCTTTCCGGTTCATGATATCCACAAAGGTAAGGCTCTCCCTGATGTCAATGATTCCTATGTCACCGGCATCCACGCCCTCTATGCCGCACACAGCGCCCACAATGTCCCCGGACCTCATTTTGGATTTGCGTCCGCCTCCAATGGAGAGTCTGGTGATGGACTGGTCCAGCTTCTCCCCCTTATGGGACCCGGAATCCGGCTTCTTTCTCTGAAGGGCCCAGAATGCCTTTTCCTCCTCTTCCCCTGTCTCAGGGCAGGGCTGGACCGGCAGGCATGCTCCCATGTAGGCCTCCACTTTATGCAGGGTCCTCATCTCATCCTCAGTCACAAGGCTGACGGCCCTGCCTGTCCTGCCGTTTCTTCCGGTCCGCCCAATCCGGTGCACATAAGTCTCCCTTCCCATGGGGAAATCATAGTTCACCACCAGGCTGATATCTTCAAAATCAATTCCCCTGGCAGCCACATCCGTGGCAATCAGGTACCGGAATCCTCCCCGTCTGAAGGCATCCACATTTTTAAGCCGTTCCTTCTGCTCCATATCGCCGTGAATCATGCCGCAGAATATCCTGTCCCTTCTCAGCTTCTGAAACAATACCTGGACCATTTCCCTGGTTCCGCAGAATATCATGGAGCGCTCCGGATTCTCCTTCATGAGAATGCGTTTAAATGCCGTATACTTCTGGTCCTGCGGCACGCCGTACACGGACTGCTCAATGGGAAGGGCGGCCTCTCCCTCCTGTTCCAGGAAAATGGACACCCCGTCCCTGACTGTTTCCTCTGCCAGATTCTTCACATCCTCATCCAGGGTGGCTGAAAACAGAAGGGTCTGCCGCTTTGCAGGAAGCAGCCCCGCTATCTGCCTGACCTCATCCATGAATCCCATGTCCAGCATCAGGTCCGCCTCATCAATCACCAGATATCTGACGCCGGTCAGCTTAAGGCTTCCCCGGCGCACATGGTCCATGACACGTCCGGGGGTGCCCACCACGATATGGGTTTTCTGGCGCAGTGTCTGTATCTGCTTGTCAATGGGAAAGCCGCCGAACACGGCCGGCACCTTCAGCCGTTTTTTCCTGCCAATCCTGAATATCTCCTGGCTCACCTGTACGGCCAGCTCCCTGCTGGGCTCCAGCACAAGGGCCTGGGGCAGGCTTTCCTCCCAGACAATCTGCTGGCACAAAGGGATGGCAAATGCAGCTGTCTTGCCGGTTCCTGTCTGGGAGCGCACCACCACATCCCTGCCTGCCAGCACCTGGGGCAGCACCTCCTCCTGTACCTTCGTGGGATGCTCATACCCCAGCAGCGACAATGCCTCCATGATTTCAACGGATAAACCGTACCCGCAGAAACAGCTGTCAGGTTCCCTGTTTTCTTTATTTTCCATATGTCTCCATTTCTTCGCCTTCTATATCTTCTTTCACGAACATGATAAGGAAGCTGACCAGCAAAAGCCCGCAGCTGACCCATATGGTCCTTTCCCTGAGATGCGCCGTGAGCACGCTTCCCATGACAGCTCCCACTGCAAATATGCCGATGACCCCATAGTAGCGTATGAATTTGTCCCGGTGGTCCTGTTTGCCTGTGTGACGGTACCAGTACAGGTTTTCCGTGGCGCTTCGCAGGTTTCCGATGCACATGGTGGTGGCATAGGGGCTTCCCTTGATTTTCCTGAACGCATTGACCTGAAGGGCGCACACAAAGGAGACAATGATGTTGGCTGCCATGTTCATGCTCTGGGGCAGAAATCCCACTGCAAAAAGCAGGGTGATTTCAATGGCAACAATCAGCTGCCTCCAATGAAAACGCCGGTCCTGCCGGTGAAGCCGCTTCACATGCTCTGCCATGTACACGCCCCCTGCAAAAGCCAGGACCGGAGCCAGATAGCGCACAGCCATGGCCCACTCCCTGGCAGCCAGATGGCTTCCCATGAGCACAATATTTCCCGTCTGTGCATTGGCAAACACATTTCCCCTGCAGTAATACGTATAAGCATCCTGGAAACCTCCGGATAAAGTCAAAAAAATACCCGTTGACACAGCCTCCGACATCTGTCCACGGGTACGCATACTCTTTTTCATCTCTCCTGCCGCCTTTCCCAAGTTAAGAATCTGATTCTTCCAACTCAAGATTTTACCACAGTTCAGACTAAAAGAAAATAGTTAAATGTTTCACAGGCTTCATCAGGCTTCCCCAATCTGACTGGTAATATAGTCAGGAATCTCCTCAGGGCAGATGTTCAGGGCAGCGGCCAGCTCTCCAAACAGCAGTTTCCGGGCGCTCTTGACGCCGTCCCGTTCCCGGATGGACAGGGGCTTGCCCTTGCCCTTACGGTTCTGCTCCATCTCTGATATCTCCTTAATCATGGAGGCCAGTTCCAGACAATCGCCGGATTCAAGGACCTGCCTGTATACCTGGGGCCGTTCCTTATCGTTTGCATACTGCTTGCCTTCAACAGACGGCAGTGCCAGTATGAACTGCTCTGCTTCCTGCCTGGTCATGATTTCCCTCATCTTTACCTTTGGACTGTCCACCGGTATATAGATGGTGGTATCCTGGTCAAACTTTGGCACAAGGCTGTAATACACCTTGTCATTATTCGAGAAGTCAGGTTTCGATATGCCCTCCACCTGGCATACGCCTACAGTTCCATAGAGAATATATTCTCCTTTTTTAAACAAATTCCCACCTTTCCGAACAGATACTGTTCAAGTGTTAACGGGGTATTTATATAGTATATCACATTTTTCCCTGTTTGTAAAATGCGGCCTTTCGCCGGAGTCTTTCACCCCAGCCCTCTGCCCCGGCTCCTCTCCTGCTTCCTTCCGCCAAAGACCGGAAATACGCCCTTTAAACATGATAAACTTTCTCATGTGCAGGGCTGGACAATTTTACAGAATTATTGTATTATGTCATTACGAAGTTAGTTTTAACTAACCAATATAGACACCACAAAAGGAGGATTTTCATGAGCGTTGTCATTATCGGAGGCCATGACCGCATGGTAAGCCAATATAAAAAGATTTGCAAGAATTACAAATGTAAGGCAAAGGTATTCACCCAGATGAGCGCCAGCCTGGACAAACAGATTGGCAGTCCTGACCTCCTGGTCCTGTTTACCAACACCGTATCCCACAAGATGATACGCTGCGCCCTGGACGAAGTGGGAAGCAGCACGGAGATTGTCCGCTGTCACACCAGCAGCGGCACAGCCCTCACAGAAATCCTGGAAGAAAAATGCGCGGTCTGTGCCGTATAGGTTTTCCAATCAGTACCCCTGCTTCACCTCCAGCATCTGCAGACCCTCCACCACGGAGCCTGCGATGCATCTGGCCTTGTCCGAGATGGTGAAGCAGTTTTCATATTCACTTTTTCTGGGGTCTATGTCGGCAATCTTAAATCCCTTTACCACGGGATATCCGTCTTTTATAATTCCCCTCAAAAGCCCTGTAAGGGATGCTTCCACCGTGACCTCGCCCTGCCCGGTCACAATAACGCCAATCGCCTGTCCCTGTTCCACCATGTCACCAATCATGGACCTGCCAAAGAAAATCCCTTTGGCCGGGGAATGGATAACCCGCTCCGCCCCATAGCCGCCGATAATTCCGGGAACACCGGTATTGGGGGCCGCCTTTCCGTTTCCAATGATGCGGCCCAGATTATGGCCTCTCATGGTCTCTATCACAAGGTCCACATCCTGTCCTGCCGTGAACCCGGGCCCCAGTCCAATGGTCTTGTCCGCCATATCCCTGGTGGTTCCCAGATTCTTCTTTGCCAGAATGGCATCCACCAAAGCCCATGGACGCACCTTCCCCAGCACCTGGCAATTCTCGTCAATCATGATAGGGACTGCTCCCTGTTCCATAATGGAGCAGGCTTCCTCATACCCGGAAGCCTTGATGCAGGTGATACCCTCCACCTCAGACGTACCGTCATATACTGCTTCGGAAAAGGCTACGCATCTGCGGATTGCCGAAGGATATCCCGACTCCAGCACCAGCACCGGGTATCCGCAGCGGCAAAGCTTGTGGATGGTACCCGTGGCAATATCACCGCCTCCTCTGACAATTACCAGTTGTTTTGTACGTTCCGTCATTTTACATCCATTTCCTTCCATCTTAAATTATTCTTTTGCCAGTTCAGCCGATTGCTTCAGCTCCTCCACCCATTCCTTTGAAAAATGCGTTTCAAAAAGCCGGTCCAGCTCCTGCCTGGTCTCAGCCATAAAGGCGTCGTATGCCTCCAACAGCCGGATAGCCTGGGGCGTCAGGGTGGAGCCGCCTCCGTCCCTGCCTCCTGTCTCCCGCTCCGTCAGCATGAACCCCCATGCCTTTTCCGACTCCTTTAGCATCTTCCATGCCTTGCTGTAAGCCATGTTCATGGCCTGGGCCGCCCCCTGAAGGGAACCGGTGGTTTCCACTCCCCTCAGCAATGCCGACATGCCGGGTCCGAATGCCTTATTTTCAAAATATAATTTCAGTGATAGCCCATAGTGAAGCTGATTCTGTTCCAATGATATGCCCCCTTTTCCTGATTGGTTATGTTTTTTTAAGAATAACGTCCTCAAAGATAAAAGCCGGGCAAACCATTCTTATAAGGCATCTGATAGTTTCAGAAACACCTGTCGCAATGGCTGCTGCCGGCTTTTGATTCTCTGTGCATAAAGCTCCAAACTGCTATTCTTTCACTCCCTTTATTATAGCAGATTTGTCTGATTATGCAATTCTTTTTTCAGGCTGATTCCATGCCGTTTCATGACACCCGCCAGTTTTTTCCTCTGTTCCGGCTCCATGGGCGTCAGCGGAAGGCGCAGGTCGTCCCCGCAGATACCCATCATGCCAAGGGCTGCCTTGACCGGTATGGGATTCACATCCCAGAACAGGGCTTCCATGATATCCAGAAGCTTAAGCTGCATCCGCCTGCTCTCCTTCACATCCCCGTCCAGGTACAGGCGGCACATCTGATGTGTCTCCTTTGGCATAATGTTGGCCAGCACCGATACCACCCCCTTGCCTCCCAGGGACATGATGGGAAGGGTCTGGTCATCATTGCCGGAATAGATATCAAATCCCTCCCCGCACAGGGCGGCTGTTCTGGCAATCAGGGACAGGTTGCCGCCGGCCTCCTTTGTCCCCCGTATATTCGGATGCTCCGATAGAATCTTGTATGTCTCCGGCTGAATGGTCACTCCTGTACGGCTGCTTACATTGTATAAAAGAATGGGAATGCCCACATGGTCCGCCACCTGGGTAAAGTGGCGCACCAGCCCTTCCTGGGATGCCTTGTTGTAGTAAGGCGTCACCTGCAGCAGGGCGTCCGCCCCCAGCTCCTGGGCCTTCCTGGACAGCTCCACCGCGTGTTCCGTACAGTTGCTTCCCGTGCCTGCAATCACAGGAATCCTGCCGTCCACCTGCCTTATGGCATACCGGATGACAGCCAGCTTTTCTTTATCGTCCAGGGTAGCCGACTCCCCTGTGGTGCCGTTTACGACCACAGCGTCTGTCCCTTCCCTTATAATCCACTCCAAAAGCCGCCCAAAGGCGTCAAAATCAAGATTACCATATCCATTCATGGGCGTTACCACGGCTGCGGCGCTGCCCTCAAAAATACTGTGTCTCATAAACATCAGTCCCCCGATTCAATCGTGATTCGTAACGGTCCAGGATGGCGTTTCCTCCTGACCCAAAAGCCAATTTTTCCGCTGTTCTGAACAGTTACCATTATACTATGAAAATATGACAAACTCATCCTAATGGTACCAATTATTTCCTTTTGTCATATAGTGACATTATGAATCCAATCTCATAAGGAGCGTATCCATGCATCCAATCCTCATACTGGGCGGAGATTCCAGACAGATTTGCCTGAACCGGCTTCTGAATCAGACCGGCCATAAAACTCTCTTTTACTATGACAAACTTACCTCCTTCTCCCTCAGGGAGGCCATGGAGGATTCCCATATCATCCTCTGCCCTGTCCCTTTTACCAAGGACGGCAGCACCATTTTCTCTGTCAACAGCCTGCCCGGCCTGGAAATCCATGATTTCACGGCCGCTCTGAATAACACCCATACACTCTTTGGTGGGAATATCCCTACCGCTGTCAGGGAACGCTGCGGCTCCCTCTCCATCCCCTTCCATGATTTCATGAGGATGGAGGAGGTTGCATGGAAAAATGCCGTTGCCACGGCAGAGGGCGCTGTGGCGGAGGCCATAGCCTTAAGTCCGCTGAACCTTTACAGGAGCCGCTGCCTTGTAACCGGATGGGGCAGGTGCGCCTCCATCCTGGCAGACCGTCTGAAGGGCATGGGAGCCGGGGTAACCGTGGCTGGCCGCGATTCCTCACGGCTGGTCAGCGCCCGCTGTCTGGGATACAATACCTGCCTGTTAAAGGAACTGGAACCAATTATGGGAGAATTTGATTTTATATTCAACACCATCCCATCCTTGGTGCTGGATGCAGCACTGGCAGAACAGGTTCAGGACAATGCAGCGGTTATTGATATTGCCTCTGCACCGGGAGGAGTGGATTTCCCGGCACTGGAGCGCCGGAATATCCGGGCCAGGTTATGCCCCGGGCTTCCCGGACGCTATTCCCCCCTTTCCTCTGCCAGGATTCTTTATGAGGCTGTCATGGAACATATCCGGGATTCACAGACTCAGTAAGGAATAAGGAGAATATTATGGAATTAAAAGGAAAAAATGTAGGTCTGGCCGTCACCGGGTCCTTTTGCACCTTTGCAAAGATAGAACAGGAAATCAGGCAACTGAAGGAGACAGGAGCCATCCTGCACCCCATTTTCTCGAATAGTGTCCAGTCCACGGACTCCCGTTTCGGGGATACCGGCGAATTCATGGACCGCATAACATCCATCACGGAAATAAAGCCAATACTGAAAATAGAGGAGGCGGAACCCATTGGCCCGAAAGGATACCTGGACGTCCTCCTCATCGCCCCCTGCACCGGCAATACCCTGGCCAAACTGGCTGGCGGTATCACGGACACCCCGGTGCTCATGGCTGCCAAAGCACACCTGCGCAACGGCAAGCCCCTGGTGATTTCCGTATCCACCAACGATGCCCTTGGCATGAACCTTAAGAACATCGGACTTCTGTTCAACATGAAGAACATCTATTTTGTTCCCTTTGGCCAGGATGACCCGGTGAAAAAGCCCACCTCCATGGTTGCCCATACCGGACTCATAGAGGACACCTTGAAGGAAGCCCTGGAGGGCAGGCAGATTCAGCCGGTCATACAGGGGGTGTAGGCCCCTCTCATCGCTTTCGCGGCAGACAGTCATTGCGGGCCGGGAACATGCCGTCTTGGCATTGTCCCGGCCCGCCTGCCGTACCCCACTTTGTCGTACTCCACTTTGTCATACTCCCCTTTTTCATATCCCCTGCCGCACCATGCTCTTAAGTCTCACTTGCGCCTCCCTAAACCAGGCATCCCCGCCGCCTGCCAGCAGCACATAGGCAGTCTTGCCCAGCAGGGACTCCAGATACCGTTTTACCCCGGCATCCCCTTCCTTCAGATATGCGTCCCTTCCGGTCCTCCTCAAATGTTCCTCCGCCCCATATTTCAGACAGTAATAAATCTCCTGGCGCAGACGTCTTCTGTAGGGGGCCGGAACCTGGACACGGTCATTTACCACCAGGCCGGTTACTGTCTGTCTGGTTCCTCTGGTCAGAATACGGGTCTTTCTCTGGTTTGGCTCAAATCCCATGGACCTGAGGAAGCCGTATACCTTTCCCTTCACCTCAGCCGTATCAAAAACACCGGAAAAGGTCATATCGTCGCAATACCTGCTGTAAGCGATATCCCGCTCCCCGCACCAGGCCTCCATATATTCATCAAAGGGCTTCATCACAAGATTGGAAACAGCCGGCGACGCAGGCGCTCCCTGGGGCAGACGGTCATGGCAGCAGCAAAGGGCGGCCAGCATTGCGCCCACTGGCGGCGGGAAATAGGCGGCCGGAAATGCGTGATGAAGCACCATGGGAAAGGTGATGCTGCCAAAGAAATCCTCAATATCCATCTTCATGACAATCTTCCTGCCCTGATGAATCCCTGCGTTGGCAGCTGCCGAAGCGCCCTTGCGGTAAGCCGCCGCACTGGCGGACACCGCAAATCCGTCCAGTACATGGTGAAGCAGGTTTCTCTGCACTTCCTTCAGAAGGGAATCCGGCACCAGAAGCGTCCTGTAACCGCCGCTTCTTTTAGGTATCCGCACCTTCCGGTAATGCCTTTGCGCATGGTTGCTGAGGGCATAGAGACAGCCCATTATTTTCTCCGGAGGCCAGTCCCTGGTTCCAAGGAGCCGGAAGGAGAGCAGCATTTCCCTGCAATGCTCCGTACTGCAATATTTCCACAAATCCGCCTGAGCCATATCTCTTCCCTCCCGGAGCCTGCGCCCCCTCTTTCCAGTATTTTTTCGTAAAACAAAAACAGGAGAAGCAACACGTATCCGGATACCGTAAGATGCATAGGGGTACCGGGCCGCTGGCGGCCGGCACATGAAATGTGCGGATGTACCCCGGCGCAGATTGCGGACTCATCCCTCTGCTGTTCACTCCGGGCAGCGACTCGCTGTCCGTCCAGGCTCACTGCCCATGCAATATTCCTGAAAATGCTGTTGCTTTTCCTGTCTTTGCTTATGCCATAATCATAGGCAAAAAACATTCTCTTGTCAATGTGCTTTTCGTTATCCCTTGACCGCGCCCTCCATCATTCCGGCCTTCTGGAACTTCTCCAGAATCAGGTACAGGATGATAATGGGTATGATAACCAGGGTGGTGCCTGCCAGTATGACAGGCCACGGGGTGGATAAGCCCTCGCTGACAGGCAGCAGGGAAATGGTCACCATCAGCGTATACTTTGTCTGCTTGCGCAAGTACAGCAGAGGCCAGAAGAAATCATTCCACCTGGCAATCAGGGTGATGGCGCCCCAAGACGCCATGGCCGGCTTGATGACAGGAAGGATGATTTTGGTAAAGATGCCAAAATCGGAACATCCGTCAATCCTGGCTGCCTCCACCAGCTCATCCGGCACATCTGTTATATACTGGTTCATGTAAAAGATACCCACTGCGGTGGCAATCCTTGGAATCACCAGGGACCAGAGGCTGTTAATGAGCCCCACCTTCTTCATGATGATGAACAAAGGCACGCTTCCCACCTCAGGCGGCACCAGCATGGTGGCAATGACAAAGTAAAACAGGAATTTCCTGCCAGGAAACCTGTATTTGGCAAAGGCAAAGCCTGCCAGGGCGCAGAAAAACAGGGAGGTAATGGTTCCCATGATGGTGGTGAACACGCTGTTAAAGGCATTCTGTCCAACGGGAATCATCTCAAACAGGCGCTTAAAGTTGGCCATGGTGGGATTGGATACCATCAGGGAATTAAATCCTGTGATGCTCTCGCTGGTGCTCTTGATGGAAATCAGGCACATCCACACAATGGGAAACAGGCAGACAATGGTGATGAATGCCAGCACGCCGTAAACAAGGACAGTGGATGCATTTTTCTTTCTGTTCATTTCATTCCCTCCTTCTATATTTCGCCCTGCTTGTGTCTTACCACAAACTGGATGATGGATATGACAATCAGGATAAGAATCAGGATAACGCCGATTGCCGAAGCATAACCCATATTGAATACATTAAAGCCTGACTCGTACATGTACTGGAACAGGGATGAGTTGGATGTTCCCGGTCCCGGAAGGATATAGGATTCATTGAACAGCTTCCACATATCCACGGTCAGTGTGACGGAACAGAAGAACAGGATGTTCTTTAAGGACGGAAGGGTTATAAACCAGAACTGCTGCCACCCGTTGGCTCCGTCCACCGTGGCCGCCTCATAATAATCCTTGGATATGTTGAGCAGTCCTGACAATAAAATCATGGTAAACCACGGTGTATATCTCCAGACATTCAGGATGATAACCGGTATCTTGGAAAATGTGGTGCTGGTAAGCCAGGGGATTTTGCTGCCCCCGAACATTGTCACCACCTCATTGACCAGGCCCACGTTCTCATCAAACAGCATCCTGAAGATAAGACCCATTGCAATGGCCGCACAGATATTGGGAAGGAAGGTAGCCGTCTTGAAAAATGCCCTGGCGGAATTACTCTTTAAGTATCTGCTGTTCAGTAAGGATGCAATGAGCAGGGCACAGCAGATGATGAATACCAGTCCGGTGAGCCAGTAGACCACTGTGTTGCCCAGGGATTCCCAGAACATATCGTCAATCAGCATTTTCCTGTAGTTGTCAAACCCGCAAAAATCCGGAGTCCCGATTCCCTTCCAGTTTGTCAGGCTGATATAGAATGTCCATATGGTGGGCACCAGCTGAAATACAAGAAACAGGATAAAAAAGGGCATGATGAATAGATAGGGAGCCCTGTATTTTTTCAGTGCTTTTAACATTCGCTACCTCCTCCTTAAGGTTTATAAAAGGCTCCCTCCTCGGGGCGGGAGCCTTTTCATGTATTACTGGCTGATTTCAGCCTTGCCAATCTTAGCCTTTAAGTTCTTATCCATGTTGGCGATAGCGTCGTTCATGGACTGGTTGCCTGCCACATATTTCTCCAGCTCAGCAGATATGATTTCATCCGCCTCTGCATCCTGAGGTGTTACCACCAGGTTGGCTGCGCCGTTCTCAAGGCACTTGCCCTCCATCTCGCGGAAGGACTGGCCGCCGTAGAAATCAGACGGTTCTTTCCAGAATGGGTCTTCCAGCATTTCCTTGGATACAGGGTTGGAATACGGTGCGTTCTGCTCTTCCATGGAATTTACCCACACTTCCTTTGCCTCGGTGTCAAAGGTGAAATCATACCACATCTGGCGGAACAGCTCGGAATAAGGATTGTCGCCCTTTTCGATGATGGCCATGTACTGGGATACAGGAGCGCCTGCCTTGCCAACGCCTTCAAACTCAGGAGCTGACATAACTCTCCACTGTCCCTTGGTGGCCTCACAGTTCTTTCTCATAAACTCATCCCAGAAAGCGCCGATGCAGAAGGTGGCTACCTGCTGTTTGTTGATGGCGTCGTAAAGGGCCGGCTCCATGATGGTGGTCTTTAACAGTAAGCCCTCGGAGTTCATGGTGTCCAGAGCGCCCAATGCCTTCTGTGTGCCCTGGTCGCTGCCGATTATGACTTCGCCGTTCTCATCCCAGATTTTAGCTCCTGCTGACGGCATAAGACCTCTGCGGCCCCAGTATCTCCAGGTCTTGCTGGTTGGGTCAATATAGGAGAGGTAAACTTCCCCGTTGCTCTTTTCCTTTAACTGGCGTCCTGCCTCAATGTAGCCCTCCATGGTCTTCATCTGCTCTGCATCCACGCCGTACTTGTCAAAAATCTCCTGGTTGTAGAACAGTACCTGGGGCCTTACGGAATCCGGAAGCGCATAGATGCGTCCGCCGATGGTTGCGTCAGTGGTTGCTCCGTCCACCATCTTATCCAGAAGGGGCGTCAGATAGTCTGTCTCATCCTTCAGAAGTCCTGCGCCGGCCAAATCCATGATGGTTACCGGGTCCAGCATGGCTGCATCGGGAAGGTCCTCGGTGGCTCCCGACAAGGCTGTCATGGTGATTTTTTCACGGATGTCTGCGGTTCCCTCTGTCTGTACAAATTCAATCTTTACATCCGGCGCAATATCCCTGTGGTTCTCCAGCCAGGTCTCAAACCACTGCTGCCTGTACTGGGGATTTCCCATGGCATAGACCACCAGGGTTCCTGCGGGATACACGGTCTTCTCACCATCCGCTGCCTCTGAATCCCCGGCTGCCGCCCCGCTCTCCGCGCCCTGGGCATTCTCTGCCTTAGGTGCTGCTGTTGTGCCTGCTGACTCGGTCTTGCTGCCGCAGGCCGCAAGTGAGCCTACCACCATGGATACTGCAAGTGCCATTGCTAACTTTCTTTTCATCATTCTCTGTTCCTCCTTTTCCTATTCACTGCTTCTTTATTCCCTGGCTGCCTCTACGGCTGCCTTTAAAAGATTCATATCCTGCTCTGTTGCCAGGGTACAGTCGGCTCCCAGGATGAAATGGGTCCTTCCGAATTCCCCGATAACCTTTCTTGTCTCTTCCTTCACTGCCTCTGCCGGTCCGTCCACCAGCACGCCGTGGCGGTTTGGCAGGCCGCCCATGATGGTCTTTCCTGCAAACATCTTCCTGCCGTCCTCCAGGCTGAAGGGAGCTTCGTACACGCCCCAGTTCACCACGTCAGCATAAGGGCCGTAATCCTTATAGCGGTCCATGTTCAGCTGGTCCTTGCAGATGTGGAGGAAGCAGTAACCGCCCGCGTCCTTGATGGCCTTCATAATCTGCAAATCAAAGGGCTTAATCCACTGCTCAAATTCCTCATCCGTGAAGAACCGTGTCTCTCCGCCCAGAGCCGCATAATATACGCCGTCCACACCCAGTTCAATGTATGTCCTTGCCAGCTCACACATCACATCCGCAATGCGCTTCATACCTGCCAGGACCGTATCCGTATCCTCATGCAACAGGCGGCAAAGCTTTTCCCTTACCTGGTCATATGTATAGCCGGGGTCCATCTTCTCAAGCGGATGGATGGATGATGCCGTGATGCCGTGAAGGGTGCCCAGAATAAATGCATCCCTGTCGCATCCAGCCAGAATCTTCTTAACCAGCTCCACCTGGTCCTGCATAAAGCCGTCTTCCATGGTCATCTCTTTTACCAGGCTGTAATCGGAACCCTTGTTAATCTCGCCCATATAGGGTACCAGGTTCTCATTCATAATTTTAAGGATGTCTGTATCGGATTCCTCAAAAAATTTCAGATGAGCTTTTACTGCTGCATCCCCAAACGCTGTTTCCTTTGGAAAATGCAGGGAAAAGCCGCTGGGTATCTTATCAACTTCTTCTCCCCGGATGGCTGCTATCACTCTCTCTTTTTTTGTCATGGCTGTTTCCTCCATTAATCATACTACTGATGTGATTAGTAATCTTACTAATAGCGATTATAGCACCATTGGCAGGCCGTGTCAAATAATTTTTAACCATTTTTCTAAAATAATTTTGTTATCCCCCGTTGTTTTTGTTTATTTTCACACCATATCCGATTATTATTCAAAAAAAGGATGTAAAATTGACAGTATCAATCTTACATCCTTAGTATTTATGCATTTTCATCCATATCCCCGGACCATGTTCCTTAGAGGGAATAATTCTCCTGAATCTGCTCCTTCACATTCAGTATATCCTTCTGGAGCATTTCCACGGCCCGCTCCGTATCGCGGTTCTCCAGGGCCTCAATGATTTCCCTGTGGTAAAAGCTGTTGGATTCGGCGTTCTTTTTCCAGGCTGTCTGAAAATATTGGGAAATATACGAACAGGATTTTTGAAGGGCAGCGGCAATCACATCGCAGATATAGCCGTTACCTCCCATCTCACAGAGCTTTAAGTGGAAATCCGTGTTGCGGTTCCAGTGGATGGCCACCATCCTCTCATGGTTATCCTTTGTGATGGTATCCAGCTGTCTTAACCGCTCTATCTCCTCAGGGCTAATCCTCTGGCTCAGCCGCCTCAGATTGGCGGTTTCCACATCAATCCTGAATTCCAGAAGGTCCAGTATCTCCTTCAGGGTCACCGGTACCACCTGGTACCCCACCCTTGGTATACTTTTCAGAACATTGTCCTTGCACAGCTCAATAAGGGCCTCCCGCACCGGTGATTTGCTCATGGCATACTTCTCCATGATTTCCCCTTCATGGATGATATCGTTGGGCTTATAAATGCCTTCTTCTATCTCCCGGTAGATTCCCTCCACCACGGTTTCTTTCAGGGTCTTCTTTGTCTTCATCTTCTTTTCTCCAATGCCTTCCCTTTTTTGTAAACCCGTTCCGCCAGCCTGCAGGATATCTCATAGGCTATGGACTCATCCCCATACCGCCAGTCCTTCCCTGGCCCGTCTTTTCCCGGCCAGTCCTTTTCCAGCCAGCCTTTTTCTGCCCAGAGCTGCCTGAACCCATTGACCGCTTCCTCTGTCATGCCTCCCGGCGTGGCGTGGTCCTTCAGCTTGTTCTCCAGGAATTCCCTGGTCTCCAGCTGCAGCGAGAGAAGGTGCAGCTCAAAGGATCTGGGGGCAATGATGTCTGCATTCCCGGCTCTCCCACCGCATTCCCCCCGGGCCCTGGTTCCGGCTCCTTCACCTGTTTCCCCGCAGGCAAATGCCAGAGCGCCTTCATACCATCCTTTTTCCAGCCAGGCCAGTTCATCCATCTGCTGCAGGTCCGGCGCCGGACCGGGCGTAATAAGACCGGGCAGGCCCAGTCTCCGGCGGTTCAGCGCATACAGGACAGCAGCAGCCAGGGCACAGCCGTTTTTACTGCTTGTACCGTCTTTGCCGCCCTTATCCCCATAATACGGTTCCAGGCCAAAGCATAAAAGGTACAACATATGATAGGTAATGCTCATGGACAGCAGGCGCAGGGATTCATCCGGCGTACATTCAAATACCTGCCCAAGAGGATTGAGGAAACGCCTGACATCATCCAGCTGTTTCCGGCCGGGAGGACAGGCAGGGTCATATGTAATCTTATTGAACGCCAGCGAATACACATCCAGCCCGCCGATAACAGTCTCCATGGCAGGCAGAATGCACACGGTTTTCACGCCCTTTCCCAGAGTCCTGGTATACCATTCCGGGCGGGGACTGGGTGCAAAAGAAAGCAGCAGCAGACCGCCCAGCCCCAGTTCCCTGCGGTACTCTGCATAAGGCTTTATGGTATCCTCCGCCACCCCCGCCACCTCATGGGGCCTGACGGAAAGCACCACCGTGGCGGGCCTATATTCCTTCAGCTTATCCAGACAACCGCCTGCCATGATTTCAAAGCCGTATCTGTCCCTCAGCTGCTCCAGTCCCCGCGGACTGGCCTTTACTGCAAACATCCGCCTTTCATATCCTTCCCCCAGCAGGCTTCTGTAACAGGGAACCATATACTCCCCAATCCATCCCATGCCAATAACAGCCAGCCTGTCCGTTCCATCACCCATCATATATTTCCATCCTTTTACAAGTACATCTTAAGATTATAATCCGAAATGCACCGGGATTCAATAGGGGGATTATAAAAACAGCTCATTTTCCCGTCTGATATCCCTGACAGGAGAAAGCTTCTGCTCCAGCATGGCGCATGCCTGCTCAGGCAGGCTTCTGGCCTTTACCGGACAGACAGAGATACAGCGCATGCACAGAATGCAGCGTGACGGGTCCGTGGAAGAAGGATTGCTCACAGGAATCGCCTGCACAGGACATCTGGCAGCACACAGCCCGCAGGATATGCAGGATGCATTGGTAAGCGGAATCACCGGCATCTGCTTCCAGTCGCGGTAGGGCCTGTTTCCGGGCACCTGAGGCTCCTGCCAGCCGTCCCCTTCCAGCTTTTCAAGAATCCCTGCTGCAAAGGATGCCATTTCCTTCTGGTCCTTGCCATCCGGCCTTCCGGCCGCAATATCCCGGACCATGGAGTGTTCTGCCAGCAGCGCTGCCCCTGCTCCAATCTTAAATCCCTGCTTCTTTAAACAGTCGTCCAGTTCCAGAAGGGCATCCTCAAAAGCCCTGTTGCCGTAGACAGCAGCCGTTACAGCCACTGCCCCGTTGCCCTTCAGATATGTAAGCTTCTCTGCCGCATACCCGGGTATCCTGCCGCCGAACACAGGCACGCCCACAATCACGGTATCCTCCGGCCCAAAGGAATACGCTCCGTCCAGGCTGCAGAGGTCCACATCCTTGACCTTCTTCCCCATCTCCATGGCCAGGTTGAGACAGGCTTTCCTGGTGCCGCCCGTGGGGCTGAAATATACAACGGTTATCTGTTCCATCTTATTCATGCTGTTACCTCCGGAATTTTGTATGTTAATCTGATATTCTAGTTATTTTATCACATTCCTCACAGAAAAGCACCCTCTGAAAAGCAGAATTCATTCCTGTCCCCCACAAGGAAAAGCAGGCATTTTACCGCCTGCTTTCCCAAATCTAGTCAACCACTACCCTGGCATAGGACTCCATTGCCTCCTCGCTCATCTCCTGTCCGATTCCCGGCCGGTCGTTCATCACATAGCTGCCGTTCACCGGAGCCCAGGCATATTTGCCTGCCTTCTGGTAATCCGTCTTGAAATTCGCACAGTGTTCCTCATGAATAACAAAATTAGGTATGACGGTTTCCACATGAAGGGCTGCAGCCGTTGCAATGGGACCGCCGCACACATGAAGCTGGATGCCGATGTCATAAACATTCGCCATGTCGCAGATTTTCTTGACCTCTGTAATCCCCCCTGTATTGCACAGGTCGGGCTGTGCAATGCTGAGCGTCCTGTCCTCAAAAAACTGTCTGAATCCCCAGCGTGTGTAGCTCCTTTCTCCGGTTGCAAGGGGGATGTCGCATTTCTGTTTGATATGCTTGAAGACCTCCGGATTGGAAGGCATGGTGGGTTCCTCATAGTACATGATGCGGTAAGGCTCCAGGGATTTGCCTAAAACCACAGCCGTGTTGGCGTCAAGGGTGGAATGAATCTCTATGATAATGTCAAGCTCGTCCCCTCCCGCCTCGCGGGCAGCCGCAATACGCTCCACTGCAATCTTTCTCAGTGCCTCCGGGTAAGCCCCCTTAAGGTTATCACCTCTTTTTAAATAAGCCTGGTTAAAATCCTCCCTGGAAAGCCCGGCAAAGCAGGGGTCAATCTTAACAGCGTCATATCCGTCCGCCATGGCGTCCTTTACAGCGTCATAGTAATCCTTTGGCTCAAACTGGAGCTCGGACCGGTCCAGTTTTGTGATAAGGGTCCTCCACCCCATCTGGAGCTGGGATGCGTATGCCCGGAGCGAATCATGGGTCCTGCCCCCCAGAAGCTTATAAACAGGCAGCCCCAGGGCCTTGCCCTTGATATCCCAGCAGGCAATGTCAATGGCGGCCATGGCGGCGGATACCGTGACGCCTCCATTCATGCCCCAGAACGTATGCCGGTGGAGATGTTCATAAATCTTCTCCGTGTCAAAGGGGTCCATGCCAATGACCATTTTGGCGAAATCCTGGCAGTTTCCCCACGCTGCATTCTGGCAGCTGCCGTAAGAAAGCCCTGCTTCACCAAAACCGCTGATACCCTCGTCCGTATTCACCTTAATTGTAATAAACGCCCCTTTGTAGCATTCCACACTTGTAATCTTCATCTTATGATTCCCCCTTTAATTAAGCGTTATCTGGTCTTCGGATGCAAGCGCCTTTTCAGACCACTGGTTTCCAATGCCAATCTCATCGGTCACGTCCAGATACCCGTTCTTTGGCAGCACAATCTTTGTTGTGAGTTCCATGTTGGAAGGATTCATACTGCGCATATGCTGTTCGTGAATAACAAAATTGGGTATACAAGCCTCCAGCTGCACGGACGGCGGCGTCAGCAGATGGGATGCGCACGTATGAATCTGGACCCCCACATCAAAGGTATACGCCATATCGCAGATTCTCTTGGTTTCCGTGATGCCGCCCGCATTGCCGATATCAGGCTGGATGACCTGGATGGAATTGTCCAGGAAATACCTTATGTATTCCCAACGGCCAAACACGCGCTCCCCATGGGCCAGCGGCATCTTCACATTATCCTTTACATACTTGTTATTGTAAAATACAGGTGTGTTGGGTTCCTCAAAATAGTAAATATTGCAGTCCTGGACAGCTGCCGCCAGCTGGATTGCGGAATTGGAATTGGTACCCGCATGATTCTCAATAATAAGGTCTGTCTTTGGCCCGATTGCCTCCCTAACAGCGTGAACGCGGTCTGAGAAAACCTGTACGAGCTCCGGCGCAAGCAGGCCCAGACGGTTGGTTTCATTTAAAATGTTTCCCTTTTCATCCCAGTTCAGGAAGTCAATTTTAATGGCGTCATAGCCATCCGCAAGGGCAAACCTGGCCCTGTCCACATAGTCCTGTACGGTTATGGCCGGTGAATCAGCAGGCCCCCATCCGAACTGCAGCTGCGAGGCATAGCAGCGCACCTTATCCCGCCGCTTACCGCCCAGAAGTTTATATAACGGTACATTCAGGGCCTTGCTTTTGATGTCCCAAAGTGCAATATCAATGGCGCTGATTGCACTGTACCAGAACGCGCCGCCGTTTTGTCCCCAGAAGGTTCTGAGCATCAGCTGGTCCCACAGTACCTCATTCTCAAAGGGGTCCCTCCCTGCAATAAAAGGCCACATATCCTTTATGACGCCGAAGGCCCCGAAGGTTGCATGGATTCCTGCCACCTCGCCGTCCCCGTAAATACCTTCATCCGTGTAAATGCGGATTCCCACCACCTTGCTTTTCTTTGGAAATTCGGGCGTATTGGAGCGGTTATACTCAGTCAGAAATAATTTTGCGCTTGCTATCTTCATAAATCTTTCTCCTTATCCATATATAACTGTTGACGGGTTTCACTGTGCCTTATATACATATCTCAATGGCATAGTTTTTTCCGGCGGCTTCCTTCAATAAAAAATCCTTCCAAGCAATGCTCCGTATCCATACGAGATAATGGAAAATACAATAACCGGAATAAACGCCCTCACAACAATGTCTCCCAGTGTGGTGTGATAATAATCCGCTGCAACAAAGGAGCAGACATGAGTGGGCGATATCTGCATTGCGGCCCATGCAATGCTCATGAGCATGACAAGGAGAGGAATCCCTCCCTGGGGAAATGCCAGAAACGCCATTGGCATACAGAGTGCAATGATTGTCTGGGAGCCGCTTATGACCGTGCCGATAAAAAACAGCAGGCCGAAGGACATGGTCAGCGAAATAGGAAACCGGCCTATAAAGGAAGGCAGAAGTCCTATGACGCCGGTGTGGGACAATATGCCTTTAAAAAGCATGATGAGATACATATTGCCCAGCAGTATGGGTTCCGCCGACCGTACCATAAGGTCCGGCAGTTCTTTTATGCTGAAATGGTCAAGTACATAATTCGCTGCGATGACCAAAGGCGCTGCCATGCACACGGACCAATTAAATGCAATGATGATGAACAGCACAGCAATCAGGGTCCACAGGTTTTTTACCAGATGGACGATTTCCGCCCGTTTGTCAACTGCATCCTCCATCTGCGGCATTTCCTTTGGCAGTTTTTTTAAATGTGTCACATATACCACGGCGCATGCTGCAACTGCCATAGGAACCATGGCCAGTACAAACAGGCCAGCATTCTGTCCGCTGAGTGTAAGTCCCAGAAGCACAGCCGGAAAGGTTGGAAGGAACATCTCCGGTATATGTCTGTAATAGCATGATACAAAGGTCTTATTTTTAGCGTCCATGTATTCCCCGCATGTCTTGTCAACCATATCTGCGCAGATGGTCATAACCGCTGCTGACGGAAGAAGTCCCATGATTGCAGGTGATACAATGGTATTCATCCGCCGGTTTCTGAGCAGACGGCTGAAAGAATCCTTTGCATTTGCCAGCTTCCCTCTTTTCTCAAGCATGAGCTGGAGAAATATAATGAGATAAAAGCTCAGCAATACGTCTATGGTATCCCAGGCCACGGTCTGCCGCCCCAGAACCATGACTGCATCCTTCAGATTTACGCGGAATAAAATGATAGTGGCTGCTATTCCCCCTGTCATTGCTACAAATAAGGGCTTCTTCAGCCATATGATTACAACAATTACCAGAAACACAATGGAAAGATATAGGATATCCATGTTCCCTCCTGATACTTAGTTTAGTTTCTCCGGTCAAGGCAGGATATCCGGCATCATACCCGGCCAAGCAGGAGCAGTGAAATCGCCGGCACGAATGCCACTACGAAGAATGCGCCAATCAGACCGAGCAGCAAGGGCATCTCTGCTTTGGTAATCTTGTCGATGCTGATGCCTGTAAGGGACGAACCCACGAACAGGTTGATGGCCACAGGCGGCGTCACAAATGCGATGGCAAGGGCTAAATCCAGCACAATGCCAAAGTGAATCGGGTCGCATCCCACCTGGGTAACAACCGACAAAAGGGTGGGAGCCAGAATGATAATGGCTGGTGTGGTCTGTATGAACATTCCCACAAGGAACATGATGATAAAAATCATGAACATGACCACATAATAATTGCTGGATATGCCGAACATAAAATCCGCTATGGTCTGGTTGATATTCAGGTAAGCAAACACAGAGCCCGTGGCCTTCGCTGGACACATAATGAACATGGTGCCCGCTATGAATGCGGCATTGTCCCGGAATACGGCCCAAAGCTTCTCAACTTTCAACTCCCTGTATACCACAAAGCCTATGAAGATACCATATACAACAGCCACTACCGCTGCTTCGGTTGCGGTAAAGAATCCGCCGTAGATTCCTCCCAGTATGATGACCGGCATGACTAAGGCCCATTTGGCATCCCACCAGGCGCTGAATGCCGACTTAATGCGGAAACGTTTCTCTCCCTTCAGCTTATGCTTTTTACAGTATCCGTAATTGATAAGAATAAGGATTCCACCCACCACACAAGACGGCAGAAGGCCCGCAATGAACAGGTCCCCCACGGACTGGTTACAGGTAACGCCATACAGAACCAGGGGATAGCTGGGCGGCACGATAACGCCGAGCCCGCCGGCACAGCAGGCAAGGGCGGTCGCATAATATTTGTTATAACCTTCCTGGACCATCATGGGTATCATGATGGCTCCAATGGCAGCCACGGTAGCCGGTGCGGAACCTGAAACCGCGCCAAAGAACATACATGCTATGACAGTAACCATACCCAGGGAACCCGTGACGCCGCCTATGATAGAATTGGCCGCATTCACCAGACGTCTGGACAGGCCGCCTGTCTCCATAATAGTTCCTGATATCATGAAGAACGGAAGCGCCAGATTGGTGAAGCTTGCAACGCCGCCATAGGTTGTCTGCGCAATAAAGGAGCTGGTGGTAACCGGGTCAATATGAATCAGTACAAACATACTGATGAACATGGCCACCGCAATCGGCACTCCCAGAAACATGAGGCCGAACATTACAAGAAACATAATACCTGTAGCCACTATTGCATCCCTCCTTTCACTGCAGACGCCTCTTTTGCAGCCCTCTTTTCCAGATAAATCCGTTCGCATTCATCCAGGTCCATTGCAGGCTTGGAAGCGCCAAGATTGGCCTCGTTTTCATGTATAAGCTTAACTGTATCCTGTACAATTCTCACCACGCTCAGCACCAGGCCTATGGGAATGATAGAATACACCATCTGCTGGGGAAGTCTCAGAAGCGTGGTCTGGCTGTTCCCAAGTCTCCCGATGATTGTCATCACCACATACAGCAGGTATATGTCAAAAGCCGCAAAAACCCCATTTGAGATAACAAGCATTCCCTTTTTGACTCTGAACGGAACCATCTCCAGCACAAAATCAATGCGCAGATGCTTTCTCTTTGTTACAGCTGCCGACATGGCAAACCATATCATCCAGACAAATGCAATGGTGGCAACCTCTTCCACCCATGCAAAGGAATGCTTAAGTGCATAGCGGCAGAATACATTTGCAAACAGCAGGACTGTAAGGCCTATGAACAAAACAGCAGATATGTACAGTTCTATGTTATCCAGAAACGTTTTCAAGTGGAACTTTCCATCTTTCATACGATACCCTCCGTTTAATCCTGCTTATTTATTCGCCTGATAATCCATGACAAAATCAACCAGTTTATTGTACGCCTCCGAACCCATCTGTTCCTCCACCTGCGGCCATACTGACTTGGCTACGTCCTGGAACACCTTAAGCTCATCTGTTGTCAGTTCCACAACCGTTGTACCTTTTGACTGCATTTCATCAAAGAATCCGTCAGACAAATTTTCTGTCAGGGAGCGGACATACATTTCTGTTTCTTTCCAGAGCTCCTGGAGGAACGCCTTGTCTTCCTCTGACAACGTATCCCAAAACACCGGGCTGGCAGCCATGATGGTAGTTGTAAAGTTATGGTTTGTCTTCATGCAGTAACTCTGCATCTCATAAAGTTTTGAAGAGACGATATTGGACGGCGGATTTTCCTGGGCATCCACCAGTTTCTGCTGAAGGGCGGTATACAGCTCCGCATAGGGAACGGGAGTAACACTGGCGCCAAAAGCTTCCCAGCAGTTCATCTGGATTGGGTCCACCATGGTGCGGATTTTCACACCTTTTAAGTCTGCAGGAGCGTGAATTTCCTTGTTGGCCGTGAGCTGGCGGAAGCCAATATCCAGATGGGCCAGGGGTATGCATTTTGTATCAGCCTGGGCACGCTGGTCCCATTCCTGACGTATCTGCGAATCCAGGACCGCATAAGCATCGTCGTAATCCATATACAGATATGGAATATTCAGCCCAGCATAGGCCGGTGTATAATCTGCCCAGGAACCGCAGTTCAGCATGAACATCTCGTATGCGCCGTTCTGTGCGCCGCCAATGTATTCCTGGGTGGACGAAGCCAGCTGTCCGTCCGTGAATATCTGGGTGGTGATGCGGCCGCCGCTGCGTTCTTCAATCTGTTTGCAGAAATAAATCATTCCCTTTCCGGTCTGGCTGATTCCCTCTCCGGCAACGTCTCCTGCCGATGAATTGGTGGCAAAACGGATTTTAAAAGACGCCCCCTGGGTGTGGTCCACACCGCCCGGGCTTCCGGTCCCGTCACCGCCTTTCTTTTCGGCAGCAGCTCCGTCAGACGAAGCCGCTGCTGCTGGCGCCGTGGCACTTGTGGCATTTGAGTTTCCGCAAGCCGCTAACGGCAGAAGCATTGCGGCTGAAACCATGGCTGCAATCACTTTCTTCATTGTTTTTTTCATTCTTGTTCCTCCTTTTTTATAAAAATGTGATTCCCGTTGCTGTTTCCTAATATTTGTCCAATCACTCCCCCACCTGCTTGAATCCATTCATAATTTAATCTATAATTAAGGTACACTTGAGTATATTTACTGATTTATCTAATATAATTCAACCATATTTATGCAATTATTACTAATTACTTTTTTTTAACGATTAATAACTTTTGGAAATGGGAGGGCGTATGAATTACCAACATCTGGAATACTTTCTAAAGGCCGCTGAATACCAGCACTACACGCGCGCCGCTGAACATCTGCATATCACACAGCCTGCTCTTACAAAGGCTATACTTGGGATTGAAGAAGAGATTGGCGCCCCGCTATTCATGAAACGGGGCCGGAACATAGAATTGACAAAATACGGAAGTATCTTTTTTGATTATGCAAAACGTTCCCTGGAAGAAATCAACCATGGAATATCCGCTGTAAAGCATCAGGTCAACAGCGACCTGAATACGGTTGACCTATCCGCCTTATGCTCCATCAATACCACGTTTCTGCCGAGGAAAAGCGCTCAATTCCAACTTGCTTATCCCGATTGCAGCCTGAATATAACCTTTAAATATACCACAGCCATCATCAAGGATGTGCTCAATTATACCAGTACCCTTGGTTTATGCGGAGAGTTTGACAATGAATCCGAGTATGCCAGCCTGGAAAAAATCCTTCTTTATACGGAACCAGTAAAATTTGTCATAAGCAGAGTGCATCCCCTGGCATGCAGAAAACTGGTAGAGCCCAAGGAACTGAAAAACGAACCCTTTGCTGTCTACAACGTAAGCACCAACGGCACCAACCGCCTGCTCTATGAAATATGCGAAGGAGCAGGTTTCAGGCCGAAAACCCTTACAGCTGCTTATAATGATTACGGATTGATTAATGAGGTTATTTCCAACCAATGCATCTCCATTGTTTCCCGCACTTTTTATAAGCAGTTCAGAAGCTTAGGCTTTACGGAGCTTCACCTTGCTACCAATGTTCCCCTAATCCAGAGAATATATCTGACATGGGTCAGGGATGCAGCGCTTTCTCCGCTGGCAAAGGGATTCCGCGAGATTCTTCTGAGCAAATGAACACAAAACACACTCCGCCCCCGCTGACCAAACAATGCAATGGTTGTTTGGAATCGCAAAAGATATACAGAAAATACAAATAAACCAGCAGCCATGCCCCATATCAGAGAACATGACTGCTGGTTTTATTTGTAAGTCCTTTACCATCCGATTTTTATATTTTCATCTGTACCAGGAGAATATCATCTGCTGCCTACAGCCCATACTTCCCGCGCTTCACAAACTTCCCTGCCTTTTCCACCACCACCTGATGGTCCTTCACCACCTGGGTACCCCGCAGGAACACGCTCTCTATACGGGCCGTCAGCTTCCTTCCCTCAAATGGAGCATAGTCCACATTCTGCACCTGGTCCGCTGCCGTAACCCTGTCCTCCACGCCGGTTCGCATAACAACGATATCCGCGTCGCTTCCCGGGGCAATAACTCCCTTTTCAGGATACATTCCATAGAGCTTGGCAGGATTTTCCGACAGCAGCTGGCACATCTTTTCCCTGGTAATCCTTCCCGCGTCCACGCCATAGGTGTAGAGAAGCGTTCCCCTTGTCTCAACTCCGGGCATGCCTCCCGGAATCCTGGTAAAATCATCCTTCCCCAGTGCCTTCTGCTCAGTGGTAAAGCTGCAGTGGTCCGTGGACACGGTCTGGATGGTTCCGTCCGCCAGGGCCTTCCACAGGCAGGCGCTGTCCTCCTTTTTCCTCAGAGGCGGAGCGCATACATACTTGGCCCCTTCCATGCCGGGAAGGCCGTACAGGCTGTCATCCATAAGCAGGTACTGGGGACAGGTCTCCGCATATACCTTCTGGCCCCTTTTCCTGGCTTCCATGATTACGTCATAGCCCTCACGGCAGGTAAGATGCACCACAATCACAGGGATATCCACCACCTCAGCCAGCCTCAGCAGCCTGTCAATGGCCTCGGCCTCGGCCGCAGCGGGCCGGGTGGCCGGGTGGCTCTCCACGCCCATCCTTCCGGCAGCCTTTGCCTCTGCCTGAAGGGCGGCTATCATGCCGCTGTTCTCACAGTGGACCCCGGTGATTCCACCTACCTCCTTAAGCCTGCGCAGGATTTCAAAGATAGTCTTGTCGTCTACCTGGGTATCGTATGTCATGTACAGCTTAAAGGAGGTGATTCCCTCTTCCATCATGTCGTTAAGCTCCCTGCTGACCGATGGGTTCCAGTCCGATATGGACATGTGAAATCCATAATCACAGGAACACTTGCCGTCCGCCTTTTCATGCCAGTTCCTGAGTCCGTCCGCCAGGCTCTCCCCTTCATACTGGGTCCCGAAGTCCACGATGGTGGTGGTGCCTCCCCTGACAGCCGCCCTGGTTCCCGTGGCAAAATCATCTGCCGTAACCGTTCCGGCCACATGGAGGTCAAAATGGGTGTGGGCGTCGATGAAGCCCGGAAAGAGCAGGCAGCCCTCCACATCCACAATCTGTGTATCCTCATCCGCCAGGCGCTCCATTTCCCCACTGGTTCCCACTGCCGCCACCTTTTCCCCGTCAATGAGCACATCCGCCCGGACACTGCCGCTTCCGCCAACAACGGTTCCGCCTTTTAATACCTTCTTCATATATATCACTCTCCTGTTCTGTTTCTCTCTGTCAATCTAACCATATGTTCCGGCCTATTTCCCTTTTTCCCTGTCACCTGTGGGCATCCGCCGCCATAGCCTCCAGCCGTTCCCCGTCAATCCGGTACACGGTCCAGTCGCTCATGGCCTGGGCTCCCATTCCCAGATAAAAGTCAATGCTGGGTTTATTCCAGTCCAGGCACCACCACTCCAGACGTCCGCAGCCCCGTTTAACCGCAATGGCTGCCAGCTGGTTTAAAAAGGCGGTGCCGAAGCCGCGGCCCCTGTACCCGGGGCGCACATACAGGTCCTCCAGATAAATGCCGGCCCTTCCCAAAAAGGTGGAGAAATTATGGAAGAACAGCGCAAATCCAACTGTCTCCCCGTCCTTCATTCCCAGAATCACCTCTGCCTTTTCCTTCTCAAACAGCCACTGGTTCAGCAGCTCCTCTGTAGCCACCACCTGGTTAAGCATTCCCTCGTAATCAGCCAGTTCCTTTATAAACCTGAGAATCATGGGTATATCCTGAGGCGCTGCAAACCGGAATTCAATGGCCCTGTCCGTACCTTCATGTTTCATCCCACGCCCTGTTCCGCCAAGGGTGTTGTCCATGATGTCATCTCCTTATGTGGAACAAGCGAAAAGCAGGTGGACTGCCTTTCGCCGTTCATTTCCAGTGTTATGTTTATTTTTTCTTTGAATAATACGTGTCGTCCATGGGGAGCGTTGTCCTCAGCACATGGTCCTTTGCGTAATAAGCTCCCTGTGCCGCCGGGGCAGTTGGTATGGTGGCAATCTCCCCGATTCCCTTTGCACCGTAGGCAAAGGGCAGCAGTTCTTCCTTCTCCACATAAATTGCATGGATATCCGGAATCTGGGTGGAGCGCATCAGTCCCAGGGTGCCGTATTTTGCCTGGGGAACGCCGTTCTTTAACGGGAAGTCCTCGGTCAGGGCATAGCCCAGTCCCATGAGCACGCCGCCCTCAATCTGGCCCTGGATGGAAATGGGGTTCACTACCTTTCCGGAGTCATGGGCAGCATACACTTCCTTTACCCTTCCGTCGTCGTCCAACACCACCACATGGGTTGCAAATCCGTAGGCCACATGGCTCTTTGGATTGGGTACATCCGCGCCCAGCTTATCGGTGGGGTCAAAGAACTCCGCAAAGAACTCACGGCCTTCCAGCTGGCTTAAGTCCCCACCTGCTTCCTGCAGCGCTTCATTCAGATCAGCCGCAGCCATCCTGATTGCCTCGCCTGTAATCAGGGTCTGACGGGAACCGGACGTGGTTCCTGAATCAGGGGCCACCTCGGAATTGGCTCCCATATTCCTGACCAGTTCCCTCCCAAGGCCGGTTGCCTCGGCAACCATCTGCACAAATACGGTGGCGCATCCCTGACCGATATCGGAGGCAGCGCTGTACAATTCAATTTTTCCGTCATGGACAGCCAGCTTTGCCCGGCCCTTGTCAGGGAGGCCCACGCCCACGCCTGCGTTCTTCATGGCGCAGGCGATTCCGGCCCTGCCGGGATTGCTCTCATAGGCGTCCTTTACAGCCAGAAGGGTTTCCTTTAGGGCTGTGGAGCAGTCTGCAATCTGTCCGTTGGGAAGCACCTTTCCCGGTTCAATGGCATTGCGGTAGCGGATTTCCCATGGGGAAATACCCACCTTCTCCGCCAGAAGGTTAATGTTGGATTCCAGAGCGAACTCACTCTGGCATACACCAAAGCCGCGGAACGCGCCTGCCGGCGGATTATTGGTATAGTAACCAAATCCCCGGATATCCGTATTCTGATAGCAGTAAGGTCCTACGGAGTGGGTGCACGCCCTCTCAAGCACCGGTCCGCACAGGGACGCATAGGCGCCTGTATCAAAATAAATCTCACAATCCAATCCTGTAAAGATACCGTTCTCATCGCATCCAAGGGTAAAGGTGCCCTCCATGGCATGGCGCTTGGGATGGAAATTTAAGGATTCCTCCCTGGAGAATACCACCTTTACCGGCCTTCCCACCTTAAGGGCTGCAAGAGCTGCTATGTGCTGCGTGGAAACGTCCTCCTTGCCGCCGAAGCCGCCGCCTACCAGCTTGTTCTCCACCACCACGCGGTCCGGGTCCCAGCCCAGCATGATGGAAATTTCCTTCCTGGTATCGTAGACCCCCTGGTCCGTGGAATATATTTTCACTCCATCCTTGTAAGGAAATGCAACTGCGCATTCCGGTTCCAGGAAAGCGTGCTCGGTAAAGGGCGTGCGGTAAGACTGTGTCACCACGTATTTGGAGTTCTCCAGGGCCTTCTTCGCATCCCCGCGGGTAACATGGCGGCTCTGGCACAGATTGCCCTTCTCATGGACCTTGGGCGCATCCTCTGCCATGGCCTCCCGGATGGAGCACACAGGCGTCAGCTCCTCATAGTCTATCTTCACCATCCTCTTTGCCTTCTCCAGGATGTCCCTGGACTCGGCAACCACCAGGCAGACGGCATCGCCCACACAGCGGGTAATCTCCCCTTTTGCAATCATTACATCCCAGTCCTGCTGGAGATGGCCCACCTTGTTGTTGGGGACATCCTGGGCCGTGAGCACGGCCAGCACCCCCGGAAGTGCCGCGGCCTTCTCATAATTGATATCCAGCACCCGCGCCCTGGGATATTTGGAACGGACAGCCGATGCATATACCATTCCCTCCATCTCCACGTCATCCGGGTACTCGCCGTAGCCCAGCACCTTTTCCCGCACATCCAGGCGGAATGCCCGCTTCCCTACGCCGTACTCATCTCCCTTTTCAAGGGACTCCTCAATTTTGGCATCCCCCCGCAGGATGGCTGCTGTAAGCTGGATGCCTTCAATGATTTTTTTATATCCGGTACAGCGGCAGATATTTCCCTTCAGGGCAACCTTGATTTCCTCCTCAGTGGGGTCCGGCACACGGTCAATCAATGCCTTTCCGGCCATCACCATGCCCGGTGTACAGAATCCGCACTGCACGGAGCCCATTGCCCCAAAGGCGTACACAAAGGCCTCCTTTTCAGCGTCGCTTAATCCCTCCGTGGTAATAATGTTCTTTCCCACCGCCCTTCTGGTGGTCAGGACACAGGACTTGACTGCCTTTCCATCCACCACAATGGTACATGTTCCGCAGGCTCCCTCACTGCATCCGTCCTTGACGGAATGAAGGTGAAGGTCGTCCCTCAGATAACGCAGCAGCGGTTTGTCCTCGCTGGTACAGCGTTCCTCTCCATTCACTGTAAAACAATAGTTCTCTCCCATTTTATGCCTCCTGCCTCTACGCCTTTACTGTGAAAATGCCGTCGGCATCCAGTATGATTCCCCTTGGACATTTGACTGCACACATACCGCAGGCGATACACTTTGCTTCATCGATGACCGCGTGGTTATTTTCTATCCTGATTGCATCCGCCGGACAGTTCTTCACGCAGATACCGCAGGCAATGCAGCCCACGGAACATTCCTTCCTTGTCTGCGCCTCTGCATCCTGGTTCACACATGCCGGGTAAACCGGATATTCCGGCGTGGTAATGCGTATCAGGCTCTGGGGACAGGCTTTTACGCACAGCCCGCAGCCCACACATTTGCCCCGGTCCACCTCTGCAACCCCAAAGCCGTTTATATGGATGGCATCCAGCTTACAGGCCGCCACACAGCTGCCCATACCCAGACATCCCCATTTACATTTCAGTATGCCTTCCGGATGCTCTGCCATAACCTGCCGGCAATCCCCTGTCAGGTCCTCCCGCAAAATGTCTGCCTCTGCATGACAGCCCCCAAAGCATTGCACCACAGCTACTTTTTTATTGCGCTTTTGTGCCATTTTGTTCTTCTCCTTTCATTATTCTCCAAAAAGAATAACGTTACTTTTTTAACAAACCTTTGCTAAAGGAGTCCCCACATTTTCATTGAGGACTCCTTTGTACGGCAATTCGCACATTTATCTACAGCATATATGAATAGTCGCTGATAACTGTCTTGATGATTTTACGGATGCCGTCCGGCACATCCTGGTTTTCGGAACCAACCGTGTAATCCATGACTTTGCCCTGAAGCCTTACCTTGCAGGCGCCGGCAGCTGCATCCAGTACCGTAAAGCCCTGGTTTTTGCTGTTTTCCATGTCTGCCTCATTGGCAAACAGGGTGAACTTGTCAAGATAAGGAGCGCTGTCCCACGGACAGAAGCTCTTACAGTTGCCGCACTCATTACACATATAGTCCACATGGATAATCTGATGCTTCTCCATGCCCGGAACCACCAGGGAAATATTTGCTCTGTTGGGGCATACCTCCACACAGTTCTCGCAGTAGCTGTTGCAGGATAAGCAGCGTGTGCTGTCAACAATCTGGTCATTCTCCTCCGCCAGCCTGCCCTTGCGTCCGTAGATGGCGTCAGCGTCAGAGAGCCTGAACAGGTCCTCTGCCAGAGCCTTTCCAACTATAGCCTCCGCCGCCATCTTGCCGTCCCTGATTCCTTCCACTACCGTGGCAGGACCGTAGAGACCGTCGCCGGCAACATATACGCCCTTCACAGAGGTTTCCAGTGTCTCCTGGTTCACCTGGGGACGCCTTCTGCTGTCCAGGGCAATGCCGCAGTTCTCGTAAAATGCGCCCGGCACCTTTTCACCCACAGCTGCAATCACAGTGTCGGCAGGCACCTCCACCACCTGGTCTGTCTCCACCACGCTGCGGCGTCCGCTGTCGTCAAGGTCGCCCAGCACCATCCTCTTACAGTACAGGACTCCCTGCTCCAGTTTCACGGGGGCCAGCAGTTCAGCAAATTCCACGCCGTCCTCCACAGCCATGACCAGTTCTTCCTCGTCCGCAGGCATGTAGCGCCTGGTTCTTCTGTATACCAGGGAAACCTTTTCCACACCGGCATTTCTCTTGGCAGCCCTGGCTGTATCCATGGCTGTGTTGCCGCCGCCGATGACAACCACGTTCTTTCCTAATTCCACCTTTCCGTCCGTTGCCTTGAACCGGGCCAGGAAATCCAGGGCGTTCATGGTATCCCCTGCCTCCAGCTTAAGCCTTCCCTGCTCGGATGCGCCCACTGCCAGGACAACATAATCGTAATCCTTCTTAAGCGCCTCTATGTCCGTGATTTCCCTGCCGTTTACCATTTCCACTCCCATGGCCGCCACCAGCTTCACGTCATTGTCAATGGCGCTGTCGCTGATACGGAAACCGGGAATCACATTGCGGACAACGCCGCCCATCTTATCTTCCTTCTCAAACAGGGTCACCTTCACGCCTCCCCTGGCCAGGAAATAAGCTGCCGCCAGTCCTGCAGGGCCGCCGCCCACTACGGCTGCCTTCTTGTCAGAGGTGACTGCGGGAGCCTTGAGCTTTGCCATGACAGCATCAAATCCGCCTTCTGCCGCCTCCAGCTTGGTCCTGCGGATATCCACCGGGGACTCGTAGAAATTTCTGGTACACTTGCTCATACAGTTATGGGCGCAAATGGTTCCGGTAATAAATGGAAGCGGGTTCTTATTGAGAATGACCTCCAGTGCCTTCTCAAACTCGCCTGCTCCGGCCAGCTGCAGGTATCTGGTGATATCCTGATGGATGGGGCATCCTTCCTGGCAGGGAGCGATAAAGCAGTCTGTCAGCGGAACCGGCTTCCTGATTTTCCTGGAAGGAAGAGGCTTCACTGCCTTAACGTGATGCTTGTCGGACTTCACCGCCTCCACCAGACCGGTTACTTTGCCTGCATCCACGCCGTCAAAGGCAGCTGCTTCCCTGGCTGCAAACAGCTGTCCAATCTGCTCCAGTCTCTCATAGCCGCCCGGCTTTAACATGGTGGTAGCCATGGTCACCGGCCAGATACCTGCGTCCACGATATCCGTGATATTGAAGTAATCAGCACCGCCGGAATAGGAAATACGCAGCTTCCCGCCAAAGTCCTCAGCCAGTTTCCCGGCAACGGACATGGACAGGGGATAAAGGGACTTTCCGGACATGTACATCTCTTCGCTGGGCAGCTCGTTCTGCTTTACATCCACCGGGAAGGTGTTGGTAATCTTTACGCCGAATTCCAGGCCCTTCTCATCTGCCAGGGCCTGCAGCCTCTGGAGCATGGGAACAGCGTCTGAGTACTGTAAGTCATCCTTAAAGTGGAAATCGCCAAAGGCAACATAATCATAGCCCATATCGTCCATGATTTTCCTTGCATACTCATATCCAAGAAGGGTTGGGTTGCATTTAATGAATGTATGTACTTTCTTCTCCTCAATCAGGTATCTGGCGATGCGCTCAATCTCCTGCGGAGGACATCCGTGAAGGGTGGAAAGGGTTGCGCAGTTGCACACCTCTGGTGAAATGGCTTCCACATCCTCTTTTGATACCTTTTCAAAGCGGTCCAGATTGTCTAAGAGCCACTGCCTGCACTCTTTGAAAATGGCGGTATCAGAGGCATCCTTCATGCCCTCGATGAAGCGGTCAATCTTCTCTGTTTTGATTCCCTCCAGGTCGTATCCGACGGACATGTTGAACTGGAAGCCGTCAGGACTGCCCAGGCCGTATTCCTTCGCCAGCACCTTGCAGGCAAACCATGCCTTCACATACTCGTCAAATGCCTGGGGCACATAAAGCTCTGTGGACCACTCGCAGTTGTAGCACTCGTCGTCAGCCTTGATACATGGCTTGGATACGGGAAGGTCCTCGCCGTCCAGCTTCTGTACGGTCTTAAGTTCGAAGAAACGGCTGCCTGCAACGTAGGAAGCCACGATATTCTGGGTCAGCTGGGTATGGGGTCCTGCTGCGGGTCCAAAGGGAGTTTCCAGCTTACGGCCAAAAATCTCGTAGGTTTTGTCCGGGTCTGCAATGAATGGCCTCCTGATGCCGAATACAGCACCCTTTTTGTTCTCTTCGAGAATCCAGTTCATCAGTTTTCCAAATGGAATCGGGGTCATAATGTCGCTCATATTATTCTTATCCTCCTTTATAACCAGACCAGGTCCCAGCACCGGATACCGCGGACCATGTCCGCAGGTCCTCCATCCGGCTCAGCCGCCCGGGAGATACTATCATCCCGGGGTGCCAAATCCCGCCGCCCTGCAATCGGATATCACTTATAAATTATACATTGTGCCTGTATTGCTTATATATAGGAAAAGCCAGCCATCCCTGGAAGGCTTTTCCTGCTTCTGCCGGCTGCTGCCCCGGCAATTAACCGTTGATGGAATGGGCCAGCTTCTTTGCCTCTTCCCTTACCTCGTAAAGAATCTTCTCCTCGTCCATTCCCACAAGCTCCCTGTCCTTCATCAGAACCTTTCCGTTGCACACCGTGGTCACCACGCTTCTTCCGGTCATGCCGAACAGGATGTGGCCGTTGACATTGGAGGCGTCCATGGGCGTCAGCGGGATGTAGTCCGTGACAATCACATCAGCCGCAGCCCCTTCCTTCAATACGCCTAACTGCTTCCTGAAATAGCGGTTCGCAATCTTTGCATTGCCCTCAAAGAGCATCTGCGGAACCTCGCCCCAGGCTGCATTGGCATCGCAGAGGTGATGCTTGTGAAGAACATTGGCCACCTTGAAGGACTCTGTCATGTCGTGGGTGTAGCCGTCGGTTCCCAGACCGGTGAGAATGCCTCTGTGGACGATTTCCATGGTTGGAGGGCATCCGCATGCATTGCCCATATTGGACTCAGGGTTATGCACCACCATGGTGTCCGTATCCTTAATCAGCTGCATCTCATGGGGATTCACGTAAATACAGTGTGCCAGCAATGTCTTTTCCCCAAGAATACCGCAGTCCATAAGACGGTCCACGATTCTCTTGCCATACTTCTTAAGGCAGTCATGAAGGTCCTCAATGCCCTCTGCAACGTGGATGTGGTATCCCACCTCAGCCGGCTTATTGGCTGCCGCCAGCTCCATCGTCTCATCTGAGATGGTGAACTGCGCATGCATACCCATCATACCGGCAATCATATCCGTATCATCTGCCAGCGCATGTTTAATCCAGGACGCATTCTCCATCACAGCCGCCCTTGCCTTATCCATGCCGTCCCTGTCGGAAACCTCATAGCAGAGACAGGTCCTGACGCCCATTTCCTTTGCAGCGTCCTCAATGGCAAATAAGGAATCCTTTATCTCGCCAAAGCTGGCGTGATGGTCAAATACAGTGGTGACTCCGTTCTTAATGGAATCCAGGTAAGTGGCCCTTGCGCTCTGGCGGGTCTGCTCGCACGTCAGATGGCGGTCAATGGTCCACCACATGCCGTCCAGAATATCCAGAAATCCCTTGGGGTCATATCCTTTTATGGAAAGACCTCTTGCCATGGCGCTGTAGATGTGCTCATGTGTGTTGATGAAGGCCGGCATGATGACGCCCCCCTTTGCGTCCACATATTCGGCGTCAGGGAACTCTTTTTTAATCTCTTCCAGCGTACCCACCTTCTTTATTGCGGTACCGTCCATTGCCACTGCCCCATTTTCAAAAAATGGCTGTTCTGGGTCTCTGGTAACCAGACGACCGTTCCCAATCACTAACATAACCTCTCTCCTTTTCTTTCTTTCATTTTATGATTTTATGTACCTGCTCTTGGATTTTGTCCTAAACACCATCCGGAATTCATAAACTCTAATAAGATAGAACAGGACTTCCTGTACCCCTATACTAACACCATACAAATCCATTTGCAAGCAGAAAATGCAAAAATTTTTAGATATTCAAAATTTTTTTGTAAAAACCTCTTGCAATTCCTTTTTTTTGTGCTATGATGGAATCATAAACAACGCATCACAACTTTGCGAAATGTTTATTGTACAAAGTCACCATAAACGGTAAGTCCCCGGCAGCAGCCGGGGAAAGGTTTGAAGAGTCCGAGGAAAAGGAGGTTAAAGCCATGTCATACACACTAGATTTACTGAAACAGCTTGCTGATGGCCTTGCAAGACAGTTCGGACCTGACTGTGAGATTGTCATACACGACCTTGAGAAACACGACCTGGAGCATTCCATCGTACACATCAACAATGGTCATGTGACAAACCGCCAGGAGGGGGACGGACCTTCAAAAGTAGTCCTGGAAACCCTTCACAAGGACCCGGCTTCATTGAAAGACCATCTCGGATACCTGACCCGTACATCCAACGGCAAGATACTGAAGTCCAGCACCATTTACATCCGTAATGAGGAAGGGGATTCCATTGACTACCTCCTGTCCATTAATTACGACATCACAGGCCTGATGACCGTGGACCGTTCCATTAAAGCTCTCATCGACACCGAACCCCAATCGGACGTGAAGCAGCAGCCCGAACAGATTGTCCACAACGTCAACGACCTGCTGGATACCCTGATAGAGCAGTCGGTGGCCCTCATCGGCAAGCCGGCCGCCCTGATGAACAAGGAGGAAAAAGTGACTGCCATCCAGTTCCTGAACGATGCAGGCGCCTTCCTTATAACAAAATCAGGGGACAAGGTTTCCAAGTACTTCGGAATCTCCAAATTTACTTTGTACAGCTACATTGATGTAAACAGCCGCAAGTCGGAAGATAAAAAAGCGTGATGATTATAAGGAGGATTATGTAACATGGACCAGAAGATTCTATGGGCGGTCAATCATATGCCTAAGACAGATGACAAGAACCTGCCGATTATGGGACTGGAGGAGATTGCGAAGGCAAGGACATTCCACGAAAGCTTCCCCCAGTACACCAAAACACCACTCACCAAGCTGGACAATATGGCAGCTTACCTGGGAGTAAAGGAAATCTACTTAAAGGATGAGTCCTACCGTTTTGGCCTCAATGCGTTCAAGGTTCTGGGAGGTTCCTTCTCCATGGCCCGCTACATTGCCAAGGAGACAGGCAGGGACGTATCCGAACTTCCCTACTCAGTCCTCACTTCTGACCAGTTAAGAGAAGAATTCGGCCAGGCTACCTTCTTTACCGCCACAGACGGCAACCACGGACGCGGCGTTGCATGGGCAGCCAACCGTCTTGGACAGAAGGCAGTGGTACATATGCCTAAGGGTTCCACCCAGACACGTCTGCAGAACATTGCCAAGGAAGGCGCTGCAGTAGACATCCAGGAGATGAACTACGATGACTGCGTACGTCTGGCAGCCAAGGAAGCCGACGAGACGCCAAGGGGCGTTATGGTACAGGATACAGCCTGGGACGGCTACGAGGAGATTCCATCCTGGATTATGCAGGGTTACGGAACCATGGCCATGGAGGCCGGCGAACAGCTGAGAGACTACGGCTGCCAGCGTCCTACCCACATCTTTGTCCAGGCAGGCGTTGGTTCACTGGCAGGCGCTGTGGTAGGCTACTTCTCCAATCTCTATGCTGATAATCCTCCTACATTTGTAGTTGTGGAAGCTGAGGCGGCTGCCTGCCTGTACAAGGGCGCTGCTGCCGGTGACGGACAAATCCGCATTGTGGACGGCGACATGGAAACCATTATGGCCGGTCTTGCCTGCGGCGAGCCCAACACCATTTCATGGGATATCTTAAAGAACCATGTCAAAGTATTCATCGCTGCTCCTGACTGGGTAGCCGCAACCGGTATGCGTATGTTAGGCGCTCCCATCAAGGGCGACGCACCTGTTACCTCCGGAGAATCCGGCGCAGCTCCATTCGGCGCACTGGCAGCCGTCATGTCCATGGATGAATACGCAGACTTAAGGAAAGACATTGGCCTGGATGAGAATTCCAGGGTACTGCTCTTCTCCACCGAAGGCGATACAGACCCTGAGCGCTACAAAAACATTGTCTGGAAGGGTCTGGACAAATAAAGCACAAACAATCACCTATATCACACCTTAACCAAATATCAATGTATAATGGAGGAAACGAAGAAATGAATCTGGATTACGCAAAAATCAAAGAAGCAGCACAGAACTATGAGAAAGACATGACCAAGTTCTTACGCGACATTGTTAAGTTCCCAGGCGAGAGCTGCGATGAGAAGGCTCACATCGACCGCATTGCTGAGGAGATGACAAAGCTGGGCTTCAACAAAGTTGAAATCGACCCAATGGGCAATGTTCTGGGATACATGGGAACCGGCGAAACCCTCATTGGCTTTGACGCCCACATCGACACAGTTGGCATCGGCAACAAGAGCAACTGGAATTTCGACCCCTACGAGGGCTATGAGAATGACACCGAGATTGGCGGACGCGGCGTGTCTGACCAGTGCGGCGGTATTGTATCTGCTGTATACGGCGCTAAAATCATGAAGGATTTAGGAATGTTAAGCGACAAGTATACGGTTCTTGTAACCGGTACGGTTCAGGAAGAGGACTGCGACGGTCTGTGCTGGCAGTATATCATCAACGAGGATAAGGTCCGTCCCGATTTCGTAGTATCCACAGAGCCTACAGACGGCGGTATCTACCGCGGACAGCGAGGCCGTATGGAAATCCGCGTTGACGTTAAGGGCGTTTCCTGCCATGGTTCCGCTCCTGAGCGCGGCGACAATGCTATCTATAAGATGGCTGACATCCTTCAGGATGTACGCGCACTGAACGAAAACGATGCAGCTGATGACAAGGAAGTTAAGGGCCTTGTGAAGATGCTGGATGAGAAGTACAATCCGGAGTATAAGGAGGCTAACTTCTTAGGCCGCGGCACGGTTACTGTTTCCGAGATTTTCTTCACCTCTCCAAGCCGCTGCGCAGTTGCTGATTCCTGCTCCGTATCCCTTGACCGCCGTATGACAGCAGGCGAGACCTGGGAGAGCTGCCTGGATGAGATTCGTGCTCTTCCTGCAGTTAAGAAATACGGCGACGACGTTACCGTATCCATGTATGAGTATTCCCGTCCTTCCTATAAGGGCCTTACATATCCAATCGAGTGCTACTTCCCAACCTGGGTTATCCCGGAGGACCACAAAGTTACCAAGTCCCTGGAGGAAGCTTATAAGAACCTGTTCGGCGACGAGCGTATCGGCGTTGATGCCACAGCAGAGATGAGAAAGGCACGTCCTCTCACCGATAAGTGGACCTTCTCCACCAACGGCGTTTCCATCATGGGACGCAACGGCATTCCTTGTATCGGATTTGGTCCTGGCGCTGAAGCTCAGGCCCATGCTCCCAACGAGATTACATGGAAGCAGGATTTGGTTACCTGTGCGGCTGTTTATGCTGCTCTGCCTAGCGTGTACTGTAAGTAATTTTGCAGCAGGTGTTTGTTTTAATTCGTTTATTGTCCGCAGGGTGATTTCTTGGCTGCCACACAGTTGTGGCCGCGGCCCGCTGGCCCGCAGTGCCGTCTTCTTGGCCTGGGGGGCGGCCAGGAAACATAGGGCATACGCCCTATGAAAAATAAAATATAACTGCATCCTTATAAGAGAAAACTCTTTACAGCTGCACTTACATTTTATTTTCGCACTGCTCATTCGTAAACCATTTTCCATGAAGTCCTAAGTGACCTGTTTGGTTCCGGCGGTCTATGCTGAAGGCCGCCGGAACGGCTCAGGCCCAAGGTACTGGTGGAATGGATGTCCCTATTATTTTGTAACTTCTAACAACGATACCCAAATTAAAAATTAAATATATTAAAGGAGTCAATCAAATGAAAACATTACAGGATTACATTGATAAGTTAAACAGCCTCAACTTCAAGGAAATGTACGAGAACGATTTCTTCCTGACCTGGGAGAAAACAGACGAAGAACTGGAAGCAGTCTGGACCATGGCTGATGCTCTCCGCTACATGAGAGAGAACAACATCTCCACAAAGGTATTTGAGAGCGGCCTTGGCATCTCCTTATTCCGCGACAACTCCACCCGTACCCGTTTCTCCTTTGCCTCTGCCTGCAACCTGTTAGGTCTGGAAGTTCAGGATTTGGACGAGGGCAAGAGCCAGGTTGCTCACGGCGAGACTGTTCGTGAGACAGCTAACATGATTTCCTTCATGGCTGACGTTATCGGTATTCGCGATGACATGTACATCGGCAAGGGCAATGCTTACATGCACGAAGTTGTTGACGCTGTTACACAGGGCCACAAGGACGGCATCCTGGAGCAGAAACCAACCCTGGTTAACTTACAGTGCGACATCGACCACCCAACCCAGTGTATGGCTGATATGCTGCACATCATCCATGAGTTCGGCGGCGTAGAGAATTTAAAGGGCAAGAAGTTAGCCATGACATGGGCTTACTCTCCTTCCTACGGCAAGCCTCTCTCCGTTCCCCAGGGCGTTGTTGGCCTGATGACACGTATGGGTATGGAAGTTGTCCTGGCTCATCCGGAAGGCTACGAAATCATGCCTGAGGTTGAGGAAGTTGCCAGAAAGAACGCTGAGAAGACCGGCGGTTCCTTCCGCGTATCCCATGACATGGCAGACGCATTCAAGGATGCCGACATTGTATATCCAAAGAGCTGGGCTCCATTTGCAGCTATGGAAAAGAGAACCAACCTGTACGCAGAAGGCGATTCCGAGGGCATCAAGGCTCTGGAGAAAGAACTGCTGGCTCAGAACGCAGAGCACAAAGACTGGTGCTGTACAGAGGAACTGATGAAGACCACCAAGGACGGCAAGGCTCTGTACCTGCACTGCTTACCGGCTGACATCAACGATGTAAGCTGCAAGGACGGCGAGGTTGAGGCAACTGTATTTGACCGTTACCGTGACCCTCTGTACAAAGAAGCAAGCTACAAGCCATACGTAATTGCTGCTATGATTATGCTGGCTAAGTTCGCTGACCCGGCTGATATCTTAAAGAAGCTGGAAGAAAAAGGAACACCCAGAGTATTCAAATAAACCATTCATCTTACCATGTAATACAATGTAAGGGCTGCCGGACTGAGTCCTGCAGCCCTTTTTGTCTCAAATTATGCAAAAACTCGGCGGGATACCCTCATATCCCGTCCTATAAAGGGGAAAATCACTATGGAAAACAAGAAAAAACGTATTGTCATCGCCCTTGGCGGCAATGCACTGGGCAATACCCTTCCTGAGCAGATGAAAGCAGTCAAGATTACGGCCAAGGCCATCGTAGACCTTATTGAAGAAGGCTGCGAGGTCATCGTTGCCCATGGCAACGGCCCTCAGGTGGGTATGATTAACAATGCAATGGCTGCACTGAGCCGCGAGGACGCAAACCAGCCAAACACCCCTCTCTCCGTCTGTGTGGCTATGAGCCAGGCCTATATTGGCTACGACCTGCAGAATGCCTTGAGAGAGGAACTCTATAACCGCGAAATGTATGATATTCCGGTTGCAACCATGATTACCCAGGTCCGCGTGGATGCAGACGACCCTGCCTTTGAGGCTCCTTCCAAGCCAATCGGCCACTTCATGACAGAAGAACAGGCCAGGATTGCAGAGGAAAAGTACGGATACATTATGAAGGAAGATTCCGGACGCGGCTACCGCCGTGTGGTGGCATCTCCAAAGCCTGCTGAAATCGTTGAAATCGGCGCTATCCGCTCCCTGGTAGACTCAGGACAGCTGGTAATTGCCTGCGGCGGCGGCGGTATCCCGGTTACCCGTCAGGGAAACCACTTAAAGGGCGCAAGCGCTGTTATCGACAAGGACTTCGCCAGTGAACTGTTAGCTGAGAATCTGAATGCTGATTTCCTGATTATTCTCACTGCAGTTGAAAAGGTTGCTATTAACTTCGGAAAGCCGGAAGAAAAGTGGCTGGATGACCTGGACACAGAAGAAGCAAGAGAATATATCAAAGAGGGACATTTTGCCCCTGGTTCCATGCTTCCCAAAGTTCAGGCTGCTGTTAAATTTGCTGAATCAAAACCAGGACGCACTGCCCTCATTACGCTGTTGGAAAAAGCAAAAGACGGTATCCAGGGAAAAACCGGTACTCATATCCATTTAGCGTAAAGGAGGCAATGATATATGAATACAGACAATACAGTGAAACAGCACGCATCCCTGTTTGATTTGGATGGTGTGCCAAAAATGAGCCAGGCAATTCCCCTGGCCCTGCAGCACGTAGTAGCCATGATTGTGGGCTGTGTAACGCCGGCCATCATAATTTCCGGCGCAGCAGGCATTGACACGGCAGACAGGGTTCTGTTGATTCAGGCTTCCCTGGTTGTATCCGCCCTTGCCACCCTGCTGCAGCTCTTTCCCATAGGCAATAAGAACAGTTTCCATCTGGGCGCCGGCCTTCCTGTTATCCTGGGCGTAAGCTTTGCCTATGTTCCCAGTATGCAGGCCATTGCGGAGCAGTCCGGCATCCCGGCCATATTGGGAGCCCAGATTGTAGGCGGTGTCTGCGCCATTCTCGTAGGCCTTACCATCAAGAAGATACGAAAGTTCTTCCCGCCTCTGATTGCAGGCACGGTTGTGTTCACCATCGGTCTGTCCCTCTACCCCACTGCCATCAACTACATGGCAGGCGGCGCGGGCCAGCCCACCTACGGCGCATGGCAGAACTGGGTGGTTGCCATCTTCACTCTGGTGGTAGTTACTGTGCTGAACCATTTTGCCAAGGGATTCCTGAAACTGGCGTCCATCCTTATGGGCATGATTGCAGGTTATATCTTTTCCATGTTCTTTGGCATGGTAAGCTTTGGCAATGTGGCTGAATCCGGCATGTTCCAGCTCCCTCAGGTCATGCATTTCGGCATCAGCTTTGAGGCGTCTGCCTGCGTGGCCCTGGGACTGCTGTTTGTCATCAACTCCGTGCAGGCCATCGGTGACTTCTCCGCCACCACGGCAGGAGGTCTGGACCGGGAGCCCACCACAAATGAGCTTCACGGCGCTATCCTGGGCTATGGCTTCTCAAACATCATAGGTGCATTCCTGGGATGTCTGCCAACCGCCACCTACAGCCAGAACGTAGGTATCGTGGCTACCACCAAGGTTGTTAACCGCGTGACCTTAGGGCTTTCCGCACTGATTATACTGGTTGCCGGACTGTTCCCCAAATTCTCCGCCCTGCTGACCACGATTCCCTATGCGGTCTTAGGCGGCGCGACTGTATCTGTATTCGCTTCCATTGCCATGACCGGTATGAAGCTGGTTATGACGGAAGATATGAACTACCGCAATACCTCCATTGTAGGTCTTGCAGCTGCCCTGGGAATGGGCGTGTCACAGGCATCCGCATCCCTGTCCGCATTCCCCACATGGGTTACCACAATCTTCGGAAAATCTCCGGTTGTCATCGCTACGCTGGTGGCTATCCTGTTGAATGTCACCCTTCCGAAGGATACCGGTAAAGTAAAAAAGAATTAATCCTGCTATTGTAATGGTATAAATGAAAAACGGACTGTCCCCTGGCGGGATGGTCCGTTTTTCATTTGATTTATCCTATCTATTTATCATCCATGCCTCCAAAAGGCCCGTCCTGGTATTTCGTCAGCAGGTGTTCAAAATCCTCCTGCGGCATGGGCTTTGCAAAAACATACCCCTGAATCACATTGCAGCCTGCATCCCTGAGGAATTCCACGGTGTCCATATCCTCCACGCCCTCTGCAATGGTCTTTATATTCAATTCTCTGGCCATGTTAATGACATTGGACACAACAATACGCTCCCGCCTGATATCCCGGCTCTTGTGGAAAAACAGGATGTCCAGCTTCAGCACGTCGATAGGCAGGTTCTTCAGCAGGTTAAGGGAACTGTATCCCGAGCCAAAATCATCCAGCGAGCAGATGAAACCGTGCGCATTCAGGTTAACCACCAGTTCCGCAAATAATTCCGTGTCAGCAGCCAGGATACTTTCCGTAAACTCCAGTTCCAGAAAACCATCCGGTATAGAATATTTGTCCTTGATGCCCGTGTAGTAATCCACAAAGTCGTTCTGGAACAGACCGGCCTTTGATACATTAATTGCCAGGCTCACTGGCCTTTTGCCCTGTTCCAGATAAATCCGGTACCAGCGGCATGCATGTTCGAACATATAGCGGTCCAGTTTTACAATAAGCTCACTTTTTTCAAACAATGGGATGAAATCACCGGGCGGTATCAGCCCCCGTCTTGGACTGAGCCAGCGGACCAGCACTTCTGCACCGGTAATCCGGTTCCCGTTCTGTATATCAATCTTGGGCTGCATATAGAGCATGAATTCCTGGTTCTCCATAGCTGCCTCAGCCTCAGACTCCAGGGCGGAATCCTCCAGCATGCGCCTGCGGATGCCGTCATCATAGAACACATAGGAGGTTCCCGGTCTTTCCTTTGCTATCTTATGGGCCATGTTGGCATAATTCACCAGCACATCCAGGGACTGTTTCTCATCTCCCGGACGGAAGCGGTAGACGCCCACGGGAATCTCCATGAAGGGCTGCTCGTCCATACCCGAATTTCTCATATACTCCTTAAGCTGACAAAGCCCTCTGTCCAGCGCTTCCATATCCACGCAACGGGTTATGCCGGCAAAGTTATCAGCTGCTATGCGGCAGCTGATACGGTCGGGGCTTTCCACTGTTCTGAGGAATTCCGCCACCAGCCTGAGCAGCCGGTCCCCTTCCTCATACCCAAGCACATCATTAATCAGTTTGAAATTCCTCAGGTCACCATACCAGAGCACATAGGCGGGCAGCTCAGAACGGGCCAGTTCAGGACGGTTAAGGAGTATCTCCGCCTCCCGCTTAAAGCCCGCAAAATTGCGCAGACCTGTAAGGGAATCGCTGTAAGCCAGCTTCATCAGCATCTTCTGGTTATTCACAGCCATCCTCTGCTGTCTGCTCATCAGCCATATAAACAGGCCGCAGGCCACCACGATAATGGTCATGATACCTCCTGCTGTCTGGATGTAGCTGGAACGCAGCACATCCACAGGCACCATGCTTACCTGGTACCACTGCCCCTCAATAATGGGAAGGATAACCAGCATCTGCCTGATTCCCTGCCTGTCTGTAAGAATAAAATCACCGCTGCCCTCTTTCTTTATGACTTCTGCAATCTTTGTTCTATTTTCAGGAAGGATGTCTCCCTCATATGTCTTAATGGTCTTAAGCACATAATTACCATCGTCATCCAGGATATTGGAATAACCAGCCCCCTTAAGAACCGGCGCGTCGATAATCTCCCTCAGTATGACAGCTGAATGGACCGCACAGAGTATGCCTCTGACATTACCTTTACTGTCATTAATCCTGACACCAAAGTAATTGATATATCCACTGGCATCCTGCGGGTCCGCAAATGTATCGGATATGCTCTTTTCGCCCTGCAGAGCCCTCTCAAAGAACTCCATTCCGCTGAGATTAACCTCCTGGACATTGCCGTTCATGTCCACCATGCGCGCATTGCCGCGGACATCCGCGTAGCCCATCCGGATAAAAGCATTCTCCTCATTTATATCCTTTAATATGGTCATAATCTGGTTCTCATCCAGGATTACCAAATCCCTCAGACTTACAGCCAGTCCCTCCAGTGTCTGCCAGTCTCCCTCAATCTGTTTTATAATGGATGTCCTTGTCTGATTCGCGGCATCATACAGGTATGCCACGTTCTCCTTCTGGCTTTTCAGAATCATCTGTACAAGAAAAATAATACTGCTGGCAATAAAACATAAACACAGTATGATAGGAAGCAGCGTATCCCTGCGGCCATTTCCTCTGCAATCTGCAGTTGTCATCTCATAGTACCCCTGTCTTCATTAGACTATAAAATAATAATAATATATTTATGCCTAAATATCAATGACAAATATCCCCGGAAACAGTACCGCATCATGTTATATGATACTGATTCCGGGGTATATCCGCTGCAATACTTTATTTATTTTTCATCCGGCAGATTCAATATAATCTATTCGTTCAGCTCATAGGAAACCGTTACCTGGGCTTCCACGCTGACCTGGCCCGGCATAACAGGAGCAGCTGCATCTTCCACTGCCGCCGCCATTTTGGCAGAGCCGCCTGAATTATAGGAGGCATATCGTGTCTCCGGCCGATAGCCAAATTCCTCTGCGTGAACCACGCCTGCCAGTGTCTTCCCGCTGGCCTCTGCCAGGGCCTGTGCTTTGGCCTGGGCAACAGCCATGGCTCCCTTCAGCGCCTCCTGGTAGCTGGCATCATAGCTGCTGGAAAAATAGCTGACGGAATTAATGCCATTGACGCCTGCTGCCACTGATTTTGTGATAATGGTACCTGCATTGTCAATGGGAATGTCGGACACAGTCAGGCTGGTGGTCATCTCATAGCCGGTTATCTCCTGTCTATCGGAATTCCAGTTACGGATGGGGCTCAGACCATAGGAGGATGTCTGTATGGAAGTCTCCTCAACCCCAAGTCCCTTCAATGTCTCAATGGCTGCGTTCAGGTCCTGGGCGTTCTTCTCCTGGCATGCAGCAGCCGTATCTTCCCTGGTATAGACAGCGTACTCAATCTGTGCCATATCCGGCACCACCTTTACCTCCTCGCGGCCTGTTACTGTAATTACATTCTCCGCCGCGCCAATATTCTGCACCTTCAGGGTGTCCGGAATCTGTGTCCCGGCCGCACAGCCGCCAAGCCCTAAGGCTGCGGCCGCCACTGCCGCACTGAGTCCTGCTGCGTATACTGTCTTCTTCATATTATGTTTCATGATTGCCTCCCTCTTTTCCGTTATCACCGGAATCTATTCATATGATGCGGAGCATACAAATATGCCCTATCCTTATATTACCAGAAAGAGGGGATTCTGGTATTTCTTTTCTCTTAATTATAGAGGTATGTTTCATTACAAAGTTTATACGAATTTATGTCCGGCCCCATCCGGAGCTCCGGCCATATCTGTCCTGAGGCAGCCATTGTTATCCAGACTGTCCATATCTATCATATTTCATCACTGCCCTTGACAGCGGCGCCGGAAACTGCTAATATAGAGTGAGCGCAGGATTTCGTTAGCATACCAGGTAAGCGCAGCACTGAGTATTCAGGGGTTGTACTGGTTTCGACGGGGGTCATGCAGCTGGTGAAGCTATCCCCATGCGATGGGTTAAATGGCAAAAATAAATATAAACGCTAACGACGAATTAGCAATCGCTGCCTAATGGCAGCTGTCAGACTTAGAGCACCCGCACTTTAAGACCCTGGCATCGACTATGTGGGAAACGACGTATGCAAAGCTTTGAGCATATGGGCGTATCATGAAGCTACTGAAACCATCCGGGTGTCCTTTCTCTGATGGCAGAGGGAATGTCAAATAAAGGACTATGATAGTAGAAGAACAGGGAATTGATTTTCGGACAGGGGTTCGATTCCCCTCAGCTCCATTTTTTGAGAAGTACGTATTTGCGGAAAACAACGTAAATACGTACTTTTTTCATTTATTTAATCACATATATTATGTTGCAAATCTAATGAAAAATGTGCGTTTTTATGATAAGGCACAACACGAACCACAATATGAAATCTAACAAAAAGTTAATAAATGAGGGGCCTTTAAGGGTCCCCCATTAAATACACCCTGCGGCTGATAATACGGACGTGCCGGAGGAACCCACAAAAGAAGCTCTACATTATCTTTAAATATATGTGACATAACTCTTTCAAGCCGGGCATTGTTATTCGATACTTTATCATATCGGTCAAGTGTTCTTCTCTTAAGCCAAAAAGTATCTTTATTAACTTTGTTGATTTCATCAGGATGTTAAGCAAAGTATTTTTCAATATAGCGTTTTAACTGATAATCACGCATAAATGACATAAGATATGGAGTGGATTTCACATAATTAAAAACTTTACTTCACTCTGTTTTTGAAAAATCAATCCATCCTAATTCCATTCCTTGTATCTCCTGAAATTTATGTCGTTACAGCTCAATAAAAATTTCATCTATCTTCTATGCTTGGTGTGATTTCCATAATATCGTCTATTGTGCACCCAAACGTAAGGCATATCTTCTCTCTTTTGTTGCAGCAAAATCCATTACACATGTTACGCTCAGTATATCATATGCAATCATGAACCTCAATTTAGGTCTGAAGTTTTCAATATTATTTCCACGTCGGAAATATTTCTTTTAGGTCATTTATTTGCAGTGGTTGCCGAATTTGAACGCTATACTTTGATGGAGCGTATTACAGATAATATGATGGAGCTGGCAAAGGAAAGCCCGTCTATTGTCCCTTAACATGCAACTGTAGTTGGTGTTATATATAAAGCAAGGGCTGAAAGCCCAAAAAGGAACTTTCAGCCCAGTTATTATCTTAAAAGATTCGCATTTACAGACATTTCTTTACGCACTTAGTACCGCTCCTGGCTTGAAACCACCTACTCCACCGCCTTTGCCAAGACATCAGACCGATTCTTCTTTTCTTTTCTTACCTAAAGCTGTCAGAACCAGGAGCAAACCAGACAACAGCATGGTAAATGTGGTTACCGCAGAACCCTGACCGGTTTTCGGCAATGGAGCCAGCGGCACTTCTTCTTCGTCAATGAAAACAGGTGTATCTGGAAGGGATGCCAGCGGCACTTCTTCCGGATTAATGGTTATTCCCGGGCCACCGGTTTCCGGAGTGGTACGGTGACCGCCTGAGTTGCCGCCGCCTCCGCCGCCGCTGCTTCCGCCTCCCCCAGGGGTGTCCGGCGTGGAATTATGGCTGTAAACATTTGTAAAAACCACTCCCTGGTCCAGATTACTTCCGCCAACATGCACGGCAATCAATCTGTTATTTGATTCATCCAGAGTAATATCATACGTCCCCTGATAAACCGTATTATCGTAAGAAACCTCTTTGACCGTGGTACCGCCGCCCACTTCTGAGATAGAGTACACTGCTTGTGTTCCCAATTCGTCCGCTGCAAGGTTATCCGTCAATCTAAACCTGGCGCTTTCTAACGGCTTAATGGTAATTCTGTCAACCTCAGAACCATTCTTTTTCAAGGAAAAGGTAAATTCATCCTCCGCCGTAAACTCACGGCCGGATAATACTTTCTCACCATTAAATAGAACGGTTCCTGTTGCCGGCGCTGGTTTTTGCAATTGGAAACCAAATGTAAATCCAAAAAAGCTGACCTGATATGCATCAGTCGTATAGTCGCCATCCAAAGCCATGACTATATTATTCTCCAGTGCATTGGAAGACCCGGATTTAATGGTGGAAAATGCACTTGAAAAGTATGGCTCCATAACCGTTGTGCCATTCTCATTGTAGCTGCGCATATGGCTTCCAAGAGAATAGGTTGCAGAATCCACGCTGTCTTTATAATACTGGTCCAATCCGTCCCTGTTATAGCTGTCTGTATTGACAAATAACCGCAGACATGAATTATAGAAAAAGTTATATGCCGCTTCAGCTAATTCAAAATCCGATGCGCGTCCGCCCAATGTCTGGCCCTGAAACCCTGTATCCCAGTTAGGATTCGGATTGAATCCTATAATCTCAGCTATGACATAATCCGGAAACTGGTCAAGCTGTTTTGCCTGCAAATCATACCTGTCATTGTAAAAGTCAAGGTAATACTGAACCAAATCACCAGTTCCATTATAATCATGGGGCATTCCTTTTGAATCCGTAAAACGGAATTCATTCAGGTTCCATTTGCTGTAGGAAGGAACCCTGTCTACCATACAGTTAAACAGAGATGCCATGGCCGTATTCCCCATATTCCATATCACAGTACCTTTTGGAATGGCCTGACCAGTATATGAATAGAAGCCAGTGTTCTCACCATTATTGAGAATCGTATAAACAAAGCTGTTATCTTTATACTGATAATCAACCTGGGACTTATTTATGATTTTTACATTAAATTGGTACTTATCACCGCCTTGTGTCTGATTCCACATGTAATCATCTATATTAGGTATGATTTCTTCCATAATGTAATCATCTAGATTAATATTCAGTTCATCGGCATCCACATCTTCCCCTATAGTGACCTCTATGACTGCCTCAAAGTTCTTATAATTTGAATTTAATATTTCATAGGAGAAATCAATTCCGTCTGATGTGGGCCCAAGTATAATCGGTTCGGTCTTCCAGCTGCCGTCTTCCCATGATTTATAGGCAGAGCCTGTATCTGCAGCCGGCACCACAGAGAAAGCGCCTACAGGAGAGAAGCTGTCCGTCCCCATCACGACAATTCCCTGTGACTCGTTTACAACCGCATCCTTTATCTCAATCTCATATTCCTGGCTGCCCTCTTTAAATTCTTTTACGTGGAATGCACTGACCTCGCTTTCATTGTCTACTATCTCAGGCGCTTCAATAGAAATTTTAACCTCGGCATTTGGCTGCGTTTCATTTCCATCGTTATCTATTACAGTTACATCATACACAGCAATTCGGTCAACCTTTTCACCGTTGCCGGCCAATTCAGTGTTTAGCCTTTCCACAAAGCTGTCTATATCGCTCATGGCTTCCGCTTTGACATCCACAATATTCTTCATAGCCTTTTCAGAACCAGATACCGCTATAACAGCTCCGTCGTCTGCCGTCGTGGAAACCATTACTCTTTCTTCCATAATATTCAGTTTACTGAGCGTTGTAATATATGCTTTTGCCGTAGCGCAGTTTCCAATGCCTACCAAACCACTGGAACCTGTTTTTCCTGCATCATTTTTCATCTCATTTTCAGTGCCATTGGATGGCGATGCGACCGGCAGTTTTTCCGGTGCTTCTGTTTCCCTGGTAATTTCTTCTTCCGTTTCACTGCCGCCACTTTCTTCAGGAACCGCCGTTGTTTCTTCTGTGGTATCAGCGGCTTCATCTGTAGTTTCATCCTGGACTGCCGGTGTCTCATCCGGTGTCCCATTTGTTGTTTCTTCTGTTGTATGTCCAGTTTCTTCCTTGATAACCGGTTCCTCTGCTTTATCTGCGGTTTCTTCTATTTTGTCAACAGATTCTGTTTCCTTATCTATTGCAGGCTCTGTCTCCGGTTCTCTTACTGATTCTGCCTTCGGCAGTTCCGGAACATCCCTGTCTTCCATGTCACCAACCACCGGCGCGTAATGACGGATAATAGATGCCACCTGGCCATCGGCTCCTCTATCGGGCTCTGCTGTATTTTCCGGCTGGACTTCCTGCTCCGGCTCTGCTGCCTTTTCCGGCTGGGCTTCCTGCTCCGTTTCTTTCTCCGGCTGGGCTTCCTGCTCTGTCTCTGCTTCTTTCTCCGTCTCTGCTGTCTCTGTTGTTTCCTTCTCTGTATCCTCAGCATCCTTCTGGTTTTCTACAGAAGTTTCTATTGATACTTCTGTAGAATCATTGGCTGCATCATCCTTGTCCGGGTTAACCGAGGTTGCTTCCTCAATAGTCCCTTCTTCCGTTGGAGCCAATGTTTCCGGTGCCGCGGTTTCCTTATTATCTGTTCCTTTTCCATCGTCCGGTATGAATTCCGCAGTCTCTTCAACTGGCTTTGAAATATAATTTACCTCTTCATCCCCATATGCTGCATCAAAGTTTTTAACGTTAATCCGTTTGGTTTTTTTGACCTTCTCTTCTCCGTCATCCATCTTTATGATATTCGTGGTACAGCTAATGGTATCGTCCCCGTTATTCACATATAAGAAAATAATCTCTTCATCACCAGTTACCATATACATATCATCGGCATCTTCCGGCAATCGTATGAACACTCTTAACTCCGCGTCCACACTTCCGCCTTCTGGTTCCGGGAATACTTCCATTAGTTTTCCTTCTCCAAAAAACAGACGTTCAAAGTCCGTAACTTTACCATTTGTAAAATCAAGGTCACCAATTGTCACTTCGTTGTTGCTGGCAATGGATTCTTGGATTGACTCCAGCAACTGAATACCGTCCATTGTAAATACAACAGTATCTGCTGAATCTGCTGCATAAACAGTAGTCATCCCAGCACCTGCATTGGTTAGTACCATAGCTGCCGCCAGCAAAATTGCAATCCAACGTTTCTGTAAATCATATAATTTTTTCTTTCTTATACCAAACCTTTTTTTGCTGCTCATACAGTCACTCCTCTCATTACCTCCATAGCCCATATTAACGGACTAAGTGAATTACCAACTGGTTCCAGTCTATCAAATTTTGGTTACAACCAGGTAACAAAATAGGATTTTATGAAAATTTGGAAAAATACAAAATAGTATACATAAAAAAGGCCGGAGAATCCAATACAATGCACGCTCCAGCCTGAACTATCTTATTCAGTTATAACGCCCCTTAGCCTATCTTATGGAGTTGCCGTAAGGCTGGGGTCGAAAAAATCAATGGGTTTTCCGGACTCGCCGTCCTCAAGTCTGGCAATTGCCAATACATCGGGTATGTTCTGGCTTTCTTCCAATGCAAATAAATCCCTCCATTCAGTATGAGGGGACACATACCTTGGTATACTCCACATGTAATAAATAGAAATATGGCTGTCAGGCTGCAAATCCGAGAATGCTATTTCATTTCCGGAAGAATCATATACAGTTACACCGGAATTGTATTTTACAACATATGTACCATTGGTTCCTTTGTTGTTGGTAATATCCCCCTGGATTGTCAAATGCATCCCATCATTGGCCAGAACCCTGGCCGTAAGCTGCGATTTGTATCCGTCTGCCTTCTGATTGATAAAATACCATCGGGAGGCAATTGCAGTAAAGAAAGCCGTCAATATAACGGCAGCTAACATGACTGGTATGGAAAATCTTTTTTCACTCATATAAATCTCCTTTCATGCATATCATATCCTCTTACATCGAAACACGGTACCGGAACAGCGTTTTCATCCTCCTCCCGCAACATACTGCCCAACCCGGAGGCCCATTGTCCCCCATCAGATGTGAAACATGATTACTTCTAAAAAAAGTATACAAAACAAACTTTTATCCCTAAAAAAGTTTGTGCACACTTTTTCCGCATCAGGTGATACTATAATAGACGTAACCCCCCATTACATTATATAGTTTTTGCTACACCCCATAAAAAACGAAATACCTTCTCCTAAAATGACCAGTTCCCCGACTGGTCATTTTACTTTGTCCGTCAGGCATTACCTAGTAGGGTGTCTCATCGTCCAGCAACTGAATCCGGAGCACATCCCTGACCTGGGCCGGATACGACTCCAGCACTTCCCCTGTGTATGTGACTGATATGGTATTTCCAACCTTCAAATCTTCCGCTGTAATGGGCACCCCTCTCCAAATAAATTCTGTTTTATCCCCCACGGTCAGCTCAAAGGCGCCCCGCCCGTTGATATCATTTATCTCCAATCCCTGAACCAGGATACGGTTCTCCCTTATCTCTTCTATGACAGCGTAAAATGTGGTTCCAACCATGGGTCTGACGCTCCTTCTTCCCCCATAGTAGCCGCCGGCTGCGGCTAACAGAATAGCCAGTATGATGCTTATTGTACGTATGATTCGTTTCATATTCCACTCCCTTGCTTCATTCTTATTCATAGAATAACATCACGGGAAGAATTTTTTAATAAATAAACTATTAATTATTCTTACATATTAACAAATAATAAAGACTTTATAAGTTGTAAATGCTAAACTGATACACAGCATACGTTCTTTTCCAAATTCAATTTGCATCCTAAAGGAGAATTTCATGAACAAATCACTTAATAATAAATCATCCGGGAGCTCCGGCCTAAAAAAAGAGTTGCTGGAATGGGTCAGGATACTGCTGGCCGCCATTGCCATTGCCTTTGTCCTCAACACCTTTGTCATTGCCAACAGCTATATACCATCCGGTTCCATGGAAAATACCATCATGACAGGGGACCGAATCATCGGCTCCAGACTTTCATACGCGTTCGGCGCCCAACCCCAAAGAGGGGATATCGTCCTCTTCAACCATAAGGCGGAACCCGGCAGGGACAAGACCAGGCTGGTCAAACGGATTATTGGGCTGCCCGGAGAGACCGTGGATATCCGGGATAACCAAATATACATCAACCAATCGGAAACACCCTTGAATGAACCCTATCTGCCGGAGCCCATGGAATCAGAGGACTACCACTTCGAAGTGCCGGAAGGCTGTTATCTGATGCTGGGAGATAACCGGAACCATTCCAGTGACGCCCGGGAATGGCCAGACCCCTTTGTCCCGGAAGAGGATATCACGGCCAGGGCATTGTTCCGCTATTTTCCAGGGATACATTGGATTTCCTGACTTCCTCTGCCGCGGTCAGATTCTGTGGTAACGGCGGCAGGGGGCCGGACTATCCAGCCAGAAACTTCCGGAAACTTTACTGATAGATATTATTCACCTTCCAGGAACCTCCAAACTGGTACATGGCCAGCCCGGAATCCGCTCCCAGCTGTGCTCCGGCGTTGCCTACTGCCTGAAGCCGGGATGCATCCGTGGCAGTGACGGAATTGCACAGACGGTCCGTAAACAGCCTGTCGCCGCATTTGGCTATAAAAGTGGCTGCATCGCTATATTCTGCGGATGTTCCATCTGCATAGATTACATTCACCGGATAATTGCAAATCCTGGAAAGAGTCTCTATATCCTTATAAGAAAAGCATTTCTGGACCGTGGTGGCTGCTTCCTCCAGATTGCCGATATTGAGCGCCCCTGAGGCGCTGCCTGACTGGCTGCCGTAATCACTGTAAATGTTGTTAACCTTCCATTGCTTTCCAAACTTATACAGACTCAGACCTGCATCGCCGCCCATCTGCACCCCTGCATCCCCTACCTCTTTCAGCTTGGAGACATCCGTGGATGCAATGGCGGACTTCATTCCAGCCGTAAAAACAGGACCGGAACCCAGGGCCAGCAGCTCCTGCTTGTTTTTGAGCTCAACCAATTCGCCGGATGCGTATGATATGGTGAGCGGATAGTTGCATAAATCTGCCAATGCATTCAGGTCCTGTTTCTTAAAAGCTGATTTGACCCTGGATGCCGCATCCTTAACTTTTTTCTGTCCCTCACGCCTCTGCCTCGCGGAATAAGCGGCAGCCGGTTTTCCGGCGGCAGCGTAAACAGGCACGGCAGGAATGGCATTGGTCAGAGCCAGGGTACAGATGGTAACAGCAGCTAAATGTTTTTTCATGGTAAATCTCCTTTTCATCTTAATTCTTTCATATTCCATACGGTTTCATATGATTAGACGGGAGAGCTTTCATAAAAGTTGCATCCAATAAAAAAATCCTGCTAATTATCCTGCCACACTGTTTTGCAACTAAAAAACAGCATTTCGTACCCCAACGGCCGAAATGCTGTTTGTTTCCTTTGATTATGTCTGATTGCATATCATATCCTGCTGCATCTTATAAAGCCGGATACACCTCACCCGGATATCATGCCGGGCAGATTACGGCTCTGCCTTCCATAAACCATGCAGGTTGCAATATGCGTATACAGCCTCAACCGCATCTCCCTCACAGAGCATGAACTCTGCCTGGGGCTTCTGTCCTGGCTGCAGTTCTTTTCTCTGGTTCCCCTGCCTGGTAGCCAGAGCAATCCACTGGATGTAGTGTTCCGGAATCATAGGATGCTCGGCTGACCCGACTGTGACAGTCACCTTGGCCCCATCTGTGCGGATGACAGGCACATGCTTTTCAACTGCCGCGTCTGTGGTGTTTGGAACCAGCTCCTGCATCTTTTCCCCACAACAGACAACCGGTACGCCGCTGCTCTTCACATAGGCAATTATGTTGCCGCAGTGATTGCAAATATAAAATTTCATATTATACCTCCTTCTATGTATTGTCTAAATCCAGTCTATCACAATTTAGCCTTATTACAATACAATGGCGGAAAATTAACAATAACATAGCAGCTTCGGATTCCATATGATTCCATATAATTACATATAACGCTGTCCTTCCCCTGTCCGGTCATTCACAAACTTCTCACATAATGTTCATAATTCCGTTACAGAATCATAAAATTTTCCTCACATTTTATGGATATACTAATTTATGTAAAGAGCTAATGCTAATAAAACTTTTTTTCATAATACTCGGCCGGAGGGATGAAGTCCTTCCGGCCTCCTCCTTTTTATTCAACTTTCTGGATTCTTTTTACGTTCCCGGCATATGATAATTAAAAAAGGATATTTTTTATGAACTATGAAAATCTGACTCCCATAGTCGGAGTCATTACCAACATCTCTACTCAGGAAGGGGACTGCTGTACCCAGGTCATAACACTGGGTGTGGAAGGCCAGCCCGTCAATATGATTCTATCCAATGAAACCTTTGTGGTGGACACCATGCGGCTGATGCCGGGCATGCGTGTGGCTGCATTTTATGACAGCACCCTGCCTGTTCCCCTTATCTATCCGCCGCAATACCAGGCTGAATTAATTGCCGTTGTCAGGCCGGAGGAGGATGTAAACCTTTCCTGGTTTGATGAAACCCTCACTGCATCCGACCAATCGCTGAAGCTGAACCTGTATCAGTCCACTGTATTGTCAACCCTAAACGGTCAGCCCTATTTCTGTTTCCCGGCAAATCATTTCCTGCTGGTATATTATGCGGCTGCCACTAAGAGCATACCGCCACAGACAGCTCCCAACCGGGTTATCGTGCTGTGTTCATAGTGCTATGTCCGGCAGCCTGTAAAGAGCCTTTTTATTTCATTTTCACAAGAGCCTTGTAAGAATGCATAAAATACTTTTTTCCATTCTTCAAACTTTGTGCACACTTTTTTCATGGCATATGCTATTATAATTAACGTAAACCCCCCCAATACATTATATAGTTTTTGTTACACCCCATAAGAAACGAAATACCTTCTCCTAAAATGACCAGTTCCCCGACTGGTCATTTTACTTTGCTGATTTTTATTTTCCGGCATATGTTTGCCCGGTATAATTTTTTTCAAAAAATACTGGACAAACTAAGAACTATATGATATTATAAACAAGCTGTCGCTGAGATGCACAGATAAGGCCTGATGGTCAAGCGGCTAAGACGACGCCCTCTCACGGCGTAAACCCGGGTTCGATTCCCGGTCAGGTCATGA
>NZ_JADNMD010000011.1:0-231154 GCF_015556325.1 Clostridium sp. 1001283B150225_161107_B6 | reverse complement strand
CATAAATAGAGTGCTAAGTCATAGGTTCTAACCCATGGCTTAGCACCATTTTTTTAGTTCAACTCCGAAAGACAGGTATTATAAAACAGGGACCGACAAATATCAAGCTATTTCGACACTTTTTTAAATTTTTTTAGCTGTCTCCTGCCCTTATCCCCTATCCTGGCGCCTCATCCCAGTCCTCCGGTTTCTTCCGGCTGTATCTGCCGCACATGCCATCCGTCCCCATCTGGCTCAATTAAACAGCATCTTTCCGCAGAATCCTTGCAATCCGTTCCTCATCCAGCCCCCGGATGACCTCCACGGCCATTCTGACAGCAGCGTCCACATCCTCTTCTGCGCAGAAGTTATAATGGCTGTGCACATACCTGGAGGGAATGCCCAGCACCAGCACCGGCACTGCCTTTCCTGTAAGGCTGATTTTTCCGGCGTCCGTGCTGCCTCCCCTGCGGACAGCATCCTGGTATTTAATTCCCAGCCTGTCTCCTGTCTCCTGGGCAAAACGGATAAATTCCACATTGGATATATAGCTGTTGTCCATATGGCGGATTTGCACCCCGCTTCTTAAGCAGCCCTGGGCAATACCGGCCCGGAAATAAAAATCATCTGCCGGTGACCCCTCAAACACAATGGCCAAATCCGGCTGTACCTGCTGGGCAGTCACCGTCGCCCCCCTGGTGCCCACTTCCTCCTGGGCTGCAAATGCGCCCACCACTTCCACTGCCAGCTGGTCCGCCTCATCCTTAAGGGCCTGCATGGTGTCAATGATGCTCACACAGCCCAGACGGTTGTCAAAGGCCTTGCCGTACAGAATTCCATTTTCCTCATGATACTCAAAGCTTACATCCGGCATAATGGGGTCGCCCGGACGGATTCCATAGACCTCCGTCACTTCCTCCCGGCTGCTGGCACCCACATCCACCAGGATATCCTCGATTGCCAGGGAGTTGTCGCTCTTCTGGGCTGCTGTCAGGAAATGAACTGGTTTGGATGTGGTGATACCCCGGTGCTTTTTCCCGTCTCTCGTCCTTACAATGACAGAGTGGGCGGGCAGGCTGGTGAGATGGAACCCTCCCAGCATAAGGATGCTCAAAAGCCCATTTTCCAGAATGGACTGCACCATGAATCCGCACTCATCCAGATGGGCGTCCAGCATGAGTACCGGGCGCCCGGCCTTTTTCTTCTTCATGGTGGCGTAAACATTGTACATGGCGTCATTTGCCACATCCAAATCCGCGCACCATTTCTTTACTTCCCGGATGACCTCGTCCTCAAATCCGCTTGGACCAAAGGCATTGGTCAATGCTTCAATTTCTTTTATATTTGCCATGATTTCCTCCAGGTATGAGACGCAAAGTGCCGCATCACATGGTACCGCTCCTGCCATACCATGCCTGCGGCACTGCATCTGCCTTACTTATATCTGCTTCATCCGGACCCGGCTTTCCTTACTCATACTTCTTTACTTATACTCCCGTATTCATATCTGCCGTATCCGAATCTTCCATACTCATCTATCTTTTGCCGCATATTACCTGCCCACAAGTTTACCTGCCTGCATATTATCTGCCGCATATTACCTGCCGCATATTACCTGCCGCATATTACCTGCCTGCATATTATCTGCCGCATGTTACCTGCCCGCATCTCCCTGCCGTCAGCAGCGGATAAAACACTCCCCTAAACCGTTACCTTCTTAAGCTCTTCAATCAAATCCAGGATATAGTCGGCTGTGGTCTGCACCATTTCCTGTCCCCACTCCACGGTAGCGGTGTTTGGATGGTCCGGTCCAATCCATCCGTTGTCCGTTACCTTTGGCGTGTTCCTGAGAATTTCAATCTCAACGCCCTTGAAGCGCACGGTTCGGAAGCCGGTTGCCACCAGGTTGTCTGTGAGATTGGTCATCTCCAGAGGAAGGTCAATCTGGCTCATGTCCACCAGTGAGGGGTCAACTGCCATGATGCCTGCAGTCTCCTCACCGCCGCCATGTCCGCCTTTCCACTCAGGCTTCATATCCCAGGCCATCAGCCACCAGTTCAGCATCACGACCATGGCGCCCTTCTTGTCAAATTCCAGGCCGATGCGCTCAATGGTCTTGATATTCCCCCCATGTCCGTTCAGCACCAGAATCTTGCGTGCGCCGTGCTTGTACAGCCCGTCTACAATCTGGTATACATACTGGTACAGTACGTCGGAATCAATGTTGATGGTACCCGGATAATCAGCCAGTGACTGGCATGCTCCGTAGGGAATCATGGGCGCAATGAGGATGTTGTCATTTTTCTCCTCAATCAGTTCCAGGATTTTGTCAGGTATCAGGGTGTCGGTTCCCAGCGGCATATGGCGTCCATGACACTCCGTGCTTCCGATTGGAAGGATAACCATGTCATTTTCCTTAAAATACCGTTCCGCTGTTGGCCATGTAATCTTTGATAATCTCATGATGCATATCTCCTTTGACTTCTCTTATTTTGCAACCTTTACATGCTCCAGCTTGTGGTAGCCAATTGGGTCCATGACGAAACCTTCCACCTTGGCATTGGCGCCTGCGGTGATGGTGCTGTAGTAGATAGGTGCGTTATTGTTCACTTCTTTTAACTTCACAGCCAGGTCCTCATATGCTTTCAGTCTCACGGACTCGTCAGCACTGGTCCTTCCTGTCTCAATGAGCTTGTCAACCTCCGGGTCTGCGATAAAGCTGCGGTTTCCGGCTGCTCCCTGCTGTGAGGAGTGCTCCAGTGAATAGTAGGTGTAGTCTGCGTCTGTGGTGGAGGTCACCCAGCCGAAGTATCCCATGTCATGCTCGCCTGCGGAAGTTCTGGAAATGAAGCTGCCGAATTCCATTACCTCTATGTTGCAGGTGATGCCCACGTCCTGAAGCATGGCCTGTACAGCCTGGCATACTTCCACACGGGTCTGGTTGTCATTCACCCAGATACTGGTCTCGAATCCATTTGGATATCCGGCCTCAGCCAGAAGGGATTTTGCCTTCTCAGGGTCATACTCGTAAGCGCCGGGGCTGAAGTATCCGAACACAGCCGGAGCAATGATGGCGTCAGCCGGCTCTCCGGAGCCGCTGGCAATGGTGTCGATAATCAGCTGGCGGTCAATGGCATAGTTGACGGCATCCCTTACCTTCTGGTCATCATACGGCGCCTTGTTCATGTTCATGGAAATGTAATAGCAGGTCAGGGACGGAGCCTCGAACAGCTGCAGGTCGGAATTGCTCCTTACCTTCTCCAAATCGTTTGGAAGCAGGTCGTAAGCCAGGTCCACCTCTCCTGTCTCCAGGGCAATGGTTCTCTGGGATGCCTCCGGAATAACCTTCATAACCAGTTTCTGCGTTTCCGCCGGTCCTGCATAGTAATCGTCAAAGCGCTCCAGGGTAACGGAATCGCCCTGTTTCCACTCTACGAACTTATATGGGCCAGTGCCGATGGGATGAAGCTTGAAGCCTTCCTCGTCTGCTTCCACCACTGCCTTTGGCACGATGGCTGCAAATGGTACGGAAAGGTTTCTGAGGGCCGGCGCATAGGGAGCCTTCAGCTCCACATTAACCGTATACTCATCCACCACGTCCACCTTGTCGATAAAGTCAACAATATAGGAAACAGCAGCGGAACTGATGGCCCTGTCCAGGGAGAACTTTACGTCCTCGGCCTTTAACTCGGAACCGTCGTGGAATTTCACGCCCTTGCGGATGTGGAAGGTATAGGAAGTGTCGGAATTCTGGTCCCAGCTCTCTGCAATCTGCGGCTGGAGCTCTCCGGTGGCAGCGTCTACCACGGTCAGGGTATCGAATATCTGGTCTGTAACCTCCACGGCCGGCGTCTCCTTGCCCTGATGGGGGTCTAAGGATGTAACGTCAGCTCCCTGTGCCCATACCAGTGTGTCTTTGTATTCCCCGGAACCGCTGCTGCTGTCTCCTCCCTGTGCTCCCTGGGAACCAGCCTCTGTCTGCGCGCTGCCTCCCTCTGTTGAGGTCTGTCCCGACTTGGAACAACCGGCTGCACTTACTGCCATTGCTGCCACTAAGGATAATGCAATGACTTTTTTCCATGTTTTTCTCATACTAGTGCTCCTCTCTTCATTAAAATACTCTCTATAAATGCCGGATTTCAGGCGCCCTCTCCGGATGCCCGCCCGGAATTTATTTCTGTTCCTGCACCATACGGCAGCTCACAAAGTGCCCTGGCTCCATTTCCTTTAAGGTCATCTCACTGCTGGTACATGCCTCTGTGGCATACGGACAGCGTTTTGCAAACCTGCATCCCGGCTCCGGGTTGATTGGCGATGTGAGCTCGCCCTTTAACGGAATGCGCTCCATCTTAAAGTCAGGGTCCGGAACCGGTATGGCTGACAGCAGCGCCTTTGTGTAGGGATGCATGGGATTCTTAAACAGCGCCTTGGCCGGTGCTGACTCCACCATCTGTCCCAGGTACATAACCACAATATCATTGGAAAAATGCCTTACCACCGACAGGTCATGGGTGATGAACATATAGGTAAGGTTCAGCTCCTCCTGCAAATCCTGCATCAGGTTGAGAATCTGGGCCTGGATGGATACGTCCAGGGCGGACACAGGCTCATCGCACACAATAAACTTGGGATTGACTGCCAATGCCCTGGCGATTCCGATTCTCTGACGCCTTCCCCCGTCCAGCTCATGGGGATATGTATTGACCAGACGCTTGGCCAGCCCCACCAGGTTCATGATTTTCTCCACCTGCCCGGTGATGGCCGCCCTTTCATTGGCCTTGTAAATGCCCTGCACCAGCAGCGGCTCTATAATTGCCTCGCTGACTGTCATCCTGGGATTCAGGGAAGCAAAGGGGTCCTGGAATATAATCTGCATATCCTTTCTTAAATCCTTGAGCTGCTTCTTGTTGCAGCCCAGGATATCCCTGCCTTCAAAATAAACCTTGCCGCCTGTGGGCTCATGAAGTCTCAGGATGGCTCTTCCCATGGTGGATTTCCCGCATCCGGACTCCCCTACCACGCCCAGGGTTTCCCCTGTACGGATGGAAAAGTTAACATCATCCACCGCGTGGAGGGTGCCCTTTGGCGTTGTAAAATATTTTTTCAGATGTTCCACACGTAAAATCTCTGTTTTCTGTTCCTGCATATGTCAATCTCCTTTTCTTAGCGGTAGCGGATGCAGCGGACCTGGTGGGTTCCGCCTACAGTCACCATCTCAGGATGGGTCTTGGAACATTCAGGAACCGCATACTTACATCTCTCGCAGAAAACACAGCCCTCAGGCAGCCTGGTGGGGTCGGGCATCATGCCGTCAATGGCCTGGAGCCGCTTCACATCGCTTGTCAGGCTGGGAATGGAACCAAAGAGTCCTTCCGTGTACGGATGCTTCGTGTCCTTGTATATCTCACGCAGGGTTCCGTATTCCACCACTTCCCCCGCATAGATGATTGCCACATAGTCACAGTTCTGGGCAACCACTCCCAGGTCGTGGGTAATGAGAATCATGGATGTGTTATTCTCGGATTTGAGCTTGTATATCATCTCCAGCACCTGGGCCTGTATGGTAACATCCAGGGCCGTGGTCGGCTCGTCCGCTATAAGCAGCTTTGGATTGCAGGCCAGGGCAATTGCAATGACCACCCTCTGCTTCATGCCGCCGGAAAACTGGTGGGGATACTCCCCAAAACGCTCTGCCGGGATTCCTACCCTCTCCAGCATGTTTTCAGCCCATTTCCTGGCCTCCTGCTTGGAAAGGTTTGTGTTATGGTTCTCAATTACCTCCATAATCTGCTCACCCACTGTGAGCACCGGATTTAAGGAGGTCATGGGATCCTGGAATATCATGGAGATATCCCTGCCGCGAATGGCCTCCATGCCGTTGGTGGAAAGCTTCAGCAGGTCCTGTCCCTCAAATATCACCTCTCCGCCCAGAATCCTGCCCGGAGGATGGGGAATCAGTCTCATGATTCCTTTTGCCAGCGTGGTCTTTCCCGCACCGGTCTCCCCCACCAGTCCCAGGGTTTCTCCCACACCGATATGTATATTGACGCCGTTTAACGCCTTTACCACTCCGTCATCCGTCTCATAGTGGATAACCAGGTCTTTTACTTCCAATAATGGTTTATCTGCCATGTCATACTCATCCTTTCTTATAGCGTGTTTGAACATTCATTCCCGCCATTAGCTCTTGAGGCGCGGGTCAAGGGCATCCCTCAGTCCGTCTCCCACCAGGTTAAGGGCCAGGATGGTGAGCATGATTCCCATGCCGGGGATGATGGTGACGTGCCATGCGTCGCGGATATAGCTTCGGGCGTTGGACAGCATTGCGCCCCACTCAGGAGTGGGCGGCTGGATGCCAAGTCCCAGGAAGGAAAGTCCTGCGATGGAAAGGATGGCTCCTGCGATTCCCAGGGTCACCTGCACGATAATGGGCGCCATGGAATTGGGAATCACATATTTGATGATGATACGCCAGTCGCTGCAGCCAATGGAGCGGGCTGCCTCAATGAACTCCTGGTCCTTTACCGTAAGCACCGATGCCCGGACCGTCCTGGCAAAGGTGGGAACATAGGATATGGCAATGGCAATCAGCACATTGGTGATGCTGGTTCCCAGGGCTGCCACAATGGCGATGGCCAGAAGCATGGAGGGAATGGCCAGAAGGATATCCATGATTCTCATGATGATATTGTCGGCCGTCCTGCCGTAATATCCTGCAAAGGCTCCCAGAAGGCCGCCGAATATACATGAAATGATGATGGCCACCGTGCCCATGAACAGGGAGTAGCGGACTGCCCACAGCATGCGCAGCAGCATATCCCTGCCGAACTCATCCAATCCAAAGGGATGCGCCAGGCTGGGAGTCTGAAGACGTCCCCTCAGGTTCTGCTTTACCACGTAATTCAGGTAGATGGATTTGCCTGTGACAGCGTCAATGATGATAGTTGCCACTGCTATGATTACCAGCGCCAGGATAAAATACATGCCAATCATGGCCAGCCGGTTCTTTTTAAATCTGCGCCAGGCCTCGCCCCACAGGGAGCGCTGGTCGCCTTCCGCTTCTGCGGCAATCAGATGTTTCTTTCCCATGAACTGCACCTACTTTCTCTTGTATTGTGATTTAATTCTCGGGTCCACAAAGGCGTATATGATGTCTACCGCCAGGTTAACCACGGTAAACATGATTGCCAGAAAGATAACAGACCCCAATACCATGGGAATATCTTTTGACTTGATGGAATCCACCATGAGACGTCCCAGGCCGGGCCAGGAAAATACGGTCTCAGTCAGCATGGCCCCTCCCAAAAGGGTTCCGAACTGAAGGCCCACAGCTGTGATGATTGGAATCATGGCATTCTTAAGCATGTGGCGGGTGGTGATTTTCTTATCGGAAACACCCTTTGCCCTGGCCGTGTCTATGTAATCCTGCCGGATGACCTCCAGCATGGACGAGCGGGTCATACGCGTAATCATGGCAGCCGCCCCCGTACCCAGTGTCACTGCCGGAAGGACCAGACTCTTGATGAGAGGTATGAATCCCTCTCCCATACCCTGTGAAGGCAGCCAGCCCAGGGTCAGCGCAAACAGAATGACCATCAGCAGGCCGAACCAGAAGTTCGGCATGGCAACGCCAATCAGGGAGAGCAGCATGGCTGTATTATCCATCATGGAATACTGTTTCTTGGCGGAAATAATTCCCGTGGGAATTCCAATCAGGATGGCAACCAGGATACCGGCAACTGCCAGAACTGCTGTGTTAGGAAACCGCTCCATGACCTGCGACCATACACTCAGGTTATTCTTATAGGATGTGCCCAGGTCGCCGTGCAGCATGTTAATCATGTAGTGGCCGTAACGGACCAGCAGAGGGTCGTTAAGTCCCAGCTCCTCCCTCTTCATGGCCAGGGCCTCGGCTGATGCCTGGTCGCCCAGGATGATTGCCGCCGGGTCGCCTGGCGACAGGTTCAGAATGAAAAACACAATGAACGTCACGCCGATGATAACCGGAATCAGCATAAGCAGTCTTTTTAACACATACTTGTACATTTTTCTCTCTCCAATCCTCTTGTATTTGCTGCGTCAGAGCTGGAATGAATGTTCCCATATGCTCAATTGCAGCGAAGCAGCATACATATTTCACAACCCCGGAAAGGGGTGAGAAACCATAATAACAAAAAAGAAGCCTTAGGATTCAAAACTCCCTCGCTTCATTCAAATTATAAAACAATATATCATAATTGTCAACAATCATTGTGTAAAATTTACACTTTAAATATTTTGTCAACATTTCTATTGTGCTTTTTTTCATATCTGTGCTATACTTGTCTGTATACTAAATCTAAGTGTCTCCCTGACGCGCACACGCAGCAGGGCCGGACACATGCCCGGGAGGTAACAAACCATGAAACAAATCGGCGGATTTTTCACATATGAACCACTGCCCGAAACTGAGAACCATTACCTGGAAAACCTGTGCCCGCCAGGAGGCAGCCTGCGTTTCTTCATGTCCGGCAGGTGCGCCAACTACTACGCCCTTCAGGATATCTGCCTGACCGACACCAGGAAGGTGGCCTATGTTCCTGTCTACACCTGCGAGACAGTCCTGGCCCCTTTCCTCAAGGCGGGCTATGAACTTTTATTCTATGATGTATCAAAGGATTTAACGCCCATATTCGATGAAAAGGTTCTGGACCGCATCAGCGTAATCAATCTCTGCGGCTATTACGGATTCTGCAGCTACGACCGGAATTTCATACAGAAATGTTCTGAGCGGGGCATCATCATAGTCGAGGATACGACCCACTCCATCTTTTCAGACAACGGCATTGACCCACGCTGCGACTACGTGGTGGGCAGCATGCGCAAGTGGATTGGGGTGCCGTCAGGCGGATTCGCCATTAAGAGGAAGGGAAGCTTTTCCCTCCCTGTTCTGGCGCCTGACCAAACCCATCTTTCCATGCGCAGTATGTCTATGAGGGGCAAACAGCAGCTGCTCCAATCAGGGAATCCTGACCCTGAGGCTATGAAGAATTTCAATGATACGTTCTGGGAGGCGGAGATAATGCTGCGCCGCATATTTGATTCCTATGGAAGCGACCCGGATTCAGAGTACATTATCCGTCACTATGACTTTGAACGGATGAAACAGCAGCGCCGTATCAATTATCAGTATCTTCTGGAACACATGCCGAAGCATCCCCAGCTTACAGTGATATTCCCGGTTCTTCCGGAAGCAGCGGTTCCCAGTCACTTTACCGTATATGCAGAGGACAGGACCATGGTGCAGGAGTATCTGGCCGGCCGCGGCGTCAAGACCACCACCTACTGGCCCCAGGGTCCCATGGTTGACACGCAAGGCCATGGCGACGCGGCTTACATCTACAGCCATGTGCTGTCCTTTACCTGCGACCAGAGATATGGAACCCGGGATATGGAGTATATCTGCAGACAGATAGAAAACATGCCTGTAAAATAAAGAAAAAGCGGAAATGACCGGAACGTGATATGATTGTCTTCACATCCTGCATTTCCGCTTTCGCATTTCCGCCTATATCTTTTTATCTCTGCATCCCCGCTCATACATGATAAAACAGTTCCTGGTTCTTCATCTTCATACCAATCCGGTAAATTCTCTCACCGTTGGCTATGTAATGGGTGTTGATTGCGTTTCTGGACTGTTCCAGATTCCCCCGCTGGAGGATTTCCAGAAGCCATTTATGCTCCAGATAGTTATTTCCCCGCCGTCCTGCCTGGGCAGCAACATCTTCCAGGTCCAAATCCATCTGCTTATCAGATACATATCCATTAATCTGTTTGATGGTATAGAACATGGCTCCGTTTAAGGGGCTCAGTGTCTCCCACAGACTGGTGAGGCGTTCCATCTGGCCTGATAATAAAATCTGTTTGTGGAATATCTCATCATACTTGATGATTTTTCCCATATCGTCCTCCGCCACCGCGGCCTTCATGGCCAGCACCGCATCCTCCATGAGAAAAATGCTGTCGCTCAGCAGGCGTCCCCCGCACCGTTCCAGGGCCAGGTTCTCCAGATTCCCTCTCAGGAAAAATATCTCATAGGCATCCCTGGGCGAAAGCATGGAAACCGAGTACCCTTTATTCGTCTCATAATCCAGGAATCCTTCGTACATAAGCTGCTTCAGCGCATCCCGCACCGGTCCCCGGCTCATTCCCAGCTTTACGGCTATATCATTTTCAACAAGCTTTTCTTTCTGTGCCAGCTCACCCTGAAGAATCTGCTCCCTCACATAATCAGCCGCCACCTCTGAAAGACTGCGTTTCCGTTCCTTATCCATTACAATCCCCGCTCCTAGCACTGCTCTTTAACCTGTCCATTATAACGTAGGCCCCGCGTAAATGTCAAAGGCTTTTGCAAAAAGGCGGGGATTCGCCTCATCCCCGCCTCCGTGCTTCAGTTATAACGGTTGTCAATTTAGATATTTCTTTACATACATTCCCGTGTAGGATACCGGGCACTGGGCCACTTCCTCCGGGGTGCCCTTGGCAATAACCGTACCGCCCTTGTCCCCGCCTTCCGGGCCGATATCAATGATGTAATCCGCTGTTTTGATTACATCCAGGTTGTGTTCAATGACCACCACCGTGTTGCCGCCCTCCGACAGCCTGTGCAGGATGTCAATCAGCTTATGGACATCCGCAAAATGAAGTCCTGTGGTGGGCTCGTCCAGGATGTAAATGGTCTTGCCCGTGCCTCTCTTGGACAGCTCCGTGGCCAGCTTGATTCTCTGCGCCTCACCGCCGGACAGTTCCGTGGACGGCTGGCCCAGACGGATGTACCCCAGTCCCACATCATACAGGGTCTGAATCTTTCTGGTGACAGAGGGTACGTTCTCAAAAAATTTAAGGGCTTCCTCCACGGTCATGTTCAGCACGTCATAGATGCTCTTTCCCTTGTACTTCACATCCAGCGTCTCACGGTTGTAGCGTTTGCCGCCGCAGACCTCGCAGGGTACATAGACATCCGGCAGGAAATGCATCTCAATCTTGATGATACCGTCTCCGCTGCACGCTTCGCACCGTCCGCCCTTTACATTGAAGCTGAACCTTCCCTTATTATACCCCTTTGCCTTGGCGTCCGTGGTGGAGGCGAACAAATCCCTTATAAGGTCAAATACGCCTGTATAGGTGGCAGGATTGGACCTGGGGGTGCGCCCGATGGGGGACTGGTCAATGTCGATAATCTTGTCCAGCTGCTCCACGCCCTCAATGCACTTGTGCCTGCCCGGAATGGTCCTGGCCCGGTTCAGCTTCCTGGCCAGGGATTTATAGACGATTTCATTGACAAGGGAGCTTTTGCCGGAACCGGATACACCGGTTACACAGGTCATGATTCCCAGAGGTATGTCCACATTGATGTTCTTCAGGTTGTTCTCCGCAGCGCCCTTTACCGTAATCCAGCCCGTGGGCTTCCTTCGCTGGGAAGGAACAGGAATCTGTAAGCGTCCGCTTAGGTAAGCTCCGGTAATGGAATCCGGGTTTTTCATGATTTCCTCTGCCGTGCCCATGGCAATGACCTTTCCGCCGTGCTCACCTGCCCCGGGGCCGATATCCACGATACAGTCGGCAGCCCGCATGGTGTCCTCATCGTGCTCCACCACCAATACGCTGTTGCCCAAATCCCGCAGATGGGTCAGCGTCTTAAGGAGCTTGTCATTATCCCTCTGATGGAGTCCGATACTGGGCTCGTCCAGGATATAGGCCACTCCCACCAGGCCGGAGCCTATCTGGGTAGCCAGACGGATGCGCTGGGCCTCGCCCCCCGATAAGGTGCCGGTTGCCCGCGACAGGGAAAGGTAATCCAGGCCCACGTCAATGAGGAAACATATCCTGGCCCTGATTTCCTTAAGGATGGACGCGCCAATGGTTTCCTGCATAGGAGTCAGCGTCAGCCCGTCCATGAATTCCTTGAACCGCACAATGGACATGTTGGTGGCTTCGTATATGTTCATCCCGCCCACCGTAACAGCCAGCGACTCCTTCTTAAGCCTCTGCCCCTTACAAACCGGGCAGGGCGTAATCCGCATATAAGTCTCGTACTCCGCCTTGGACGCCTCGGAAAAGGTTTCCTTATAGCGGCGGTTTACATTCTCAATCAGCCCCTCAAAGGCAACGTCATAAACTCCCTCGCCTCTCTGGCTCTTATAATGGACCTTTACCTCCCGGCCTCCGGTTCCGTATAAAAGCACGTCGTGGATTTCCCTGGGGTAATCCTGGAAAGGCGTATCCAGTCTGAAATCATAGGCTTCCGACAGCGCCTCCAGGATAGCCCTGGTAAAGCTTCCCTTATCCGTACAGGACTGCCATCCCATGACCACGATTGCCCCCTGGTCAATGGACAGCGACTTATCCGGAATCATCAGGTCCTCGTCAAATTCCATCTTATAGCCAAGGCCAAAACACTCCGGACAGGCTCCGAAGGGATTATTGAAGGAAAAGCTTCTGGGCTCCACCTCGTCAATGCTGACCGCGCAGTCCGGACATGAAAAGCTCTGGCTGAAATTCACCGGCTCCCCGCCGCTTACATCCACCATCATCAGTCCGCCGCTCAGGGCCATGACTGTCTCTATGGAATCCGTCAGCCTTTTCTCAATTCCTTCTTTCACAATCAGGCGGTCCACCACGATTTCGATGTTGTGCTTGATATTCTTCTCCAGCTTGATTTCCTCGCTCAGCTCATAGAGGCTGCCGTCAATGCGCACCCTCACATAGCCGCTCTTCCTGGCCTGGTCCAGCACCTTCACGTGCTCGCCCTTGCGTCCTCTGACCACCGGGGCCAGCAGCTGGATTTTGGTCCGTTCAGGCATGGACATAATCTGGTCCACCATCTGGTCAATGGTCTGTTTGTGTATCTCCTTACCGCATTTCGGACAGTGGGGTATACCGATTCTGGCATATAAAAGCCTCATGTAGTCATAGATTTCTGTAACCGTTCCAACGGTGGAACGTGGGTTCCGGTTGGTGGATTTCTGGTCAATGGAAATGGCCGGAGAAAGCCCCTCTATGCTCTCCACATCCGGTTTCTCCATCTGTCCCAGGAACTGCCTGGCGTAAGAAGACAGAGACTCCATATAACGTCTCTGCCCTTCTGCATAAATAGTATCAAAAGCCAGGGATGATTTTCCCGAACCGGACAGTCCGGTAAGGACCACCAGCTCATTCCTTGGTATATCCACGGAAATATCCTTCAGATTATGCTCATTCGCCCCGCGGATTTTAATGTACTGCTTTGCCATCGAACATGCTCCTTGTCTTTTATCTTGATTGTTTCTTTATACGACTCATCCCGCTGCCCGGAGCAGTGAAATGCTTCTGGCAGTCTAATCTTCCAGTATGCGCTGATGCACAGCGCTGACAGCCTTTAGTATAGCACATACCCTGTTTATTTGCAAACATTTGTTCGGTAAAATACTGCAAAATTACTGGAACTTCTTCCAGCAGGCTCCTGGCAGGACCTGCTCCATCCAGTCCCCCCGCTCCAAACGGTCCATGGCAGGCCGCAGATGGGCAGATATGAACACACATTGTATAACCTGCACAAAAAACCATATATTAAAATAGTTGTTTTACCGAAAATAAAATTCCCTATTTACAAAAAAGAACTTGATTGTTATAGTAAATACAGAAAACAAGTTTGTTATTACGTAAGGGTAAGCAAGACTGTTTATAATACTTTCACAGGGGGTATTATAAGCAGTTTTTTTATATCATGAAATTCCTGTATTCATTTGTTTCAGATATAGCGGAGGGAAAACCATTGAAAATCATCAGAGTCCTGAATACAAATGCAGTAGTGACACTGGACTTAAGCGGCAGGGAGGTTATCCTCACAGGCCCCGGAATCGGATTCAGCAAGAAAAAGGGAGACTGCCTGGATGAGAAGCTGGTTGATAAAACCTACTGCCTGCAGAGCGGCGAGGCCAGCAGACGGCTTCAGGACATTGTATGCTCTGTGTCGGAACGATACCTTGAAATCGCCGGAAAGGTGGTGGATGAAGCCAGAAACCAGGAAGGGTTGAAAGTCAACGACATACTGTATGTAACCCTTACGGACCATATCAACTCAGCCCTGGAACGGTACCAGGCCGGCATCTTTCTGAAAAACATGATGAAGATTGATATCCGCAAGTTTTATCCCAGGGAGTATGCCGTGGCCCGGAAGGCCGTGGCCTGGATAAAGGAGGACACCGGAATTGACCTTGGGGAGGATGAGGCAGCCTTTATCGCCATGCATATCACTGCCTCTGAATTAGAGGGCAGCGCCTGTTCCCAGCTGCAGAACATCACGGACTTAATCAGCTCCATCCTTCAAATTATACGGCTTCATTTTAAGATACAGTTTCACGAAGACTCCGTTTCATACCAGCGCTTCATCACGCACCTGAAATTTTTCTCTGCCAGGATATTTGACAGGACTCCCTATCAGGATACCATGCAGGAAATATACCAGGTCCTGGTGTCCCAGAATGAACATGCATATTCCGGCGTGAAAAAGGTGGCTGATTTGATAAAGAGACAGTATGACTACACCCTCAGCATGGATGAACAGCTGTATCTGCTGATTCACCTGAAACGCATCCTGGATGAGGAACAGGAAACTTAATAGGGAAACCCAAGTTTGTTATTATTCAGTTAAGCAAGACTTGATTACAGAAGGCGCACAGCCCGGGAAGTTGTGCCTTTTGCAGTCAGGTCTTTTTATATTTCAAATAACCAAATATTATGATGAGGTGAAATTTATGGATTACGAAAATGTGGCAAAAAAGATATTACAGCGGGTGGGCGGAAAAGAAAATGTGGTCAGCCTGATACACTGCATGACACGGCTGCGCTTTACGCTGAAGGATGAATCCATTGTGGACGATGAGGCTGTGCGGAGTACAAAAGGAGTCATGGGCATAATGAAGAAGGCAGGCCAGTATCAAATCATCATCGGCAACGATGTGGGCACTGTCTATAAGGAACTGTGCAGGCTGGGCAGTTTTTCAGATAAATCCCCTGCCGGACCAGCTCCCAAAAAAGAAAAGCAGAACATACTGTCCATGCTGATGGATACCATCTCGGGCGTTATGACCCCGGTCATTCCGGCCATCATAGGCGCTGCCATGATTAAGGTCCTTCTGACCCTCCTTCCCATGCTGGGCATCCTGGACACGACCGGCAGCACCTACAGCCTGCTGAGCGTGATGGGCGACGGGGCATTCTTCTTTATGCCGGTGCTGATTGCCGTATCTGCATCCAGAAAATTCGGCACCAATGTTTATTACAGCGTAAGCATTGCCCTTATCATGCTCCATCCCAATTTTATCACCATGATGAACACGGCCCATGATGCCGGGGAAACCATACAATTCCTGGGATTCCTGCCTGTATCCTATGCCTCCTACTCCTATTCCGTCATACCCATTATCCTGGCCGTATGGTCCCTTAAATACGTGGAAAAGCTGGCGGACCGGATTACCCCGGTCATTACAAAGAACTTTTTGAAACCAATGCTGGTGGTGCTCATAGAGGCTCCCATTGCTTTAATCATCCTTGGGCCCCTGGGTGCGATTTTCGGAAATGTACTGTCCGACGTGGTTTATTTTGTACATGATAAGCTGGGCTTCATTGCCATCGGCCTCATCGCCGGTATCTATCCCTTTGTGGTCATGGCAGGGATGCACCATGCATTCACACCCATCAAACTGGGAATGCTTGCCACCACGGGATATGAAAACTTTATCTGTATCGGAGAGCTCTGTTCCAACATGGCCCAGGGCGCTGCCTCCGCAGCAGTGGCTTTAAAGAGCCGGAACAAGGATTTCAAGCAGGTAGCCGGTTCCTCTGCCTTCTCCGCCCTGGTAGCAGGAATCACGGAGCCCGCCCTCTACGGCGTTACCCTTCGTTTAAAACGCCCTATGCTGGGCGCATGTATCGGTGCCATGGCCGGAGGACTCTTTGGCGGGTTCTTCCAGATGAAGTGTTTCGGAATCGCCACTCCTGCCATTGTAACCATTGTACAGTATGTGGAAGAAAGCCGCCCCATGAGCCTGATGATTGCAGCCCTTACCATCCTTCTGACCGTGGTGGTCACCTTTATCGCCACCCTGCTCATTGGTTTTGAGGATGTGGCGGATGAAGAGGAAGACGGAGATGATAACCTCATGCCTGTCCCCGCAGGGACATCCTCATCTGACGCATCTCAGACCCTTGCTGACATAACCGTTCCAAGCCCCCTGGAAGGCAGATGCATCCCCATATCCCAGGTAAAGGATGCCACCTTCGCAAAAGAAATCCTTGGAAAAGGCGCAGCCATCCTGCCTGAGGGAAATACCATCCTCTCCCCCTTTGACGGAACGGTCGCAGTTATGTTTGAGACAGGCCACGCAGTGGGTCTTATAAGCAGGGACGGAGTGGAGCTTTTAATCCATGTGGGCATAGACACCGTTAACCTGGGCGGACAGTTCTTCCATCCGGTCAAAAGGACCGGAGACAGCGTCCGCAGGGGCGAAGTCCTTCTGACCTTTGACCGGGAAGAAATACAGAAGGCCGGATACGACATTACCACACCGGTTATCGTATCCAATACCGGAGATTATTCAGATGTGGTTCCTGTCCGCAGCGGCAGGGTCCAGCCCCTGGAGCCGCTTTTGAACATACGCTAGACCCTTATTTCAAACACAGCATACTTATTTCAAACACAGCACACTCATACCTTATACACGGTAAGCTTTTATTTTACCGCATAAGACAGTACATTCAATTTTATAAAAAAAGGAGGAACCATATGAACTGCAAAGAATTGCCTGTTTTTCCAAAAGACTTTCTGTGGGGAAGCGCTTCCGCCGCCTACCAGGTGGAAGGCGGATATCTGGAAGACGGAAAAGGACTGACAAACTGGGATACATTTGTGCGGATTCCCGGGAAAACATATAAAGGAACCACCGGAGACACCGCAGTGGACCACTATCACCGGTACAGGGAGGATATTGGCCTTATGGCGGAAATGGGCCTTAAAACCTACCGTTTCTCCGTATCCTGGGCCAGAATCTTCCCAAAAGGCACAGGAACTCCCAACGAAAGCGGACTGGCTTTCTATGAGAGCCTGATTGACGAATGTTTAAAACATAATATTGAACCTATGGTGACCATATTCCACTGGGACCTTCCCCAGGCGCTGGTGGAAGCCTACGGCGGATGGGAGAATCCCAGAATCATTGATGATTATACAGCCTATGCCGAAACCCTCTTTGCCCGCTTCGGAAGCAAGGTAAAATACTGGATTACCCTGAATGAACAGAATATCTTCACCTCCCTGGGCTGGCTCACTGCCCAGCATCCTCCGGGAAAATTCGACGACAGGAAAATGTTTTATCAGGTCAACCACCATGCATTCATGGCCCATGCAAAAGCTGTTCTGGCCTACCGCCGGATGGGCGGCACAGGCATGATTGGCGCCAGCTTTGCCTACACCCCATCCTATGCCCTGGACTGCCGGCCGTCCAATGCAATGGCAAAATGCAATTACGATGATATGAAAAACTATTGGTGGATGGATGTATATGCATACGGACGCTACCCCAAAGCCACCATGGCTTACCTGAAAAAGCAGGGAACCGCCCCTCATATGGAGGACGGCGACGAGGACATCCTCAAAGAGGCTGCAGCCGGAATATCCTTCATGGGCGTAAACTACTACCAGAGCTGTGTATGCGAGTACAATCCCCCGGACGGCGCCGCCCCTTACGGCTCCATGAACACCACGGGGGTAAAGGGCTCCTCCCAGGAAACCGGAATTCCCGGCATTTACAAAAACCCCTCCAATCCCTATCTCATGACCACGGATTGGGACTGGAGCATTGACCCTGCAGGTCTTAAGTACTGCTGCCGGGAAATCACCAGCCGTTATGCCCTTCCTGTCATTATTTCCGAAAACGGCCTTGGAGCCTTTGACAAAAAGGAGGAGGACGGCCGGATTCATGACCCCTACCGCATCAAATACCTGAAAGAGCATCTGAAATCCCTGGCGGAAGCCCTGGATGAGGGCTGTCAGGTTCTGGCCTACTGCACCTGGTCCTTTACGGACCTGCTGAGCTGGCTCAACGGATACCAGAAACGTTACGGCTTCATCTACGTGGACCGGGGCGAGGAAGAAGGGGCATCCATGAACCGCTATAAAAAGGACAGCTATTACTGGTATCAGGAAGTCATAAGGACAAACGGCGCAAATCTGTCAGACCGCGGACAGGACAATCAGGGATAGGACAATCAGGGGCAGGAATAACAGGGACCGGAATAACAGGGACCGGACGGAGAATGAATACCGTTTTAAATTCCTGCCGTTCCAAGTCCCTGCCGTTTCAAATCCCTACCGCTCTTCCCTGAAATACGGAAGTCCCAGACTCTGGGGCGGCTGGTATTCCCTCTTCTTTCTCAGGCTGGTTATAACCAGTACCACAATGGTGACCACATAGGGCAGCGCCTTGAATATCTCCTGGGCGCCTCTGTCCAGGCCCGGAATATACAGGTAAAGGATGTACAGGCCACCGAACAGGATGGAGCCCCAGATGGCATTGACCGGTTTCCACAGGGCGAAAATAACCAGGGCAATTGCCAGCCATCCTCTGTCCCCGAATCCGTTGTTGGTCCAGGTGCCGCCGGAGTACTCCATGACAAAATAGAGTCCGCCCAGGCCGCTGATGCCGCCCCCGAGGCAGGTGGCCAGGTACTTGTAGGCCGTTACATTGATGCCTGCCGCATCCGCGGTAGCCGGGCTCTCTCCCACTGCCCTTAAGTTCAGTCCCTTCCTGGTCTTAGCCAGGAAAAATGCCAGAGCCAGGGCCAGAACAATTGCCAGATAAGTCAGGAACCCGTAGGAAAAGAAAATCTGTCCAATGACGCCCAGCCCGGATAATCCGGGTATGGGCTTCTTATAGGCTGCTCCTGTCACTGCCACGGAAATCTGGCCCACGCCGCCAGCCAGCTTTGCCAGGGAACCGCCGAAGAAATTGCCGAAGCCAACGCCGAAGGTGGTGAGGGCCAGACCGGTCACGTTCTGATTGGCCCGCAGCGTAATGGTCAGGACGCTGTATACCAGTCCTCCCAGGGCAGCGCACGCAAAGGCGCACACAAAGGAAATCAAAAGTCCCGCCAGACCGTTTGGATTCTCTGTCCCGTTCTCATACAGGAAGGCCCCAATCAGTCCGGCTATACCGCCCATATACATCATACCGGGAATACCCAGGTTCAGGTTGCCGGATTTCTCTGTCATGATTTCTCCCAGGGCTCCGTATAGAATGCCGATGCCCTGACCGATTGCTTTCTGAATAAATATAACCAAAAAACCCATAATCTCGCCTCCTTATGACAATTTTGCCCCTGCTTCTTTCCGTTTGCCGCGGACTCCCACCTTGAAATTGATGAAGAATTCGCAGCCCAGGATAAAGAAGAGGATGATGCCTGTTATTACATCAGAGGCATTTTCATTCAGGTTAAACTGGGAGGCAATCTGTCCTGCTCCCTTCTGCATAAACACCAGGAAAAATGAAACCAGTATCATGGCAAAGGCGTTAAACTTGCTGAGCCATGATACGATGATGGCCGTGAATCCCCTGCCGCCCGCCGTGCTGGTGGATATGGTATGGCTGGCGCCGCTGACAATGATAAAACCCGCAATACCGCAGATGGCGCCGGACAGGGCCATGGTCCGGATGATAACCTTCTTCACATTGATACCCGCGTATCTGGCCGTGTTCTCGCTCTCTCCCACAACCGCAATCTCATACCCCTGCTTGCTGTACTTCAGATAAATGAAAACAGCCAGGGTCAGAGCCAGCACGATTACCAGGTTCCAGCCGTATTCCAGGCCAAAGAGCTTTGGAAGCCATCCTCCTTTTGTGGAGGAATTGATGGTTCCCACGGAGTTGGAGCCTTTGGGATTCTCCCAGAAAATAATGCAGTATGTGATGACCTGCATGGCCACATAGTTCATCATCAATGTAAACAATGTCTCGTTGGTGTTCCAGTATGCCTTGAAAAATGCAGGGATGGCCGCCCATACCATGGCTGACAGGGCGCTTCCCAGCAGCATCAGCGGAAACAGGACCAGGGGAGGCAGGGAATTGCCAAGGTAAATCATCATGGCCGCGGATGTGACGCCGCCAATCAGTACCTGCCCCTCTGCGCCGATGTTCCAGAACCGCATCTTAAATGCAGGCGTGATGCCGATTGCAATACAGAGCAGCACCAGGGTGTCCCGGATGGTCATCCAGGTACGCCTTTTAGTACCCACTGCCCCGTCAAAGATTCCTTTGTATACCTCCAGGGGATTAAGCCCTGTAAGGGCATAGATGACCCCTGCACAGACCACCAGTGATAGCAGGACCGCTCCCAGCCGGATGGCCCAGGCCTTCCACATGTCAATCTCGTCCCTCTTGGATATATGCATCAGAGGCTCCTTGTTGGATACTGCCGTCATCTCCTTACTCACTTAAGCCACCTCCTGTCCTGGTCATCATCAGTCCCACCTGTTCCTTGGTCGCTGTCCTAGCGTCCACAATTCCGTTTACCTGTCCTCCGCACAGCACCAGAATGCGGTCGCACAGCTCCAGCAGCACATCCAGGTCCTCGCCCACACAGATAACGGCCGCCCCCTGTTTCTTCTGCTCGTTCAGAAGATGGTAAATGGTGTAGGATGAGTTGATATCCAGTCCCCGGACCGGATAAGCCACCATAAGCACCTTTGGATTGGAGGAAATCTCCCTTCCCACCAGCACCTTCTGTACATTTCCTCCTGACAGCTTGCGCACCGGTGTGGTGACACCCGGGGTCACGATTTCCAGCTCCTCTATAATCTGCTCAGCCAGGCTCTTTGGCGTTTTCCTGTCCGTAAAGAAAGAACGCCCCCTGCGGTAGCCCCTGAGCATCATATTGTCCGTCATGTCCATGGCGCCCACCAGCCCCATGCCCAGGCGGTCCTCAGGCACAAAGGAGAGCCTGACCCCCAGCTTATTGATGGCTGAGGCGCTCATGCCGGACAGCTGCTTTTCACCGCCCTCCGGCGGATAATAGGTGATGGTGCCGCCTGCCATTGGCTGAAGTCCTGCAATGGACTCCAGCAGCTCCCTCTGGCCGCTTCCTGCAATACCCGCGATTCCCAGTATCTCACCGCTGTAAGCAGTAAAGGAAGCATGGTCCAGGGTCGTCACCCCTTCCTTGTCCACACAGGTGACGCCTTCCGCCGTCAGGCGGCGTTCTGGGTTCACCGGCTCCGGCCGTTCAATGTTCAGGCTCACCTTCTTGCCCACCATCATCTCAGTCAGGGATTCCTCGGTGGCGTCCGCCGTAAATACAGTGCCGATATACTGGCCCTTGCGCAGTACGGACACCCGGTCTGACAGAGCCAGCACCTCATGAAGCTTATGGGTGATGATGATGATGGAATGGCCTGCCTCGCGCATGTTGCGCAGCACGGCGAACAGCTTGTCCGTTTCCTGGGGCGTCAGAACAGCCGTGGGCTCGTCCAGAATCAGGATATCCACCCCGCGGTACAAAAGCTTGACAATTTCCACGGTCTGCTTCTGGGATACGGACATGGTGTATATCTTCTGGTCCGGGTCCAGCTCAAATCCGTATTTGGATGTCAGCTCGTTGATTCTGGCGGAGACGGCCTTCATGTCCAGCACTTCCCTGCCGGACAGTCCCAGGATAATGTTTTCAGCCGCTGTCAGCACGTCCACCAGTTTAAAATGCTGGTGAATCATGCCGATGCCCAGGGCAAAGGAGTCCTTGGGCGAACGAATGGTAACCTCCTTTCCGTTTACGAATATCTGTCCCTCATCCGGGTAGTAGATACCGGAAATCATGTTCATGAGGGTGGTCTTACCACTTCCGTTCTCACCCAGGACAGACAGGATTTCCCCCCTCTTCACAGACAGGCATACCTTGTCGTTGGCAGTTACCTTGCCGAACCGTTTTGTAATATTTTTCAGTTCAATTGCATATTCTTCGCTCACCCGGCAAACCTCCGTTCTTTGTAATTGGTTGTGTGCTGTTGGCTCATAGCCGGCTGGAAAAAAGCGGAGCCAGATATGGATGGCTCCGCTTTTACAGCCTTTAATTTCCAGCGGGAAATTATCGCATTTTCTATCTTAGTTGTCGATTGTGGTGATGCCGTCAATCAGGATATCAAAGGATGGCGCGGAACCGAACTCTGACTCATGGAAATATCCGTCGGAGATATACTCGATATCGCTGCCGTCTTTCTTATATGTATCCAGTGTCTCGCCGCCAACAGTCCATGTGGAGGTATCAAATACATGAAGCTCGCCGGATGCCAGCTTAGCCTCTACCTCTTCCACCTTTTCCTTTGTTCCGGGAGCAACAGCAGCCTCGTTCAGCTCTGTAATCAGAACTGCGCCGTCAGAGAAGCCCTTGCACCAGTCAACCGGAATCTCGGTTCCGTCAACAACATGCTGTACAGCCTCGGTCACATATGCGCCCCAGTTATTGGAAGCAGATGTAAGAGCCTGGTTTGGCGCGGTTGCAATCATGGAAATGTTGTAGCCCACACAGGGAACGCCTGCTGCCTCACATGCAGTAGGAGCGCCTGTGGTATCTGCGTGCTGGCTGATCAGGACGCATCCGTCGGAAATCAGGGCATCTGCCGCTTCCTTCTCCAGGTCAAAGCTTGCCCAGCTGTTGGTGTACTTAACTTCCATGGTGGCGTCCGGGCATACGGAACGCACGCCTAAGAAGAAGGATGTATATCCGCTGATAACCTCAGCATAGGGATAAGCGCCTACATAACCAATCTTGCAGGCATCTGCCTTCACGGTGCCGTCCTCTATCATCTGGTTCAGCTTCAGTCCGGCCACAACACCGGATACGTAGCGTGCCTCAAAGATAGATGTGAAATAATTGTGCATGTTGCTCAGGCCGCTGGAAGCTGCCTGGAAGCCGGTTGCATGGCAGAACTGGACGTCCGGGTATTCCTTTGCCGCCTCAATCACATAGGACTCATGTCCAAAGCTGTTTGCAAATACAATCTGGCATCCCTGGTCTGCAAGGTCCATGGCTGCATCCTTTGCAGTCTCATCCTCAGGGATATTCCACTTAACGATAATCTGGTCGTCGGACAGTCCCAGGGCTTCCTTCATCTCCATGGCGCCGTTATAATGAGCGGCCGTATAGCCCTCGTTCTCATCGCCTATGTAGACAAAACCAATCTTTAAATCTTCCTTGGCGATGCCGCCTGCTGCCGGTGCTTCGGACGCCTCTGTCTCCGCTCCCTCTGCTGCTGCGCTAGTTTCCGCCTCTGCTGCTGTGGATGCGGCTGCCGTGGTGGACTCTGCCGTGTTAGAGCCGCCGCAGGCCGCAAGTGACACGGTCATCACGCCCGCCATGGCTACGCTTGCTAACTTTTTTAATTTCATATTACTCTCCTCCATGAAGTGTAGTTTGCAGGACCCGATTAAAATACGTCAGGTACTGGCTGCTCCATTACACCTGACGTTCCATCGTTGTCCTACCCATTAAAAAGTAACACAAATACCAGTTAAGTATATCTATTTTTTCTTCTATTGTCAATATTAACCAGGGATTTCGACCCATTTTTACACAATAAGACAGGATTGCTTTTATTTATCAGCAATCCTGCCTTTGATTCTTAAGCTATGCTTATAATTCAGTTTCTTTCCCCTGCATTTTCATAAAATACTTCACACATGACACCTGCGCCGATACGGAACCCGTCCGTAAAACTCTGGGTCTTCTCAATGAAGGTAAGCTCCAGGTAATGTTCCATCAGAAGGTCGAATTCTTCCTTCATAGCCCGGTCCAGCTTATCGGTGAACCGGTTGAAATCATCCATGGACTGCCTGGACAGCCCATCGTATTCCGCATTACCGCATATGGCGTTTTCCGCCGGGCATAAATCCCCTCTGTACAACTGCTGCAAAATCTTTCCCATACCTTTTTCCTGCCTTTCTTCTGTCGTATTAGTTTCACAGAAAGGCGGGGCGTCACGCCGCATGCTCCATCCGCTCTCAACTCATTCTCTCATCAACCAATCATCTTCTCTCATCATCTGTAAAGGATATACGCAGCGCAGGGCTATGGCTCCCCCACCTGTCTATATATCCAGGATAGCACAGCCCGGGGCCAAATGCAACTAAACTTCTCCCCGGACCTGCTCCTCACCTGCACGGCTGAAGATTTCCATGAATTCGTCTCCCGTGATGGTTTCCTTTTCCAGGAGATAGACTGCTATCTCATGGAGCTTTCCTTCATTTTCCTTCAGTATGGAAAGGGCCTTGCGGTGCTGCTCCTTCACAATGGACACCACCTGCTCGTCGATGCGTTTTGCCGTGTCGGGAGCGCAAATCAGGGATGTGTCCCCTCCCAGATACTGGTTGTTCACGGTTTCCATGGCCACCATATCAAATTCATCGGTCATGCCAAACCGTGTCACCATGGAACGGGCAATCTTGGTGGCCTGCTCAATATCGTTGGAAGCTCCAGTGGTGACCGAGTGGAAAATCAGCTCCTCCGCCGCACGGCCGCCTGTAAAGGTGGCAATCTTATCCAGAGCCTCCTCCTTGCTCATAAGGTAGCGTTCTCCCTGGTCCACCTGCATGGTATATCCCAATGCTCCCGATGTCCTGGGTATAATGGTAATCTTCTGGACCGGGGCGCTGTGGCTCTGGCAGGCAGCCACCAGAGCATGGCCCACCTCATGATACGCCACGATTCTGCGTTCCTTCTGGGAAATGACCGCATTCTTTTTCTGGTAACCTGCGATAACCGTTTCCACGCTTTCCTCCAGGTCGGCCTGCACAACGGCGCTGCGGCCCATGCGCACCGCCCTCAGGGCAGCCTCATTGATGATATTGGCCAGCTCCGCGCCGCTGGCCCCTGCCGTGGCCCTGGCAATGGCGTTGTAATCCACATCATCCGACATCTTCACGTTCTGCCCGTGGACCTTTAAGATGGCCTCACGGCCCTTTAAGTCAGGCAGCTCCACCGGCACCCTGCGGTCAAAACGGCCGGGACGCAGAAGGGCCTTGTCCAGGGATTCCGGACGGTTGGTGGCGGCCAGGATGACCACGCCCTTCTTTCCGTCAAAGCCATCCATCTCGGTCAGCAGCTGGTTCAGGGTCTGCTCGCGCTCATCGTTTCCGCTCATGCCGCCGCCGTCCCGCTTCTTGCCGATGGTGTCGATTTCATCAATAAATACAATACACGGCGCCTTGTCATTGGCCTGCTTAAACAGGTCCCTGACCTTGGCAGCGCCCATGCCCACGAACATTTCCACGAATTCTGAACCTGAGATGGAGAAGAAGGGCACATGGGCCTCCCCTGCCACGGCTCTTGCAAGGAGCGTCTTGCCGGTTCCGGGAGGGCCCACCAGCAGGGCTCCCTTGGGAAGATTGGCTCCGATATCCGCATACTTCTGGGGATTGTGCAGGAAGTCCACAATCTCCTTCAGGGCATCCTTGGCTTCCTCCTCCCCTGCCACGTCGGCAAAGGTAATTCCTGTCTCGTTCTCAGCATATATCTTTGCATTGGACTTTCCGAAGGTCATGGCGTTGCTGCCGCCCATCCGCTTGGAAAGCATACGGCCCATGATGTTTCCAATGACAATAAACATCAGAATGGGCGCCACCCAGGACATCAGGAAGCTTAAGAGCGGTGAAGCCTTGGTCTGGATTTCCCCTGTAAAGTTCTCCACATCCGCATTCTGCAGCCGTCCGACCAGGTCGTCCCCCGGAATCGGCCCTGTCTTATAGCTGACATTCCACTGCTTCTGGTCCTTTTTCGTGAACTGAATCTGTGATTCCCCGTTGCTGACATACACATCCTTCACATTCCCGGCGTCCAGTTCCTTCAGGAACTCGCTGTACGGCACCTCCACCGAATGCTCCATCATGGGAAATACCAGGGCATTTAGCACCATCACCACCAATATCACCAGAAAATAATAATAGATGAACGGCTTTTTAGGCGTGCCGCTTTTTAGGTTTCTCTTTCCGTTCTCTTCATTCGCACCCATACCAGGTCTCCTTTTCTTACTTCATACTCATGGACCGGGATATTCCCGGCTTCATTGCCGCCTCGTCCATATCCCGCTGTACACCATGTAAGATAATACCATTTGCAACTTTTGTCAATGGTTAATTGTAAGTTTTTATTTACTTTTAATATTTATTGACTTTTCTCCACAGGTGTGATAAAACGGTTACAGAACATAGCGAGGAGGTAATGGGCATGAACCGTGAACCGGCAGACAGTAGACATGACAGCAGACATGTAGGGGAACATTTCATGGATTTTGCCATTGAATTCTTTAACCTGGCAAAGAACAGCTACCATCAGCAGAACCAGATACGGGCCAATTCCGCTGCTTTCCAGGTTCTGATGCAGTTAAACCAGCCGGGCAGACCGGCGCCGACCATGTCGGAGATGGCCCTGCATCTGGGCATAACCAAGCAGCAGCTTACCAAGCTGGTCAATGACTTGGAGGAAAAAAACCTGGTGCTCAGACAGCACGATTCCAGGAACCGGCGCCATGTATACCTGACGATTACGCCGGAGGGCTCCTCCATTATGAAGCAGCTGAAGGAGGCCATGCTGGAGTGCACAGTATCCCGCCTTTCCTCCTATAATCAGGAAGAACTGGCGGAGCTGGACCACTGCCTGATGCGCCTGGGCGTACTGCTGGAAAAATTCGCCGCCTCGGATGATACATCCTGCGGGGATTTTCCTGAATTGTAACAAACAAAAGCCGCTGCCGTCAGCCGCGTCATGCAGGCAATGCATGTTACGGCTGACAGCAGCGGCTTTTCCCATACAGGCACAGGATACAGATATGCCTACAGCACCTTGCTCAGGAAAGATTTCAAACGCTCATTTTTAGGGTTGGAGAAAAATTCCTCCGGTCCGGCTTCCTCCATGAAATGTCCTTCGTCCATAAACATGACCCTGGTGGCCACCTCCCTGGCAAAGCCCATCTCATGCGTCACCACCACCATGGTCATCTTTTCCCTGGCCAAATCGCGCATAACGCTGAGAACCTCTCCCACCATCTCAGGGTCCAGGGCGGAGGTGGGCTCGTCAAACAGCATCACATCCGGCTTCATGCACAGGGCGCGTACAATGGCAATACGCTGCTTCTGACCGCCTGAAAGCTGGCTGGGATATGCATGGGCCCTGTCCGCCAGTCCCACTCGTTCCAGAAGCTCCATGGCCTCATCCTCAGCTTCCTTCTGTCCCTTTCCCTGAAGCTTCATGGGGGCAATGGTCAGGTTCTTCATGATATCCATGTGGGGGAAGAGATTAAACTGCTGGAACACCATCCCCATCTTCTGGCGGTGCTTGTCAATATCCGTCCTGGGGTCCGTGATGTCAGTGCCCTCAAAGAAAATATGTCCGCTTGTGGGTTCCTCCAGCAGGTTCAGACACCGGAGGAAGGTGCTTTTGCCGGAACCGGAAGGCCCGACCACAAAGACCACATCCCCCTTGTGGATATCCACAGTGATTCCCTTTAAGACATCAATGGAGCCAAAACTCTTTCCCAGGTTCTCCACCCGGATTAAAGACTGTCCGTTAAACACTCCTGAATTACCGCTCATTCTGTCTCAGCCTCCTTTCCAGTATCTGAATCAGCTTTGTAAATATCATAACAATAATAAGGTAAATGACGGCCACCGCAATCAAAGGCATAAAGGCGCTGTAGGTCCTGCTCCGGATAATATCCCCGCCCTTGGTCAAATCCTGGATGGCAATGTAGCCGGATACCGAGGTTTCCTTTAACAGGGAAATGAACTCGTTGCACAGGGTGGGCAGCACTGTCTTAAACGCCTGGGGCATGATAATGTACCACATGGTCTGGGCATAGTTGAAGCCCAGGCTGCGGCCGGCCTCCATCTGCCCCGCATCAACGGACATGATGCCGCTTCTGAATATCTCCGCCACATAGGCTCCGGAGTTGACGCCAAAGGCCAGGATGGCCACAATGACCTTGTCTACCCTGACGCTTCCGAATACCACGAAGTAGATGATTAACAGCTGCACCACCACTGGCGTACCGCGGATTACGGTCAGGTACACTTTACAGATAGCATTGAGCACCTTAAGCTTATGGGTCTTTTCATAGGTGGAACGTATCATTCCCACCAGGAATCCCAGCACAATTCCCATAAGACAGGCAAAAAAGGTAATTATCAACGTTGTCTTGAGGCCCTCGGTCAGATATTTCCACCGGTTGTCCGCCACAAAGTTCAGGTAAAACGCATCTGTAAATGTCTTCCACATGCTCATCATCCTCTGCTCTTTCTTTATGATTCGTAAGCCAGGGCAGACGCCCTGTTCTCCTTTGCCATACAGTCAAAAACTGCCGCCCTGCAGGAACGGGGATGCGGTGCGTCAATGCACCTCCCTTTCTGCAGCCTGCGGCAGTCTTATACTCTGTACGCTTACTCAGCCTTGATATACTTAGCCACGATTTCGTCCAGTGTCCCGTTGTCCTTCAGGGTCTTAAGGGCGCCGTTGATTTTCTCCAGCAGCTCTGTGTTCCCCTTCTTAACAGCAATGGCATACTCCTCGTCGGTAAAGGACTCTTCCAGAATCTTTAATCCTGCTGTCTCGGCAACAAAGGTCTTGGCAGGCTCCCCGTCGATTACAACCGCGTCAATCTTGCCCTGGCTCAGTGCCTGAACAGCCTCAAAGCCCTTGTTGTAACGCTCAACCGTGGTTCCGTCAGCCTCCAGGTCGGATACATAGATATCGCCTGTGGTTCCCAGCTGCACGCCTACGATTACGCCCTTTAAGTCATCAGGAGATGCAATCTCGCTGTCCTCTGTCACGATAATCTTCTGGGATGCCTTTGCATAGGTATCGGAAAAATCTACGGACTGCATACGGTCTTCCGTAACAGTCATACCGGCCAGACCCATATCAGCCTTACCGGATACAATCTCAGGAATAATAGAATCAAAAGCAATATCCTCAATCTCCAGCTCCATGCCCAGCTCATCGGCAATGGCCTTTGCGATTTCCGCATCAATACCTACAATGGAATCTCCGTCATGAAACTCATAAGGAGGGAACTCTGCATTGGTTGCCATGACCAGCTTGCCGCCTGCGGCTTCCTTAGCTGCCTCAGTCTCAGCTGCCTCTGCGCTGGTCTCATCCTTGCTCCCGGCTGCTGTGGTGTCTTCTGTCTTCTCCTCTGCTGTTGCTGCTGTGGTGTCAGCTGCTGTTGTCTCTTTTGCACCGCCGCCGCAGGCTGTCAGGGAAGCAGCCATCAGTGCTGCCATAGTGATTGCTAAAACCTTCTTCTTCATAATAATATTCTCCTCTTTTCTTTTATGCATCAAATTGCATAACTATAAATACATTCAACATTTTATATTATAATGCATTTTTTTAGTTTAGCAAGAGGAAAATGCGGGAATCAACAAAGAATCAGCAAAGATTCCGTCTAATCCCTTCTCTGTCTTTGGCCTGCAAGCACCAGATGCTTTGCCAGCACGGCCGTAGTCACCGCCCCCACGCCGCCCGGCACAGGCGTTGCCATGGATGCAAGGGGCTCGATTGACTGGAAATCCACATCCCCGCATAATTTTCCATTTTCATCCACATTGATGCCCACATCGATGACAATGGCATCCTGCCCTGTGTGGCGGCCGTCCAGCATTCTGGCCTTTCCTGCCGCCGCCACCAGGATATCAGCTCTGCGGCACTCTGCCTCCAGGTCCCTGGTCCTGGTATGGCAGATGGTTACCGTTGCATTTTCCTTCAGCATCAGCATGGACAGCGGACGGCCCACCACCATGCTGCGGCCCACTATGGTCACGTTCTTGCCTGTCATGTCTATCCCGTTGGCCTTTAACACCTCTATGACTGCCTCGGCCGTACAGGGTGCAAAGCCTGTTTTGTCCCCGGCAAACACCTTGGCAATATTGGCCGGGGAAATCCCGTCCAAATCCTTTTCCGGGTCAATCATCTTCTCAATGTCTGTTTCCGCAATCTGCTTTGGCAGAGGACGCAGCAGCAGGATTCCCGCCACATCCGGGTCATTGTTTATCTTATCAAATTCAGCCTTAAAATCCCTGTCGCTTATCTGTTCCGGGAACACATAGGACCGGACCCGCAGGCCGAAGTTCTCCATCTTCTTTACAGCCCCCCGTTCATATGACATGTCATCCGGTTTTTCCCCCACCCGCACAATAGCCAGCTTCGGAGCCGGGCCTTCCAGGCCTTCCATCATCTGTGATACCTGCTCCTTGATTTTTGCCGAAACCTCGGCGCCTTTTAATACTTTCATCTTCCTTCTCCTTCCTGTCTGCCGGTTCTTTACCTGAGCTGCTCCAACACCTTCTGGTATATGCGGTCCGCCGCCTCTGTACCTTCCTTAATCATGCGCTCCGCCTTTTCATTCAGTTCCTCTGCCTTTTCCCTGTTTTTCATAGACTTGGTATTGATGTACACATTCATCACAGCTCCCAGCAATGCGGTGCGGATGAACTGGACTCCCACACCCACGTCGCTGACAGCCATCCTGCTTCCCTTATCAGCAAGGATATCCATGATGTCCAGCATCTCCACCGCCCTCTCCATGATTTCCATGGGTACGAAGCTGGCATCCAGCAAACGGGTTTCCATAACCTCTGCCTTGTATGCCTTTTCCTCCTCTGTGCCTGAGGGAAGGCTGTAGCACCTGGCCAGAGGGGCAAATACCTCTGCATCCCGGTCTGCCAGGACCGTAAACTGTCCCTGGATTTTCACCATCCGTTCTGTCAGTTCCTTAATCTCATCCTCCACCTCTGCGTACTTTTTCTTGCCCATGGTCAGGTTGGCCACCATCTGTCCCAGGGCATTGCCCAGGGCGCCGGCCAGGGCGGAAGCGCCTCCGCCGCCCGGCACCGGCTCCTTTGAAGACAATACATCCAGAAACCCCTGAATCGTCATATTCTCTACCATTATAATATCCTCCTGTTTTTATATATAGTTTTTATATATAGTTTCTATTATACACCTTTTTTACACGATTTTAACTCCCATCAGCCTGGCCAGCTCCGCGGCCTGCAGCAGGCTCACCTTCAGGCCTGCCAGCTCCGTATACCGGTCCGAAACCATGATGCCGTCAATGACACATTCCGATAAATCCAGTCCTTTTAACGGCGTGCGGAAAAAATCTGTTCCCGTCAGGTCCGTGGATGAAAAAACCGTTTTTTTCAGTTTTACCTCAGACAGAAAGGATTCCCGGAAATTACAGCCTCTTATTTCTCCGAATTCCCAGAAGGCATTGGAGAAATTCCCATAGTGGAACTGGCTGTCCAGAAGCTTCACCCACTTAAATGTGGAATTGCAGAACTGGCTCCCATCCCCCTTTGAGTCTGTCACCGTTACATTTTTCCAATAAGAATCCCGGAAGGAGCAGTTGGAGAAATCACATTTGTCAAATATCACATTGCAGAAGGATGCGCCGTTTAGATTACATTCCTCCAGCCTGCACCTGACGAACTTCACCGTATCAAACTCCACCTTTTTCCCTGAAACCCTTACAACTTCCTGGTCTTCATAGACCTTATCCATAACCGGATATTCCTGTTCGGCTGCTTCCGCCATATCTTCTGACAGCATATGCCCTCCATGGTGATTTTATTTTGCCCATTCCCTGCACTGGTTTAACCTTGGCTCCGGGTCAAAGCCCATATCCGTTCCCATGGCCGCCTCCATCTCACAGGGGAAATCCGGACATTTCCCGCAGTGGTCCAGCCCCCTGGCCTCACAGCAGGATTTCACCCCGCACTCACCGCCCCAGAAGGTTTTTTCCATGGTCACGCAGCCCGTGCAGCGGACTGCTTCCTTTCTTTCACACTGATTACAGCGGACCCCGCATCTTGACTCAAACATATCCTTCCTCCTTTGTCACAACCTTTTAAATATGCTCTTTTCCACACATCTGCTCCACATCCAGGCGCAGCACCGCGGTTCTCTCCAGCATGGCTTCCGGGTACTCCCAGCTGTCCTTTCCCGACATGTGGCCCATGATGCAGTTCAGGCCCTTTTTCTTTTCATCCGCCCCTTCCACCACCCGTATGCTCCCTTCCCCCACCACGCTTCTGTACCGGAAGGAATATCCGCAGGCCTGTTCCGCCTCCGTCAGGCCATGGGCCGTGTCCATCTCAAACCCTGCATACCCATTCCGCCTGACCAGGTCTATCTTCTTTCCCTCTGCCGCCCCGTGAAAATAGAGCGCGTTTTCCTCCTCATCGTAACCAAAGCTGAGAGGAACAATATAGGCGCCTTTTCCATCGGAAAAAGCCAGCCTGCAGCAGTCGCACTCCCCTATGATTTCCCTTACACCGTATGTATCCCTGATTTCCCTGTCCTTTCTTCTCATCTGGTCCTCCTTACCCCTGTCCTTATTGGTTTTTTATCCGCGTCCGTCTGCGTCTATCTGTTTTTTATCCATTTTTTATCCGTACTTTTATCCCTATTCTATTCCGGCAGCAGCTGTTTCAGTCAATGCAGCCGGTTCAATATATGCCCTGCTTCCGCCGGTCTTGTCCTTAACCACAATAATCTGCCGTTCAATCCGTTCCTTCAGCTCCCCCACGTGGGAGATAATACCTACCAGACGCCTTCCCTCCGCCAGGTCCCCCAGGGACTTCATGGCCAGGTTCAGGGTGTCCTCATCCAGGGATCCGAATCCCTCGTCCACAAAAAGGGTATCCAGGCGGATTCCCCCTGCTGCTGACTGTATCTCATCCGACAGGCCCAGTGCCAGGGACAGGGACGCCTGGAAGGATTCCCCGCCCGACAGCGTTTTGACGCTGCGCTCCGTTCCATTGTAGTGGTCGATGACATTTAACCCCAGCCCGTTCTTTCCCCGGTTGTCCTCCTCCGTACACCGCTTCAGCTCGTACTGTCCTCCGCTCATAACCATAAACCGGGTGTTTGCCCTGGCAATGATACGTTCAAAATATGCCATCTGCGCGTAGGTCTCCAGGGTGATTTTCTCCTTGCCCCCCACTTCTCCTGCCGCTGTATCAGAAAGCGCCTTGACCCATGTCCACTCCTTTTGTATTTCTTCCATGGACGCCTTCTGTTCTGCAATGCGTTCCCTGGCCATCCGGTTGGTTTCCAGCCTGTGGTGGAGCCTGCTCATTTCCTGTTCCAGGCACGTCAGCCTTTCCCTTGCCTCTGACTGGCGCTGCCGGTTTTCCTGCATCCGGGCTTCCAGTCGGTCCATGGCTGTCCGGAAATCCAAGCCGTCCGCCTTTTCCGCCTCCGCTGTCTGTCCCCGCAGCGCCTCCATCCGGGCCTGTGCGTCCGACACCCTGCGGCTTACACGGTTGAAGGATTCCTCCGCCTCCTTAAACGCCCGTTCCAGTGCGGACAGAAGAGCCTTCTTCTCCGCCAGCTCTGCCTGAGCAGCCTTCCTGTCCTCATAGGGCAGGGCGGATTCCGTCTCCTTAAGGCGGCTTACCAGCTCCCTCTCCTTTGCCTGGTTCTCCGCCAGCATTCTCTGGACCTGGTGTTTCCTTTCCGAGGCAGCTTCCAGGGACTGGCGGCCTGAAGCCCTTCTGCCCTCAATGGCCTCCTTATATTCCTTTTTCTTCTTCAGCTCCTGAATTTTATCCTTCTGGGCAGCAGCCTGGCGCTCCAGCTGGTCCTTCAGCCGCCCCATCATCTGTTCCCACTGCTCCAGAAAAACCCTTCGCCCCCGGCGAACATCCCCTGTCTCCAGGGCCAATGCCTCTGCCCGGGTTTCCGCCTGGCGAATCCTCTGCTGCCAATCCTCCTTCCAGGCAGCTACCTCAACATCAATCTGCTGCTTCATCCTTTCATAGCGGGCATCCAGACTTCCTGCCAGCCTGCCAGCCTCCAGGCTGAGCCCGGCAGCTGCCTGGTCCTTTTCCACTGCAATGGCCTTAAGCCGGTCTACCTTGTCCTTGGACGCCTCTGTTCCGTCCTCCAGATACCGGGCAGGCGACGGGTGGGAGACGGAGCCGCATACAGGACAGGGCTCGCCCTGTATGAGCCGTGAAGCCAGGATTCCCGCCTGATTATCCAGGAACCTTTGATACATGTCCCGGTAGGCATCATCCGCCTTCCGGCGCTCCTCATCCGCTGCCCTGTAACGCTCCCTGGCTGCCTCAAGCTTTTCTCTCTCCTGCCCGTATTCCTCCAGTTCTCCTGCCAGCAGCCCAATGCGCGCACCGTATTCCTGCAGCCTCTCTCCTGCTGTCAGGGCTGCCTGATACGCTTCTCCTGCCTGGCGAAGGGTTTCCAGGGTCTTCTCGTCGCTGTCAATCCGCTCCTTCCACTGCCTTTCCTCCAGGGCTGCCTGTTCCAGCCTGCTGACAAGCTTCCCTGATTCCATCCTGCATGCCTTCAGGCTCTCCTGCAATGCATCATAACGGTCATAGGCTTTCAGATTTTCTTCCATCCTGGTAACAGAGCCAATAAGCCCGTCCCTGTCAGCCTGGCATTCTTTCTCCAGCTCATACCGGACCTTTGCCTGTTCCAGAACCGGAGTATTTTCCCTGAGGATATCCGCGGCCGCAGCCATATCCCGGCAGACCGCCGCATCACCCTTAAGCTTTCCCAGGTCCATTCCCAGGGCAGCCATCTCATCCCGGACAAGGGCCAGTCCCTTGTCTTCCTCCTGCTGCCGCGCTTCATCTGCCGCAATCAGCTGGTCCAGCACCTCCAAAAGGGCTTCCAGGCTCCCCTGGGGCACCTCATTCCACCGAAGCTTAAGTTCCTCATCCTGTCCATCCGCAATCACTCCCCCGGCATACTGTTCCATGCTCTTCCTGCTGTCCGCGTACCGGCCATACAGGCTCCTGGCCCGGTCCTTTAACTTTTCCTGGAACAGCTGATAGGGCCTGGTCTTAAATATTTCCCGGAAAATGACGCCCCTGTCCTCGGTCCGTCCTGACAGAAGCCTGGAAAAACTGCCCTGGGCCAGCATGGCAATCTGGGAAAACTGCTCCCGGTTAAGGCCCAGCAGCCCTTCCACCTCCACAGTTACCGCCTTATCACCTGTAACCATCCGGCCGTCCGGCATATAAAGCTGTGCGTCAGGCTTCTCCCTTGTCTCCCCTTCGCCCCTTTGCTTTGCCCTCATGTATTCCGGGTTGCGCCTCACCCTGTATTCCTTTTCATTGTAGAAAAAAGCCATCTCCACATAGGTCCTGGCATCCGGCCTGGCATATTTGCTCCGCAGCATCCTGGGCTTGCGGCTGTCCCCGCTGGCATTGCCGTAAAGGGCAAATGCAATGGCGTCAAACAGGGTAGTCTTTCCAGCGCCCGTGTCCCCTGTAATAAGATAAAGGCCCCGGTCCCCCAGTGAAGCCATGTCCAGGGTGACTTCACCTGCATATGGTCCAAATGCGGATATTATCAACTCTGTCGGCCTCATTTGCTCCCCTCCCATATCTCTTCCATCAGTTTCCCGGCAAAGTCAGCCTGCTGCTCTGTCATGGGCTGGTTGTTTTGAAGCCGGTACAGCTCCTCCAGCAGCACAAGGGGCGGCTTGTCCGCTTTGGCAGCAGCCTCCACCACCTGCCCCTGCCTGGTACGCTTATTATCGTAATCCAGCTTCATCACATTGGGATAAATGGAGCGCAGCTTTCCTATGGCATCCAGTATATCCTCCTCGTCCGTAAGGGTTATGCGCAGGTAATCGTCCACAGCCGTGCCCTGATAAAAATCACGGCTGGTCAGTTCCTCATAGCTTCCCTTCAGCTCCCGCATATCATGGAGGGGCTTAAGAGGCCGGGTGTCCACCGTCACATTCCCCTTCTCCAGCAGCTCCACCACGGTCACGGATTTCCTGTGGTTCACCTCTGAAAATGAATATTTGAGGGGTGTCCCGCAATAGCGCAGGGTATCTCTTCCCACCTTCTGCGGCCCATGGATGTGTCCCATGGCAACATAATCAAAATAATCGAACAAATCAGCGCTCACCTGGTCCAGGCCGCCGATGGACAGCTCCTCTGAGTCGCAGCAGGACGCACCAGTGACAAACTGGTGGGCAATCAGGATATTGCGGTCATTTTCCCCTTCCCTGTTCTCTGTCATATGACCCACCGCGCAGCGGACCCCCTGGTCAAAGGTTTCAATCTCTTCCTCCGGGTAGCATTTCCTTACAGCGGCAGGCTTTACAAAGGGCAGCATATACACCCACAGGCTTCCGTATTGGTCCTCCATGCGGACCGGCTCCACATGGCCGTCATACACAGGCGCCATATAGACTTTCCTGTCCTTCATGAGCTGCCCTCCGAAGGCCAGACGCTCCGGGCTGTCATGGTTGCCGCTGATGACGAACACAGGCAGGCTCCGGTCCGCCAATCCGGTCAGGAAAGCATCAAAGACCTGCACGGCCTCAGCCGGAGGCACCGGTTTATCATATACATCCCCGGCTATGAGCACTCCGTCAGGCTTTTCCTCCTCTGCAATGGCAAGTATCCGGTCCAATATATATTTCTGGTCCTCCAGCATGGAAAAGCCATTGACCCGTTTTCCGATGTGAAGGTCTGATAAATGAATGAACTTCATATTTCTTCCTCTTTCAGGTGCATCTTTGTAACTGTTCAGCAGGTCTGCGCACTTGCTGCGCTGACCGTACGAAAATCCAGGCTTGCAGGCAAAAATCCCATGGGCGAACAGATACGCATCTTTTACCATAATACCAGAGCCAGACATCCTTTACAAGACCATCCGGCCGGCAGATACCTTTTAAGCGGATTCCCCAATAGGGATTCACTGAGAAATATCAGACTGGACTGCCGCCTTTAAAATGTGGTAAACTAGTAACTGCGTTACATGTATCAGGAGGTAAACATATGAATCCAATGAATCTTCTTCAATTAAAACCAGCCTGGAACCAATTCAAGGCCAATCACCCCAAGATGCTTTCATTTGTAAAAGCCGCATCCAGGGATGGGGTCATGGATGAAGGAACCCTGATTGAAATCACCGTCACTTCCAGCGCTGGCCAGACCATTGCTTCCAACATCCGGGTCAAACAATCCGACCTGGAATTCCTGGGAGCGCTTAAGGATGCCCTGGAAGATTAGATGCAAAGGGCGCCGCCCTGCCTTGCGGCAGGAGGACGCCCTGTTAATTCATCTCATATTTTGTTCTGTTTCACTTTGCTTCATTCTGCTTGGCTTCATTTTGCCATGCTTCATTCTGCCTTGTGTCATTTTAATTCAGATTAATGCCGGTAATGGCTGCCTGTCCGTCCACATTGTTGAAAATAATGCTGTTTTCCCCGCCCATGATGACTCCGGCGCCAAACTGTTCCAGCGTGTCCGTATCCGTGTCCGCGATTTCCTTTAACAGGCTCTCTGTAAAAATCCTGTCTGCATCCATCTTCATAAAGGCTGCCTCGTCAGCAATCTCCTCACCCTGTCCTTCTCCAAGGGAGACATAGACCGGATAAGCGCACAGACCTGCCAATGCTTCCATATCCTTATCCGCCACCGCCTTCTGCACCTTCTCCGCAAACGGCTTAATCTCGCTTTGCTCCAGTTCCGCCCCTGCATGGGACACATCCTCGGCCTCCTCCAGCAGCGCGGCCTCCTGGGAGCCGGAATCAGCTGCAAGGGAATCCTTGGGGGCTTCAGCGTCTGAGGCAGCGCCTGCATCCTCTGTCCCCGGTTCCGCCGTTTCCCCGGCCGTATCCGCGCCGGTGACAACCTCCGCCGCTGCAGTGGTCTTGGTGTCCTTGCCGCCGCAGGCTGTGATGGCTGCCGCCGCCATGATGGCTGTTCCTAAAACTGCTAATCTTCTTTTCATAATTGCATCTCCTCATCTATTTGATTTTTCGGTATGGTTTTCTTTATGTATAAGCTGGATTTCCAGGGTCCGGTATGTGCATGCATCCCCGGGAAACAAGCATTTCCCCACCGCGTCCGGTGATACACTCTAACATAAAGAGCCTGGCTCCTTTTGTCAAGGCAGCCAGGCCAACATTAATGGTTCCGTAATGAAACTTAAAAAACTGTTTCTATCCTTTTCCTAAAATTTCATAATTTACCATGCAACTTTTTGGATTTCTTTCAGTTTAACCCAATCTTCCGCTGATTATATGTTTCCCGGAATGTCTCAGCTTCTCAGGGTTGCCCGCAGCCGGTCCGGTTTCAGCAGAAGGTCCAGACCGTCCTGAATGGAGTTCACCAGCACAGATGCATGGCCCAACAGGGCGGCGCACATCCCCTCCTGTTCCAGCACCGCTATGGACAGCTGGGCCGCGTCAAACATCTGTATATCGTTGAAGCCATTTCCAAGGCAGGCCACGCCGCCCTCCAGTCCTTTTACGATTTCTTCCTTGCAGCCGGCAGCCCCCTCCCTTGGAAAGGTTCTTACCGTCACGCCCAGCGGTTCACACTGGCGCGTCACCGTGCCGTAGGTATCGGCGGTGAGAACATACACGCATACCTGCTCCTTGAGCCGGTTGATACGTTCTCCCACTCCCTCCAGCAGCATGCCGTCCGCTGCCACTGTCCCGTTATAATCCAGAACCACATGGTCAATTCTCAAGGGCTCCCGCCCAGGTATCTCTATTACAATCACAGTCTGACTCCTCCCTGTATCCCATATCCATCTATCCGTAAATTCCCGCCAGAAATGCCCTTGTCTCCTCTTCCTTCGGACACCCGAACAAATCTTCCGATTTCCCCCACTCCACCAGACGGCCTCCGAAGAGGAAGGCTGCATAATCTGATATCCTGCGGGCCTGGGCAATGTTATGGGTGACAATGACAATGGTGTACTGTTTCTTAAGCTCTGTCAGCATTTCCTCAATCACGGCAGAAGACTTAACATCCAGGGCAGAACATGGTTCGTCCAGCAGCAGCACTTCCGGGTCCACGGTCAGGGCTCTGGCAATACAAAGCCTTTGCTGCTGTCCTCCTGAGAGCTTAAGGGCATTCCTGCCCAAATCGTCCCTGACCTCATCATAAAGTCCGGCCATCTCAAGTTTTTCCTTCACCAGGGCCTCCAGGGACGCCTTATCCCGGATGCCGTAATATCTGGGCGCATACGCCATGTTCTTATAGATGGAAAACGGAAAAGGGGCCGGTGTCTGGAATACCAGACCCACCCTGCGGCGCAGCATATCCTTCTGCATGGATTTTATCTCCTGGCCGTCCAGTAAAATTCTTCCCGATACAGACACGCCCTTTTCCTCCGCCAGCAATCCGTTCATACACCGCAAAAGAGTGGTTTTCCCGCACCCCGACGGGCCGATGATGGCTGTAATCTGGTTGGACGGTATGTCTAAGGACAAATCAGAGAGCACCTCCCTGCCGTCATAGGATGCGCTGACATTGTGAAGCGTCATGATATGTTCCATTTTTTCTGGCTCCTCCTTGCGTAAATGGTTGCCAACAGGTTGCTGATTAAAATCAGAGCCATCATGACAAAGGCTGTCCCGTAAGCTGCATCCATGGAAGTGGCTCCCTGGGCCACCAGCAGGTAGAGATGCATGGGCAGGGCCATGGCCGGGGCAGTAAGCCGGGCCGGCAGGCTGGAATAGGCCACTGCTCCCGTGAAAATAAGGGGGGCAGTGGCTCCCATGGCATAGCACCCTCCCAGTATTACGCCTGACACGATTTCCCCTTTGCAGGCCGGCAGCACAATCTTCCATATGGTATAAAACCGGGAACAGCCCAGGGCATAGGAGGACTGTACCAGCTGTTTTGGCAGCTCCCGGAATGTTTTCTCCGCCCTGACCTCTATAAAGGGAAGAATCATCACGGCAAGAGCCACGCCCGAGGACAGGATGCAGCGCCCCCAGGCCAGGTCCCGCACCAGGAAGCTGTAAGCAAACAGGCCCAGGACAATGGAAGGGATTCCTGAAATGCACTGGATAACCATGCGGATGAATCCCGCCGTCCTGCGTCCCCTGCAGTAAAATACCATGAAAAGCGCTGTGGCAACAGCCGGAATGCTTCCCAGGACAATGGCGGCCGCCGTAAAACACAGGCTTCCCACAATGGCTGGCCAGATACCGCCTTCCTCTCCCAGGACAGCTCCCCTGGGGGACTGGGACAGAAATTCCCAGCTGATGGTGCCTGCTCCCCGGTAAAAAACATATCCGAACAGGAACAATATGACGCCTGCCACTAAAATCATACTGGAATACGCCCAGAATTTTGTAATTGATGCCCGCAGATGCATGGCTCTCCCTCCTTTAAACCTGCTCCAGCTTGCTGCGCAGCAGGGTAATGCCGGAATTAATGAGGAACAATAAGAGCATCAATACCAGCCCGGCCGCGTACAGCGCATGGTAATGGGTGCTTCCCGCCACAGCTGTTCCCATCTCCAGCGCAATCACTGCCGCAATGCTCTCGCTCTTGCCAAGAAGGGAGGGAAACAGGTTTGCATTTCCAATGACCATCATCACTGCCATGGTCTCCCCCATGGCCCGGCCAATGGCCAGTATCATGGACAGCAGTATGTTCTTCCATGACCCGGGCAGAACAATGGTGGCCACCATATGCCACCTGGAGATGCCCAGGGCATCTGCGGCGGGCTGATACCGTTCCCTCACCTTTAACATAGTCTCACTGCAGGAGGATATCAGAAACGGAAGCAGCATAACGGCCAGAAGGATTCCGGCTGCAAGGACACAGGACCCGGTGTGGACTCCCGCCTTGATGAAGAACTTAACCAGAAGGGTCAGGCCCATAAAACCGTATATCACCGATGGGATACCGGCTAAAAGGTCTACAAAGGGATAGAGAATCCCGCGCATCCGTTCCGTTGCAACGCAGGAAAGATAAATGGCGGCTCCCAGTCCCACCGTCACTGCCAGGACCATTGCCACCAGGGATACATAAAGCGTAGCCGCTATGAAATTAAAAATGCCGAAGGACGGCTCCCCTGTATAGGCGATGGGCATCCATCTCTGGCCTAACAGGAAATCAGGCACTGCCACTTCATCAAATGTGGGCAGTGCCTCCTTGACAATAAAGTATATGACAAAGGCCAGGACCATCACGGTCAGGGCGGTCAGGGCCTTTATCAGAACTGAGAATACTGCATTCAGCTGTTTGTTCATTATTTTAACTCCATTTCAAGGGAGTATTTCCCTGACGTTTTCCCTGATGCCGGTTAAGCCTCAGGGGTGAATGCAGGTATGTATCCGTTGGCTTCCACCACGTCATATCCTGTCTGTGAGAAGATGTAGTCAATGAATGCCTGCTCAGACGGGGTAACCTCTGCTCCGGTAACAAACATAACCGGTCTCTGGATGGTGTATGCGCCGCTTATGATATTCTCGGCCGTTGCCTCCACTCCGTCCACCTTCATGGCAGTCAGTACCTGTCCCTCTGCATTGGCCTTATTGTAAGCGCCGAATCCTGCATATCCGATTCCCCATTTGTCACCGGCAATATTGGTAGCCAGCTCTGTCATGGATGCAGACTGGGTTGCGGATGCAGTCACCTCACTGTCGCCCATAACGCTCTTCTGGAACACCTCATAAGCGCCACCGGATAAATCGCGGATATAGACATTGATTGTTTCTGGGGGCAGCGAGGAATCCACCTGGTCCCAGGCAGCAATCTCACCTGCAAAAATCTGGCGGATGGTATCAGCGGGCATATCGTCCATGATGGCGCAGATTGGGTTCTCCGTATTGACAGACACGGTAAGGGCATCCTTTGCCACCACGAATTCCTGGTAATGCTGTCCCAATGCTTCAATCTCAGAATCCTTGATATCCCTGGCCAGCATACCGAAATCAGCTGTGCCGTCAATGGCAGCGCTCACACCTACGCCGGAACCGCCCGGTGCAACGTAAACAGAGATATTGGAATCCGGGAAGGATGAATCCACTGCATCCCAGGTCACATACTTCTCAGTAAAGGACGATGCCAGGGATGACAGAATCGGATACAGGGAAGTGGAGCCGCAGAACAGAATGGATGACTGGAACTGCGGGGAGGCTGCCTCGGTTACTTCTACCGTTTCAGCCCCGGTTGTCTCTTCCCCTTTGTCCGCGGACGTTGTTTCAGATGCAGCTTCGGTGGCAGCTTGGGTTGTTTCAGTTGTGGATGAATTTGAGCCGCAGGCAGTCAGTAGACTGAGCGCCATGGCTGCGGATGTAACTACTGCTAAAAACTTTTTCATTTTATTCCTCCCATTGTCATATATTCCATAAATGGACATTTTTTGCAAATCAAGAATAGCACATATGACAAAAGGGCTCAAATTCAATTTTTCTATATGTTTTATGTACTCATTGCTTTTTTCTATAATATTGCCGCTGCAGGCAAGCAGACGGTTCAATCCTATTCTGATAATCCTACAGCAAAGCCCTTACCACTGCCTCTGCGGACCGTTCCTCCACCTGTATGGTAAGGCTGGGTTCATTGATATGCTCCAGATAATGGGCATCCGAATTGCTGATAATCCGGCACTGCTCCAGATACGGATTATCCCGCTTCAGCTGATGGAGCTTCTTCAGGTCCTTGACCTCCGCTGTCTTAAAACAGCTGTCCGGAGGTATAAAGCCCAGGTTTGCAATCAGGCTGTTGGCTGACTTATCCACATGGGCCGGAAACATGACGCCGTCATAGGAGCGGACCAGGTTCCACAGGCTGTCAAAGGATATTTCCGTTGCATTAATCAGCAGGCTGGGCTCTGTGCCGCACACCTGGTCCTGGGTATTGTAAATCTGCTGTTTTCCGAATATTTCTTCCCTGTTCGGAAATTTAATCAGCTTATCATAGACATAGGCGTCAAAATCAAGTGCCTTCTCCAGGGTAGGGAAAAGGCACACTGCATGGACTTCCTCGGACGTATTAATTTCCATGCCAGGCACTGCCAGCACGCCGTACTCCGCAGCGGCGGCCATAAAGGCCGGACAGTTGCGGCATGTATTATGGTCTGTAAGGGCCGCCACATCCAATCCTTTTAATGCCGCCATGCCTGCAATATTGGCAGGCGTCATGTCATCATCCCCGCAGGGCGACAGGCAGGAATGGATGTGCAGGTCATAAGCCAGGTTCATCATGACAGCATACCATGAATCTCAAGGGCCGCCTCAAAGATGGGCATATCCGTGGACAGCACTGTTATCTCCTGGTCAATGGCCTTTTTCCTGGCAGCGTCGTCCAGAACCGCACCTTCTGCCAGAATGACACAGGCCGTATCGGTCAGGGCCGCCACTGCCAGGGTGTTCATGTTGGCCATAACCGTCACCCATGCACATCCTGCCGGGGCGCGGCCCATGGCAATGCTCAGCAGGTCGCAGCAAAACGGGACCGTAATCTGCCGGTCCAGGCTGTCCCCCAGGTTCACCACGCCGAATATCTGTTTGTCAATCAATTCCTGAACTGTCATAAAAACCTCCTTTGCTCCCAGAGCATTTTCCCATTTAGGGTAATTTCCCATAAAGCACAATCATTTCCGAAACTCCGGATGACGGCGCTTTCACTCTTCATCCTCGTCCTTCTTATCAAGCACGGACATCTCGTCCGAGATTCTCTGTATGTATTCCTTCAGGATGCGCAGTGTCTCCTGGCCTCCCCTGTCGCCGTTATGCAAATCGTCCGCCAGCACAGCCACCTCCTCAGACAGCTTGTGGAGGTTTTCCCTGAGGTAGTAAACGCAGTCCGTCTCATTGGCATCCCCCCTGACAATATCCTCTGCCAGGGCCTTGCAGGTAGGAGCGCCGCAGGAACCGCAGTCCAGTCCGGGAAACTTCTTCATGAGGCGCTCCACCTGGTTCAGCCTGGAAAAGCTCTCCATCATATTGTTGCCAAGGCGGAAAACCGGTTCGTACTGGACGCCGGTGGTCCATTTGATTACATTTTCCTCGCTCTCATGCATATGGCTCCTGGCCACAGGCATGTATTTGCGGAGGCGTTTCAGCTTGACCTCTGCAACATATGGATTCTCCACTGTCAGGACGCCGCCCACGCATCCCCCGTTGCAGGCGTTCAGCTCCACAAACCGCAGATTGGTGAATTTCTGGTCCTCCATGTCCTCCAGCACGCGAATCACATTTTCAATGCCGTCCGCCGCCAGGTAATTCTCCGTAAATAGACCGCTGGCCTCTCCGCCGCTGTGTCCCCAGCTGATTCCAATCTTACCCGATGTGCCGATGACAGGATAATCCTCGCCCACAACGGTTTTCATACAGGCCAGCAGCTTGGGATATACATCCTTGATGGCCAGCACCTGGTCGATTTCGCTCTTTTCAGTTCCCAGGGGTGACTTTACATAGGTCACCTTGGAGGGGCAGGGGGAAATGAACATAATGCCAATCTGCTCCCTTGGCAGTCCCGTATCCTCCATGGCCTTTCTGACAGCCAGAACAGCCGCCACCTCCACCGGAGGATTGATAGGAAGGAGATGGGGAATCAGATTGGGAAAACGCACCCGAATCAGACGCACCACAGAAGGACATGCCGTGCTGATTAAGGGCAGCTGTCCCTCATGCTCCGATATATACTGCCTGGTAGCCTCGCTGACCAGCTCGGCGGCAGCGCTGACCTCAAACACATCGTCAAAGCCCATGCGCAGCAATGCGTTGAGCACAATGTTTACATCATCCAGGTTGTTGAACTGGCTGTACAGGGACGGGGCCGGAAGGGCCACCGTGTATTTATATTTCTTCATCACATCCAGCTTATCATAGGTCGCAAGCTTTGCATGATGGGGACAAACCCGGATACACTCCCCGCAGTCAATGCAGAATTTGTTATTGATACTGGCCTTGCCGCCCCGTACCCGGATGGCCTCCGTGGGACACCGCTTGATACAGTTGATGCAGCCCTTGCACAGTGATTCGTCCAGCCTTACAGAATGATAAAATTTATCCATTTTACCACCTCATTCTCTTATTCTTGCGAAGCATACTACAGGTTCACTACCATGGTAATGGTGGTCCCCTCTCCGATTCTGGTGTCAATATCCATGGAATCAGAATACTTCTTCATATTCGGCAGGCCCATACCTGCCCCGAAACCCAGGGAACGGATTTCATCCGGCGCAGTGGAATAGCCTGCCTGCATGGCCAGCTTTACATCCGGTATGCCGGGACCCACGTCAGCCAGTATCATCCTGATTTTTTCCGTTGTAATCTCCACAGTAATGACGCCCCCTTTGGCGTGGATTACCATGTTGATTTCTCCTTCGTACATGGCTATGGCCACCTTGCGGATGGCATCGGGACTTACACCCATCTGTTTCAATTTTCGTTTCACATCGCTGCTGGCTTCACCTGCCCTTGTGAAGTCGTCTGCCGATATGTCATATGTTAATACAATTGCTTCCTCCATAATTGGTTCCCTTCATTATTATATGTATTCTCTCCCAGTGCCTTCCGGGACATCCTGCGGCATTCCCGGATGCCGGGAGCATCAGACAGCCCCGCCGTGCAGCCCTGCCTGGTACAGCATACCGCAGGCAGAAAACATGCGGTGGCCCGTGGCCATGACTACAAGCCCCCTGTCCCTGGCCATTTCCAACATGGATTCATCGGGTTTCTTTCCCCTTACAAAAATGATACAGACAATGTCCAGCATCTCCGCTGTCCGGATAACCTGCGGATTGCACAGACCTGTCAGAAGTACAGAGTGGTCTTTGGAAAATGCCAGTACATCGCTCATCATATCCGAACCGCAGGCCGACTTTACCTCCCGATTCAGGAATTCTTCCCCTGCCAGAACCCTGGCCCCTAATACATCTTTTACATCCCTAACCGTCATACCCTTGTCTCTCCTTGCTATCATTACTTGTCAATTGTACATATTTCCGTACATTATAGCATACCATCCATTTTGTCTGTTTTCAATATAATTCCGTTTTTTTACATGTTTTTTATCGTTAGAATTTTCACATTAATGGTAGATTTTTTTTTCTATACGTGATAAAATATTGATACATTGCACAATGTACAACTAGTGAGGAGGTAATAAAAAGATGGCTTGCAAAAAACAAACTGTTCCCTTTATGGGGACGCCTGAGCAGGAAGCAGCGCTGAAATCAGTGATTGCCGAGCTGGGTGACCAGCCAGGCGCACTGATGCCGGTTATGCAGAAGGCCCAGGAAATTTATGGTTATCTTCCTATCGAAGTGCAGACCATGATATCTGACGAAATGGGTATTCCGCTGGAAAAAGTCTACGGAGTATCCACATTTTATGCCCAGTTCGCATTACAGCCAAAGGGTAAGTATAAGATATCTGTCTGTCTCGGTACCGCATGTTACGTTAAAGGCTCCGGTGAAATCTTCAGGAAACTGGAAGAATTGCTGGGCATCACCAATGGTGAGTGCACAGCAGATGGCAAATTCTCCCTGGACTCCTGCCGATGCGTTGGCGCCTGCGGACTTGCGCCCGTCATGATGATTAACGGCGAGGTATACGGAAGGCTTACTGTTGATGACATACCAGGCATTTTAGCCAAGTACAACTAAGCCTATGATGACAGAGATTTCCCTGAATGTATTAGATGTATCGGAGAATTCCACGCGGGCAGGCGCCTCGCTGGTGACCATCCTGGTAACCGCTGATACAAGCGCTGACAAGCTGACCATTGTCATAGCCGACAACGGATGCGGGATGACGCCGGAACAGGCAGCCCATGTGACGGACCCTTTCTTTACCACCAGAACCACCCGAAAGGTAGGGCTTGGGATTCCATTTTTCAAATATGCCGCGGAAAGCACTGGCGGCAGCTTCCATATTGAATCGGAACCAGGTAAGGGAACCACCGTGACAGCAGTCTTTGGACTGTCCCATATTGACAGGATGCCTTTGGGCGACATGAACGCCACCATACACAATTTAATCGTATATCATCCTGACACGGATTTTCTTTATACCTATACATACAACGATGCATCATTCACCCTGGACACCCGGGAGATGAGGGAGATTCTTGGCGGAATCCCGCTTAATACCCCTGAAGTGTCTGCTTACATAATGGAATATCTGAAAGAGAATCAACAGGAAACTGACGGAGGTGCCCTGATTTAAAGGGGTATCGACGAACATGACATGTATCGCACGTAAGTGACCAAAGTACGGTCACTAAGTGCTCATAACGAGCCACTCCACTAGGTTCGTGAAACACCTCACCAAGTGGAGATGACATGTATCGCACATAAGTGACCAAAGTACGGTCACTAAGTGCTCATAACGAGGAGGATAATCGCATATGAAAACTCTTGCTGAATTACAGGCAATCAGAGAAAAGATGCAGAGCCAGGTAAACATGCGTGCCGAAGACCATGACCATATCCGTGTGGTTGTAGGTATGGCTACCTGCGGTATCGCTGCCGGCGCCAGGCCGGTTCTGAATACGCTTGCAGACGAAGTCCAGAAAAGAGGACTTACCAATAAAATTTCCGTTACCCAGACAGGCTGTATCGGCTTATGCCAGTACGAACCCATTGTGGAAGTCATGGAGCCTGGAAAGGATAAGATTACTTATGTGAAAATGAATGCCGACAAAGCCCTGGAAGTGGTTGAGCGCCACTTGGTTGGCGGCCATCCTGTGGAGAAATACACCATGGGCGCTGCAGGTCTTAAATAAAGGAGGAAAGTACGATGTATCGTTCACACGTATTAGTCTGCGGTGGTACCGGATGTACTTCTTCCGGAAGCCCGAAGATTATGGAAGCTTTAAAATATGAAATCAAACATCAGGGACTGGAGGAGGAAGTGGCTGTTGTAGAGACAGGCTGCCACGGACTCTGCGCCTTAGGTCCTATCATGATTGTATACCCGGATGCCACCTTCTACTCCATGGTGCAGGTAAACGACATTCCTGAGATTGTTTCCGAGCACCTGTTAAAGGGCCGTGTGGTGACACGTCTTCTGTACCAGGAGACCGTAAGCCCTACCGGCGGCATCAAGGCGCTGATTGACACTGACTTTTATAAAAAACAGCACCGCATCGCCCTGCGCAACTGCGGTGTCATCAATCCTGAAAACATTGAGGAATACATAGGTACAGGCGGATACCAGGCACTGGGCAAGGTGCTCACGGAGATGACTCCGGATGATGTCATCCAGACATTGCTGGATGCCGGACTCAGGGGCCGCGGCGGCGCCGGTTTCCCAACCGGTCTTAAGTGGAAGCTCTGTAAGCAGAATGACGCCGACCAGAAATATGTATGCTGTAATGCGGACGAGGGCGACCCCGGCGCATTCATGGACCGTTCCGTGCTGGAAGGCGACCCCCATGCTCTTCTGGAGGCCATGGCCATTGCCGGTTATGCAATCGGCTCCAACCAGGGTTTTATTTATGTCCGTGCTGAGTATCCCATTGCTGTGGAACGCCTGAAAATCGCAATCCAGCAGGCCCGTGAGATGGAACTCTTAGGCAAGAACATTTTCGGAACCGGATTTGACTTTGACATCGACCTGCGTCTGGGCGCCGGCGCATTTGTCTGCGGCGAGGAAACTGCTCTTATGACCTCCATCGAGGGCAAGCGCGGCGAGCCAAGACCCAGACCTCCGTTCCCTGCACAGAAGGGTCTGTTCGGCAAGCCAAGTATCTTAAATAACGTTGAGACTTATGCAAACATTCCTCAGATTATTCTGAATGGTCCTGAGTGGTTTGCTTCCATGGGTACTGAGAAATCCAAAGGAACCAAGGTATTTGCACTGGGCGGCAAGATTAACAACACCGGCCTTGTGGAGGTTCCCATGGGCACTACCCTGCGCACTGTCATTGAAGAAATCGGCGGCGGCATTCCAAACGGCAAGAAGTTTAAGGCGGCACAGACCGGCGGACCTTCCGGCGGATGTATCCCTGCCGAGCACTTTGATATCCCCATTGACTACGACAACCTGATTTCCATTGGTTCCATGATGGGTTCCGGCGGTCTGATTGTAATGGACGAAGATGACTGTATGGTGGACATCGCCAAATTCTTCCTGGAATTTACTGTGGAGGAATCCTGCGGCAAATGTACTGCATGCCGTATCGGCACCAAACGTATGGTGGAAATCCTGACCAAGATTACAAAAGGCCAGGCTGTAATGGAAGACCTGGATAAGCTGGAGGAGCTCTGTCACTATGTAAAGGCCAACTCACTGTGCGGCCTGGGCCAGACAGCTCCCAACCCAGTACTCTCCACCCTTCATTTCTTCCGCGACGAGTACGAAGCACACATCAAGGAAAAGCGCTGTCCAGCGGGCGTATGCAAGGCGCTTCTCTCCTTTAACATTGACCGTGACAAGTGCCGCGGATGTACGCTGTGTGCCCGCAACTGTCCTGCCGGAGCAATCGTGGGCTCTGTAAAGAATCCCCATGTCATTGACCAGAACAAGTGTATCAAGTGCGGCGCTTGTATGGAAAAATGTAAATTCGGCGCTATCTACAAGAAATAATGAGGGAGGGAATATACGATGGAGACAATTAATCTTAAAATCAACGGCATTGCAGTCACCGCTCCCAAGGGTTCCACAATCCTGGAGGCAGCCAGACTGGCACATATCGAGATTCCTACTCTGTGTTTCTTAAAGGAAATCAATGAAATCGGTGCCTGCCGTATCTGTATAGTAGAATTAAAGAATGGAAAACTGGTAACTTCCTGTGTCTATCCTGCTGAGGAAGGCATGGAAGTATTTACCAATACACCTAAAGTACTGGATTCCAGGAAGAAGACATTACAGCTCCTGTTATCCAACCACAACCGTTCCTGTCTGTCCTGTGTCCGCAGCGGACACTGCGAGCTTCAGGAGCTGGCCCATGAGCTGGGCGTTGACGACGAGGGTTACTATGACGGAGAGATTACCCCGTCTGAGATTGACACCTCTGCCGCCCATATGATTCGGGACAACAGCAAATGTATCCTGTGCCGCCGCTGTGTGGCTGTCTGCGAAAACATACAGGGCATCGGCGTTATCGGCGCCAACAACCGCGGATTTGCCACTTCCATCGGCTCTGCCTTTGAGATGGGCCTGGGAGAGACCTCCTGCGTATCCTGCGGTCAGTGTATCGCCGTATGTCCAACCGGCGCCTTGACTGAGAAGGATTACACCGCAGATGTATTTGCAGCCATAGCAGACCCCAAAAAGCATGTGATTGTCCAGACTGCCCCTGCTGTACGCGCAGGACTTGGCGAGGAATTCGGACTGCCTATCGGCACGGATGTGGAAGGCAAGATGGCTGCAGCCCTGCGCCGTCTGGGCTTTGACAAGGTATTTGATACCAATTTCTCCGCAGACCTTACCATCATGGAGGAAGCGCATGAGTTTATTGACCGTGTACAAAACGGAGGCGTACTGCCGCTCATCACTTCCTGTTCACCTGGATGGGTAAAATACTGCGAGCACTATTTCCCGGACATGACAGAGAACCTGTCTTCCTGTAAATCTCCTCAGCAGATGTTTGGCGCCATTGCCAAGTCCTACTATGCCGAGAAGGCAGGAATTGACCCGAAGGACATTGTAAGCGTAAGCGTAATGCCATGTACTGCCAAGAAGTTTGAGATTGGCCGCGAGGACGAGGATGCCAACGGAATGCCGGATGTGGACATATCCATCACCACCAGGGAGCTGGCCCGCATGATTAAGAAGGCCGGCATCAGGTTCTTAGACCTGCCGGATGAGGAGTTTGACGCACCTCTGGGCCTTGGAACCGGCGCAGCCGTTATCTTCGGCGCAACAGGCGGAGTTATGGAAGCCGCCCTCAGAACTGCCGTGGAAACCCTGACAGGCGAAGAGCTGCCCAAGCCGGACTTCACAGAAGTCCGCGGCACAAAGGGAATCAAGGAAGCCACCTACAATGTAGCCGGCATGGAAGTAAAGATTGCAGTAGCTTCAGGCCTGGGCAATGCCAGAGAACTGCTGAATAAGGTTAAATCCGGTGAAGCCAGCTATCACTTCATCGAAATCATGGGATGCCCCGGCGGCTGTGTAAACGGCGGCGGACAGCCCCAGCAGCCAGGACATGTGCGCAACACAACGGACATCCGCAGTCTGAGGGCAAAGGTGCTCTACGATATCGATTTAGGCAACCCAATCCGTAAGTCCCATGAGAATCCTGCCATCAAGGAACTCTACGCCACTTACCTGGGCGAGCCAGGAAGTGAGAAAGCACATCACCTGCTCCACACCACTTATGTAAAGAGGAGCATTAACCAGCACTAATCACCACACCATAATCACGTAAATTCCGTAAAGACAGATTTTCAATGGTTTTTGCAAGCAATGTACATATATGCAAAACAGCGGACCGCAGGCTTGCCCCTGCATCCGCTGTTTTGCTACATTCCAGGAGGATACCATGACTGCACGTCAGAAACGGATTTGGGATTTACTGGCAGAACATGATTGCCTGACATCCCAGCAGATTGCCGCCCTTCTGCATATCAGCGACAGGACCGTAAGAAGCGATATCAAGGAAATCAACGGGTCCCAGGCGCAGGAGGTTATCTGCTCAAAAAAAGGACAGGGCTACTTCATAGACGCCGGACATCGGGAAAAGCGGGTCCGAACTTCAGAAAACGGACTTCCGGAAGACGACCTGGAATGGGTTATCATCCGGCAGGTTTTGTTCTGCCGGGAAACACCTTATCTGGAACTGGCGGATGAGCTGTTCATCAGCGATGCCCTGCTCACTAAAATGGTGGCCCAGCTGAACCGGAACATGACCAGACGCCACGGCCAGCCGGCCATCATCAAACAGAACGGAGTCCTCTCCCTGTCCGCCTCAGAGGAACAAAAACGTTCCTACTACACCCTCTATATCATGAACCGGAATGTTAACCATTATTTTGATATGGAACAATTCCAGCCTTTTTTTGACATTGTAGATTTAAAGGAGCTGAAGGAACTGATGTTCCGGGAACTGGACCTTCTCCGGCGGCACCTCTATGACACCACCATTGTACGCCTGCTCATCGGCACTGCTGTCATGGCCGAGCGGGCTGTATGCGGCTTTTTTATGCCAGAAATGTCACCTGACAATGAACCCGATGAAGATGCCTTAAGCACGGGCAGGCATTTTTTAGAAGAACTGGGTTCACGGCTTTTTATCACCTTCCCACCCTCGGAACACAGGTACTTCTCCAGACTCTTTCAAAATGATTTCTATCACGTAAACGAAAAACCGGACAGCCAGGCCCAAACTCTCCTGGAAAAGATACTGATTGAAATCAACGTGGAATATGGTTTTGATTTTACCATTGATAAGGAATTCTGTCATGAAATGACCGAGCAGCTCCACGGCGCCCTGGAACGGAGGCGGCACAGACAGTACGTCATCAATCCGGTGCTTGCTACTATTAAATCCAAATATCCGCTGGAATACGACATTGCCATTTTTTTCGCTGACCGGTTCAACAATCTCTCAGGCACATCCCTGAGCGAAGACGAAATCAGCCTTTTCGCCATACACTTCATACGGGCCATGGAGACAAATCTCGGAAAGACAGAGCAAAAGGTGGCGCTGGTTAATCCCTACGGAAAACAAATCAAAGAGCTTATAGTCAAGCGCCTGGAGGACATGGGCGAGTGCCGCTTTAAAATAGCCTATACCTGGTCCATCTTTGACTGTCCCCTGGAAATGCCCAAAGACATCCTGGCCGTCCTCACCACGGTCCCCCTCCCCTTCCAGCCCGGGGAGGTGCCGGTAATCCTGTGCCGGAACTTTCTGAACTATCATGAGAAGGAAAAGCTGCTCACTGTTGTCAGGGACAGCGAGGTCAACAGCATCAGGACCTATTTCAGGACCTTATTCAAACCCTCCCTGTTCTTTACCGACATGGAATTCGATTCCCGCCAGGATGCAGTGGCCTTTCTGTGCGAAAGGCTTTATGAGCAGGGATATGTGGGACCGGGGTTCCTGGAAAGCGTTATGCAGCGCGAATCCATTGCACCTACTGCCTTTGAACCCGGCTTTGCCTTTGCCCACGCCATGGAAAACAACGCAAGGCGGACAGCTGTCTGCGTCTGCGTGCTGAAAAACAAGCTCCCCTGGGGCGAGTACAATGTGAAAATCATCTTTCTCTTTGCCCTTGCCCCAACCTGGAACCACACCATTATTCCTGTCTATAATGTAATGATTGATAACCTGTTTAAAACCAATACCATTTACAAGCTGGCAAAGGTCAGGGATTGCCGGCAGTTTATGGATTTATTGATTTAGACTGACCTTTTATAACTGTATAAATGGCAGAAACAGCCTGACCGGGTATGTATCTTCCCCTGTCAGGCTGCCAGCTTCCCTGCAATGTATTTTTAACTGATTTATTCCGTTTCTTCTCCTGCCTCCATATAGCTCACATCCCCGCACGTTTCCAGCGTATACCCGCCATTCTCATAAGTCAGGACCGTTACGCTGCAGTTTGATATATGCTCCCCCTGATACTGCTCAGGCACCAGCAAATCCAGAATGGTTGCAATCTCATCGCCGCTGGATACCGCCAGTGCGTTTCCTCCGCCTGCCTCCTGGGTTGTCTTTACAATTGTATCCATGACCTCAATGGAACGTTTTGAGATATCCTCATAGTTCTCCGCCATATGCAGCGGGTCAATGGCAGCAATTGTATCCACCTTCTCCTTTTTTGACAGATTCAGATAGGTTGACTGGTTCTCATCATAGGAAACCCCGTTGGCTTCGTAAATCGGACGCCACAGCTCCGCATCCGGTTTGCCCTCAAAGCCGCCGTAAAACTCTTCCCTCAGCCCGATGACTTCCTGCAGCTCAGGGATGTCCCCTTGATTCTGGGCCAGAATACGCTTTGCCGTTGCACGCTGTCTGCCCAAATCGCTGGAAAACGCAGTGACAAACGGAATATCCTTCATCCCTCTTCCTGCCGCATCAGCCTGGGATTCCCCTTCCTCCGTGAGAGGCGAATCCACCCAGCCCTGCACCTGTCCTGTGGTGTTCAGAAAGGTCTTTCCGTGCCGGACCAGATAAATTGTGACGGCTTTCTGCTCTGCTGCCAGCGGCTCTGCCTGTTCCCCATCAGCCTGTTTCCGGCAGCCGGACAATGCCGCTATCCCCGTAATCAATACCATACATATACACCATTTTTTTATTCTCATCTGCTTCTCCATCTCTGTATCCCTTCCCTTTATCATGATTCCGGACAGCTCCCGGCTCCACCCGGGAACTTATCACCTTCCCGTTTCTAAGCTCTGCTTTTGTACAGCTCCACAATTTCCTTTGCCAGAGCCAATGTAATCTCCGCCCCCATCATAATATCCTCGCTGTGAATCATGATAAGACTGATTTTATCCAATTCCCCGTTGGCATCCATGGTTATCAGCCTGGTATGTACATGGTGCGCCTCTTTCATTTTCTCCCCGGCGGCAGCCAGATGTTCCCCGGCCTCGTCAAATCTGCTGTTTCTGGCAGCAGCCAGGGCAGCCATGGACTCGCTCCTGGCCTCGCCTGCATTGCTGATAATCTGCAGGCAAATCAGTTCCATATCCTCCATTACGCTTCCCCCAATTCTTTTTTTACCTGATTTAATACCTTCTCCCCATTCATTGTGCCGTATGACACAGGGTCGATGGATGTCACGGGGCATGACACCTGCTTTTTCACGGTCTCCATCTGGAACCGCACCTGGGGGCCCAGGAGAATCAGGTCTGCCTCTGCTCCCACTGCCTCCGCATCGGAAACAGGGGCAGCTGAAATCTCACATGCAAAGTCCTGGGCCTCTGCTGCTGCTTTCATTTTTTTTACAAGAATTCCGGTGGATAAACCGCCATTGCATAATAATACGATTCGTTTCATATATTTATATCCTCCTTTTTTGGATTGGTTTTTGTGGATTCCCCTTTGGAACCATTGTCCTGGATTACTATTTTAAATGGCTGTTTCTATTTAGTTTCCCTCTTCCCCGCTTTCCAGCTTGACCATATTCTTCTCATAAATCTTGTAGAACGGGAAATACACCAGCCCGTCTGCCACAATCAAAACCAGGATAAGCAGCGGCGCTTTCCAGTCCATGGTTGAAAAAAATGCTCCAATAACAGAAGGCATCTGCCAGGACAGCATGGCAAAGCTCTTTCCAATCAGGCCGACCTGCATGGTCAGATACGCGGCAGTGCCGTTAATAACCGAAGTCAGCAGGAATGGTACGAAAAATACAGGATTCAGCATAAGAGGCAGGCCGAAGATTACAGGTTCTGAGATATTGAAAAACGCAGGTACAATTCCCAGCCTTCCAATGGTCTTTAGCTGCTTTGACTTTGAAAAGCACAGCAGCGCTGTCAAGGCCAGCACGGAACCGCATCCTCCAATCACCACAAAATATACCCAGAACGGCGTGGTGAAAATGGACGGAAGGGCCTGCCCGGCTGCATGGGCAGCCGCATTGATGGATAAATTACCGTCACGGATAGGCGCAAGCACGCCTGAAAGGGCGGCGTCATGTATGCCGAAAAACCAGAAAATATGTACCATCAGTGTAATGATAATGGTGAAACCAACACTGTCCGCCGCTGTCAGGGACGGGGAAATGGCATTGTAAATCAGTTTCGGCAGCGTGGTTCCCACTTTATTCATGATTGCAAACAGCGCGATGTAGATTACCATCAGTACCGCCCCCGGCACTATGGAGGCAAATACATCCGAAAGAGATGCAGGCACTGTATCCGGCAGGGAAATCTTACCAAAATCCCGTTTCCTCATGTAACAATACAAATCCGCAGTCAGTATGGATATAAACATGGCCGGAATCAGCCCCTTGCCGTCCATATAAGACAGCTCCGCCATCTTTCCGTCCCATCCAAGGGACACAGGCTCTGCAATCAGCATCAGAAATCCGCAGACTCCCAGGAGAATCGGCAGAAACGACTCTATTTTCCGGCTCTTGCACAGAAAATGGATGATTCCAATGCAGATATAAAGGGACATGGCCCCCAATGTCAGCGCGTTAATCCAGGAGAAAATCATGCTGTTGCTCTCCACAAACCTGGCCCAGGCCAGGGTGATTCCCGTTCCGGCGGCATCTGCAGAAGGAGCAGAGCTCAGTACGGCGGCAATACCTCCTGTAAAAGTAATTGGCAGCAGGGACATAAAGGCGTCCCGGATTGCCCGCAGGTGTATCTCATTCCCCAGCTTGTTGGCAATGGGCATAACATATTTTTCCATTGAAACGCTCATACTCTGTATATTCATATAACACTCCCCCATTATTTTCCTGTAATATGTTTTCCTTCCGTTTCAATTACATCCTTATACCAGTAATAGCTTTTTTTCGGTCTGCGTTCCAGTCCGTTTTCATAATCAATGGCAACCAGTCCATAGCGCTTCTCAGTTCCATTTTTCCAGGAATACAAATCAAAAGGCGACCAGGCATAGTACCCCCGCACATCACAGCCTCCCTCCTTGGCTTTCAGCACCGCTGCAATATGCATGTCCATAAATTCAATCCTGTCATCGTCCTCCACCTGGCTCACAGATATATCCTCGTAGAGTCCGATTCCATTTTCCGTGATATAGATGGGAAGATGGTATTTATTCCATACCCTTCGTATCCCCTCATACAACCCCTCCGGGAAAATCTCCGTATCCCACTCCGTGTAACGGCTGCTCTCCGGCCTTACCTGTTCAAACCAGCCCTTAATGATGGTCTGGGAAGTCCCCTTTGCCTTCTTTCCCTGGTTATTGACTATCAGGGTTGTCTCCCCGCTCTCATAAGGCTTTACCATGACCCTGGCATAGTAGTTCAGTCCAAGATAGTCCACCCTGTTGCGGCGGATGACGGCTAAGTCTTCCGGAGTCATCATGGACAGGTCGCAGGTCTTTTTAAGCTCTCCCAGCAAATCTCCCGGAATTTCTCCCAGGGCCGCTGTATCCAGTATCCAGTTATTGTAGAAATTATCGGCAAATCTCTCGGCTATGGCTGACTCCACCCTTGTGTCCGTGGTATAGACAGGAGAAAAGCTGTGCACAATTCCAATCTGCCCGTCATATCCGCCTGCCCTGAATGCCTCCACAGCCATGGCGGACGCCAGCATCATATAGTAGGAAGCAGTAACTGTCTCCTGAATATCCTGGTGTCCCGGAGGATAGTTGCCGATTAGATAACCGCTGTTGGTATAATACCTTGGCTCATTAAAGGTTGCCCACAGCTTTACCCGGTCCCCAAACCGGTCAAAGCATATCTTTGCATAATGGGTGTATGCCGCACATGTTTCACGGTTCAGCCATCCGCCTTGTTCCTCCAGGTACTGGGGCAGGTCCCAATGGAAAATGGTTACCATGGGTGTGATTCCATATTCCAGACAGGCATCAATCAGCTGATTGTAAAAATCAACGCCCTCCTGGTTCACTTCCCCCTCCCTGTTTCTGATGATTCTGGGCCAGGCCAGTGAAAAACGGTAGCTGTTCTGGCCTCCCTCCTTCATCATGCGGATGTCCTCCCTGAAACGGTGGTAATGGTCGCTGGCCACGTCCCCGTTCTCCAGATGGTTCTCATGCAAATACACATCCCACATGGATTCCACCCTTCCGCCTTCCTGCCAGCCGCCCTCGCATTGGTAGGAGGCAGTTGCTCCTCCCCATAAAAAATCGTTCACGTTCTATCCCTCCTGTCTTTTATGGCCTTATTATAACAAGCCGCGGCCAAAAGATAAAATTTGATTTTTCCGCTGCACAAAGGAAAAACCAACCAGGCGGAAATGAAAGAAGCGGATGCACAGGTTACGCCTGCATCCGCTTCCGTCTGAATATCTGATTCATATTATAGTTTCTTATCCTGTTTTTGCTGTTCCTTCTCCCGGCGTTTTCTCATCCTGTAATGCTCCCAGGGTTTAAAGACACGGTCCAGGGCCAGGCATATGACGCCGGCCGTCAGCAGCAAATATATCCATATATTCCGAAAACCGTGTTCCGCCAGTCTCCATACGATAAAGATACATAAAAATGCCAGAGGAAAAAGGCAGCGCCTCAGCGCCTCATTTTTCAGCCAATTCTTCATCATCATTCAAATACAGTCTGGTCTTCAATGTCCGTGGACAATGCTTCCAGCGCCTTTTTCACAATGCGCCTTCTTACCTGGAGCTCCTCCTCCTTTGGAAGGCCCGGATTTCCCACAGGATAGGGAATCCCCACTGCCGGTATGATTCGGTTGGCTCCTACTGCCATGGAAATAGGTACAATGGAACAGATATGTACAACCGGAATTCCAAAACTCTCTATTGTCTTAGCCATCGTTGCGCCGCAACGGGTACAGGTCCCTCAGTTGGATGTGAGGATAGCCGCCTGCACTCCGCTTTGCATCATATCCTGGGCAATCTCCTCAGCAAACCTCTTTGCGCTGCTCACTGCAGTGGTGTTGCCCACCGTACTGTAGTACCGTCCGTACAGCTCCCCGATTTCCCCTTCCCGTTCCATTTCCCTGCACACATCCAGGGGAAGTACACGGTTCGGGTCCTCTGTTGCGTATACGGGGTCGTATCCCCCATGGACTGTCATGAACCCCTGGCTGGTCAGACGGTCCAGATTCTCTATGTCGTAGACGCCGTATATACTGGCATTGGCCGACGGGATATGGTCCGGATTCCCCTGAGGCACAATGCCGCCGGATGTAATCAATGCTATTTTGGCATGAGCTATGTCCTTTACAGCGGGAGCCGGCTTTACACGGTCAAATACAGGCATGGGAAGCTCTGTGACATACGGTTCTCCCCGCAGCTTCTTTATCATCATGTCCACTGCACGTTCTGCGCCGTTCTTTTCCGTGTGCACATTCACGCGGAATCCCTGGGCAATATATCCCTCTTCCTCCGGGAATCCAATCTCTTCCCCTTCAAGCAGTTTTTCCGCCAGCTTACCCATAACAGGCAGGGCCTGACGCATACCCGCGGCAGAGATGGCTGTCTCCACAATATATATCTTATTGCGGAACATTTCGGCTCCCGGATTCTCCGGATACAATGCCGTCAGGACCGGGATGGAAAACTGCCTCTTAACCGCATCGCAGATGGTTGCACAGGCCAGTCCGTAGCGTCCTGCATTGAACCCCGGACCAGCAATGAACATATCCGGCGCCAGCTCCTTTGTCATGGATAATATTTTATCCAGCGCCTCCTCCTGGTGGTCTGCAAAATAGTTATCTCCGCAGATTACAGTGGCCACAATCCGGGCCTTTTCCCCCAGGACAGCCTGCAGACCTGTTCCGGGTCCCACAATGCCCTCCCGCAGGATTGGCTCCTGGTCGGCAAACTCCTCCCCGCCAATCTGACCGTAAAACTGATTCAGATAATGTACAATTCTCTTCATATGGTTTCTCCTCTACCGCAAACGTGTTGTCATATGCTCATACCCCATTTCACAGCATGAGCCCATGATTGCCGCAATCTCCACGGAAACAGTCCCGTCCTCGCCTATACTGTCCACATTTCCCCCTGTGATGATGCGGACCGTCTCTATGTCTCCAATCACCTTCTCCATCTTCGGAAGGACCACAAACTGGTTGCCGTTTCCATTGGTTACCACTGCATCTGCCTCCGGGGTTACATCCGCCAGTCCCTGGGATGCCCCGTCGCGCCCGCAGTACTCATCCGTAACCAGTACAGTCTTGATTCCCTTTTTTTCATGGAGCCTGCAGTTAAACATCAAATCCGTCTCCGGATTTCCTCCGCCTTCCTCGCTGACAATCACACCGTCCACGCCCAACAGTTCAGACAGGCTGCTGGTATAATATGCCGCCCGTTTCTTTTCCTTCAGCATGGCGCTTTCATTGCTCAGAAGGACGCCCACAAAGCACAGCTCCTTCCCATGCCTGCGCAGCAAATCCAGAATAATGGGATTGTTCTCATGGTGAATGGTGGCATTCTTATGTCCGGGCGCCGCACAGTTTCCGCTGATAATAGCTCCGTCCAGCACCTCCAGGGGGCCAATCATGGTGGAAAGGATTCCCTTCACATTGAGGCCATATACATATGTATCGTGCATCAATCCCTGGCACTGAACCATGTCCACATATACCACCTTTGGCAAATCAGGGTATTTGCGCCCCATCTCCAGGATGCTTTCATGTTCAAACACTTCCCTCTCATCCGGCTCCAGGCCCAGAGTAGTTTTAGCCATATACGCAGCGGTCTTAAGGCCTGCGATGCGGACCGTGGCTTCGTGGGTGTGCTTATCCAGCCCTTCAACCGGGAAAATCAGGGGAACCAGGATGTTCATGTTTGAAAAACTGTTAAACTCCGCCCCAGGACCCGACATATCGATAATGCCTTCCTGAAAGGCCACGATTTTCCCGGATGTGGCGACCGCACAGTCCTCCAGCACATTTGTCTCACCATTTCCAACTGTTTCCACATCCCCCACAAATCCCGGAAATACCTGCCCTGTGCCACTCTGCTTGTAACGCGGCTGGACCACATCCTTAATGGGCACGATTCTCACAGACTCCCCCGGCCTTGCTATGTCAAAATCCACGCTGTGGATATTGGTATCTTCCATGAGATACTCAGCCAATTCTGCTTTATTTATGTATAAGACACCATGGCAAAAGCTGCTGGCCTCTGCAAATTGAATGTCCTGTACATGAAATTTATTCAGTGTCAGTTTCATTATGTTTCCTCCAATATCAGTTTATTTACCCATTTCCTCCACTTCCAGCGCCCGCTCAATAATGGATAAATCAATGCACTGAAAGTCTTCCAGGGCTGCCTTCCCCCATTTCCTGTAAATAGGCACTTCCCTCAGCCTGTATAAATCCTCTGCATAGCGGATGGCCTTCTCAATCAGGGTCACTGATTCCAAATCCACTGTCCCTGCTGTCCCTGACAGCAGTACTGTCTTATAAGGCGTGATATCCGGCCGGATGCTTCCTGTCAGCGGATGCGTGAGAAGGCGGTACCCGCATGTTACCTTCTGAAAAACCACTCTGAACAGTTCCAAAACATCTGTTTCATAATACTCCAGGTCAGTAAAGCCGCGGTCTATCAGCATTGGATTATTGGTAATACACCGGAATGGGTGACCCATGTCTGGTTCCTCCTTGCAAAATGATTTTATTTAGCCTGCGCCTTCAGATTCTTCACTAATTCCACGGCGTCTTCCCCGTATAATTCAGTAAGCTCAGGCCATACAGACTCCCAGCATTTGTTGTAGAAATTCTGAAGCTCGTCATCCGTAAACTCTATGATTTTGATTCCGTAGTCTTCCAGCTTTTTTTCATACTCAGCTGTTTCCTTGGGCGCTACCTCCCACCGGTCGTCTTCCAGTTTATTGGCTGCTGTCTGCAGGGCATTCTGCTGTTCTGCTGTCATCTCATTCCATTTGTCCAGATTGATATACAGGTACCATACCTCAAAATGGTCATTATACGGCAGATAATAGGTTGCCACATCGCGGTAGCTGCTGTAATATCCTTCGGCTCCCGAACCAATCATTCCGTCAATGACGCCGGTCTGCAGGGCGGTAAAGCAGTCGTTAAGAGCCATGGGCGTTGCATTGTAGCCCAGCATGTTTGTCACCAGCTCCGCGCCCTTCATGGTCTGGCAGCGGACCTTATATCCTTCCCTGATATCCAGGTTCGCCGGTTCCTTCGGCTCCTCATTCAGGATGGCGCCGCCAAAGTACAGAGGATAAACCGACAGCAGTTTAATGTTCTGGTCTTCCAGATGTTTTCTGATGGTTTCCGTAAACTCACTGTCACGGCTGAAAATTGCCTTTGCTTCATCCCAGGTAGCGCAGATATAAGGTGCGCTTGTGATTCCCAGGTATTTATCCACAGTGGAGCTGAGGGTGGCCATCTGCATTTCCACATCACCCACGCTTACCAGTTCCTGAACCGCCGTATAATCTCCCAGCTGCGCGGCCGGATATACCACCACCTCCAGGGAATCGTCGCCCGCCTTCACGTTATCGGCAAATTCCTTGGCGTTGATATCAGCCGGTGACCCCTCTGCCCGGTAATGGCTGAGTTTCAGCGAAAATGACTTTTTCTCAGCGGTCTTGCCTGCGCTTTCCGCTTTGCCGGAACCGCCGCATGCCGTCATGCCTAATACCATTGCTGCAACAATTGCTATCGAAAGTCCTCTTTTTAAATTTTTCATAGTGTTCTCCTTTTCTAATGGTAAGAAACCAATCTCTTATACAGCAAAACCAGCCATTCTCGGAATAGCGAGGGCCAAATCCGGCCAATAGGTGACAAGAAATACGATGGGAACATAGCCAAGCACCAAAAACGTCATGGTGGGTTTCAGAATCTCATGGAATTCCGCTTTGCCTATCCTCATTCCCAGATAAAGAATACTGGCATACGGCGGGGTAACTCCGCCCATGGCAAGATTCACGCCCATGATGGAGGCAAAATGGATGGGGCTGATTCCCAGCTGATTCATAACAGGCATAAGCAGGGGTGCGCATATCAGAACGCCTGTGGTGTCATTGACTATCATCCCCACGATGAACAGGAAGATATCAATGATGAACAGCAGTATATATTTATTGGTGGTGATGCTCATCAGAAGCTCCAGCACCAGCTCCGGCACACGGTAAACCGTAAACACGCGGCTCAGCATCAGACAGCATACAATCATAACCATGATGGAACCAACCGTGCTGGTGGCCTCCTTTGTCATTGCCAGGAAGCCCTTAAAGGTACAGGCCCTGTATACCCACAATCCGATGGGGATGGAATAGATGGCTGCTATGGCAGCCGCCTCGGTGGGTGTAAACACGCCCCCGTAGATTCCGCCCAGTATGATGAGGGGCATGATAAGGGCCGGCACAGCCTTGAAGGTCATCTTCCCGGCATTTGATGCAAATTCCCCAAAGGGTTTCTTTTCCGTGACTTTTAAATCAAATTTACGGCTCCAGAATACATGGATGATGCAAAACAATGCAGTGATAATCAGTCCCGGACCAAGCGTGGATAAAAAGCAGGCCAGAATCGAGCATTCCGTCACCCATCCAAACATAATCATGACCACACTGGGAGGAATCAGAAGTCCCAGAACAGAAGATACGGTTACCAGCGCCGTTGCATACCCTCTGGGATAGCCCTGCTCTTCCATCTTTGGAATCATAATAGGGCCTGTGGCCGCCACCCCCGTAAATCCGCTTCCCGATATGGCGCCCATGATGGCGCACACAAGAACAGCCACCACGCCCAGACCGGATTTAATGTGGCCCACAAATGCATCCACACAGTCCAATAACCGCTTTGCAATTCCGCTGCCCCCCATGTAGGTTCCTGCCAGAATAAACAAGGGACTGGCCAGGAGAACGGTTCCCGTGGACTGGGAAAATACCCAAATCAGCATGGTCTTCATGGATACATCGCCAAAAAGGCTCAGGAACAGCAGCGCTCCGGCAAAGCAGACCGGAAGCGGAATACTCATCATCAGAAGAAAAACCAGCAGTATTACGTCCATCAAAATAACTGATAGGGAAGTCATACGTTTTCACCTCCTTCCTTTGCCTCATCCTTGTTTTTTATTTGACGAATCAAGGCCCGGTAGGCCAGATATACATCCCTTGCCGCATAAATGAACATCAGTACAAAACCAATGGTAAGCGCTATGTTTGCAAAAAACAGAGGAGCGTATGTAATGTCAGCTAACTTCCAGGTCTTAAGGGAATAGGAAAAGAAATAAAAACCCCAGTAACAAATCCAGGCAAGAATAATGATACACAGTGTACGTTTGATTGCATCAAAAATCAGTTTCGAGCGCTCCTTCTTAATGTAAAGGGTCAGGATTCCACACTCAATATGGCTTTTTTCATAGGATGCATTGGCACCGCCCAGCATATAAAGCCATATAATAGGAAATAACATCAATTCCTCGATGCCCATCAGCGACGATTTCAGTACATACCGCGCAAATACCTCGTAGCCAATCATGACTAATAACATGAGAGCAGCCACTATCGATGCGCCATACTGCACTTGGATAAGTGTTTTTCCCAGCTTCTTCATACATTTCCTCCTCTTATAGTTTTTTTGAATGATATGAATACATCTCATTTACGATACCTATATTCTATATGATATGTCTAATATTGTCAACTATATAACAATACTTTTTTGATTATTTGTCATGTTATACCGATAATTGCCGGATTATCCCCCTCCCATTTTTATTTTTAACAGCAATTTCCAGTTAATTATTTTTCTTTTAGCATTATGTAATATATATCTTTTTAGATATCTTTAAGATGATACATGCAGTCCATAGGTCTGGTATTGCTTGAAACACGCTCAAAACAATGATATAATATTGAACAGTTCAGATTATGACCTATGAAGGGAGGTTATCCTCTTGTCCAATACCTCTTTTAATCAAAAAGGAGTTTCTCTTTACTATCAGGTAGAGACTTATATCCGGACAAAAATCGAATCAGGTGAGTGGCCTTCTGGATTTAAGCTTCCCACAGAGACAGAGTTATGCCAATTTTTCGGGGTTAGCCGCACCACCATACGCCAGGCAGTGAACAAGATGGTAGAAGGCGGTCTTTTAGTGCGCAAACAGGGTTCCGGCACCTATGTCACTCAGCCCGCTTATTCCAGAAACAGGCTCTCCACGCAGCCCAGTGATTCAGTGTGCAAATACATCTATATGCCCATTCTCCAGGATGATATGGAGCATTCATACCAGAACCTTCTGCTGACCCATATCAGCCATATCCTGATGCTGTGCGAGCAAAAGCTGATATCCCAGGAGGACGGAAAAAAGGCCCTGGATTTCATTGTTCCCCTGATGGACATGCATCCGCAGACCATTGGCTTTAATCCCCTTAACGAGGATTATTTTTTAAACTTTGAACAATATTTAATTTCCCATCTGGGAATAGACCTGGCAGGAAAAATATATACAGGCAGAAGCCGCAATGATATGACTCCCACAGTGATGCGGATGGGTATCCGGGACAGCATGCTGGCGGTTTATGAACGGCTGCTGGCGCTGATACGCCGTCTGCTGGCTCTCGCCGAAGAAAACCAGGGCCGCATCATCACCGGATACACCCACTGCATGCCGGCCCAGCCCATTACCCTGGACCATTATTTCCTGGCCATTGCAGAGGCGCTGGTGCGGGATATGGACAGGCTGCTGTCCGCCTATCAGAACCTGAACCGTTCCCCCCTTGGCGCCTGCGCCATGGCCGGTACGTCCTTTCCCATCAACCGGGAATACACGGCCCAGCTTTTGGGATTTGACGGTATCATAACCAACACGCTGGATGCAGTTGCAACCAGGGATTATCTCTTGGAGCTTGCGGCTGATTTTTCCACCATGGGTTCCACCCTGTCCCGGTTTGCCCAGGATTTGTATCTCTGGTCCACAGCGGAATTTAATTATGTAAGTTTTTCCGATGCTTACTCATGCTGCAGCAGCATCATGCCGCAGAAGAAGAATCCGCTGTCAATCGAGCATATAAAGAGTAAATCCTCCCACCTTACCAGCACTTATCTGGATATTGCAATGTGCCTGAAGGGAACCAGCTACGGCCATTGCCGGGACCTTTTTGAATGTATGCCTCCATTTTGGGATGCCGTGGAACAGGTAACCGGAATACTGGAATTGTCCATCGGCACGCTGCAGGACATCACCTTTCACTATGACCGCATGGAGTTCATGGCGAGCATAAATGATTCCATATTGACGGATATGGCAGATTTTCTGGTGCAGAAGGACCGCATTCCGTTCCGCAGCGCCCACAACATCATTGCTTCAGCCGTCAGGGCCCAGGGAGATAATCCCAGCAGCAAAATCACCCTTAAGCAGCTCAACAAAAGCAGTAAACAGCATTTAGGCCATGACACCACGCTGACCGAGTCGGAATGGGCTTCCCTGCAGTCGCCCCGCAGCTCCGTGGCAAACAAACGCAGCGAAGGCTCTCCTGCCCAAAGCTCCTGCCGGAAAATGCTGCTATCCCTGCGCATGGCTGCCGACCGCTGCAATGAACAGTACAATAAAATCATCAATTCCCTGCAGTTGGCAGAGCAATTCCGGAAAGAACAGATTGATGTGCTGAAGAACGGGACACATTTTGGGCAAAGTCAGTGACAGAATCCCTTTCAGGCCGCTTTGACAAATCTTATATGTGCAGAAACCTATCGCGGCGGAAGAGACATTGTTTTGTGATACTTTAGACATCTTATCCCTCAAAAAAAGGCAGTCCGCAAAAGTATACTTTTACGGACTCACCTTTTTCCATACTAGACAATAGTTTTCATTCGCATATTATGTGAACGCCAGCGCACAAGTCAATCATGTCACCGACCCAAAGACTCATAAAGCTTTCTTCTTGCCATTTTTCATGTTCTTATCTTTCTTTTTTGAATAATATAAAAGCCATATAAATATGACACCCAATTAGCAAAAGATTGGTATATTGAAAATTTTGATTATGTAAAAATCCCAAAGGTGTAAATCTGTAAATCAGTAACAGTACAATAATATTAAAAACAACAACCGTTAGAGAGAGCCTGTCTCGGTACTTTAAGCTAATTCTTATTATCTCTGAAATTAAAATTCCGCATATTAAATACATGATAAAATTAATTATCTTAAGCTGAAATAGTATACCAAAGGTTTTTTTGCTCAATTCCTTTATTGCATAATCCCTTACTATCAGAATAGACAGAACCGCAAACGGAATCACCATCTGTTTAAAAATAATAATCTTTCTGTTCATATCTTCCACCTGCTCGATTCCCTTTTTCTCTCTGTCCGAAAATTACTGCTGCTTGTCCGCTGATTTCTCAGGCCCTCTGTTCCCAGGCTTCTTTCTCCCATACAGCCTCCTGTTACGGCAAACCATACAGGAACCTGCCTCCATTATACTTAATCCCACCTTGGCAGACAAGGGCGCATTGCCTGATATTTCTTATTCCTGTTTCGTTTCTTCACTTGATTCATTGGATTTCTTGCCCGATATTGTGGGCAGATTTTTACGTAGACACTTAAAATTTGATTTTTATAGAATTCTGTTATCTCAGAACGTTCATTTATTTAATCACATTGGATTATGGCGCAATCCCTCATATATATTGCGCCATGACGCCTGGTTTTTTTAATATAACACACCGGGAACTTCATTGCAAGATACATCCGAAAAGACAGGGGCCGGGAACCGAATCCTGTCTGGCTTCCCGGCCGCAAATCCTCCTTTATCTGACATCCTGATTTATTATCTGCTGATTTTTACCCATACTGAACATCCAGGATTAAAAACCCCAAAAAAACACCTGAAATCCCAATCAGCCTTCCTGCCCTTTATCCCGCTAAACCAGCTGGTTATATTTCCCTCTCTTCACATAATGGGTATGCAGCAGATGATGGGATAAATATCCATTCGGCTCTCCCAGATACTCGCTGTAAAGCTTCATTAAATCCGGGTTTTCATGGGATTTGCGCAGTACCTTGCGCTCATCCTCGCTGTAGAGTGCTTTCGAACGTTTTTCGCGGTAATTTTCCTCTGTGCATCTGGGCTGTCCGCCGCCGTTGATACAGCCGCCCGGGCATCCCATTACCTCTATGAAATGATAGGGCGAAGTGCCTGCCGCCACCTCGTCCATGAGCATGGAAGCGCCTTCCAGTCCGCTGGTGACCGCTACATTCACAGTCACTCCCTTCAAATGTTCATATGCAGGAAGGGTATCCTCAATTGTGATGGAAGCTGTTTTTACCTGCTCCAGGCCCACGATAGGCGTCACATGCAGCTTGTCAAAGGGAAGCTCCTTCCCGGTCACCACCTCGTACACCGTGCGCAGGGCTGCCTCCATAACGCCTCCTGTTACGCCAAAGATATCAGCTGCGCCTGTTCCCAGTCCCAGAGGTGCGTCAAACTCACCTTCCGGAAGGTTTACAAAATCAATGCCAGCTGTCTTAATCATCCGGGCCAGCTCCCTGGTGGTCAGCACTGCGTCCACATCCCGATGGCCGTCCACTTCCATTTCCGGACGCTGTATCTCATACTTTTTGGCCGTACAGGGCATAACCGATACAACAAACATGTTTTCCGGAGCAGTGCCTGTGCGCTCTGCATAGAAGGATTTCACCACGGCACCCAGCATGGTATGGGGGCTCTTACAGGTGGACAGGTGGTCTAACTCCTCCGGGAACTGATGCTCGATATGCTTAATCCAGCCAGGGGAACAGCTGGTAATCATAGGGAGCACGGCTTTCTCCTTCTGTGATTCATCCCCTTTCAGGGCTGCATTGAGCCGTCCCAGAAGCTCCGTCCCCTCCTCCAATATGGTAAGGTCGGCGGAAAACAGGGTATCGAACACATCGTCAAAGCCAATTTCGTGAAGGGCCGTGGCCATTTTCCCGGTGACAGGGGTTCCTACCGGCAGGCCGAATTCCTCGCCCAGGGCAGCCCTCACTGCCGGGGCCACCTGGACCACCACCCGCTTCTCAGGGTCAGCCAATGCGCGCCACACCGGCGCAAGGCCGTCTGTCTCCTTCAGGGCCCCGGTTGGACAGACCACGGTACACTGGCCGCACATGGCGCAGGCCGTAGAGTTAAGAGGCAGCCCCATAGCCGGACTTACCACGGTATCAAATCCGCGGTTCTGGGCCTGAATCGCTCCCACCTTCTGAATCTGGCTGCACACAGTGACGCACCTGCGGCAGAGAATACATTTGCTGGTATCCCTTGTGATGGACGGTGAAATATCCACCAGCGGCTTGGTCATGGCTCCCTCAAACCGGCTCTCGCCCACGCCCAGCTCATAGCCCAGCTCCTGAAGCTCGCAGTTGGTGTTCCTGCTGCAGTTCAGACAATCCTTGGGATGGTTGGACAGCAGCAGTTCATAGAGCACCTTCCTGGCTGCCAGCACCTTGGGGGAGTGTGTCCTTATGACTATTCCCTCCCTTACCTTAGCCATACAGGAGGCCTGAAGATTCTTCATGCCCTCCACCTCCACAACGCAGATACGGCAGGAGCCGTACTGATGCACATTCTTCATATGGCACAGACTGGGAATCCTGATTCCCACTGTCTCAGCCGCTTCCATGATGGTGGAGCCCTCTGAAACCTCCACCGGTTTTCCGTTTATCGTTATATGTATCATAATCTACCTCCTATCTCCTGTCACAATGCAGGCATCTGAGAGCCTCGCCCATGGCATCCAGCTTGTGGAATCCGCAGTTTACTTCCCTGAAATTGTCCCTGCGCTCATCCACGGACAGACACCTGGTCGGGAAGCGCTTATGAGGTTCATTGACCTCGATATCTGCTATCTCAGGTATGTCAAACCACTCGCCCATATTCAGTTCGCCCCTGCCTCCAAGGTACTGGTCTATCTTCACAGCAGCCCTCTTGCCGTCTGCAATGGCATGAATTACAACGTTGGCGCCCCATGGGCTTACATCGCCGCCTGCAAATACGCCTGACTCTCCTGTCTCAGAGGTAAACCTGCCAATATCCAGCTTGCCGTTCTTGGCAGCCTCCACATGGGTTGTGCGGTAAACCTGATGGTCCACATCCTGGTTGATGGCTGTAACAATGCCGTCGCACTCCAGGAAGAAGTCGGAATCCGGAATATGGGCCGTGCGCCTGCGCCCGTCGCTTCCGTAGTCGGTCTCCTTCCTGCGTACCAGGTGAATTCCTGTCACCTTTCCTTCCGCGCCCAGGAATTCCACCGGCGATGCCATGGCTATGAGCTTCACGCCCTCTTCCCTGGCCTCAATTATTTCATCCTTTCCCGCAGGCATCTCCCTCTCAGACCTGCGGTAAATCACAGTCACTTCGGAGGTTCCCAGACGTACAGCGGTTCTGGCCACATCCATGGCCGTGCTGCCGCCGCCGATTACAACCAGCTTATTGGGTACGGACATATCCTTCTTAAGGCCGATGCGCTTTAAGAACCCAAGTCCGCTTTCCACGCCCTTAAGGTCCTCACCCGGTACATCAAGCAGCCTTGAAACCTGGGTTCCGGAGGCAATGTACACTGCATCCGATTGCTTCTTCATATCCTCAAAGGTAATGTCGGAACCTATCCTGGTATTCAGATGAATCTGCACGCCGCTCCTCTCTATGGCGTGAATCTCCTTCTGCAACACAGCCTTGGGCAGGCGGTATTCCGGAATGCCCCAGTACAGAACGCCGCCGGCCACGGACTCCGCCTCATACACATGAACCTCATGGCCCATATTAGCCAGATAGTAAGCGCAGGTAAGGCCCGACGGACCTGCCCCGATAACGGATATGTGTTTGCCGGTAGCGGGTCTGGGTTCAACCAGAGGCACATTGTACTCATCCCGCAGCGCATAGTCGCCGATGAAGCGCTTCACGGAGCAGATAGCCAAAGGCTCATCCACCTGGGCGCGCCGGCAATGGTCCTCGCAGGGATGGGTACAGACGCGTCCGCACACTGCCGGGAACGGATTATCCTGGCGAATCAGGCGGTACGCATCCTCGGTTCTGCCTGCCGCCAGCAGGGACATATATCCGGGTATGAACACATTGGCAGGACATGCATTGCGGCAGGGGGCGGTCTGAAGCTCGGCACAGACGCCTGCGCTGCAGTGCTTCTCATAGATATGCGCCTCATACTCGCTGCGGAAATATTTGAGGGTAGACAGGACCGGATTGGGCGCGGTCTGCCCCAGGCCGCACATGGCTGTCTGCTGGATGGTTCTGGCCAGTTCCTCCAGAAGCTCCAGGTCCTCAGGCTGTCCCTTGCCCTCGGTGATGCGCTCCAGTATTTCCAGCATTCTTCTGGTACCGTTGCGGCAGGGCAGGCATTTACCGCAGGATTCATCACAGATGAAATCCATGAAATACCGCGCCGTATCCACCATACAGGTGTCCTCATTCATGACAATAAGTCCGCCGGAACCCATGATGGCTCCCAGACTTGACAGGGATTCATAATCCACAGGCGTGTTCAGATGGGCCTTGGTCAGACATCCGCCGGAGGGGCCGCCTGACTGGATGGCCTTAAATTTCTTGCCGCCAATGATTCCGCCGCCAATCTTGTATATGATATCCCCCAGAACCGTTCCCATGGGAACTTCGATAATGCCTGCATTGACAATATCTCCTGCCAGGGCAAATACCTTTGTGCCGGCGCTCTTCTTAGTGCCGAATCCCCGGTACCACCCGGACCCGTTCAGGATAATAGGAGCTGCATTTGCCAGGGTTTCCACATTATTGATGATGGTGGGGCTTTCAAATAACCCCTTTTCAAATGGGAACGGGGGCTTCTGCCTTGGCTCGCCCCTCTTTCCCTCAATGGAAGCCAGAAGGGATGTCTCCTCGCCGCAGACAAAAGCACCTGCACCGATGCGGATTTCCAGGTCAAAGGAAAAGCCGCTTCCCATGATGTCTTCTCCCAGGATTCCCGCTTTCCTGGCCTGGTCAATGGCATTGCCCAGACGCTCTACAGCGATGGGATACTCTGCCCTTACATACACATACCCCCTGGATGCTCCTATGGCGTAGCCTCCCAGCATCATTCCCTCGATAATGCTGTGGGGGTCGCCCTCCAGGATGCTTCTGTCCATAAATGCGCCCGGGTCCCCTTCGTCCGCATTACAGACCATGAATTTGCGTCCGTCCTCAGACACAGCCTTTAATCCTGCTTCCCATTTCACTCCGGTGGGGAATCCGGCGCCTCCGCGCCCTCTCAGGCCCGATGCCTTTATTTCCTCCACCACCTGGGCCGGCGTCATTTCCGACAGGGCCCTTGCCAGGGCGCCGTATCCGTCCCTGGATATGTAAGCTTCCAGGGAAGCGTACTCCATATGGCCGCAGTTTCTGAGCGCCACCCTGACCTGGCCCTTGAAGAAGGGAATATCCTCCATCCTTGGTACATGGACTCCCTCCTCCTCGTCAAAATAAGTGTATTCCTCGCACACCTCATCCTTCAGAAGGTGTCTGGCCACCACATCCTCTGCTTTTTCCGGATTCATTTTTGTGTAAAAAATCCCCTCCGGCTCAATCAGGATAACAGGTCCCATGGCACATGTACCCATACACCCGGTAACCATAACCTTAACTTCATCATCCAGCTTATATGTACTCACTGATTTTATGAGCGCATCCCTTACTTCCCCGCAGTTGGAGGATATGCATCCTGCTCCGCCGCACACCAGCACCTGACGCCGGTAGGACTTCTGCCGTCTCAGATATTCTTCTTTTATGTTTAATAAATCTTCACGGTTTTTCACTGCATCCATTACTCCTGCCCCTCCTCTTCATAGTAGCGTTCCAGAATCTGTTCCAGTTTGTCAGGATTCACCTGCTTGTAAACCTGGTCATCGATTGACATGGCCGGAGCCAGGCCGCAGGCCCCGATGCATCTGGCCACCTCAAACGTGAATTTCCTGTCAGCCGTTGTCCCGCCAATCTCCACCTCCAGCAGTTCCTTTAACCGCTCCACGATTTTCTTGCCGCCCCTTACATAGCAGGCTGTCCCCAGACAGACACGTATGGTGTGTTCTCCCCTGGGCTGGGTAGAGAAAAATGAATAAAATGTTACCACCCCCGATACCTCTGCCAGACTGATTTCCAGCGCATCCGCTATGACCTTCTGTACCTCCAGAGGCAGATAACCGTATATTCCCTGCGCCATATGAAGGACCTGTATCAGACTTCCCTCTTTCCCCCTGTATTCCGCCGCCAACTCGCCAATCCGCTTTAACAGCGCTTCTTCACTGTGGTCACAGCAGCATGCATGTGTGTTTTCACCCATCACTTCATTCCTCCTTGTTATGAGCACTTACCGCCCGTTATCCGGCGCTTGTGTGCAATACATGCCACTGGCACGAAAACGGCCGTCCCTTGACCGCTTTGCGCAGTGGCTCACCTCTAAAAAGCGTTGCGCTGCTGGCCGGGCAGACAGCTGCAGTCTGTCTGTCGGCTCCCTCACCGCAGGTTTCCTCCTTTGTCTTCGGAGGATTGTATTGTGAAAAATTATACAAAGTTAAGGCGGGAGCAACCTTACCGGTTACTCCCGCCAAAAAGACCCTGTATAACTTTTACTGACTTTTTTAAATCATCTCGCTTGCGGTATCGCAAATGACCGCGTCCATCTCCAATTCTCATACTGCACCCCCTGCCTGTATACACCTAAAAATTAATATGCCTAAATTTTTTTGTATATTCTAACTTTTTTTGTATTTTTTCCATAATATCACAAGGGGATTGTACTTGTCAATATACAATTTAATTTTTAACAAACTCGAAAACCGCCTAACACTTGTTAATACCATCTTTATGTATCAGAAAATTTATTAATAATATCCTACGAATTCTGTCGATTTTCGGAATCACTATTCCTTAATTTTCCAGCATATGATACAATAATACCTAGCAAAATAAAATATTTTTACATGCAGAAAGGAGTCCTTATGTTTGATTTAGACTTTATTCTCACCTCTCTGGGATTCATTCTCCCGGTCATCCTGGTTCTCATCATCATCACCCAGGGCTATGTAAAGGCGCCGCCGGACCACGCCTACATCATCTCCGGCCTGCGCAAGCAGCCAAGGGTTCTCATAGGCCGGGCCGGCATCAAGATTCCCTTTTTTGAGCAGCTGGATAAACTGTATCTGGGGCAGATAACAGTGGATATCAAGACCGATGAATACATCCCCACCAACGATTTCATCAATGTCATGGTGGATGCTGTTGCCAAGATAAGGGTTGCTGATGATGACGAACGGATGAAGCTGGCCATGAGGAACTTCCTGAACAAGGAGCCGGCAAACATTGCCGCAGACCTGCAGGATTCCCTCCAGGGCAACATGCGTGAGATTATCGGCACCCTTACACTCAGGGCCATTAACACGGACCGCGATTCCTTCTCTGACCAGGTCATGATTAAGGCCTCCAAGGATATGGAGAAGCTGGGTATCGACATCCTTTCCTGCAACATCCAGAATGTGACGGATGAACACGGACTCATCCAGGACCTTGGTATGGATAACACCTCCAAAATCCGCAAGGATGCATCCATCGCAAAGGCGGAGGCGGAACGTGACATCGCCATTGCCCAGGCAGCGGCTGACAATGCGGCCAACGACGCAAGGGTGGCTGCGGAAACAGAGATTGCCCAGAAAAACAACGAGCTGGCCATCAAGAAGGCTGAACTTCAAAAGGCGTCCGACACCAAGAAAGCCGAGGCTGACGCTGCCTACGAAATCCAGAAACAGGAGCAGCAGAAAACCATCCAGACCGCCACGGTCAATGCACAGATTGCCAGGGCTGAACGTGAAGCTGAGCTGCGCAAACAGGAAGTACTGGTGCAGCAGCAGGCCCTGGAAGCCGAAGTCAACAAAAAGGCAGATGCAGACCGATATGCCATTGAGCAGGCAGCGGCCGCCGGCCTGACCAGGCGCCAGCGCGAGGCAGAAGCCAAGAAGTATGAGCAGGAGCAGGAAGCACTGGCTAAGAAGGCCCAGGCAGATGCAGAGCAGTATGAGCGTGAAAAGGACGCCGAGGCGCAGAAAGCCATTGCCGAAGCCCAGAAGTATTCCATGGTCCAGGAGGCGGAAGGTATCCGGGCCAAGGGCGAAGCCGAGGCTGCAGCCATCCGCGCCAAGGCCCTGGCCGAGGCGGAAGGTATGGAGAAAAAGGCCGAGGCTTACCAGAAGTATAATAAGGCGGCCATGGCTGAAATGATGATTCAGGTACTTCCTGACATTGCCGGAAAGATTGCGGAACCTCTGTCACAGATTGACAAGATTACCATCATCGGCGGCAGCGGCCATGATTCGGATAACGGGGTGGGAGCCATTGCCGGAAATGTTCCGGTTGTCATGGCAAAACTTTTTGAATCCATGAAGGAAACCACAGGCGTGGACCTGGCCGAAATCATGAAGGCAGATACATACGATGCCAAGGTCAACCGGAATGTGAATCTGACCGGCGCACCGGATATCATACTTGGAAGCGGACAGAATACCGCTAAGCCTAATCCAGATACGGATAATATCCAGCCATAAATTTAAAGAACCGGATAACAGTTGTTTTACAATAACATAACAGCATAACAGAAACACCTCAGAGGCCGGCCCGCAATATCCGCGGGAACCTGTGAGGTGTTTCTCTTTTCCTGATTATTAAATATTACATGCTACTTTCCTTACTTTCTTCCTCACCGTCCTCCTTACTGCCATCCCCGCTGTCTTTTGCCTCCTTACCGCCCCATACGACGCCTTCCGCGTCAAATGCAGCTGCGGGTATGTTGAGGCCATTGTCCGGCTCATCTGTTTCCTCTGCCTGGTGTGCTGACGCAGGCTCCTGTCCGGCCCTGTCCGGTTCCTCCGTCTTCCACCGGATGGATACGCGGAACAAATCATCCTCCACTTCCAGCTTCATGGCGCCGCCCTGGACCTCCACAAAGCTTCTGGCAATGGCAAGACCCAGTCCTGAACCCTCTGTATTGCGGGAAACATCCCCGCGTACAAACCGCTCCGTCAGCTCCTCCGGGGATACCTCCAGTTCCCTGGCCGAGATATTGCGCATGGTTATCAGCACATGGCCGTCCTCTTCCTTAAGGACCTGGATATAAGCCCGGGTGCCCGGCATTCCGTACTTTGTTATATTCACCAGCAGGTTTTCAAATATCCGGTAGGTCTTCTGGCTGTCCAGATGAATGAGAATCCTCTCCTCCGGCAGATTGTAGCGGAATTCAATCCCGCTTGCCTCTATCTTATCCGCCAGCTCCAGCCGCACCTGCTTTAAGAGGCTTACAATATCCACATCCTCCAGATGAAGGCTCACCGTACCGCTGCTGGCCTTGCTGACCTCAAACAAATCCTCTATAAGCACCTTCAGGCGCATGGATTTCTGGTCCAGTACCTGGATATAGGTCCTTCTCTCCTCCTCCGTCACATGCTCCTGCTTCAGCAGGTTCACATATGTGATAATTGCTGTCAGGGGCGTCTTTAAGTCGTGGGACACATTGGTAATCAGCTCTGATTTGGTCCTCTCACTTTTCACCTCCTGTGCCACTGCCTTCTTAAAGCCTTCCTGAATCCGGCTCAGCTGTTCCTTGAAGGGATTAAAGATTCCCAGGTCCTCCTGAATCTCCACATCCAGGTTTCCCTCTGCCATCTCATTGATGCCTCCCAGGAGCCTGTTATATTTTTCCTGCATCTGTCCCCAGTACTTCTGCAGCAGGAAGAACAGCACCAGAGAGTAAATCACCAGGGCTCCGATTCCCCAGAACCACAGACAGGAAATGATGGTCAGTATGACAAAATTTGCAAGGATTGCCTTGCCTATAATCCTGGTGGAACGGCGCTCCCAGTCAGTCTCGTTAAAGACATTGAGGGCATTCAGCACCCAGCGCTTGATGAAGCGCAGGAAGCGTCCCAGCCATGTGCGCTCTTTAAAATACCGCCAGGGACCCAGGGAAAAGATTGCCCTGTAACAGGTGATTCCCCAGTAAAACATTCCATAAGCAGCCATCCAGAAAGCCAGGTTGATGACAACTACCATCACGTCGGCTGACCAGGGCAGGAATTCAGCTCTTAAAAGTTCACTCTTTAAACTGCCGTCCATGGTGGAGGCAATCAGCGTCATGGGTATGCTTCCCTCGCCCATGATGCTCAGCCATGCCACTCCGATACAGCTCAGCGGTTCAAATGAAAGTCTGCACAGCGGGCTCCTGCCTATTTCAAACCGCTTCACAGCCGGCAGGGCCAGGGCCAGCACGGTGAGAAATCCCATTACAGACGCCCCTATGGCAAAATAACCGTCGCTGTAGCGGTAATCCCTGAGGGTAAGCTGCTGCGCTGCGCTTTCATCCCTGGCATCCGTATAACCGAACATCTGGGACGGACTGCACCGGAACACCACTGTCATGTCCCTTGGTCCCTCAAATTCCACGCCGCTGTAGCGGTAATTCTCATCCAGCCTTACCTCCAGCGGGTCATAGAATTCAAACCGGGTCAGCGACTCCTTGAGACGCGTGATATCCTTGTCGTGTTTTCCCTCTATATCCTGAATTTTCAGTATGCCGCTGGAATTAAAGTTTACGGTGAACTGAATCACATCATCCTTTACCGGCTCTGCAAAAAAAGCCTTTGGGTCCGTCACATTGCTGCGTCCGTAGGTTCCGTCCTGTTCCAGGACACCGTAGGACAGACTGGAATAAAACTGCCTGTAAAGGCTTTCCCACTCGCTTCCCGCATTGTCAATCACCTGCTGCATGGACTGGTAATAGTAAACGTCATAGGGATTCCCATTGTCGTACACTATGACGTGTTCCGCGTCCTCCCCATCCTCCTGCTGTACTGTCATCTGGCCCTCGGATTCCTTCTGGCGGAGTTTCTCCTCCAGCCCGGGCAGGAATGTCTGGGCATAGGTCAGGCGCCGCCCTGTGTCCTCCTGCATTTTCTGATGCCAGATTTCATAGCTGAAATTCATGACCTGGGTCGCCAGGTTGCCGAAATTACTGCTCTCCTCAACCTGCTTGACGGAACTCCTGTTGTGGTAGCTTTCCGCCCTTGTCTTCATATAGGGGTATAACCCTATGGTACTGGCTGATGCCAAAAGCAGAGCCAATATAATAATTAATACTCCCAGCCTATGGCTGTTTTTCAATTTTGTATCCAACTCCCCACACCACCTTTACATATTTGGGCTCCCTGGGATTCATTTCAATCTTTTCCCTCAGGTTACGGATATGCACCATGACCGTATCCGTATTCACCGCCCTCTCATTCCATACCCGTTCGTAAATTTCCTCAGCCGGAAATACACGCCCCGGGTTCTGTATCAACAAAAGAAGGATTTTGAACTCAATGGGAGTTACCTTGACCGGTTTGTCATCCACAGTCACCTCCACCGTCTCTTCGTTGACCTCCAGTCCGCCCAGCCTGTGGACCTTTGGATTCTCGGCCTGCTTTGCGTTCAGACGGTCCAGGAACCGGTGGTAACGCCGCAGCTGTGAATTAACCCTGGCCAGAAGCTCCATTGGGGTAAAGGGCTTTGTGATATAATCGTCTGCCCCCATATTCAGGCCCAGTATCTTATCCACTTCTTCCGACTTGGCTGACAGGAAAATAACAGGAAAGTCATATTTTTCACGGAGTTTTGCCGTCATGGTAATACCGTCCATACGCGGCATCATCACATCCACGATGGCTAGGTCAACTTCTCTTTCCTCCAGCACCCTAAGGCCCTCCGCTCCGTCTGACGCCTGGAATACGACGTATCCCTGGCTCTTTAAAAATATTTCCACGCCTTCCCTTATCTCTTTGTCATCCTCTACCAGTAAAATCCGGTCCCCGCTCATGTTCATTTCCTCCTTACGCTATTTATCCTAACAATTAAAACAAAAATTAACCTTCATAAAAAACAAAAGAATATCTAAAGTCTTATTGTAGCATTCCTAAACACATTGTTCAACGGGTGATTGCCTCGTCATATACTCCCCAAAATTGTGCGATATTGTTATTTATTTATTTAAATTGACAAAGCAATTTACCCATGATATGGTTGTAGTAAATTTTTACTTGTAATTATTAATATTTGACAAATTATTTTCAATCAAAAGGGAGGAATTACATTGAGTACATACGTGATTACAGGCGGCACCACAGGCATCGGAGCCGCTACCCGCAAGCTGCTCCTGGACCAGGGCCATGAAGTGTTTAACATTGATTTTAAGGGAGGCGACTATCTGGCGGACCTGTCCACTCCCCAGGGGCGGCGTGGCGCCATTGACGAAGTATTCCGCCGCTATCCAGACGGCATTGACGTACTGATATGCAATGCCGGCGTGGGGCCCACAGCTCCGCCCCAGATGATATTTGCACTGAATTTCTTTGCCAGTGTCAAGATTGCAGAGGCGCTGCGTCCCCTGTTAAAGAAAAAGAAAGGCAACTGTGTGGTTACCTCCTCCAACTCCATTACCAACATGACCGTGCGCATGGACTGGGTGGATATGCTGTCCAATGTCATGGATGAAGAACGTATTCTGGAATTTGTAAAGGACATTCCCCGCACCCAGGCCGCATCCTGTTACAGCTCCTCCAAGCACGCTCTGGCGCGGTGGGTGCGCCGTGTTTCTCCTTCCTGGGCAGTGGACGGACTGCGCATTAATTCCGTGGCGCCGGGCAATACCACGACGCCCATGACCCAGAACATGACCGATGCCCAGATGGAATCCGCGCTCCTGATTCCCATTCCCACCCGATACGGACGCAAGGAATTCCTTGATGCGGAGGAAATTGCCAACGGAATCACGTTTCTGGCATCGCCCATGGCCAGCGGCATCAACGGAGTCATACTGTTTGTGGACGGCGGCATTGACGCGCTGCTGCGGTCCGAACGTTTTTAGACTGAATGGAGGAAATGGATATGACAATTCTGGAAAACTATATTGACTGTATGCAGAGAGGGGACGAGGCCGCCCTGGCGGATTTGTTCAACGAATACGGAGTGCTCCATGACTCATCCCTGATTAAAGCAGGGATGGACACCCTTCACCTGGAGGGCAGAATGGCGGTGGAAATGATGTTCCACCACAAGTTCGGCTTTAACGGAGGACCCTTTCCCATCCACAGCGTGAAATATGTGGACAGCAATACGGTATGGTATTTCATTACCTACAACGAGCATGTGGTTCCCGTAACCGCCTTTCTGTCCCAGGCGGACGAAGACGGCAGGATTCTGCGGCTGAATATTTATCCGCTGTAAACAAACCAACCGGAGCCGGAAGAAAACACTGCCTTCCTGGCTCCGGTCTGTTTTTACAGGGTATCAATGCCCAGCACATTCTTAGCCACAATTCCAATCACAAAAGATATCACTGCCACTGACAGGGAGATGCCTGCCATCTCCAGAAACCGCCGGAGAAAGGGCTCCTCCTTTGCAACGGATATATAGTAGTTGAAAAACAGGATAATCAGAAGCACCGTGACAATCATCACTGCAAATGCAGCCACATACATATTGCTTGGGAACAGCAGGTAGGGAAGCACCAGCAGCGCCACTGTCACCAGATAGGCAGCCCCTGTGTAGGCGCTGGACTTAAGGGCCATGGAATTTCCCTCTGCCCGCTCCGCCAGATAGTTGGAGGCAGCCATGGAAAGGGTGGCTGATATGCCTGTTATGATACCTGTCATGGCCACCAGACGGGTATTGGCCAGGGCAAAGGTCACGCCTGCAATGGCTCCGGTCAGCTCCACCAGAGCGTCGTTTAATCCCAGCACCATGGCGCCCACATAGTGAAGGCGCTCCTCATCCAGCATGTCGCACAGCTCCTTTTCATGGACGTGTTCATCCTCCATCATCTTGGCTGCCTGCGGCAGCTCCGCCTGCAGCCTCTCATACCGCTTCTGGCCCACTGTCTCATCCTTCTCCATCAGCTTTACCACAAAAGTAAAGCCCATGATAACCGTGAGTATCTTAAGCAGCAGTACCTTCCCGCGGTTGGGTTTAAGGTCCTCGCCAGTGATATTCTTCCACACGCCGGCATGGGTGGCCTCATCCGAGGACATCTGGCTGAATACACTGCGGTTCTTCATATCCTTCTGCTTTCCGGCCAGATACCCGTATATGGCAGCCCCTGTTTCCTCATCAATCTGCGCCTTTTTAACTGTATCGTATGTCTCCTGACTCAATGCCATTTCCTTCATTGCCTGTCCCCCCAGTCTCCCCGCTATTCAAAAATAACCAGTTTCTCCAACGTTTTTTCCACATCTATCAGGGAAAACAGACGGTCATTCCACATAAAATATGATTTTTCAGCCCATAGGCCGGTGTCCTGCTGCTGCGGTCCCCTGATTTGTTCATCCCCGCCAATTTCAGCCAGATAGGGCTCCTGTTCCAGAAGAATGCCCAGATAATATTTCTGATGGCGGAGCACCAGTATCATCTGCCTGGCTCCCGCCTTTTCCCTGCCGGGCACGGAGTCATCCAGGCAAACCACAGGTACGATGGCTCCCTTATAATTGCAGACCCCTGCAAAATAGTCCGGAAGACAGGGCACCAGGGAAATCATCATATCCTTGCAGATTTCCTCCACACAGGAAAAACCCACTGCATAATTCCTGCGCTCCCCCGGAACGCAGAGCACTGACCTTATCTCATCATCCCCCATACCGTCCCTCCTTCTCATATTTGCTTATAATGATTTCCGTGTCCAGGGCCGCGCAGATACGGCCGCTGCCCATGATGCTGCAGCCGCAGATACCGGTCCTGGAACGGAACCCGGCTCCCAGCAGGGAAGGAAGATTCTTCACCACGATGCGCTTCTGTTCATAGATGGAATCAATGAGAAAGCAGCCCTCCTTTTCCGCTCCTTTCACATACACCAGAATGGCCCGCTCCGGTATCTCGCCTTCCAGGCAATAAAACCTGCGCAGATTGATAAGGGGCACCATCCTGTCCTCATACAGGATATAATCCCGTCCGTTGATTTCCCGAACCTGTTCCCGGCAGGACCCATACTCCAGAAAATGATATACATGCCGGGCCGGTATGGAGAAACGGTACCTCCCCACCCGGAAACGCACACATTCGATGGACGCCAGGTTTAACGGCACTGAAACGGAAAAAGAGCTTCCCTGGCCAACCGTACTGTGGATAGATAGGTTTCCTCCCACATCCTCCATGATATTCTTTACCACATCCAGGCCAACGCCCCTGCCGGAGTACTCGGTAACAGTTTCGTTGGTGGAAAAACCAGGGTAAAGAATGAGCTCCCTGATTTTCTGGGAATCATACTCCTCCTCAGCCCTGGCAAAAAGTCCCTTTACCCTGGCCCGCTCCCTGACTTTTTCCTCATCGATTCCCCTTCCGTCATCACTGATGGTCATCCGAAGCTCTCCTGCCACATTCTCAGCTGTAAAGATAATCTTCCCTCTTCTGTCCTTCCCTGCGTCCAGCCGTTCCTCCGGTGATTCAATTCCATGGTCCACTGCGTTGCGCAGAATGTGCAGAAGCGCTTCTGACACATAGTCCACCACGCTCTTATCTGCCTCCACATCCGAACATCTGATTATGAGGTCAGCCTCCTTTTTCTGGTCCCGGCAGATATCTCTCAGCGCCCTCTTAAGCTTCGGCACGATTCTGCTTACAGGCACAAGCCGCATCTCCATTACAGACCGCTCAATCTGTCCCACCAACAGGCTGATTTGATGTCCCAGGCCGCTTTCGATATCCTCCATTCCCTTCCGTTTCAGCTCACTTTCCAGTACCTGCATCTGAAGCAGAAGCTCTGAGGCCAGATTCTGCAGATGGTCCAGACGCTCTGTCCGCACTTCCATGAACTCCCCTTCTCTGGAGTCTGCACTATCCCGCTCAGGCAACGCTTTCGCAGCAGCCTCCTGAGGCTGGTTATCGGCCAGTATCCTGCACTGTGCCACAAAAAGACCCTTTCCCAGGGTCTCCAGTACCTTTTCCTTATCACTGCTCTCAAAACGGATGAACACGCCGTGACGTTCGATGTACTGCGCGCTTTCTCCCTGCTTCTCCAGATTTTCCGGAAACGTCTCCACCAGGGTGCAGAGACCGGTAATGGAACGCACCAGCATGAAGGCCCGGATGTTCTCCATACGGCAGCCTTCTTCCAAGGTCACATTGACCACGGTTCCGCTTTTGGAGACAAATATATCGGGAATGACAGGCAGCGTTTCCCTGCCGCCCTTGTCCTCTCCTCCCGTCTTCTCTCCACCCGTATTCCCATCACTCTTCTCCCCCTGCCCGCTGACATGCCCCAGATAATCATCTGTCATCCGTTCAAGTTCAGACGTATCTCCGGGCGCATATTCTTCCCGGTCCATCTGCTCCAGCTCCTGGGTAATAAAATCAGAGGCAGCAAATAAAAGGTCGAACAGTTCCGGTTCCGGCTTTTCCAGCCTGTCCGTATGCTCCCTGTAGTAAGAAAACAAATCCTCCAGCTTGTGGGCCAGGGAGGACAGGCCGTTAATGCCCATCATGGCAGAGGAACTCTTGATGGTGTGCATGACCCTGAAAATACTGTGAATATCACTTTCGCTAAACCTGCCCTCTTTCTCCGCCTCTAAAAGTATATCTGCCAGCTGACCGTTCAGCTGCCTGGTCTCCAGCAGGTACACCTCAAGCATCTCCAGGGCATCCGACTCAAAATATCCCATAATCCGCTCCGTCCATTATAAATCCTCATACCACACACTCTGGTTCTTGCCATGCCGTTTGCCGTAATACAATGCCTTGTCAGCACAGCTTATACCTTCCTCCAGACCTTCCTGGTCCTGGAAGATATGAAGGCCCAGTGTCATGGTACAGGAAAAGCCCTTGTCGCCATAAGGTATCACAAACTGCTCCACCTGCCGGCGCACCTTTTCGCTGAGTTCATATGCCTCGTCCATGGTAACATTAAACAAAATCAGCAGAAATTCCTCGCCGCCCCACCGGACCACCCTGTGTCTGCGGCAGTTAGCCTCCAGGATATTGGCAATGCATACCAGCGCCATATCCCCTGCGTCATGCCCGTATGTATCGTTTACCCGCTTGAAATCATCGATATCCGACATGATGAATACCGTATTGACCTCCTCCTGACCGCAGGAGCGCATGTCCTCCATCAAATCCCCCACCACATACCGGCGGTTATACAGGCCTGTAAGCCCGTCCCGATATGCCATATAGTTAAGCTTCTCCATATTGTTGCGAAGCTCCCTGTTCTGGCGGTCCAGCTCATCCCTCTGCTGTTTCTGTATCAGATGCGCATGGATTCTGGACTGAAGCTCCTTTTTCACAAAGGGTTTTTTGATGTAATCGCATGCCCCCATGGAGAATCCCTTTACCACATCCTCATCGCTGGACTTGGACGTGAGAAAAATAATGACGGCATTTTTCCGGTCCATATCCTGTAATGTGTTATACAGCTCATAACCGTCTGCATCCGGCAGGACTACATCTAAAAGTATTAAATCCGGCTGGCACTGCCTCAGCTGTTCCTGGGCCTCCAGGCCGCTGTGAGCCTCACAAATCGTGATATTCTCCTCTTTCAGTGCTGCCTTGATTTGCTCACAAATCAAAAGACTGTCATCCACAATTAGTATTGTCTGTTTTCCATCCATGGACATCATTTCCCCTCCTGGCCTTACAATACGACGGCTGTATGCCTGACCGTATTCACTTCCAGCCTTCCGTTTTCTGCATAAAATAGTATGGTTCTGCCGTAATCATGACCCGTATCCTGGGCTACCAGACGGATTCCTTCCCGGGCAAGGCTTTTCCTTACAGCCGCCACATTCTGCTGCCCTATATCCATCTTTCCGGCCGAAGCGCCGAACATTCTGGCGCCTCCGGCAATCTTGGCAATCAGACCGGCGGGCCGGGCCCCCTGGCTCTTCATCTGATTCATCAGTTCATGTATGCCCTCATCGGCAAATTTATAAGCATTATCCCAGTGGGCCGAATATTCCCTCCCGGGAAGTATGATATGAGCCATTCCTGCTACATGTTCCTGGCGGTCGTACAGACAAACCCCCACGCAGGACCCAAGGGCATAGGATACAAGGACCTGATTCCCCCTGGCAATCTTTCCTTCCGCAATTCCAACAATGATTTTATCCATGGCGCTACTCCCTGAGTCTGTGGAGCATGGTTCCCAAATCTTCCTGCTCCGGAAGGAAGAGGATTCGTCCCTTAAAGGCTTCTCCAGACATATGGAATATATTTTCTATGAGAAGTATGTCATCGCTTACAATTACCCACCTGGTCATGGGGTAGCTGAGAATCGCCCCGCCCATATCAATACACAGCTCCGGAACCGACACATCCATATCCATGTCCATGAGCTGGGACAGGGCGCGTATATATGAACCGCACATAATATTGCCAAGTTCACTAATCAGGGAACGCTCCATATCGTCCAGGGATGTCAGGTTCCTCTCCGCCTCTCCCAATATGGTATTCAGCACAGTTTTGGTGAAAGTCTCGCTCAGCATAAAAAGGAATATGCCCTTTAGCTGGCCCGTGACTTCAATGAGGATGCCCGTCTGCAGTTCCTCCGGCCTGTCCAGAAGTTCGTGTACCTTATGGTACTTTACCACCTTAAGAGAGGGCATATCCAGCTCAATAGGCTGTTCCATCATCTGCGACAGCGAAGTCACCGCATTGCCCGTCCCTACATTCCCTATTTCCTTCAGTATATCCCTGGATATTTCATCCATCTGTGCATAACCGTCCATCCCCTGTATCTCCTGCCATTAAAATTCAAACTTTTCCACCAGTTCCTTCAATATCTGGGCCTGGGCAGACAGTTCCTCGCTGGCTGCCGCGCTCTCCTCCGAGGTGGCTGAATTTCCCTGGACAATCTCGGAAATCAGCTCCACACTCCTTCTTATCTGTGTAATAGCATCCGCCTGCTGTACGGATGTCTCTGAAATCTTATCCATGTTGCGGCTCACCTGCCTGGCTCCTTCCACGGAATCCTTCAGGGTCTGGGCTGTTAGGTTCACTGCCTCCATGCCGTCGCTTACAGCATCGGAATTCTTCTCAACCAGTTCAGCCGTCAGCTTGGATGCACCTGTGGTCTTGGTGGCAAGCCGTCTTACCTCCTCTGCCACAACCGAAAATCCCCTTCCTGCCTCCCCTGCCCTGGCCGCTTCCACGGCGGCATTGAGCGCCAGTATATTAGTCTGGAAGGCAATATCCTCAATCTGTCTGACTATGCCTGTTATCTGTCCTGAATTGTTCTTGACCTCATGTATGGTCTTCATCAGGGATTCCATCTGACCATCGCATTCTTCCAGCTTCTGTCCCACCAGGGCTGCCTGCCGGCTGGAATCCACTGCGCTGTCAGCGTTATTTTTTACGCTCTCAGCAATCTCATTGATGCTGACCGCCAGCTCCTCGATGGAGCCAGCCTGCTCAGAAGCCCCCTGAGCCAGAACCTGTGAACTGTTTGACACCTGCTCCGCTCCTAAAGACACCTGTTCCGCACTGTTATTTATCTGTTGCAGTGAACTGCGCAGCAGGCGGCTTATTTCCTTAAGCCCATTGCTTACTGCCACGAAATCACCCTTGAATTCCACGTCAGATTGGTAATTAAGCCGCCCATTCCCAAGAGCAGTCAATCCGCTCTGTATCTCAGACACATAGCTGTAAAGGACCTGCGCCGTATGCCGGATATCATCCGCCAGCTGGCCCAGTTCATCCCTGGACCTGTACCTGAGGGAAATATTCAGTTTCCCGTTGGATATGGTATTTGCCGCCTCCTTTACCTCATTGATAGGGCGGACAATATTTCTGGTTATTATGATGCATATGAAAATTGTAGCAGATATACATACCACGGACAATAGAACCAGCATGGTTATAATCCGATGGTTACTCCGGTGCTCCGCGGCTATGCTTGCCTCGGTTTCCTCTGATGCCCGGTCCACCACTTCCGTGAGCACTACCCTTACTTCATTTGAACGGGGCAGGTATTCATCAGCAAACACAGCCAGCACCTTTTCGTCCTGGCCTGCCTCCAAAAGTGTCGTTATCTTCGTCCTTGCCGATGCCAGGGCCTGGAACTTTTCATTCAGCTCCTGCACCTTTTCAGGCGCAGTAATATAGCCTGTGGACAGCTCGGACAGTGCTTTTTCCTCATCCAGAATCAGTTCCCTGGTATTCTGAAGGTACTCATCCTCATCCACCAGCCCTTCCGTGGCCGCCAGAATAGCGATGTTTCTTCCAACTGCCCGCAGGCTGGCTATCATCCTCAGGGAGGACTGTACGTTGGCGAACTGCCCGGCATAGATGTCCTCCATGCGTGACGAAATGGTCTCTACATTGATAATAGCCGCTGTCACCGTCACCACATACAAAACGATGATGGACAAAAAAGCCATGACCATCTTCCTGCCTGTCTTATAGTTCCTGAACCGTTCTCTCATCCTTTGTTTCCCCACTTTTTCTACTGTTCCAGGTAGCGGTTGACTATCCTGCAAAACTCATCCGGCTTAAAGGGCTTCACAATAAAGTCCAGAGCACCTGCGGTCAGGGCTTTCTGAATCATCATCTCCTGTCCCACGGCTGAGCACATGATGACCTTTGCCTCCGGATCCAGTCCCAAAATCTCCTCCAGGACCTCCAGACCGGAACGTCCCGGCATAGTGATATCCAGAAGCACCAGGTCCGGGCTGATTTCCCGAAACAGCTCCATGGCATGTTCTCCATCCTGGGCCTCCCATACCTGCGTATACCCATCCTCCTTAAGTATCTTGCGGATGATGTTCCTCATGAACATGGCATCGTCTACTATCAAAATCTTCTTATCCATATAGTCCCCCTCTATCCCCATCCTGTTTGGCAGGCTTTTTATATACAGCCGGAAAAACGGTTTCCAGCCTGGTCTCTTCCCTGGAAAGCAGCTCTGCATGGCCTACCAGCAGGTAACCGCCTGGATTCAGGCAGTACTCCAGCTGCCTTATGAGCTTCTCCCTGGACATCCGGTCAAAGTAAATCATCACATTCCGGCATAATATCAAATCAAATTTCTCCGGCCCCGGAGGCGCCTCCATCAGATTATGCCTCTTGAAACGAATATTGTATTTCAGCTTCTCATCCACCTGAAAGGTGTGGCTGCCTTTCATGGTACAGTACTTTCTCTTCCAAAGTTCCGGAAGGTCATCCATTTCCTTCAGCGGATATACCCCCCTTTCCGCCTTACGCAATACCTCCCCGGAAATGTCTGTGGCAAGTATACGGATTCCCGGCATGCGTTCACATTTCTCCCTGTACTCCTGAATCAGCATGGCCATGGAGTAAACTTCTTCCCCTGTTGCGCAGCCGGCGCTCCATATATTGCAGATTCCCATGTTCCGGCTCTCAAACAGTTCCGGCAGTATCTTGTCGTTCAGTATAGAAAAATGAGCCGGTTCCCTCATAAAATATGTATAGTTGGTAGTCAGTCGGTTCACCATCTCGCCGGCCATCTCACCGGTCCTGTCACTTCTCATCTGTTCCATATACTGGGCGAAGGAGGTCAGCCCTCTTTTTTCCAGCTCCCTGGCCATCCTGCACTCTATCAGCACCTGTTTTTTCTCCAGGTTAATGCCGTAATTATCCCGAATATATGCCACTATCCCGCAGAATTCCCTGTCATTCAGTCGTATCACATTTTTTCTCCCATATTCCCGGCATTAGCCCGGTCATCTCCTGAGGTTCACCCGCAGCTTCGCCGCCCAGTTCCCCGGTGACGCCCATCATGGTACCGTCCTCAAATCCCAGAATAAATCCGCAGGTGCATCTGCCGCTGTCTCCCACCCGGCAGAACACAACCGGAGTCCTCTCATACAGCATGATTCCGCAGATATGTGCAGGCGCACCGGGCACCTGCTGTATCTGCGGATGTATCACCACTTCTTTCATTCGATTTTTCTCCAAGTACACGGTTCGGCTACCGTCCCTTACGGTTACCAGTTCCATCATCCTGTCTCCTTCACTGCACCGGTCCCGGCATGAGCAGACCCGGGGTAATGATAAATGCCAGCTTCATATGCGCCTGTTCCCCTTCTCCCTCATCCGTACCCACTGCTGCCATACAATCCACATACCGGTTCCGGCTGCTTCTCACCGCCTCAGGAAGGGCATATATCTGTTCTTCCTTCACCTGTACAAGACCTGTCACATCCTCCGCACCTATCCCCAGCTCCCTGCCCGCGCAGTCCGCGATAATCAGGTATGCCTGGCCGGACAGTTCCCCTGCCTCCTGCAGTTCCAAACAATCTGCCAGGGGCATATCCGGGTCCCGCTCCTTCATGTCCGTCACCCGTTTTACACAGGAGAGCGGAAGAAGGAAATGATAACCCGCCGAAAAAAAGAGCAGGTATGAATTCTCACCGGCATCCATCCCTTTCTCCTCCCCATGATTTGAGTTATTTTAAATCTCTAAATATTTTATTTATATTCTATCATATATGGGAGTTATTTACTATTGGAAAATTCGAAAAAAGAGGCCCGGGATGGTTTCCCGGAGCCTCTTTTAATCCATGTTGAAAAACAGCCTGTTTATTTTATCTGAAAATTCAATTCCCAGCTTACCAGACTCTTCTTTCAGGCGCTCCCTGCCTAATGTAAAATCAATGGTATCCTTGCAGGTAACCTTTAACGAGGATGCCAAAGCTGCCAATCCGCCCAGTCCCACACAGGAATCATGCTCATAAAACGGAACCCCGCATATCAATCCGCTGATGACTGTGGCAAGAAAACAGTCTCCTGCGCCCGCCGTACTGTTGACCGGTTTCCATATGGCCGGTATCCGTTCGCTGTATCCGTTGGAGAAAAACCGGGCTCCCTCTCCTCCCTGCGTTACAATCAACTGGATTCCGGGATTCTGGCTCCGCAGAAATCCATAGCATTCCGGCGCACCGTTTTCAGCTTCCACACCGCTTGCAGTCACAAGGGTTTCCATCTCATGCTTATTGATGGCCAGCAGGTCCACATATCTGAAAGCGCCGGTTCTTATGCATTCCTCCATCTCGTCGGAAGTAAAGGAGGCAACATTAAAGCAGGAATGCTCCCTCCCCCTTTTTAACAGATACAGCCGCACACCCAGAGGAACCTCCGGCGCCGCCAGCACAAGCCCCCTTCCCCTTAAGTCTTCCTGTTCAAAGAAGGCAGCTATATCTCCTTCATTCATATTGCCGCTGGCACTATTGCTGGCTGTGATATTTCCCCCGTCGCTGTCCGGATATACAAAGCAGACTGAATACATGGTCTTTTCACGGGAATCCACCTTTACATACCTGCAGTTTATCCCATACTGTTCCATCAGTCCCAGGACCTCCCTGCCGCTGGCGTCGTCCCCGACCCTGCCGATTGCATAGACCGGTATGCTTTTATCCAGATAGGCCGTGATATAATGAAGGATAATATGGAGCTTGCAAAAGTCCCGTACTTCCATAAGCTCCGCCAGTCTGGATTCATTTCTTCCCAAAGTAATGTTATCTGAAAAACGGAACAGGATTCCTGTGCCTATTCCTCCGGTTCCCACTACGTAATCGTATTTCAGTTTTCTCATATATTTACTCCTGCAAATTTCCATTCGGGATGTCTGGATATGGGATGGTCGGCTGTCTCATAGGTGGCGGTAATAAGCGCATCCTTATGTCCCTGCAGAAGCGTCATTGGATATTCCGAATCCTCTCCTGAAAACAGGGCAACCCGTAAGGCTGTCTGCTTCCAGGAACCTGTATCGCTGTAAATCCTGACCTTTTTTGCCGACAGGCATTCCCTGATTCCAAGCGTAATGGACATGGGAGGGACAAACTGATATGCCGCCCCATAGGACCTGTGTCCCAGGGTGATGATGGTGTCCAGGTTATTCTCCTGTATACGGATTCCGGATTCCCTCAATTCCTCTATGGTAATTTGGGAAAACGGATGCCTTCTGCTCTGGTTATAGGCTATATGCCCATCCTGTCCCCATCCCCCAAGGGTGTAGTCCACAGGCGCCTCTGCAATCTTTTCTTTTATCTCATACATATTTTGAGGATTTAAGAAGTTCCTGTTGGCTGCCGGTATGTTTAAATCAGGATGAATGGGACCATAAAATTCCCTGAGCATAAATGTCCTGAAATTGTAAGGGTCGTCCTCTGCCAATAAATTACCCTGCCAGTCCAGGCATTCATCCATATGGAATACAGTAACATGCTTCATGTCTATACGGTTCCTGTTTACATACTCTGCAAAGGGTTCATACCAGCATTTTGGCCCGCAGGGGATAATTGCACGGAACTCCCGTCCTTCCCTGCCCGCCAGGGCGATTTCGTCGGCAAGCTCTTTTGCCATCATACGCCCCATTTCACAGGAATCCTTCACCATTCTGAACCTTATGACCAAATCAGGATGGTTTTCCAAATCTTTTGCAGGTACACTGCACCATTTATATAAATCTTCTTTTCTTACCATGGCTTAGACTCCTGACTTTCCGGTCCATGCCTTCCGGCACGGACCGGGCCTTTTTACATCTCAATCAGTTTTATATTCGTTAAGTAACAGAATTCTTTCAGTGTTCCGTAGATTTCTTCGTCCCCATAGGCCAGGGTTATATATTCGCTGTCCCATACCTGGACGCCATAATCATAGTCCACATCCATTTTGATAAATGCATGGGGCCAGAACCACATGCCCGACTCTGTCCGCTGGGCCTTCAAATCGTCAGGCGCCGGCGTATAAACCTGGCCCCGGTGAAGAATCATCTCAAACACTCCGTTATCCCGTCCTATGCGTCCCATTACTACCTTTCCCGGTTTTAGCACCGCCTCTACGGACAGGCCTCCGGCCGAACCCTCTGTCGGCAAACCGTGGTGTGCAAACTTCGCCTTTTCCGGCCCGGCCAGAGATGGCGCACAGGCACCGTCCCCGATTACCTTGACCACTTTCCTGTCCTTATCAATGCATTGGAAATCGCCGTAATAGACCGGGTCCGGCGTCAGATTGCTCAGCAGGAACACGGTAAGCACATTATTATAATCACACAGGGTCGCTGTGGGAATTCCCTGCTGGAGCATCATACTCTGTGTAAAGCAGCTGGCAGCATATTCCTCTGCCAGACCCGGGAAGGACTGAATGACATACATATCAAACTTTTCTTTTTCAATCACCTTCTTAACCGCCAGATACAGCCGGATGGAACGTTCCGTGCAATCGTCATCCGGGGGAAGCTCCTGAAAATACGGCTTAATGAGATTCTCCTTTACATCCTGTATTTCTTCCGGGGTCACTTCCCGGGCAGCCTTAAGTATATCCATGGAATCCCTGGAATCAATATCCACGCCGAATTCCCTCATAAACTGGGATGGGTCTGCGCATCCGCAGGTCAGTCCCATTCCCCTGCCGCCGAAAGAGCCGATAGTAGTCATATTCAGCTTATTCCGCAGTGCGCAGGCCCTTGAAAAGCATGCCACCTTTTCCACTGTATCATTGTCATTTCCATACACAGAGCGGTACTTCATACCGATTTCCTTAAAGGACGCCCCCAATGCCAGGGTTCCCACCAGCCTCCATCCCTGGGAGCCCGGTACAGTCCAGATAATGACGCCCTTGCCTGCGCGTTCAAAATCCCTTACCGCTGCCACGATTTCCGAAGCCCATACCCAGGTTCCTGAAAACAGTATCACTCCGTCCACGCTGTCGTCATGTTTTAATTTTGCAAGGGCCTCCCTGGCTTCCTGCTTATAAGCCACCACGATTTCATTTTCTACCAGTTCCACTCCTTTGGCCTCAATGGCAGCCTTGGATTCATCTATGATTTTCTGGTTAATGAACGGTACGCCTAAGGGGTCCTTCAATCCGTCCTTATGTACCCCAAACACGATGAATCCCATTTTTGGCCTTATCATCATAATTCAGTCCCTCCTGACTTTTCAAATTAATGTCTTCTGATTTTTAAAACTTCTATGATAATATCTACTCGGATTTCTGCTGCCGTTTCTGTATAAAGCGGTCAAATCCTACTGCCAAAAGCAGCACAAGTCCTTTTACCACCCTCTGCCAGTAATCGTCCACTGCCATCATTGTCATACCGTTGGTAAGGACACCTATTATCAGGACGCCAAACACCACATGGCTGATTTTTCCCACACCGCCTGTAAGGCTGACGCCGCCCAGTACGACCGCTGTGATAACATCCATCTCATAGCTCTCGCCTGCCCTGGGCTGCCCGCTGTTAAGCCTTCCCAGCATAACCAACCCGGCCAGCGCGCTGCAGAATCCGCTTACCGCGTACACAAACGCCTTGATTCTGTGGACGCTGATTCCCGACAGCCTGGCCACCTCCTCATTTCCCCCCACGCCATATATGTATCTGCTGTGTCTTGTCTTTGACAGGAAGAATATACCTGCCGCAAACGACAGAACAAGTATGATAACTGGTATGGGAACTGCTCCCACATAACCCTGTCCAATAACAGCGTACCGCGAATCAAATCCGAATACCGGAGTCCCCCCGGTAATCAGGTACGCCACACCGCGCAGGGACGTCATGGTTCCCATGGTTGCGACCATGGGCGGTATTCCTATGTGGCTGATAACAAGACCGGTTGCAAACCCTATAAAGGTACATAAAGCCAGGGATATCAGGGACGCAATGATTGGATTAACATTGTTTATCATCATCATTGCTGTCAGTACGCCGCTTACCCCTATGATTGCTCCCACTGACAGGTCTATGCCTCCGGTGAGGATGACAAAGGTCATGCCAATGGCGCAGATTCCATTGATGGATACCTGCCTTAATACATTGGCAATGTTGCTGCCCGTTAAAAAATTAGGCGCAAATATGCTCATAGCCACAAAAAGTACAATAAAAATAATGATAATGGCATATTCCGCAATAAACGTATTAATATTCATTTTATTCTTCATATGAATACCCCTTCTATAAAGCTGCATAATTCAGAATTAATTCCTGGGAATATTCTTCCGGCATCAATTCCTTTACAACCTGCCCCTCCCTCATCACGATAATCCGGTCTGACATTCCAATCAGTTCTGACATCTCCGATGATACCATTATGATGCTGGTACCGTTGTCAGCCAGCTGGCGCATGATTTTATAAATTTCCTGCTTGGCCCCTACATCAATCCCTCTTGTGGGTTCATCAATGAATAATACATCGCATTCCGTTGCAAGGCATTTGGCAAGCACAACCTTCTGCTGATTTCCGCCTGACAGATTCTTTACAGGCTGCATAAGCGAGCTGATTTTTATGGAAAGGCCGGCAACCAGTTTATTGCAGACATCCTTTTCCTGCTTCTTCTTAATTACAGCAAAGTGGGATAACCGGTCCAGAATGGCAAAGGATATGTTGTGCTCTATGCTCATTCCCATGATTACTCCCTGCTGTTTTCTGTCCTCCGGCAAAAGTGCAATGCTGTTTTTCAGGGCCACTGCAGGCGAGGTAATATGAATCCGCTTTCCCTTCAGCAGGATTTCGCCTTCCGAAATTTCATCCGCCCCATAAATTGCCCTGAGCAGTTCCGTCCTTCCGGCGCCTACTAAGCCTCCGATTCCAAGTATCTCCCCCTTTCTCAAAACCAGCGACACGTCCTTCAGCCTTCTGCTGCTGACATGGCTCACCTCCAGAATCTTCTCACCGCCGATGTCGCCCAAATCAGGAAATGTCTCTCCCATCTCCCTGCCTACCATATCGGCAATCAGCGACTCGCGGCTGGTCTCAGAAACCGGATGTGTGGATATATATTCCCCATCCCGAAAAACAGATACCCGGTCGCATATTTCAAAGATTTCCTCCATTCTGTGGGAAATATAGATGATGGTAATTCCTTTTTCCTTTAACTGCCTTACAATTGTATGGAGTGTCTCTGTCTCCTGTTCTGTCAGCGGTGCCGACGGCTCGTCCATGATAATCAATTTAGCATTTTTCGAGATAGCCTTCACGATTTCCACCAGCTGCTGCTGTGCAATTCCCAGTCTCTGTACACGAATTTTAGGATTAATGGCCATACCAATCTCTTCAAACATCTTCTTTGTATTTTTATTCATCTGTTCATAATCCAGAAGCCCCTGTTTCATGAGCTCGCAGCCAAAATAAATATTCTCACTTACAGACAGGAACGGTATCAGATTGAATTCCTGATAGATAGCCGTTATACCCGCGTCCAGTGCCAGGGCAGGAGTCAGGGCGCTGTATTCTTTTCCGTCAAACAGGATAATACCTTCGCTGGGAGCATGGGCGCCGGTAAGAATCTTGATAAAAGTACTCTTACCTGCCCCGTTTTCTCCCACCAGCGCATGCACCTCTCCCCTCCTGACAGAAAATTCAATGTTATTAAGAGCCTTGATTCCCCCGAACCGCTTGGAAATCTTATGGACTTCCAGAATTATATCCGTATCATCAATTTGAGGCTTATCCCCTAACCGATTGTTCATTCATCCACTTCCTCCATCATTCCACGCACTTCATCAGGGCTAATTTCCAACCACATCTTTTTGCCAGACAGGCTCGTACCTTCTCTGGACCACTGCATCCTCCTGTTTTTCCGTTAAATATTTATACATCGCCTCAGCCAGGTCCTCTCCCGCCTCATACGGAAACAGGTTGCAGGATGACCTGTAAACGCTGTTCTCAGACTTCATTTTTTCTTTTCCCTCATCCGTGGCATCGCAGCCGCCAATATAAAAATGTTCCGGTATGTTCTGCATGGCTGAAACTGCCTCATATGCGCCGATTGCCGTAAAGTCATCGCAGGCACAAATTACATTTACCTCCGGCTTTGCCAGAAGGACAGACTCCGTTACCTTCATTCCCAGGTCCGTATTACTGGCGTTCTGCCTGGCCACCACCTCTGCCTCCGGGGCATTTTCCAGAATACCGTCATTTATGCCGTCTCCACGACGTATAACTGCCTCCACGTCATCCTGGGCAAGTATCAGCGCTTTTCCTTTTCCGTCCTGTTCCGCTTTAATCCACTCAGCCGCTGCATTGCCAATTGCATATCCAATATTATATTCATCCAGGGAACCGTCAATCTGCGCATTGCTGACAGGCTGCGCCTCTGCGGATACCACGATTCCCTTTTCCTTGGCCTGGTCCACCACTGTCTTCAGGGCATTCTCATCCAAAGGCGATATCATAATCCCGTCCACGTCACGCTGCACCGCATCCTCTACATAGGAAACCTGTGTGGCCACATCATACTTGGAATCCAGTATCTGTGTCTTGATTCCCAGCTCTGCGCATTTTGACTGGAATCCGTCATAAACCTGAATAAAATATGGATTGGCACTGTCCTGCGTCACGTATACAAATTCCATGCCGGAGTCCGCCTTCTCATCCCCGCCGGATGCAGCGGCTGTATCCGTACTTTTCTGGTCTGTCTTTCCGCCTGCATCTGTTCCGGAAGCAGAGCACCCAGCCAGTGTCCCCATAAGTGAAAGAACCAATAACGTTGCTACCATTGTTTTTTTCATGAATATACCTCCTTCTTCGGCAGGAAAATGATTCGAAACGTTTCGATTTTCAGGTAAACATTAAGGTGTTTTATAAACACCTTAACTCTTTATCGTTTGACAGTATCTCTGATAATCAGTGATGGCTCCAGAATGACTGAGTCCGGAACAATGCCATACTGCAAAAGATTCATCAGATTATTGACTGCCAGCTTGCACATACGCTCAATAGGCTGACGCACGGTTGTCAATGGAATCTGGTTGATTGTAGCGTATATGACATCATCATAACCGCATACGGACAAATCCCTTGGAATTGATAATCCTTTGATTCTGGCCGCCTGCAGGACTGCGCAGGCCGTAAAATCACTGTTCGTCATGATTGCTTCCGGTCTTTCCTTTAATATCTCCATGGCCAGCTTCTGCACATCATCAAAATGATATGTACTTTCATAAACATTGGACTCGGTATACACCAGACCGGCCTCTTCCAATGCCATCTTATAACCGCTGATATATGTCTCGTCAACCCGTCTGTCGCCAACCAGCATCATGATATTATGGATATCCCGCTCAATCAGGTACTGCGTCATCAGATAGGACCCCTTTTTCAGATTGCACATAACAAAGGGCGCACTGCTTTGTTCATAGTAGGCTGCCAGGAACAGATACGGTATTCCATATTCGTCCAGCTTCTTCATATGTTCAACATCATTGACATAGGTCAGCTGCGGAACCCATATAACTCCGTCAACCTTTCTTGAAATAAATTCAGAAATATACTTTTTCTCATTGTTGCTGCTGTTTCCGGTAATTCCCAATATCAGGAAAAAGCCGTAACCTTCCACTTCTCTCCGGATGTATTCTGTAATCTCACTGTAAAAGCAGTTCCTAACATCCGGTATAAGCAGGCCAATCACCTTTGTCCCGGATGTTCTCAGATTTCGCGCAGCATTGTTGGGCTGGTATGACAGCTCCTCCACTGCATCCAATACCATCTTCCTGGTCTTGTCTGTAACCCCCTCTTTCCCATTAATGGCCAGGGATGCTGTTGATATGGAAACACCTGCTAGTCTGGCTACATCTTTGATTGTAGCTCTTTTTTCCATTCATTTTCCTCCTAGTTGCATAAAAACGTTTCGATAATTCAATTATATCACAATCTTTTTACTTGTCAACGGATAATATTGTACATTTTACACAAAATTTTTCCTTGTTATATTGGTCCAATCATGTTAAAATCAATAATTATATATTACAGAAGGGGGAACAAGCCATGATAAATGCAGAAAAATCGAAACGTTTAGACGGACAGCTCTATTATAACCAGGACCCTTTATTATTGGAAGAGCATCTGAATGTCCAGATGCTCCTTCATCAATATAATCATCTGTCTCCGGACAAACGCAAAAAACGCAGGAAACTCCTGAAACAAATCCTGGACCATCCGCCAAAGGATGCCTGCATAGAACAGCCATTTCACTGTGACTTTGGCTATAACATCCGCATTGGCAGCCATTTTTATTCCAATTATAATCTGACCATACTGGACTGCAATACGGTTACCATTGGACATCATTGCCTGATTGGCCCTAATGTCAGCATCATTACCGTGAACCATCCCCAGGATCGGAAGCTGCGTTCCAGGTCTTTGGAATATGCCAAACCCGTAAGCATCGGCAATGATGTGTGGATTGGATGCGGCGCCATCATCAATCCCGGTGTTTCCATCGGAGATAATGTAATCATAGGTTCTGGCAGCATTGTGACAAAGGATATACCATCCAATTCCCTGGCAGTAGGAAATCCCGCCAGAGTCATCCGGTCCCTTGAATAAAAGACAAGGGACCGTGATGCCCTACTGTTCCTTAAACTGCACCGGCACCACATCCGGAGTCAGCGGTTCCATCCGGTATTCCGGGAGCTGGTCAATCAGACCGTCCAGGCAAAGGGATGTGCTGTGGACCATATCGTGGGCCAGCAATACCACCTGCCGCCTCCCCAGAATGGTCTTTTTGGCATTGTCAACCAGTTCCTGGGGCTGTGATTTTTTAAGGGCGTCATCCAGACTGGCGTTCCAGTCAAAATAGATAAATCCCCGTGCATCCATCTCTGCTATGATTTCTTTGTATACCTTCCGGTTATAGCCGTTGATGCTGCCTCCCGGGAACCGGTAAAGGACCGGCCTTACTCCGGTCACTTCCAGGACAGCCCTGTAAGCTTCCTCAAAATCCGCCAGATAGCTGTCCCTGCTCTCATAAAGCGCCTTGTAATCATGGCGGTTGCAGTGGATTCCAATGGTATGTCCTTCTGCCACGATTCTCCTTGCCACATCCGGATGTTTCCTGACATTTTGTCCCACCACAAAAAAGGTTGCCTTTATGTTCCTGGCTTTCAGCACATCCAGCACCGCACTGGTATTTTCAGCGGAAGGGCCGTCGTCAAAGGTGAGGTACATAATCCTGGGTTTAAAATACAAATCAATGCCTTTGGCAATTCCCCCGGCCAGTTTTTCCTGGTACTCCGGGTCTGTCAGGCACTGCCTCTCCCGGGCATTGGACAGGAAACCCGTCTCAATGAGGCAGGAGGGAATGGATGTCTGGCTGGTAACTGTAAATTCCGCATCCCCTCTCAGTTCCCGCGCCTCGGCCCCTGTACTGCCCACTGCTTCCTTATGGATTAGTGCGGCTAAACGCCTGCTGTCTCCGGCACTGGCCCGGGCTCCGTCTCCGGAACTTACACTGCCTTGGGTTTCGTCCCCGGCACCGCCCGCCTCTGAATACCAGGTTTCAATTCCCCTGATATCCGTGTCCTCCCAGGTATTCTGATGAATGCTTACATAAGCGCCGGCCCGGACTTTATGGGCCGCCTCCACCCGCTGTTCTTTTGAATGATACGTATCATCCTCCCTCACCATCATCACCGTATATCCCATATCCTCCAGCTTTGTCTTCAGCCGTTTTGCAATTGCCAGGTTGATATCCTTTTCCATTACGCCTTCCTGGCTGGCCCCTTCATCCTCTCCGCCGTGTCCTGCATCCACGGCAATGACAGGCGGACCTGCATATTCTGTATTCCCACGATACAAAATAGAACACAGTGCTTCCCCCTCTCCTTTGATTGACGTCTGCAGCCTGGCTGTCTCGTCCAATATGCGGTAAAAGGCAGTTTTCTCAGTATGGACGCCTGGCAGAAACTGTCCATTCCCTGACTCCCGATTTTCCGGTATGACCATGGCCATCACTGCCATGGTCATGCATACACCTGCCGCCAACTCTGCTGCCGCCAGGAAAAACGCCCTTCTCCTGGCCCTTCTCCTGGCCTGTTTTCTGCGCTCCGTCTGCCTCACGGACACGCTCCGTCTTCCAGACACTGCCCGTTCTTCAGCCTCCATCTGCCCGCCGTAATCCAGCGGTCTTATCCCTCTTCTGTCCATGATGCCTGTCCTTTTCACGTAAAAAGCTCTTGTGTACTGCAATAAGCTTACACAAGAGCGGCATCAAATTATCATCATTTTTGCATCAAAGTTGCATCATCTGGAAATTTTCAGAAACAATTCATTGATTCCCTCATAAAAGCCAACCGTCACAATGGTTTCTTCCTCCTTCCCTTCGCTGAATACGTACTTTTTGAAACAGGGGGTTGCCTCCATCAATGGGTTCTGGTCCTGGTAGGGCACCGGTTTTTCCAGGCCCATATAAGAGCTCCATGCATCCACTATCTGCTCAGGGTCCATGTCCTCCCACAGCCTGTGCGTTCTGGCATAAAATTCATATATCTTACCGTTATCCCCATCAATATAGGCATCCATAAGGCGGTTTTCCTTGTCTGTATTCTTCTGGCTGTTCAGAAGGCTCAGTTTCCAGACCGCCACATTATTCCTGGGCTCCAGCACGTCGATGGCTGAATACAGGACAGCGTCATACTCCTCTTCGGCCACAGGCCTTACGGATTCAGGCAGAATTCCCAATGCCTTCAGTTCCTCCAGCCCCTGATTGCAGGTCGCATAAATCTGTGAATCCGTGATTTCCTGGCCGGAAGGCCCTCTGTGATTCATCACAAATGCATAGGCTCCCTCCAAATCCTCATACTCCGCCTCACCGCTTTTTCCGGGCCTTACAGCCTGTCCTGTTTCAGGAATGGTCTGGCTGCCCAGGCCCTCCGACAATATATGGAGCTTTTCAGCTGCGCTTAATGTATAGCGGTATCCCTCCCCTTCCGTATCTGCTGTCATGGCATGTATCTGCCCAAGCATGGTCCGGTCCTTGTATCTGGTCAGCATCTCAGGACCGCAGATGGACAGGGCCATAATCAAGCCTGCAAACAACAGGAATAACAGGTTGGCTGCCATTCTTCTCATGATTGGTCCTCCTTCCAGAGGGGCAGGGTAAAACTCATGGTGGTTCCCTTCCCCAGCGCGCTCCTGACATTCAGACGGCTCCCATGAAGCTCCAGTATCTCCGCGCACAACGCCAGCCCCAGTCCTGCCCCGTTGCGGCTTCTGGACCTGGACTTGTCAACCATGTAAAATGCTTTGGTAATCTTGTGCTGTTCCGCTTCCGGTATGCCCACTCCGTGGTCCTTTACTTCAAAACAGTACCCGTCCTTCAGCAGATGGCCGTAGACCTCAATAAGGCCGTCCTCATCGGAAGCCTTGCATGCATTGTCCAGAAGGTTCATAAGAACGGATTTAATCAGATTGGCTTCTGCCTTCATTATGCCGTCGTCATAGTTGAAGTATATCTTCATGCTCTTGTTAATCACATACATGTCATACAGGTACAGGAACAGGGATTCAGCGGATACCATGGTAAATTCCACTTCTCCCCTCCTGGTAACCATGATGTCCAGCAGGCGGAAGGACATGGCTTCCAGGCGTTTGCCTTCCGTGTAAATATAATTGGCCGACATGAACTGTTTTTCTTCATCCAGCCTGCGGGAGCGCAGGGCATCCGCATAACCGATAATGGAAGTCAGCGGCGTCTTAAGTTCATGGGCAAATGCCGCCACAAAATCCTCTCTGGCCTGAATCTCATCCTCCAGCTGGTTGATATTGTCCTCCAGGGCATTGGCCATCCGGTTAAAATCCGTTGTGAGCTGTCCCAGCTCATCGCTGCTGACTTTTCTTGCCCTGTGGTGGTAATCCCCGGATGCCATACGTTTGGTAGCCCTGGTCAGAAGGCGGATTGGCCTGGTCAGAAAGGAGGCAATGAGATACATGACAGCCGTACCGCACAGCAGCATGGCAACCGTCACCCTTCGGTAAACAGAAAAACCCAGGGACCTGTCCCGAAACACCTCGGACACGTCCTTCATCGTCTCCAGATACAGCACACGGTCCAGGGCATTGACAGCCGTGCCTGTCTGTATGTAATATGCTCCCTCCTGTTCTATGACCCTGTATGTCCTGGTTTGCTGGCCAGTCTGGTCCAGCAGCCCATCCCCCCCGTCAAACCCGGGGCTGGCATAGAGCACCTGCTTCTGCTCATCGCAAAGCCGCAGCAGCCGGCTGGAGCTTTTGCCTCCTGACTCCAGGTTGGAGGCTATCTGGCTCACCGTGGTATCCTGAAGCACATCGTATTTGGCAGGCACATTGAGGGCAGCTGTCTCAAACGCAAAGCGCAGTATGCTGCTCTCATCCAGGGCCTGGCTTACTTCCCGGTCCATGGAGGTCTGAAACACGTAATTGACAAAATAAAATCCGCTGAACCCAAATCCCAGGGCCATGACAATCATGGTCCACAGCAGGAGTTTGAACGAAAATTTCATTGAGCTACCTCTAGGCGGTATCCCACCTTGTATACTGCCACCAGATTATTTTCCCATCCCAGCTTCCTTCTCAGGCGCTGTACATGCAGGTCCAGGGTGCGGCTGTCCCCGGAATACTCCCCTTCCCAGACCTTTTCATACAGGGTTTCCCTGAAAAGGGCTACATTTTTATTCTGTATAAAAAGCACCAGAAGACCGAACTCCTTGTTGGTCAGTTCCACGTTCCGGCCTGCCCTGGTGACCCTGCGTGCCTCCACGTCCACGGTCACATCGCCGGCCGTAAGCAGACGTTCCGTCTTATTGTACCTGCGGAGCACCGCCTCCACCCTGGCCACCAGCTCCACCACGTCAAAGGGCTTTACCAGATAGTCGTCCGCGCCCAGACGCAGTCCCTTTACCCGGTCCTTCACCTCATGCCTGGCAGTGATAAAAATCACCGGTATATCCATGGGACGGATGTAGCCCATGATATCGTACCCATCCACCCCCGGCAGCATGATGTCCAGCAGAATCAGGTCAAAGAACTGAGTCTCTATGAGCTGGAGGGCCTCCACCCCGTCCTGGACAGCCGTGCACTGGTAACCGCTGGCCGACAGGTTTAAATCAATCAAATCACAAATCGGTTTTTCATCATCTACAATCAGTACCTTTATCATGGTTTTGACCTCCACCCCCAATATGCGCGGGCCCTGGCTGTCAAATCCTCCAGGGTACCGCCTTCCTCCAGCTTAAGTGCCTGCTTAATGTCCGTATCTTCAAAAAATCCGCCGGTCCGCTGATAGTAAATGGAATAGTTTCCCTCCACCACCGGCTCACCGCTGCTTCCCTCGTAGCTGTAATCAGCCAGTATGACAATGTCCTTCAGTCCGTCCCCGTCTATGTCCTGACAGGTAATGCCCTTTAAGGCATAGAGATGTTCATATTCTCCCATGGGCTGGAAGCTCCACACGATATAGCCCTGTTCATTTACCAGGTACAGCATGAATACCGTGTACTCCGCCATCCGGTAGGTGCCCGGGGTAACAGAGAGACGGCCAAACTTTTCAAACCGGATGGAACGGCTCTGCTCCGCAATAACCGTCATCCCATGGGACAGAAGCTCCTCATTGGTCGTGGCTGTATAAAGAAACTCCGTGGAATATCCGTCCCGGATAAAGGATGTAATGAAATGGATGCTCTTGTTCATGCCGAAACGGTTCATCTTTTCAGAGAGTCTGTAATCCCTGTAAAAACCGCCGTCTTTCTGAAACAGCACATCCCCCACCTTGTAGGGCTTTGCCTGTGCACCGGCGCTCTCATTGACGCAGGCGGTTATAAGCACAATATCCGCCCATCCGTCCCCGTCCATATCCTGAAAGGACACGGCTGCCACCCGGCTGTCAGGCTGTCTGAGCTGCCCCCTTATCTGGTTGTTGGTCTCCAGCTGGTCTGTCTTATACGCCACGCTCCCGTCCGCCCTGGCAAAGAAAAGCGCCAGCCGGTTGGACTCCCGGTCAAAGGCGGGTATGAAGGACACCTCCCCCTCGCCTCTCATGGTCATAGGGAATACCTGGCCGTCCGCCACCTCAAACCCTTCTGATGCAATATCCCCTGTCCGGCCAACCCGGTCCAGCCGCTGCCTGTACTCGCTGTATGAACGGGAAACAGCCTGGGAATCCCGGGCGCCCCAGGACGCCCCGGGAAAACCCAGGCATAAGGAAACTGTGATGGTCAGGAACAGGAAAGCCCGGAAAGACAGGGCAGGATACATTTGATTCATCAATGGCATGCACCAGCTTTTCTTAATGTACTATTCCGATTATACCAAATAAAGGGGGGAATTCAAATATATTCAGGGCCTGCCTGATAAAATATTTTCGGTCCGGCAATATCTTTCGGTACCATGTCCTCTCTTACCGCTGTTCTTATCATCCTCACTATTTAACCACGGTCAGCATCATCTTAAAACGTGTTACCGCCTTAACCGCATGAGGGACTCCTGCCGGCATCACAACAGCCTGTCCTCCCATCACATGATGGGGCTTTCCGTCTATGGTAATCAGTGCTTCCCCTTCCAGTACAAAGGCCATTGCATCTCCTGGCGCTGCATGGGTGCTGATTCCTTCTCCCGCGTCAAAGGCAAACAGGGTGATACCCACGCCGGACTCCTGTGCCAGGGTCAGGCTTACTACCTTTCCGGGGTCATATTCCACCTTCCGCGCCACTTCAAAGGGTACTGCATGTTCCAGATTCTTAATCCGTTTTTCCATCTTGGTTCCTCCAGGTTTAATGATATACTTCGTAATCAGCCTCCTGATACGTTACTGCTTTGCCGTGATTTGCAGGAGCTTGAAGGGAATCTCCCCTCTCAGGGAATGGAGCGCCCCTGCGGGAACCATAAAGACCTGTCCCTGTTCCATCCGGTGTTTTGCAGAACCTATCTTCAGGGTCATCTTCCCCTCTGCCAGCAGATACATGGTGTCTCCTGGATAATGTTCCTCGCTGACGCCTTCCCCGCCGTCAAATGCCAGCAGGGTCATCTGCACATCCCCGCTCTGGTACAGGCTCATGCTGACCACCTGGCCCGGACGGCACTGAATCAGCTCTGCCAGGTTTTCCGGGCTTTCCGTGGGTAAATGTCTTAAAAATTCCATATAAGACTCCTTTCTTCCGGTGATAGCGTCAGTATAAACCTTTTTTATGAATCTTGCAGTTGTTGTGCCAACATTTTTATTTTTTAATCCTTTCATCCCCCAGGCTGATTACACACTCCAATATACAGCGGCGCTCCCTGGTACACTGTCACCGCATATAAAAAAGGCCTGTCCAGGTTCATCTGTACCGCTGTCTCTCCTGAATACAATCCGGCGAATCCGGCTTCTCCGTTCTCTGAAAACAGACCCACGCCTTTTTCATTGACGCTGAACCTGGTGGATTGGAGCACACCGGAAAGGAAAAATGGGTCACCTGTAAGACCTGTAAAATCCGCCCGGCCTGCATCAAATGCATCGGTCAGCCCCAGACCGGCCAGTACAGGTCCCAGGTCCGCTGTGGTGGATGTCTGGAATACAGGCAGCTTCCACTCAATACCGCCATAGGATTCAAGCTCATCTATACGGCCAAACATTTCCCTGGCAGACGTTTCCTCAGACAGCAGCTCCTGGATTGTCACTCCCTGGTCCGGCAGGACAAATATCATGGAGGCGTTATCCGTAAGGGAGAGGGAGGCGCGAAGAAAACCCTGTCCCCGGTAATATGTGCCGTTCCACCGTCCTGTCATATACCGGCAGGACATATCCTGTCCGCCGGCAAGATGGAACACATCCGTTATATTGTCCTCAGCCCTGAACCCGCCTGTCCACTGGGCATGGTAGTTCACTGCGTTCACAAGCTTCATGGTTTCGCCGGACGCAGATGACATGTCCATGGATATGGCCTGGTCTGTCTGCCATCCAATCCACTGCCTCACAATGGCAGGCAGGTCCTGGTTTCCAAAGTCCACCCGGAAAACAGATGCATAATACTGGCTTTCCGATGTTCTCTTAAAAGAGCCGTTCAGCGGCGCCCCCTCCTTCAGCCACATGGAGTTCACCAGCTTCAGTTTTGTCTTTTCATTGTTCCGGAACATCTGGCGGTACAGGCGTCCGCAGGAAGCTGCCAGGTCTGCCGGAGGGAGGGCTGTGTCCGGCGTCCGGCTGCCGCTGCCCATAAGCGCCAGCATCTGCGACCTGGTGTTTCCCCCGGCTCCTTCCGATGCCTGCGCCAGAGCATAGTACAGGCTTACCGGTGAAAAATTCATGTTTTCCCGGCTGTCCCGCAGCAGCGGCAGGAACACCTTATAAGAAAACCCGGATATACCATCTGTAAAGTCCGGATTCACCGTGTTATTCTGCGCCACGGCGCGCATACTGCCTAAATCGTTGTAAGCTATGGGGTCCGGGTCCCTGGAACCGGATTCACACTGGCAGCCTTCCCCGGATACACCGTTAAAAGGCGCAGCAAAGGCCACAGGACTTCCTGCTGCCAATACGGATACGGCAGTGGCCAGGACGCCTGCGGCGGCAATGGATATTATAGTCCGTTTCATAATTCATTCCCCCTGTAATGACTGGAAAACCAGAACCATTTGCATCTGATTTTATTGTACCAGATTATTGCCAGGAAGATGTTTCTATTTTCTTACTTTATATGGTCGTTCTCCGCTACCACAGTGAAAACTCCTTATGGCCCCAGGTTCCGTCAATCCGGTTCCAGCCTTTTAAGAGCTCCTCATTTTCTTCATAGACCCACTGTCCGTTTTCCTCCTGAATCCACTTCCCTGCCCAGGCCGGAAATGTACAGCCCAGTATAGATGCCATGGCTGCAAAAGCAGCTAATCTGTGTCTTATTTTCATCTGATTCCGCCTCCTGTCCCGGAACAAATCTTAAAGTTTCTTCCTAATCCTTAACCTGCTTCCTCAAAATTCCCTGTATACAGCTGATAATATTTCCCCCTCCTTCCAATGAGCTCATCATGGGACCCCCGCTCAATGATTCTTCCCTGTTCCATGACCATGATACAGTCTGAATTGCGTATAGTAGACAGCCTGTGGGCAATGACGAAGGTGGTCCGTCCTTTCATCAGGGCATCCATACCGGCCTGCACCAGGGATTCCGTCCTGGTATCTATGGATGAGGTGGCCTCGTCGAGAATCAGTACAGGCGGGTCTGCCACAGCTGCCCTGGCTATGGCCAGAAGCTGTCTCTGTCCCTGGCTCAGACTGCCTCCATCCCCTGTAAGGACAGTTTCATAGCCATCCGGCAGACGGTTTATGAAGCTGTCTGCATTGGCCAGTTTGGCCGCATTGATGCATTCCTCATCTGTGGCATCCAGTTTTCCGTAGCGGATATTGTCCATGACAGTCCCTGTGAACAGATGTGTGTCCTGGAGCACGATACCAAGGGAACGCCGGAGGGCTGGTTTCTTTATTTTATTGATATTGATTCCGTCATAGCGGATTTTGCCGTCCTGTATATCATAAAAACGGTTAATCAGGTTGGTGATGGTGGTCTTGCCCGCTCCGGTGGAACCTACAAAAGCAATCTTCTGGCCGGGTTCGGCAAACATCTTAATGTCGTGGAGCACCATCTTGGATTGGTCATAGCCAAAATCCACGCCGTCAAAGACAATGCCGCCTTCCATTTTCTTATAGGTGACGGTCCCCTCCGCCTTATGGGGATGCTTCCAGGCCCAGACACCGGTGCGCTCTTTTGTCTCTTCCAGGGTGCCGTCCTCCTGTTCCCGGACATTCACGAATTCCACATAGCCCTGGTCCTCCTCCGGCTTCTCGTCCAGAAGCTCAAACACTCTTGCGGCGCCTGCCGCAGCCATGACCACGGAATTCATCTGCTGGCTGATTTGGGTAATGGGCTGGGTGAAATTCTTATTGAGTCCCACAAATGCAATAATGGTGCCAATGGTAATTCCGCCTATACCGTTTAATGCCAGGATTCCGCCTGCTACCGCGCACAGTACATAGCTCAGGTTGCCGATATTGGCATTGACCGGCATAAGAAGATTGGCATACCGGTTGGCTTTATCCGCATTGTCCCGGAGCCGTTCATTCAGCACTTCAAAATCCTGTTTTGCCTGTTCCTCATGACAGAATACCTTCACCACCTTCTGTCCGTCCATCATTTCCTCTATATATCCGTCCACCTCTCCCAGGGCGCTCTGCTGTTTCCCGAAATGGGAGGCAGACCTGCCTGACAGACATTTGGTGGCAAACAGCATGACACAGGCCATGGCAAAGGTAAGTATGGACAGGGGTACATTTAAAACCAGCATGGAGACAGCGGTGGCCACCAGGGTGACCGCTGAATTGGCCACCTGGGGAACACTCTGGCTCATAAGCTGCCGCAGGGTATCCACATCATTGGTATACACCGACATGATGTCGCCGTGGGCATGGGTGTCAAAATATCTGATGGGCAGGGATTCCATCCTGGTAAACAATTCCACTCTCAGCCGCTTCATAGTACCCTGGCTTACCGTAACCATAATTCTGTTATATGCATAGGCTGCCAGGATACCTATGAGATATAGGGCTGCCAGCTTGCACAGCGCCCCTGCCAGAGATGAAAAATCAGGTGACGGATTTCCCATTGACACCTGCCCCAGCAGGGGCTGGATATAATCATCCACCAGGGATTGTATGAACACCATACCCTTCAGGGTGGCTGCCGCGGACAGTATGATGCATGCCAGCACCCCAGTTACTGCAAATTTATAGTTGGCAGCCATGTACCGGATGACACGGCCCAGAACCCGGATGGATTCCCTGGTTTCCCTGTCTTGCTCCTGTTTCCCGGGCTGCTTTTGCCTGCCGCTCTGTACCTGCCTGCCGGGCTGCTCATGCCTGCTGCTCTGTCTTTTTCCCATCATGCAACACTCTCCCTTCCTGCCTTTTCTGTCCGGGCCTGGTCAAAGTCTCCGCCGCCCCTGCTCTGTGACTCGTAAATCTCGCGGTATATCTCATTGGACCTGACCAGCTGGTCGTGGGTTCCGTATCCGTTTATACGCCCATCTTCCATCACCAGTATGTGGTCCGCATGCTGCACGCTGGATATGCGCTGGGCAATGATGATTTTTGTGGTTCCCGGTATTGCCGCTGCAAAGGCATCCCTGATTCTGGCATCTGTAGCCGTATCCACTGCGCTGGTGGAATCGTCCAGAATAAGTATCCTTGGTTTCTTTAACAGCGCCCTGGCAATACACAGTCTCTGCTTCTGGCCTCCTGACACATTGGTACCGCCCCGTTCAAGAAAGGTGCCGTACCCGTCGGGAATACATTCTATGAATTCGTCAGCACAGGCCGCACGGCAGGCTGCACGGCATTCTTCCTCCGTGGCATCCGGATTTCCCCACCGCAGGTTCTCCAAAATCGTACCGGAAAACAGGACATTTTTCTGCAGCACCACTGCCACGGAGTCCCTGAGCGCATCCAAATCATATTCCCGCACATCCCTGCCTCCCACACACACACTGCCACTGTCCACGTCATAGAGGCGGCTAATCAGATTCACCAGGCTGGACTTGCCGCTTCCTGTGCCTCCTATGACGCCCACTGTCTCGCCGGACCGGATATGGAGGTCAATATTTGACAGAGCCTGCCTGCCACTGCCTTTATCACCCCATGTATCTCTGTCTTTCCCACTGCCGTCCTTATCCGTGCATTCAACTTCCGTACTGCCCTTCCCGTAAGAAAAGCATACATTGTTAAAATCAACGCTTCCGCCCGTCACATCCATGACAGGACGCTCCGGGTTTCGGATGCCGGGCTCCTCCTTAAATACTTCCTCAATCCTCCTTATGCTGGCAGCGCTCATGGTAATCATGACAAATATCATGGACAGCATCATGAGGGACATCATGATTGACATGATATAGCTGAACAGGGAGGTCAGTTCGCCGCTGCTCATGGTTCCGCTCACGATGAACTGGGCCCCAAACCAGGATACGGCCAGGATACAGGCGTAAACCACCAGCATCATGGCAGGATTGTTAAATGCCAAGGTACCCTCTGCCTTTACAAACAAAGAGCAGAGGTGCTCTGCTGCCCCGGTGAATTTCCGGTTCTCGTAATCCTCCCGCACATAAGCCTTTACCACGCGGATGCCAGATACATTTTCCTGTACCCCTGCATTCAGGTCGTCATATTTAGTGAAAACAACGTCAAATATCTTTCTGGCCGCCATCATGATGACTCCCAGGATACAGGCCAGAAACAGGATGGCTCCCAGGAAAGTCATGCTTAACCGGGGGCTGATCATGAAAGACATTGCCATGCTGCATACCAGCATAAGGGGCGCCCTGACAGCCACCCGGATAACCATCTGGTACGCATTCTGGATATTGGTTACATCCGTGGTCATACGGGTCACCAGACCTGCCGTGCTGAACTTATCAATGTTTGCAAAGGAAAATGTCTGTACCTTGTCATAAATTCCCTTTCTCAGATTACAGGCCAGACCGGAAGATGCGCTGGCCGCGTACTTTCCCGCCATTGCCCCGGATATCAGGCTGATAAAGGCCATGACAATCATAATTCCTCCATAGGTATATACTTTTTTCATGTTTCCTTCCTGGATTCCCTCATCAATAATCAGCGCGGTGATAAAGGGAAGCATAACCTCCATGATTACCTCCAGCGCGGTAAAGAGAGGGGTCAGAATGGAATCCTTTTTATACTGTTTAAGCTGCGCTAAAATAGTCCTCATATTCTGTCTCCTTGTATTCTGTTTCCTTATTTTTCAGGTTCTGCAACTATCTGTGCCATCAGCCGGAAATGTTCCTGCATGCTCTCAGATTTCTGTCCATCTGCCTGAAACAGGACCTAAGGGTCTGTTCATCCCGGGGCGTGATTCCATTAAGCACCCTGTGCTCCATTTCCAGCATTCTCAAATCCAGAGCCTCCTTCAGAAGTCTTGCCCTGGGGGTGACAAGGATGATTTTCTGCCTGTCATCCTTTGGTCCCGGCCTGAATTCAATGTATCCCTTTTCCCTGAGCCTTTTTAAAAGACCGGAAACCGTGGGTCTTGCCACTCCCAGTATCCTGTGGATATTGGTGGAACAGAGTGTGCCGTCAGGGTACTCCAGGATAAACAAAAGGACGGCTCCCTGGGCGGCAGTGAGCCCCATATCCTCATACACGCGGTTCATCAGGAGTTCCGCATCCATATTCAGCTTTTTCAAAACCCAGAGCAGTTGTTCATCCGGTTCCCACATGATATCACCCCATTCTGTCTGCCGGTACGGCCGTACACAAGAATAGTTAACTAGCTAATAATTAGCTTCCTATATTTATACATCATTTTTTGTTGAATGTGAAATTCAAATATGTTATAATCTATAAAATTCTTTTATTGTTTACTATTAGTATTCTTTTTAACGCAAACAGGCCAACACCAGGTTTAAGGGGATTCACAAGAAATTATAAGGACATTCGGAAGGAGATTCTTATGAATACAGTGCAGTTAGAATGTTTTCTGGCCGTAGCGGAATATCTGAATTTTTCCAGGGCAGCTGATTTTTTAAAAATTACACAGCCTGCTGTGAGCCATCAGATTACATCCCTGGAGGAAGAGCTGGGCATCAGGCTCTTTGTCCGTACCAGCAAAAATGTAAGCCTGACCGAAGCCGGGCTCATGTTCATGGAGGACGCATCCAGCATTCTTAAGATTGCTTCCGGCGCCAAGAAACGGCTGGGCATGGGAATCGGTGATTTTCTGTCCCTGACCGTGGGATGCCATAACCAGTCAGAGCTGGACCTTCTGCCTCCTGTCATACACAGGCTGGCGGGACAGTTTCCCACTCTTCATCCTTCTGTGAAGCTGATTCCTTTTAAGTCCATGGCCAACCTTCTGGAGGAAGAACGCATCCATGTCATGTTCGGTTTCCGGCAGGACGACCAGAAGAAATCCATCGGCATATTCCATGAACTGGCCCGGACACCGATGGCCTGTGTGTGCAGTACCGCACATCCTTACGCCGGACGCGCCTCCCTGAACGTGAAGGAGCTCAAAGGCCCCATGGTCCTGGGGGAGCCCCACAGGCTGCCTCAGTCCGTGCTCCAGTCCCAAATCCGCGTGTCATCATCCTCCTGCCATCCTTCAGAGCTTTTCTTCGTGGATACCTATGAAAGCATACTGGCTATGGTAAGGGCAGGCCTTGGATACACCCTTCTTCCCTTCTATCCGGGCAGCGATAAAAAGGGACTCTGCTATATCCCGGTAACAGACATACCTCCCCTTGTGTTCGGGCTGTATCACAAGGGAATACATGGAAATGTAATACTGAAAGAATTCATCCGGCTACTGGATGAAGCTTTTGTTTAAATGTATCCGTAATGTCTTCCCGGTCCTGGGTGCCGGTCAGATACGCCTGGACGTAAAACAGCAGGAAGGACTGGCACAAATCCTGGAACACGTCAAAGGACTCCCTGCCCAAATCCTTGATTTCCTGATTGGTGCAGTTGTCATACATCCAGTTCTTATACATCTGCATCCAGTCCTTTCCCGGATATGTATGGATGCTTCCTCCTGCACAGAGGCGGAACAGATTGCAGGACTCCTTAATCAACGCCGCAGAAATAAAACAAAGGCAGCACAGCTCTTAAACATGAGCCGTTCTACCTTATGGCGGAAAATAAAGAAATATGGTCTGGAATGGTAAGACGGATACGAACCGGAGCGGTTTCACACCGTCCCATACTCCACGGTCCGTCCTTTCCTGTTCTCCTTGGCCTCATACAGGGCAATGTCCGCGCACCTTACCAGTTCCTCAAACGTACAAAGTTCCTCCCCATACCAGGCAATGCCTGACGAGATATGAATCTCCAGCTGTACTCCGTCAGGCAGCACGGCCGGATGGTTATCCAGGATATCGTAGAAATCCTTTAATTGTTTTCTGACCGCATCCCTGTTCTCATAACCGAACAAAAGCATGAAAAACTCATCCCCGGAACGCCTGCCTACAATGGCATGTTCCTCCGGTATCTGTTTCATACACACCGCGGTCTCCCTGATATAGATATCGCCGCTCTCATGGCCGTGTGTGTCGTTGACTGACTTAAGGCCGTCTAAATCCAGCATGACCATGGCTGCAGTCCCCAGTCTCCCGGGGCCAGCATGGTCTGTCCTCTCCCCGGTACGGCCGGACATCTCCCCGGCACGGCCGGACATGGCCCCGGCCTGGGCCAGCATGGCTTCTGCCTCCCGCTGGAAAGCTGCCCGGCTGTAAATCCGGGTCAGGCTGTCATGGTCCCTCTCATATTGCATCCGCTGTTTTTTCATCATATCCCCGGTCACATCCTCAATGATTCCCAGAGAATGGCCGTGGCGCAGGGACAGGGTAATCCGCACCCAGCGCTCTGTTTTCCCGCTGATTCTGTAGATTCCGTTTTCCTCGGGCACCGGACGTTTCTGCATATCCCTCAGCCTGGAGAGAAATACCTCCTCATCCACATACAGATGGTCCTCGTCCTCATGGGGAAGCTCCATAAGGGAAAATATCTGTTTAGTGACCTGGACCCCATATCCGCCCGGACTGTACTCAAAGGCTCCTATGGGAAGGCCCAGAAGGTCCATGATTTCAGACATCTTAAGAGTGTTATCCAGCAGGTTCTGATTGGATATCTCCACGGCACTGGACAGCAGGTCCAACTCCTCAATCCCGGTCCTCTCCAGTCTTATCTTTCTGGTATAGTCAAAATCCCTTACCTTGGCTGCCAGCTTTGCAACAGGGTCCGTGATTTTACGGCTGATGAATCCGGCGGCCCCTGCTCCCAGCAGCAGGGATGCCATCAGGGTAACTGCAAATATCTTTATGATTCTGTGGAGGAAACCAAACAGGGCGTCCCCTCTCATCAACCCCAGAACCACCCAGTTTCCGCTGTCATAGGGAACATTCTTTGTTCCGTACAGGTCCAGGCTCTTAATGCAGCCATATATCTTTTCCCCTGTAAGATTTGACACCTGACAGACGGAATACTTGTCATCCTCTGCTTTTATCCTGAGCAACGGCTCATTCCCAAAAAGCCGGTTCTGGTATTCTCCCTTCTTAACCAGCGGCAGCAGCTCCTGCGGGTTTTCCTGTTTCGCGGCAATCATGTACCCCGGAGAATCCTGGGCAGACAGCTCATTGGCAGGCAGCAGTTTCCTGATATATTCCAGGGATATCTCCACTCCCACCACGCCGTGGACCTGGCCGCTGCGGTCAAAAAGAGGCACGGTGTAAGTTATGACAGGCACATCCTCCGGCGTCATGCAGAAAGGCTGGCTCCAATATCCCAGCTTCTTATAATCCTGGGACTGGCCGGCTGCCTGATACGGCATCTCAAAAAACTTCCTGTTCCCGTCATTCAGCGACAGCCCGTAATGCCACACGCTGTCCAGAGGAATCCGGTACTTCCTGGAAACCTCCGCCGGTCCCATGACCTGGAACAAATCACTGTTGTCCGCGCTGTATGTTTCCGGGTCATAGTCCCTGAAATAGAGCGCCGGCAGGCTTTTGCCCTGTCCCGGTCCATTCAGAATCAGAAACGTGCCCGTGGTACCGCTGACATGCAGCATGGATATTAAGGTATCTGCGGAACCGGTTAAAAATGCTTCTGCATCCGTTCTCCCCTCCCCATAACCGGCATCGGACAGCTGGTCGGACAATTCCTGGACATAGGGATGAATGTTGGTCCACCGGTTGTCAATCTGGTCCTGGATGGAACTGGCTCTGAGTGTCACGGTAGAAGCAAAGGACTGGTATGCCGTGTCCCTGGCCTGCTTCAATATACCGCCTGCTATGAGCATCCCCAGTACCAGCAGGGACTGGAGAATCACCAGCCCCGCAGTAAAGGCAGAGCATTTGAATGCAATGGACTGCTTTTTATTCATATTCCTCATCAGCTCCCTAATAGTTTGGCGGCATGTTCCTGCCAGCCCTTATACCATGTCTGGAAATGGGCCTCATTCGTGACCTGGTCCAGGGCCTCTTCCTTTGTCAGACCTTCCTTCATCTTATCCTCAGCTTCCAGACGGGCATTGTTCACGGTTGTCTCCATATATTCACCGTAAAACTGCCTCATCTCATAGCTCCCCTCAAACGGAGGGTTGGAATAAAAGCGGTACTCTGACAGCATTTGCATTGTGGCTTCAGCGGACTGGCTTACCGTGGAATTATACTCCGGCGAACCGGAATAAGCTTCCATGGCCTTGGCATACCCCTGATTCAGGGAGCTGTTCTCCACCGGCAGATAGCCGCTGTTTACGGCAAAATCCAGATTCTGTTCCTCCTGGGCAAGCCATTTCAAAAAGACGGCCGACGCATATTCGTGGGTGCTGTCGCTCTGTGCAACGGAAAATCCCGCCCCCTGGACCATGGCGCATAATTCCCCGCCCCTGAAACAGGGATATGGAAGAACACTGCTCTCAATCCGGTATATTTCATTTTGATTCAGGGTCACTTCCTTCGGAAAATAGACCGCGCCTGCGCTGGAGCCTATATAAGCCAGTATATCCCCTGTCTTTTCGTCATCAGAACGGAATTTACCCAGATTTGCATAATAACCTTTTACATAGGGCACATACAATTCATCCCATAAAAGCCTGGCCAGGTCCTGGTCAAATGAAAAGGTTACCCGGCCGTCGTGAAACTCATAAATATCATTTCCCGTCTGCACGGACGCAACAATGATATAGTTTGCCAGGCTGTCGATTCCCAGAAATGCCTTGCCTCCTGACCACTCATAATAGGTACCGGCTGTCTCAGCCACGCCCTCCCAGGTGGACAGTCCCTCCAAATCCGCTCCTGTCTCCCCTGCAAACTTATCCCAGTCCGTCTTATTTAAGTACAGATTTTCCGTGGACCGCACAACAGGAAGAATCTTAAGTCCCTGATTTCCGCCAAAGCTGCAATCCTGGAGAAAATCCTCCCGGTATACCTTCAGCTCATCCTCTGTAAAATATTGGTTCAAATCCACAAGCTTGCCCAATACATCAATGCGGTAGGCATTTTCCGGATACGCGGCAAACAGATTGGGCATGGAGTCAGCTCCCAGCCTTCCGCTGGCTGAATTATATGTCTCCTCTGCCAGCTGGTTCACATCCCCGTGGCTGACACTGTCCACAATGATTCCCTTTTCCATGCCCACTGTTTCATTGAACCTGGACACCAGGCTGTCAAAGGCCTGCTTTGTCTGCCCGTTATAATAATTCCACACCGTTATCATCACAGGCTGCCTGGGGTCCAGCTGGTACCTGGCATCCTCGCTGCGGGAACAGCCGCCCGTCATAACCAGCATCAGGACCGCCGCTGCCGCCCATGCAAGCATGACTCTCTTCCTTTTTTTCATATGAAACCTCCCGTTTCAGGCATGCAGGGCATTTACGGTTCCCTGTGTGCTGAGATTGTATTTATCCTGCACATCTGCTGTTTTTTTCCATTATACAGCATACCGGTTCAAATGCAAAGAAATATAACTGCAGTTATTTTGGGAGGCAATGTGGTGTTCAAAACACAAAAATCCTTCTGATTGACGCTCCAGCTTCCGCCTCAACCAAAAGGATTTATAATTCTTACAATAACCCAGAACACGGCCTGTCCCTCAGCCTTCCCTGTACATCACCCACTGCTGGGCCTGAAAATCACCGCTGGGCCTGTTAAGACCCAGACCGATGTTCATAAGGGAGCTGCCGCGGAGCAGGCAGACATCCCTGATGCCGGGCGTACCCGCCTCCTCCCCAGCCTCCATCACCTGTTCTACCCGGTAAAACGCCTCACGTTCCAGACCCTTAAGGCGCAGCCGCTTGGGAACCGTATTGGCTTTTGCCAGAATCTGTACAAAACTCACCACCGCCCTGTCTCCCTTCTCTGAAACATACATCCACGCCCGTTGGTCCCCATCATGCTTCAGTCTGTAATACCGGCCCTTCTGTACAATTTCCCTTATATCCTTATAAAATCCAATCTGGCGTTTCACCTCATCCTTATCCTTTTCTTCCATGGCTGTCAGGTCCAGCTCATATCCCAGATTTCCCTCCATGGCCACCACGCCTCTGGTAAAAAGCGGAGTCTCCCTCCCCACGATATGGTTGGGACAGGCAGACACATGGCAGCCCATGGATACAGGCGGATACACACAGGCTGTGCCGTGCTGGATGGCAAGACGCTCCGCTGCATCGGTGTCATCACTGGCCCATATCTGGGGCATATAGTACAGCATTCCGGGGTCAAAGCGCCCGCCTCCCCCTGCGCATCCTTCAAACAGCACATCCGGGTGCATTCCGGTCAGTCTCTCCAGAATGCGGTAAAGCCCCAGTATATACCGGTGCCCCAGTTCCTTCTGGCGGCCTGCAGCCAGATGGCCTGACCCCCAGTCTGTTATATTCCGGTTCATATCCCATTTTACATAGGTTATGGGCGCCTCCCTCAGCACCCGGTCAACAGACTCCACAATATAATCCTGGACCTCCTCCCGGCTCAGATCCAGTACGAGCTGATTCCTGGCCAGCTGCTTCGGACGCCCTTTCACCTGGATTGCCCAGTCCGGATGGCTTCTGAACAGCCGGCTGTCCGGCGATACCATTTCCGGCTCAAACCACAGCCCGAATTCCATTCCCCTCTTCCTTACGGCCTCTGCCAGTCCGGCCAGGCTTCCTCCCAGCTTATTCCGGTTCTCAGTCCAGTCTCCCAGGGACCGGTCGGCGCTGTCCCTGTTTCCAAACCATCCGTCATCCAGCACAAAGCATTCGACTCCAAGGGCTGCAGCCTGGTCTGCCAGCTCCAGCAGCCTGTCCCTGTTAAAATCAAAGTAGGTTGCCTCCCAGTTATTAAACAGCACAGGCCTGTATTTTCCCGGTCCGCCCTGATAGTTTCTCCCCATGAGACATTCCCTGTACAGGCAGTGGTATATCCTGGACATGGCTCCCATCCCCTCTCCGGAGTGCACCATCACCACCTCAGGACTGGCAAATTTCTCCCCCTTTTCCAGCAGCCATGAAAATCCAAAGGGCTGTATTCCCATCATCATTCTCGTATTTTGGTGCATATCAACCTCCACGCTTCCCTCAAAGCTTCCGCTATACACCAGATTCATGGACCATATATTTCCCCGGTCCTCGTCTGCCCCAGGCTCTGCCAGGGCCAGAAAGGGATTCTGCCCGTGTCCGCCGGCTCCCCTGGTACTCTCCACCGCAAACCTCCCCTGGCGGATTTCCTGCCGGTTAACATGACATTCCCTTCCCCATGCCCCGGTCAGGGTCATCAGCTCATACCTGTCATCCGGGAAAGAAAAGCAGCCTGACATCAGGCGCTCCACTGTCACGGCCTTTTCTCCCCGGTTTGCGGCCATCACGCTTCCTGTAATGGCGTCATACCTTTCAAATACCCCATATGTAAGCCGGATTTCCAGATTGGATATGCTGTCCCCCAAAGTCAGTTCCAGACATTCTGCTTCCCTGCTAATGACGGCCGGCAGCCCCGGAAGCGTTTCCTTTCCCCGGTATACCCGGTATCCCTTAAACCGCAAATCCGTCATAACGGAACCATCCTCATAGCAAAACTGAACAGCCGGCATTCTCAAATCCGGATTTCCCCAGGACGGGTACAGCACCGGATATTGTTCCAGCCTGAAATCATTGATTCCGTCTGTTCCGCACAGATAACTGGCCTTTTTCATGTCCCGGACAATATAGCTGAAGGAATCCCCCTCCACCCTGCTGCCCCAGTACAGGCTCATGAGATGGCCGCTGGGCATGGCATGGAGAATCATGGATGTATGTGCTGTGATAAGGTGGAATGTCCTTCCCTGTTCCAGTACCTGAATCATTGTTCCGCCTCCTGGTCAGCCTGGTAAAACTCTGTAAACAATGCGGCTGTGTCCTTATTAAAATTATCCACTGCCGTTATACCTACCACAGCCCCGGTATAGGCCCAGCCCGCAGCATGCTCATCGCTCAGTATGGAAGCATCCAGCACAGGACCTATTTTCTCCGGGAGCCCATTGTCCACAGCATAGTAAAACTGCATCTGCTCCCGGTCCACATGCACCTCCAGCCGGACAGACTCTGTATGAACAGGCAGGTATGCATACTGCCCCCTCAACGGTTCACAAAATTCATAGTTGTCATTTGTCAGAATACTGACCATGGGAAGCTGCTTCACCTCATCATATCCCACATAAAGATAGTGAAATACCTTTGTATTGTAATAGCACACAAGACCGGCTGTCTGGGCGTAATGATACGGGCGGAACTTAAGGACCGTACCCGCCTTAAAGCAGAAACTTTCCCACCTGCGTGCAATCAGAGACTGTTCAAACAGGGATGTAAGGGAATCATTTCCCTTTAACAGAAGGCCCTGTTCTGTCAGCTCTGCCTTGTCTCCCATGGGACGCCGCAGGGATAACCATTCCTCCTGCTCCAGACAGGTTCCCCTGCGAAAATCCGTCCTGTATTCCCTGCCCTTATTCCGGCTGCCGGCCGTCTCCTTTGGGGCTTCCTCCGGCGCCTCCACCTTTAGCGCCTCCACCTTCGGCGCCTCCACCTCAACCAGCGGCGTGCTGTTCCCCTGCACCATCCTGGGCCACCCGTCAATCCACTCTATTTTCTGAAGGGCAGTCTCCCTGCCCAGGACGCAGGCCTCCTTTCCCTCCAGATACCGGGCGCAGAGATGGGTCATATACCATTCCCCCTGCCCTGTCTCCACGAAATTGCCATGACCTGACTTTTTAAGGACCGTATCCTTTTCCCAGGCCGTAATCAGAGGATGATAGGGTGAAACCTCATAGGGTCCCCATATATCCGCAGACCGGGCCACACAGATGGAATGGTGTCTTCCGGTTCCTCCCTCGGCGGCAATCATATAATAAAACCCATCCCGTTTCATCAGGTGCGGCCCCTCGGTACCGCCGGTGCCGCTTCCCTCAAATATAACTTTGGATTGCCCTTTCATCCCCTTTTCCATATCAAACTCCTGCAGCACCAGACCATTAAACTTCTGGTGTCCCGGCAGCGGCCTGGCGTCCCACTGCGGATTAATCACATAATGCCTGCCTTCTTCGTGGAACATCGAAGGGTCAAACCCGGAAGCATTTACAAATACAGGCGCGCTCCACGGCCCGTCTATGGACGGGGAAGTGACCACATAATTCTCCACGTCTTTGAAATATCCGTCTATTTGCCTGCTGACAGTATAAATCAGATAGAATAATCCATTGTCATAGGACAGCGCCGGAGCCCAAATCCCCGCGGAATCAGGAATCCCCCTCAAGTCCAGATTATCAAGTATCCCGCCCCTGGAAGTCCAATTCACCAAATCCTCCGACTCATAAAGGGACACCCCAGGGAGCCATTCAAAAGTGGATGTAATCAAATAAAACCTGCCCCCGGCCCTGCATATACAAGGGTCCGGGTGAAATCCCCTTAAAACCGGATTGTGAATCCCAATCCTTCCGGGCGCGCCTGTCTGAATCCGATTCTCTCTCATACAAATTCTCCTTCCATTTCAAATAAACCGGCACTTTCAGATAAACCGGTAAATTGCCTGGGCAACCCCCTTATGGTCATTATCCCCTGTCACGAACACGGACGCCGACCTGACTTCCTCCACTCCATTCCCCATGGCCACGCCAATACCAGCCATGCCCACCATCTCCAAATCATTCTCATTATCGCCAATACACATCACCCTGTCCATGGGTATGCCCAGGTGCGCGGCCAGCACGGCCACGCCCTTTCCCTTATTCCCATCCTTAGGGTTAATATCCACAAAATAGGTATCTGATTTGGCCACATGAAACAAATCCATATCCACAAGCGCCTTCTTAAGACCCTCAAAATCCGCTTCATCAATCTCTTTCACAGCCACCTTAATAATCTCATCCTTATGGCGGCGGGCTTCAGCCCGCATTTCATCATAATCCCGGCAGTAACGGTAATCCGAACGCAGGCTTCCCTTATCAACCAATTCCCTCAGATGTCCCGACAGAGCCCCATTGGTAATATTAAATTCTGCCGCTGAAAGAAAAATCTGGCTTTCATACCGTTCCGCCTGCTCAATGATTTTCATGACCAGGCCTTCCTCCATGGTATCCCTGTAAATAACCTCCCCGCACAGCACCAGACCTCCGTTCAGGCAGACCCCATACCTGCCAATCCCCAGCTGTAAAAGCAGCGGCTCTATCCCGGAAACCGAACGCCCGGACGCAATAGCCACAATCACGCCCTTATCCAGCGCATACCGCACCGCCTCCACATTCTCCCTGGGCAGCTCCTTACGGCTGTCAAGCAGTGTCCCATCTATATCAATACACAGTAAATCAACCATATTTCCACATTACCCCGACATCACATTTTAACTTACCAACACCATCCGTCATTCAATGCATTCCTTTAGCCGCAAATTCCCAGCACTGTCAGCACCACTGCCGCCGCAAACATGACTAACAGCACGGTGACCGGCTTATTCTTCTTCCTCAGGTAAAAGAAGGAACCCATGGTAATGGCCAGCGGCAGCAGTCCCGGCATAATCTGGTCCAGAACGCCCTGCAGATTGAAGGCAGCTCCGCCAAAGTCAGCTACAAAGGTCGTCTTAAAGCTCACATACTGGGCGGTCATCGCTCCTGCCATAATCAGCCCCAGAACAGCAAAGCCTTTTGTAAATGCCTTCAGCGCCCCTGAGCTCAGCGCATTTGCAATATAAGTACTTCCCAGCTTCAAACCATATTCAGCTCCGAAATAGCGAATCAGCACATTGGGAATATTATAAATCAGTGCAAATAATACAGGTCCCATCCAGGAACCAATCTGTGCGAATCCAAGACCGATTCCCGTTGCAATGATTCTCAAAGCTCCTGAATAAACGGAATCTCCAATTCCTGCAAAGGGTCCCATCAGCGCAACCTTAAGGGCTTCGATAGAGGAATCGTCAAACTCCCTTCCGGCATCCATGGCAGCCTTTCTCTCCTGCTCCATGGAAATCACAAGAGAGAAAATAAAGGGGGACATGCCGGGCGTTGTGTTAAAGAAGTCCTGATGTCTGGACATTGCCTCGTAAAAGGCGTCCGTCTCCTTTCCGTAAATATCCTCCAGATACGGAATCATGGTCCATCCAAACGTGGTTCCCTGCTGTTTCGTATAAGAGGTGCAGAACATCAGCCACATAGACCTCCAGAAGATGGAGCCCACAAGTTTTCTCTGCCGGCGGGTAAGTTTTGTCTTCATGGTAACGGCTGCATCCGCTACTGTCGTCATTGTATTAATCATTGAAGAAGTCCTCCCTTTCATCTAATACCGGATTGGCCGATGCATTCTGCATCTTCTGCTCATCCTTGATCCTCTGCAGTTCCCGGAAAATAACCAGAGCCGCAATGGCTGCCCCGATAAAGGAAATCTGCACCAGGGACAGTATCTTTACGGAGGAACTGGCAAGCTTCACAGTCCCGTCCGCCACAGCCGCGCCTGTCACGTTATTGTAGAAGAAAAATGCCCCAAGGCCGAACCCAAGAAAGTAATACGGGCATATTTCCCTGCTCCACAGCGATTTAAGCAGCAGCGCCATACCAAGGGCGGGAAGCATGGTGGATGCAACCGTCATGGACTTCTGCACCCATGCCGGTATGATTTCCACAAATGCCTTTACCGCATCCGTACCTGCAAAGATACAGATGAAGCCCAGCAGGAAATAGCAGAGATGGAAACCAGCGAACTGAAACATCCACAATCTCTTAAATCCCCTGATGTTCCGGCCCTCAACCAGCTTCTCAAACCTGGGCACAAGGGAAGTGACTACAATCTTCATGGATGAATAGAGCAGTGTTCCCAGCGCAGCCAGGGGCAGGGCCAGGGTAACGGCCGTGGCCAGGTCCTTGCCCAGCAGAATGGCAAATGCAGCTCCGAAAATGGAGCCCAGGGTAAAATCCGAGGGCATTACGCCGCCCAGGCTGACATTGCCCAGGAACACCAGCTCCAGCTGGGCAGCCAGGATAATTCCCTCCCCCGGATGTCCCAGCAGGGCGCCCAGAATGGCCACGCAGAAAATGGGTCTTTGGAACATGGTGTTGCCCCACCAGTCAAAAAACTTGGTAAACATAAGTACAAGTCCGACAATCAATGCATTCATAAACATGGCTTATCTCCCTCCTAACAGCTTCATAAAATCCTGTCTTCCGTCTCCCGGCAGGGGCTGGTGGATGATTTCAATCCCCAGATTCCCTATTCTCTCAAATACATTCCGGTCCGCATCCGTCACGTATACGGATTCCGACACCTTTGTCTTGGAAGAAAGGGCTCCGCCCCCAATCCTTCCGTAATTTGCAACGTTGAGTACCGGGCGTTCCCCAATCTGCTCTGCAACCCTTAACAAATCTTCGGGCTGATTGGAAATCACAAGGATTTTCATCTGGGACGCCCTGGGGTCCTTTAATATCTCCACTGCCTTTTCAATGGGCAGAATAGCTGCCTTTACTCCTGCCGGGGCAGCCATCTTCAGCGCATTCACCTGTATGGTATTGGCCGCAATGGTATCGCTGGCAACAATGATTCTCTGTATCCCCAGTTCCTTTGACCACATAACTGCCACCTGACCGTGAATCAGACGGTCATCCACACGCATCATCTTTATCATTTTTTCTCCCTCCTGAAACATCATTTTCATACACAAAACGGGCCCATCTTAAAGGTATTTCCTTAAGATGAACCCATGGTACCACAAGGATTTTCCAGTCTCAACGTCCTGGCCCTACCATCTAAAAAGACCGCCTGTTTTCCCTAAAAATCCTCTCTATATTTGATTGTCCGGTTCTAGGATGTCCCTATTTCAACCTGCTCTCCCTCATTACCTGCACTCTCATCAGACACCAGGGGCAGGGTATACACCACAATGGTGCCCGTCCCCTCTGTGCTCATGATTTCCAGCCCGTATTCCGGTCCAAAGTTCTTCCGGATTCTGTCATAGGCATTCTTGATGCCCACATGTTCCCAGCCGTCTGTTGTCAGTACTCCCATTTCCTCCTGGCCCAGGCTGTCATTCAGGTTCTTAAGCGTCTCCTCTCCCATGCCGGCCCCGTCGTCCATCACGGTCACTTCCAGATGCCCTTCCTGCCTGTGGGCCTCAATGCGCACGGTTCCGTTCCCCTTCTTGGGCCTGAGCCCGTGTTTGACTGCATTTTCCACAATGGGCTGAAGGCTCAGCTTGATGATGGACGCCTCCATCACATCCTCATCCACACTTACCTCCAACTGAATCCTGTTCTCATAGCGGATGCGCATGATATAGAAATATTCCCTTATATTTTCAATCTCACGCTTCAGGGGAACCATGTCGCCGCTGACGCCAATCAGGTATTTGAGCTGCTTTGACAGGCTTTCCACCATCCTGGCTGTCTCCTTATCCTCATGTTCCAGGGCTGTCATACGGATGACCTCCAGGGTATTGTAGAGATAATGGGGCTTTATCTGCGACTTAAGGGCCGTAAGCTCCGCATCCCTCTGCCGGATTTCGGCCACATATACCTTTTTGATATAGGCTTCCAGCTCTTTTGCCATTTCGTTCAGCCCGCCTGCCAGGACTCCGATTTCATCCTCCCTGTCACCCACGTCAATCCGTGTCTCCAGGTTGCCCTTTTGAATCTCAGCCATCCCGCTCTCCAAAAGCTCCACCGGCCTGCGAATCCGCTCCAGAAAATAAGAGTACAGACACAGGAGCACCAGAAAGGCCGCGCCCAGGAATACCGTGATATACTGTTTTGTACTTTCCATATTCATCAGCACCCGGTCCCGTCCGGCCTCCACGGCCACGGTCCAGGCGCACGGCTCCAGACGGTCATAGACCACGTATTTTCCGTCCTTAAGCAGGCTTCCCATCCCCTGGTTCATGGAGGGAAGGAGGGATGCCATCCCTTCCGCCGGTTTTCCTGTCATGGCAGAATCAGCACTGTAAATACACATTCCCTTATCATCCATAATGTAGAAAAACTCATTTAGCCCCATATCAATGTCCGAAAGTACGGAGGACAGCTTGCTTATATCCATGTCCATATAAAAATAGCCCAGACAGCTGCCTATGGTCTTAAAGGATGTAATATCCTGATAACTGCGCCGGAACGTGATGACCTGATTTCTGGAATCCGGGAAATAGTCATCCACATGGGTGGACAGAACAGAGAAATTCTCCTCCCGGTCCTCTTCTCCCGTCCAAAAACGGAATGCATCTTCATCCAGTACCTTCTGGGTGTTCCTGGTAGCGTAATAAATCCTGCCTTTCTGGTCCTTAAAATAAGCGGTGCGCAGCCTGCTGTCCTTGTCCAGCATCTGGCTGAGAAGGAGAATGATTTTCATCTTCTTTTCTTCCTGGCGAAGGCCCGGGGATTTTAATATCTGGTACAGGAACATCCCGTCGTCCGTGGAAATATCATAGATATACTTAGTCAGGCCGCTGCATTCCTCCACCATTTCTTCTGCATTGTTGCCTGCATAGCTCACCATGCGCCCCATATCGTCCAAAACAACCCGTTCCATATTGTCCCTGAAACGGCCAAACAGCACTGTGCCGGCAATCAGAAGAGGCGCCAGTCCAAGCAGTACAAATGATATGGTCAGGCGGAAAAATATGCTTTTTCTTCTCTGTATCATGGCTCCTCCCATCGTTCCAACAGATTTTCTGCCAGGGATGAAATTGATTTTCCGCCCCATAAGGTCTCAATCAGCATCTGGTCATAATAGGTGATGAAACCGTCAGGCGAGCTGGCATCCTCCACCAGAAGCTCCGTATGCACAGGTTCTCTCTCATAAGCAGCTTTCATGATTCTCTGGTTTGGCGTATCCGGCATATACACCTGGCGGACTGTCACGGAGTCCCCGTTCATGATTTCCAATATGGTTTCATAGATGCCTTCGGAATAATAAAACTGCAGGAACCGGACAGCCGCGTCCATCTTTTTTTCGTCCCCCGCGGTCACGGACGAGATACCCCATTCCACATTGCTGTCATCCATTGCATAGGCTGTCCCGTCCCTTCCCGGAAGGAAAAAGAAGCCCAGGCGAATCTGGGGATTCAGGTTCTCTATCTGCGACAGCATCCACGGCCCTGTATACACCATAACCGCCTGTCTGGCGGATATGGCCTGGGCTGTTTCACTGTCCGACACTGCCCTGTAACGTGAATGAATGTAACCCCGGCTGGCCAGGCCGCGGAAATCCCCCAGCATCTCCATTACCCTCTCTTTGGTCCAGCAGACCTGCCCCTCCTCTGTCACAATGTAATTGCAGAACAGGTAATTTCCCCAGAACTTCATATGCCAGATATCGGCAGCCCCAAGAGCAACGGCGTCATATCCTGAAGCCTTAAGGGTGCCGCATACCTGGAGGAATTCCTCATATGTACTGGGCACGGAAAGTCCCAGCCTCTCAAATATATCCACATTATAAATCATTCCCAGGGTGGTGCTGTACCTGGGAACGCCATAGCATATGCCGTCAAAGGTCTGGGGGTTCTCCACCAGCGAATACACTTCCTCAGGCATGGGTGCCAGAAGCCCTGCCTGTACAAGGGTTCCTGTCTCCCTCAGTTCCACGATATCATTTAATTCTTCCTGGGCAGCCAGCACCTTAAGACGTTCCGCATACGTCTGGTTCTTTACTTCCGGCATAAAATACAGCTCCACCTGGATATCTTCATTGGACTCCATGAAAGCCTCTGCCACGTCCTCCATTCCGCTCTTCCATTTAAGGTCCCCTGCGGAACAGACCACCCGTATTTTTACCTCTGCCTCCGGACGGACTCCGGGCGCAGAGGGACCCCCGGGACTGCATCCTGTCATCAGAAGCAGGAAAACAGCCGAAAGAAGGATGCTGGCGAACATCCTCCCTCCGGCCGGTCTGCTGTGGGGTTCTCTGGCTTCCATGCCGTTTTCCCGCCGTTTCTTATATTTTCTGTCCCTGGCCCTTTGGCCGGTATTCCCTTCTGTACTCATTCGGACTCTTCCCATATTTCCCCTTAAAATTTTCATTGAACTGCCGGACATTCTTATATCCCACTGCCTCCGCTGCCTCGTAAGCCTTGCAGTCCGTATTGGCCAGAAGCCGGCCCGCCTCTTTCATGCGGATGTCTGTCAGATAGTTTTTAAAGTTTTGTCCTGTGTTCTTTTTAAAATAACTGCTGAAATAATAGAGATTCATATTGGCAAAGGCCGCCATGGATTCCAGGGTAAGATTCTCCCTGTAATGCGCTCCGATATACTGCTTGATTCTGGCCACCTCGCTCTGGCTGGTATTTCCCGTCCCGTCCTTTACGGTTTCAAACAGGTCTGTAAGGCAGGCTGTAATCACCTGGCAGGCCTGCCGGTACAATGGCTTCAGACGGATTTCCTCAGCAGCCTGTTCCGCCTTCTGCCGGTAGGAGCCGTCAATCAGGTAATTGTCCATCAGCTCCTTTGTGACATCGGTAATCAGGAGAATGCAGCGGTTCACGGCGGCAAACCGGTTCCCGAAATGCAGGTTGCGGATAACCATAAGAATCCGGTTCAATTCCATGTCAATGGACGGTTTCCTGGACAGGAATCCTTCCATCAGCTTTTTATAACAGTTCTGGTAATCCTCAAAGGAATCCAGGAAGCTGCGTTCCACATCATCATACCATATCTCATCCTCTTCCGTAAAATAGTAAAGCTCCAGGGCAAACCGGCTGGTCTTATAGGCCAGCTGCAGGGCTCCAATCTCCCCAATCCGCTCTCCCACTCCGGTCTTGACCACAATGGGCTGTCCGCTTGTCATTACTTCCGCCAGTTTATGGGTACGGATTCGGACAGTCCTAGCATCCTCAGAGGGGTCCAGGGTAAATATCACATAGCAGTTGTTCAGGTCCTTCCTGATGACAAAACCCCATTTTTCCTCCTCCAGCTTTTTCTGAAGGCGGTTGTAGGCGGAAAACTTCTGCAGCTCCTGCATCTTGATATTGGAGGGACCTGACTTTGTGAAATACAGGCGGAAGGCCGCCCCCACAAACTCCTTACAGGCCACGTCAATGTGCAGTGCCTCGAACTGCTCATATAAATCCTGCCTGGCATACTCCTGGTTCCCGTTTATTTTATGGAAAATACGGGCCAGTTCACTTTCATCCTGTTCCGTGGCGAGAAGCTTAAGGCGGCTCTGCTCATCCACCAGACCCACTGCCTTCTTAAGGGCTGCCTCCAGTTCTTCCTGTTCCACGGGCTTCAGGATATAATCCACAGCGCCGTATTTAACCGCCCTTTTTGCATAAGAAAATTCCTGGTAGCCGCTGACAAAGATTACCTTGGTATAAAGCCCCATCTCTCCAATCCGCTTCAGCATATCCAGCCCGTCCAGTTCCGGCATGGCAATGTCCGATACAGCCAGGTCCGGCTTGACCCGTTCAATCAGTTCCAGGGCTTCCTTTCCGTCCCTGGCCTCGCCCACAATCTGTATGCCCATCTTTTCCCAGTCAATCAGCTTCCTGAGACCTTTTAATATAACTGCCTCGTCATCAGCCAGAATTGCACGCAGCATCCGCCATTCCTCCTCTCGGGTGTGCCTATATTTCTTATAAGCCCTTTTCCGGGTATTTGCAAGGAGAATCTACCAAATCAATACATCCTTTCCCAAAAGCCTGAGAACTGCCTCCACCAGGAAGTAATCCCCATAGATAATTGGCACATGCCGGTCATGTTCCGTTCCATAGGAGCCGGAGCCCATAGCCACAATGGAGTCATACCCTGTGTCCCAGTTGCAGTATCTGCTTTCCACGGCTTTCAGCAGCCTGAGGGCGCCTGCCCTGTAAAACTCCTTTTCGCATTCCGGCACATGCTCCGCAATCTCCAGCAGTCCGCAGGCCCCGCACACACCGGCTGTGGTATCCCGGTAAACAGGCTCTGCAGGCGCCCTGAAATCAATGAGCGGCACATCACCGGTACGGTTTGTTTCAGCCATGAAATAGTGGGCCACCTTCTTTGCCGTATCCAGATATTCCGTCTTCCCGGTATAGCGGTAGCTCAATGCAAACCCGTATATTGCCCAGGATTGTCCCCTGGACCAGGACGAACCGGCGGCATACCCCTGTCCCCCCGGTGTTTCCTTAAGCTCCCCGCTCTCCGGGTCCAGTACAATTATATGATTGCAGGAGCCGTCCCCCCGGACCGTATGCCGCATCACCGTGTCTGCGTGGTCCATGGCGATATAGGTGAACCTGGGGTCCCCAATGGCATCCGATGCCCAGTAGAGGAGGGGAATATTCATCATGCTGTCCACAATGACCCAGCCGGCCCTGTCCCTGTTCCAGGAACGGAGGAATTTTCCTCTGGGATTGTATCTGCCTGCAAGCAGATGGGCTGCATGGAGTCCCCTTGCCAGAGAGCGCTCATTTCCCGTAATCCGGTAATCCGCCACCGCGGAATGAAGCCACATAAATCCTACATCGTGATGGAGTCCCGTATATATGTCAAATGCCCGGTCCAGCTTTTCCTCTACCTCCGCTGCGGTCCTCCTATACGCGTCGTCTCCCTCGGCATGGTACATCTGCCACATAAGCCCCGGCCAGAACCCGTTGGTCCACCAGACAATGTCTGTCGCTGCTTTGTCTTCCTTATAAACTCCATTTTCAGCAATATACGGTATACGGCTGCCAATACGGCTGCACTCCGCGGACATCTTTAACCGTATTTTTTCATATACCTGCTCTGCCCACGCCAAATCTTCCTTTTTCATCTGACTGCCCATTCCTGCCTCCTTAGAAAAAATCCTCATCGCTGTTGTCCGCTTCCAGGGCCTCCGGCCTGACCCTGTGGCTGACGGCATTGGCTTCCTCCACCTTTGTGTCAATCTCCTCATCGCCCAGCACGCCAGGAGCCAGCAGCAGGTTAATAACCAACCCCATGTTCATCCCCGCCACCAGACGCAGATTGGGGTAGCGCAGCAGGGTCGTCATGCCATTGCATACACTGCCGCCCAGCAGGTCGGCCACTATGATATACTGTGTATCCGGATGTTCCTTAAGCATTCCCTCCACCTCATCCACCATGGGCTGATAGTGTGCGCCCGGCATCATTCCCATACAGGACAGGTCCTCATTTTTCCCTATAATCATCTGTACGGAGTGAAGCATACCTTCCGACAGTTTCCCATGTGACACTAAAATAATTTTCTTTCCGCTCATTCTGATTCTCCCTTGCTCTGTATTTGCTTTTAACTTCACACTGCTTTCCTATGTTCACGCTGATGTCTGCCCATCTCTTACAGGCACACTCTAACATAAGGTCCGCAGACGTTACAATGGAGGGCGGGAAAGACCTTAAAAATCACCCGGTTTTTCTGAAAAAACCTCCCTGCTGCAGAAGTACCGGCTAATCTGCGCCGGAGTTATGGGCTGTGATACGGATAAACGCATCCATCTCTTTTGACCTCCACTTATTTTTGTGGTAGATGACCTGCTGGCACATGGTCAGTCTGAAATCAGCCACATTAAGAAGGGTCAGCTCCCCCTTTTCCACATATTCCCGGACCGCTAACAGGGGAAGATATGATATGCCCCGGTTTTTCCCTATCATCCGTATGATGAATTCCGTATTGCTGATTTCCAAAAAGGGAGTCAGCTCCCTGCCCTGGGATTCCAGGAAGCAATCCAGCTCCCGCCTGTAGTTTTCATTCTTTTCCGTCAGGAAAAACGGCTCATCCATAATTTCTTCCAGGCGGATTTCCCTGTTCCCATCCAGTCCGCAGGAAGGGGAGGCCACAAACACAATGGGTTCCCTGACTTCCATAACCTTATTCCAATTATCATTATACCTTGGCCGGTCCAGTATATATATCAAATCCAGCTGGTTCCTTTCCATCATATCAATCAGCTGGTTGGGCGTGGAGGCAGTAACCTTGACCGGAACCCTGGGATGGCTGCTGCGAAAGTCATTCAGTATCTGGGGAAGCTTTGAAAAACACAGGGATTCCAGGGTTCCCACATGAAGGGGGCTGCACAGTTCCTCCTCGTTTTTGGCAAATTCCCTGGCGCGTTTTATATCCCGGATGATTTGGTTGGCGTGGTCCGTAAACTGCCTGCCGGATGCTGTCAGGTAAACCTTTTTTCCCATGCGGTCAAAGAGCTTTACCCCCAGCTCATTTTCCAGCAGGCGTATCTGGACGGTCAGGGCTGACTGGGTATAGCCCAGAATCTCTGCTGCCCTGGAAAAGCTTTCTGTCTGGGTAATGGTCACAAAGGTCTGCAGCTGTCTCAGTTCCATTTCTCCACCTCCTGCTAATCTATGAATTTAATTTATTATATCTATAAAATCCATGAATTTGATTTATTTATTCTTTATGATACAATGCACTTACGCAGATGTCAATTCCCTGATTCAGACACGGAATATGTCTGCAAAAAAAAGAAAAGGATGAGATTACATATGGCATTTATCAGTATGTTTGATGTGTTAGGCCCTGAAATGATAGGGCCCTCCAGCTCCCATACGGCCGGAGCATGCTCCATTGCCCTGCTGGCAGGAAAAATGGCGGACAGTCCCATTACTCATGTGGAATTTACCCTCTACCAGTCCTTTGCAAAGACCCATAAAGGCCACGGCACGGACCTGGCCCTTCTGGGAGGCATCATGGGCTTTTCCACGGACGACAAGCGGATACCCCGTGCATGTTCCATAGCCGGAGAAAGGGGACTTTCCTATGTTTTTACCACCGATGACACGGATACGGGCACCCACCCCAACACAGTGGATATCCGCATGACCTGTTTAAACGGACGCACCTTCTCGGTGCGGGGCGAATCCCTGGGAGGAGGTAAGGTGCGAATCAGCCGTATTGACCATATTGACGTGGACTTTTCCGGCGAATACAGCACGCTCATTATCATCCACCACGACCGCCTGGGCGTCCTGGCCCATATCACCCGCTGTCTCAGCGAAGGATATGTAAACATTGCCTTTATGAAGCTGTTCCGGGAGACAAAGGGAGACAGGGCTTACAGCATCATTGAGTTTGACGGCTGTCTGCCGGACCGTATGATACCGCAGATTTATGAAAATCCGGATGTGCAGGATGTGATGTTCATACCATTGAAGGGAGGAAATGAAAATGGACTTTAAAAATGCAAAAGAGCTTCTGGAACTCTGCCAAAAGCTCAGCTGTCCTATCTCAGATATTATGAAACAGAGGGAATGTACATTGGCTGGGACCAGCCGGGAAGATTTATATGCAAAAATGGGCCATGCCCTTACCATTATGCGTGAGTCAGCCGCCTCCCCTATCCGTGAGCCGAAGAAATCCATAGGAGGACTCATCGGCGGTGAGGCCAGACTGGTTAACCGTCACCGGGCCAGCGGGGCATCCATATGCGGCAGTGTGCTTTCCAGGGCAATCGCCTATTCCATGGCGGTCCTGGAGACAAACACATCCATGGGGCTGATTGTGGCAGCCCCCACAGCCGGTTCCTCCGGCATTGTGCCGGGGCTTCTTCTGTCCCTTCAGGAGGAATACAGCCTTCCTGACATCAGGGTGATTGACGCCCTATTCAACTCCAGCGCCATCGGTTATCTGGCTATGAGAAATGCCACCGTTGCAGGTGCAGTTGGGGGCTGCCAGGCGGAAGTAGGGGTTGCCTCGGCCATGGCTGCCTCGGCTGCCGTGGAGCTTATGGGAGGAACTGCGGACCAGTGCCTCAATGCAGCCTCGTCTGTCCTCATGAACCTGCTGGGTCTGGTGTGCGACCCCATCGGCGGTCTGGTGGAATGTCCCTGCCAGGGCAGGAATGCCGCAGGCGCCGCAGTTGCACTGACCGCTGCCGAACTGGCCCTGAGCGGGGTCCGCCAGCTGATTCCCTTTGATGAAATGCTGATGGCCATGTACCGTGTGGGAAGACAGCTGCCCCCTGACCTGCGTGAAACAGCGCTGGGCGGATGCGCTGCCACGCCTGCGGGGAAGGCTCTGGGATGCGGGGCCTGTCCCTGTCATTCCTCCGCCGGGATATAAAGCCTCATGGCCTGCCGGCCAGCGCAGCGCCCAGATGGAAATGGTATTTGATAATGCCCATATTTATCCTGCCATACTTGTCATCCTTTACCTGGAAGGCAACGTCATCCCCCCTTAATTCAATTAAAAAGTCCTGTTTATTCATGGCCGTGGGCGCCAGCATGGCTGCCTTCATTCCGCTGACGAACCACTGGGGCATATCCCTGTCAGCCTTGCACAGCTGCTCCATTTCCTTTGACCTGTGGGGCGCGCCCTGTGTGGTTCCATAGCCAAGGGCCAGCACTCCGGCCATTTTCTCATGGTTCCCAACAGCTGCGCTGCATTTTCCCTTCTTATATGTTGCCGCTACCCAGCAGGTATTAAGCCCCAGCTGCTGGGCTTTTAAGGCAATACGTTCCCCATAATACCCCAGCTTTTCCTCCGAACAGTCATTATCCGGCCCCACAAGGGCAATATAATTGGAGACTCCCCGGAAACCTCCGAAGCGGGCCATCAGACCGTTGAATGCAGCTTTGTCATTTAGAATGAGCTGTATGGATAATCCGCCTTCACGGTTGCATGTGCGAATTTCCTCCCTCAGCTGTTTCTCGGTCTCCCGGGCTATTTTTTTATCCTGATAGCTCCGCACTGCGTGGCGGGCTTCCATTACTTTGTATAAGTCCGCTGCTTCCTGTGCGTCCATCTCTTTGTTTATGTCTATCTTTTTGTTTATATCCATCTTTTTGTTTATATCCATCTTCTCCTCATTTCCGCACCTGTACAGATGCAGTTTATTGAATTGCTGAACGCTCCGGCTGCGGCATAATAACCACGAACAAATTTCCAAACACGCCTCAGTCCGCCAATCTGACCTTTGAAATTAAAAGCTTCTCTGCCAGCGCCCCCCAGTCTCCCTGATAATGGAATCCCCCCATGTTTGCCATGGCTGCCATTCCATGCACGGCCGCCCACATGATGACCAGATTATCGCGGTATGTTTCCTCGGGGATGCAGTTTAATTCCATGCATCTTAACGCTGTCTCCTTAAATATGCGGAAGGGTTCAAAGTCTCCCTCAAAGGTGCTGTCTGTCAATTCAATGCTGTAATCCTGGCTGTCATAAATAAAGGTAAAATAGTGTGGATTCTCCGCAAAAAAATTCACGTACCCCACTCCCATATTGATTAATGCATATTCCCTGCTGCCTTCCTGCGCTTTCTTTAGCAGGATGCCGCAGAACTTATCCGTGACATACCGCTTCATCTCGCCCAGCAGCATTTCTGCGGTGGCATAGTGATTGTAACATGCAGTGGGAGATACCCCTATTCTCTTTGCCAGCTTTCTCAGTGAAAAATTCCCCCGCCCCTCCTCATGTATGAGCGCTAATCCCTCCTCTATTAACTCTGTCTGCAGGTTTCCGTGATGGTATGGCTTTTCTTTCATAGGCTTCCTCTTTTTTATTATAATATCTTACTGCTGTTTTATTTTTGTGTTATCCTGAACGCCGTATGTTAACATGTGTTCATATTCATCTTAGCATCAATATGAACACATGTCAACATCCAATTAAATAAAGATTAAATTCATAAAACCACATGCAGATATCCCAAACTGCACATAGCGCACATTATACTCCTTCCGTTTTTTGTACCAGACAGTCACAGGCTTTTCTTCAGAGTCAATATATTACAGCCGTCCCTGTATTCATAGCCAACATCATCCATTGACTTTTTCACCATGAGGATTCCCAGGCCGCCAATGTCACGTTCTTCAGCGGAAAGACTGGTATCTGCATCCGGCCTGGCCAGGGGGTCAAAGGGCTTGCCGCTGTCTAAAAACTGGATGGTCACCTGCAGGGGATTCCCTCCCACGGCGCACCGCACCGTGGCCTGCCCCACTTCAGGGTGGTATGCATACCGGGCAATATTGACATAGATTTCCTCCACAGCAATGGAAATCTGCATCTGAATCTTCATGGATATCCCCTGTGCCTCCAGCTCCTGTTCCACAAACTCCTGTACATGTTCCAGCTCCTCCAGGGTAGCCGGCACAGTCAGCTCCATCATAGCTCTCCCTCCTTTTTCCACGGGTTCCCTTTCCCTGAAAGCTTTAATGCAAGCATGGTTATATCATCAAACTGGGGTGCATCCCCCGCAAAAGCGTCTATGTCTGCCTTTACAGCAGGAAGCAGCTCCTCCGGAGCAGCATCCTCATGTGCGCCAAGCACAGACAGAAGCCGCTCTTCGCCGTAAAGTTCATTTTCCCCATTGGCAGCCTCGGTAACGCCGTCCGTGTAGAGATACAGCGTGCTGCCCGGAGCCAGGTCCATTTCACCGGACCGGTAACGGATTCCCTCCATGCCGGCCAGCACAAATCCCGGCCTCAGTTTCATATACTCAAACCTTCCCCCGGCCTGGCGCACCAGCGGCGGGTTGTGGCCTGCGTTGACAAAGACCATGTGCCCTGTGGCAATTTCCAGGACTCCCATCCATGCAGTGACGAACAATCCCTCCTCGTTGCTCTCACAGAGCTGGGCATTTACCTCGCTGAAAACCTCAGCCGGAGTGGTGCCCGCCTGGGTGTGGTCCTTAATCAGTGTCTTTGCAATTACCATGAACAGGGCCGCCGGCACTCCTTTTCCCGACACGTCGGCAATCACCACCGCCAGATGCCCTTCATCCACCAGAAAGAAGTCGTAAAAGTCACCGCCCACCTCCTTGGCCGGCTCCATGGTCGCATAGATGTGGAATTCCGGCCGGTTGGGGAAGGCCGGAAAAATCCCCGGCAGCATACTGGCCTGGATGTGGGCGGCCACGTCCAGCTCCGCGCCAATGCGTTCCTTTTCCGCCGTGACAGCGGACAGGTTCTCAATGTAACTGTGAAGCTCATGGGCCATGCGGTTGAAAGCATCCCCCAGCTCCTCAATCTCATCCCCTGTCTTTACATCCACGCGGAAGCTGGACAGGTCGTCCATCTGTTCGCTGACAATGGTCCGGGCAGCCTGGCTCAGACGGCTTAAGGGCCTTAAGACCGAGTGGCGGATGAAAAAGAAATATCCCACAATAAATACAATCAGCACCAGCAGAATCACCAGAACCACAGCGGCCACAAACCCCTCTATCTGCCTGTCAATCATGTCCATGGAAATGTCCACACAGGAAAGGGCCGCTGACTGTCCTGAGGAATCCAGGATAGCCACATAAGCGGAAGCCAGATATCCATACTCCTCGTTATTGGTAATGAGGATGGTATCCTCCCCGTCCGGATTCAGATAGGCGCCCCGCATGATTTCCCTGCCGCCCTGGTAATAATCATCCACATCCCCCAGGCTGCACACGCCCTCCTCCCCCTCTTTTCCCACGTCCCATATATAGTACATATGGTCCTCATAAGGAATAACCACATAAAAGTACTTAATGCCTATGGTTTCCTTCATGTAAAGAAGATAACGGCTTACCTGGTCATAGTAGCTGTCCTCTGTAAGGGTGGCGGCGTAGCTTTTAATGGTATCCCCGTCAATGTATTCCGCTGCAATCTTTGCCTCGTCAAAGGCCAGCTTTTTATAATACGTCTCCATGCTCTGGCGGTACTGCCGCGTGATGACACAGCCCAGGGCAACCATCAGGACTGCCGTCATTGCCATAAGCCCCATAAGGAATTTCAGCTGCAGCTTTCCCTTTTTCCTGTCCTTTATTCCGCCCGCTTTCCAGCCCCTGTCTCTCATATTGCTATTCCTCCCAAACCGGAACCAAATCCAGCCTCAGATGCCCGTCCGCCACCCCGTACAGCACCCTGTTGTCCCGTACAAACAGGTTGCAGTCATCGGAGACTCCCAGCATCACCCGTCCAGCGGCAAGACCATCCACATAGTAAGGGCGCCCGTCAATCCATACCATGGTCATCTTATTAAAGCAGCGGTAAATGTGCCCGGCCTCCTTAACGGTCATGGAATGGTCCAGTGTCATGGACGCCTGCTCCGGACGGTTCCAATAAGGAAGTAGCTCTGTCTGGGGCTTTGCCCACGCCCAAATCCGGTCGAAATCCTCCATCAGCTCCTTTACCAGTGAAAGAGCCTGACGTCCGCTTTTCAGGTAAATATCCACGCTGTCATCCTCTGGCTCTATCCCGTACCTGCCCTGTCCCAGGATATCTCCGCGGTCCAGGGACTCTGCTATCTTGTGCAGGGTCACGCCGCCGGACGTAAGCCCGCGCTCCATGGCGCATTCAATAGGGTAGTAGCTGCGTCCCTCCGGCAGAAGGGAGCTGTGGAGGTTGGCGCCGCGAAAACGGCTGTCCTCTGGCACCGGCAGCTTATGGCTGTACTCAGCTGCAAAAAACAGCCCGCATCCATCTGCCATATACGATTCCATCTCCCCTTGGGTAATCTGTCCATAGCGGACAGGAATGCCGGACATATGAGCCAGCTGTACGATATTATGCTCGTTGAAATAATCTTCCTCCATGTGGTATGTATACAGCGCAAGGATTTCATGGTGCCTGTGCAGATACCGGAACACATCCAGAAACACATCCGAGCCAAAATAAACAATCTTCACCTTTGTCTTTCCTTTCCGCCAAAACCTATATTTTCACCACCAGCGAATTAAAACCGCCGTAACGCCGGTAAAAGAACTCCTTGGCCTTACTCTTTATAACCCTCACGCCCATGGCATCCATATCAAAACCGCCATCCCGGCTGACCCGCCCCGTTTCAAGGGCAAAGGGGTCAAAATACCTTGCTGTGTCCCGGATATGGAGAATGAATTCCCCCTGTTCACCGGCCACCAGGGTAATCTCAATGCACACATCATCCCCGCCTCCGTCCCGCAGGATGACAAGGCACAGTTCCTCAATGGTCATGGTCACAAAATAAATCTGTCTGGGGCTGGCCTCCCATTTCTCACAAAACGCCTCCGCCTCCCCTGTAACCATGGTCATATCCCGGTCCTCCCGGCTGACCGTACAGGTATATACCCTGGAGACGTCAAAGTCCTTCCCCCTGCACCGGCCCGAGAGAAACCGTATCGTCCACATTCCCAGGGAAAGAATCTCAACAGCCGGGAACATCCACCAGAACAGCCCTGTTCTCAGAAATGAGAAAAACAGCACACAGGGTATCAGCACAATCACGCCCCGCAGCGACGAAATAATGAGGCTTTCCCTCTCCTGTCCGCAGGACTGGAAATATCCTGCCAAGAGAATGGATATCCCGGCAAATACAGTGCCTGCGCAGTAAAGCCTGAGGGCACCCCGGCCCATCCCGGCGGCCTGCCCTCCATGCAGCCCGAACAGGGCGCATATGGACTGGGGATACAGGAAAATCAAAAGGGCTGCCGTACATCCCACGCCGCAGCCGTATACAAAAGCGTATCTGCGCACATTCCTCATCCCCTGCCCGCGGTGCTCGCCGCAGTAGGTACTCACCATGGGCTGCATGGCCCTGGCGGTTCCCTCGTAGAGATAGAGAATCAGGTAGGAGGCATTCTGGAGCATGTCAAACACGGCAACCGACGCCTCATTCCCGGCGCGGATTAAAATGTTGTTGCACAGCAGGAGGAAGATAAGCTGGTACAGATACTGGACCGAACTGGAAAAACCCTCCCGGAAGGCCCGGGCCGCAGCACTCGGCGCAGGCCTGCCCGGCCGCACCTTAAGTATATGGTTTCCTCCGAAGATACCGGGCAGATAGCACAGGACAGCCACTGTCTGGCCAATCATGGTGGACAGGGCTGCTCCCGCTGTCCCATATCCCAGAACCAGCACCAACAGGATATTGAAGCCGATATCGGTAAGGTTGCCTGCAACCGAACCAACACCGGCTATCTTCTCGCTGTCATCGTTTCGCAGATAATAATTGAGGATGTTGGACATATAAAAAAGAGGCGTGGCAGAGACCAGCACCGCCAGATAGCTTCTGGTGGCTTCAAACAGCGCCCCGTCGGCCGGCACCGTGCCCAGAACAGCCAGCAGAGGGGTCATAAAAACATTGCCCAGGATTCCTGTCAGGATGCTCAGTGCCAGCGCACCCGACACCACCTGGTTAAAGCTTTCCACTGCTTCACCGGGTTTTCCCTCTCCCAGAAGCCTGGAATACCTGACGGAACCTCCCAGCCCCAGCCCGTGGGCAAACATACAGTTAATCATGTAGACCGGAAGAATCAGGGCAATGGCAGCCAGGCCCACGGCGCCCATTCTCTGGCCCACCACCACTGCATCGGCTATATCGCTGAGTGCCCATCCCGCCGAGGAAATGATAGCCGGTCCCCACATGCGCCTGAATATCCTGACTGTAAAGGGGTCCCTGTTTTTCATTTTCCAATGATTCATTATCCTGCTTCTCATTCAATGGTCAGGATATCCGTAAATCCTGTGACCTCAAACACCTCCATGATTGTCTCGCACACATGGCGGACCACCATGGACCCCTGCCTGTTCATCTGCTTCTGGGCGGCCAGTATCACACGCAGGCCCGCAGATGACAGATATGCCAGGCCTTCCATATCAAGCACCAGGGAATCCACCCCTTCCAGACCGTTCTTTATCACGGCCTCCAGTTCCGGCGCCGTGGTGGTGTCCAGACGCCCCTCAAGGGCCAGGGTCAGGCTGCCGCTGTTTCTTGTTGTCGTGATAGTCATAATAATATCCTCCCTGTCATTCTTCATTTTTCATAAAACCAAATCTGGTATCCACCCTGTTTTCCATGCACCGGCAGATGCTGCTGCATATATGGACCTTTGTGGATTTACGGAAGTCGGCATATTTGCAGTACCAGCACTCCCGCACAGCAGGCCGCCTCCATCCCCAGCATTCCTTCCAGAAAAATATCCAGGAAAATAAGGTCAAAATCAACGGAACCGTCCTCATAATCATCCGCTATTGTCTCGCCGCAGCCGTATTCTGTTAATGCATACTCATAGGGAACAGCCGCAAAAAAGGAGTGAAGAAATCCCTTCACTGCTTCCCTTTCCGATTGAAGGTCATCACATATTGCAATACGAAGCATTCTCATCCATCCTCTGTCAGTATCTTAACGTTGTATTTTAGCATAATATGGGTGCTTTCCCTGATTATGGGATAAATGACAGGATTTTAGGGATAAATGGCATACTCTGTCACTATCCTGCCATAACCTGTGCAGCAGCCAGGTTTACTACAATGCCGATTTTATCAGAAAGATAACCTTTCATGTGGAATCCCGGCCACTCTTAACCAAAACGCAACCTGTTTCCGAACCTGTTTCCCTGATATATGCTATACTGTTATAGAGTACTTTTAGATAAACAACATGACTGCCTGGAGGAAGGAACCATGCCATATTTTTTATTTGTGGACGATGATTCCAATATTTTAAACATAAACCGTAACTACTTTGAATCCAGAGGATTTTCCGTTTCCGTGGCCCGCACTGCGGGCCAGGCCCAGCAGCGCACCAGGGAGCTGCACGCGGTGCTGGACGAGCGCAAGGCCTTTTTCTCCGACCTGGCCCACAACCTGAAAGCGCCGGTGGTGGCCATTCACGGATTCACGGATTTGATTCTCAGGGGAAATCTGTATCTGGATGATGATTTGAGGGAATATCTGGATAAAATCAGCAGTGAAAATGAAGAACTTTGCAGACGTATGTACGTGTTGGGAGACTTAAATGCCTTCGACCGGATTACGGAGCCAAGGGAACTGATTGAAATAAACGCCCTTCTGACCCAGGTCAGCCGTAATAATGAACCTGAGGCATGTATATCCGGTTGATTTACAATGCATCTCATTCACGCCGGAGGACGGCGTCATCACACTCTCTCCCTCCCTGGACCAGACAAATGTGGTGATACAGGTGCGGGACACGGGAATGGGAATCGGGCCTGAGCATCTTCCCCATATCTTTGAACGGTTCTATTCCGGACGGCCCGGCGCCGCGGACAGCAGCAGTCTCGGGCTCTATATTGCCCGCATCACGGTGGAGGAGCTGGGCGGAAGCATAAGCGCGGATTCCGCGGAAGGACAGGGCAGCATGTTCACGGTGCGGCTTCCCCTGGCAAAAACAGAATCAATATAACCCCAATCCGGGCAGAGGCCTTTGACCCGGTTACGGACTACAGGCAAGAGCTGGCATCAAGCCAGCTCCCTCAGCAAATCCCCCAGCCTGTGAATTCCCTCGTCAATCATCCGGCAGTCCGCGTTGGTGTAGTTAAGACGCATGGTGTTGGTATTGCTTGTATTGATGTAAAATGGGTCCCCGGGCACAAATGCAACCTTTCTCTCCAGTGCTCTGGGAAACAGCGATAATGCGCTGACGCCTTCCGGCAGGGTCACCCACAAAAACATGCCCCCATGGGGCCGGGTGTACCTGACTGTTTTTGGAAAATACCGGTCCATGGCATCGGTCATGGCCCGGGCCTGCTTTTTATACAGCTGCCTGATTTGTGCAATATGGGCGTCATAGTCATTGTGCATCAGATAGTCCCATATCAGGTACTGGGAGAAAATATTCGTATGCAAATCACTGGCTTCCTTTGCAACGGATATATGTTTTAACAATTCCGTGTCAGAGCAAATCATGAACCCGGTGCGCATCCCCGGAGTCACTGTCTTTGAAAATGTCCCCAGCAGGATACTGCCCGGCAGTTTGCCGGCCCCGATATAAGGAAGGCGACCGCCCCCGTCAAAACGCAGTTCCCCATAGGGGTCATCCTCCACCAATACGATTTCACGCTCCCTCAGGATTTCCCGGATACCCTCCCTGTTTTCAGCTGAATAACTGAGTCCTGTGGGATTCTGGAAATTCGGAATGGCATAAATGAATTTGACGTCATGCTCCAGGGCCTCCTTTAACCGGCCAATATCCATCCCTTCCTCTGTCAGCTCAACCGGATAAAAGACCGGCTGATATTGGGAAAATGCCTGTATGGCCCCCAGATAACTGGGCTTCTCCACAATCACCCCGTCCCCTGTATTTAACAGGACCTTTGATATAAGGTCAAGGGCCTGCTGGGACCCTGTGGTAATAAGGATATTCTCAATGCCGAGCTGCAGTCCGAATGTACGGTTGTAGCGGTCCGCAATATACTGGCGCAGTTCAGGGAGTCCGGCAGTGATGGAATACTGAAACAGGCTGCTCCCATAGTCCTTTACAATGCGTTCCATGGATACCAGAAGCTCTTCCTGGGGAAATGATACAGGGTTGGGCAGTCCTCCTGCAAATGAAATGATTTCCGGGTCAGCCGCGGTCTTTAAAATACTTCTGATAAATGACGGCGGCGTGGATTTAATCCGCTCAGATAATAGATGTTCCATACGTTTCCTCCTTGTCTGGTTTTGTATTATTATAAACTTGTAAAAGGACACGAACAATAGTAGAATTGTATGCAGGACAATTTTACGAATATCCATACAAACAAACCATATAAAAACCTGCAGAGGAAACAAATTATGTCCATTAATTCATTTGACAATTATCCCATGAGCTGGAAACCGGATTTAAGCAGCGCACCAGGCCCCAAATACCTGGCGCTGGTAAGGCGGATGGAGGAGGATATTAAAAACGGTACACTGAAGGCCGGCACAAAGCTGCCGCCCCAGAGAGAGCTGGCAGATTATCTGAATGTAAACCTGAGCACCATATCCAGGGCATTCAAGTTATGCAGCCAGAAAGGGTTTCTGTCTGCTTGCGTGGGTAACGGGACCTATGTTTCCGCGGATGTTACGGCGGAAACCATCCTGCTATGCGGGCGGGAAAATCCCCGGACGATTGAAATGGGCGCATTGGTGCCCCAGGTGACCGGAAACAGGCTGGTCAAATCATATGCGGAACAGCTGCTGAAACGGCCGGATGCACTGAACCTGTTCTCCTACGAGGACCCGGAGGGAACCGCCCTGCAGCGTGAAGCCGGCGCGGCCTGGCTTCAGAAATCCGGTTTTCATACAGACAGGGACCATATTCTGCTGGCAGCAGGCGGTCAGAACGGGCTGACCGCAGCGCTGGGCGCATTGCTGGAACGCGGGGATAAGCTGGGAACAGACCCCCTGACCTATCCCGGAGTCAAAACCGCCGCAAAACTGCTGGGAATCCATCTGATACCCATCCAGAATGATAATTCTGAAATGACAGAGGAGGGAATCCGCTACGGAATCCAGAATGAAAAGATAAAAGGAATCTATGTGATTCCGGATTACCACAATCCCACCTCGCATATCATGTCTCTGGAGACAAGAAAAATGATTGGAAGACTGGCACGGGAGAAAAATATCCTTGTGATTGAGGATGGCATCAACAACCTGCTGGCGGAGAATCCCCTGCCTCCCATTGCGGCCTTTGCCCCGGAACAGGTCATCTATCTGTCAAGCCTGTCCAAAACAATTGCCGCCGGGCTGAGAACCGCCTACATCCATGTGCCGGACCAGTATCACCGCAGCCTGGCCACCACCCTTTATTCCATGAATATTTCCATTTCCCCGCTGCTTGCATCCATATCCGCAGGGCTCATTGCAGACGGAGCTGCCGACGATATCGTAAACAGCCGGAAACAGGAACTGCGCAGGCGGAATCAGGTAATCAGCCAGACCTTAGAGGGCTTTGTGCTGGACAGCCAGCCTACCAGCCCCATGAGGTACCTGCGCCTGCCGGATTATTTTACCGGCAAAAGCTTTGAAATCTGCGCAAGACAGGCCGGTGTGCAGGTCTATGGGGCGGAGCGGTTTTCAGTGGGCAACAAACCGGCAAAACCAGCAGTCCGTATTTCCGTCATCACCCCGCCGTCCATGGAAGATTTGGAAGAAGGCGTCAGACGTTTGAGAGACATACTGATGTGAACAGCGGGTGAGACAATAACCCCCTGAACCTCTCCGGCCTAGAACTTATCCTGTGCATCCAGCACATACTGTACATAGAAAGCCGCACCGTTCACCAGCGCATCCTCATCCAAATCAAAACGCTCATTGTGAAGCGAATAACAGCAGTCCTTTGACTCATTGCGGCAGCCTATAAAGGCATAAACGCCCGGATACTTTTCCAGGAAGTAGGAAAAATCCTCACCGCCAGGCGTGCCCGCGTATCTAACCAGCCCTTTTTCGCCCAGGATTTTCCTGACAGATTCCGCCGCAATTTCACTGCAGTACTCGTCGTTAATCGTTGCCGGGATATCAGAATAATAGTCAAACTCATAATCCGCCCGGTAAGCTTTGCATGTGTTCTTTATAATGCGCTCAATCATTCCCGGCAGTTCCTTCTGAAGCTGAGGGTTAAAGGTGCGCACCGTACCGCTGAGCTCCGCTGTCTCGGCAAAAACATTGGCCATGGTCCCGGAATGGAAGGTACAGATACTGACCACCACTGTATCCATGGGGCTGGTCTCCCGGCTGGCAATACTTTGGAGGGCGTCCACCACCTTTGCCCCCACATAGATGGGGTCCACCGCGTACTGGGGCATGGCGCCATGTCCGCTTTTTCCGATAATTTTAATATTCATAAAGGAGGCCGATGTATAGCGGGGGCCAGGGTCTACGGAAATGGTTCCGCTCTCCAGATACGGGAAAATATGCATGCCCGCCACTGTATCCAGCCTGCCCACCTTTCCTGACTCCAGCACCTTCACTGCCCCGTTGGTCAGCTCCTCCGCCGGCTGGAAAATGAGCTTTACCGTGCATTTAAGTTCATCCCGGTGTTCCGACAAAACCTTAGCAGCTGTCAGCAGCATACTGATGTGGCCGTCATGGCCGCAGGCATGCATGACGCCCGGATTCTGAGAACAAAACGGCAGCTCCTTCACTTCCCTGATTGGAAGTGCGTCAATGTCGCAGCGCAGGCCAATGACCGGCTGTTCCTCTTTCCCTGTAATGGTGGCAATGGTGCCGGTTCCCGCCACCTCCTCATAGGGAATCCCCATCCCGGTAAGCTCAGCGCGGATACGTCCTGCTGTTTCCACTTCCTTCCAGCTCAATTCCGGATGTTTATGGAATTCCCGCCTCATACGGACGGCATAATCATGATATTTTTCTACTTCTTCTCTAACGTTCACAGCTTGAATCCTTTCCTGATATATTTATTCCTGATAAATTCCTCTCCTGTTAAAACGGCCCGTATCCAATCTGCACGGCCACGAACAGAAAGATTAACTGCAGAATCAGGAAGAGTCCATGCAAAGGCAGAATAAACTTATACCAGCTCTTTAACGGTACCTTGCCTAAGGACAGATAAATCAGCAGTGTTCCGTTGGTAAACCAGAAGGTATTGGATATACCGTCGCCAAACTGGAAGGCCAAAACGGCTGTCTGCCTTGTAATATGCAGCATGTCTGCCAGTGGGACCATAATGGGCATAACTGCAGTTGCCTGTCCTGAGCCCGATGGAATCAGTGCATTCACAAAGAAATTCACAATGAACATACCGACCGTGCTCACATAGGCCGAGGCGCTGCGCATCAGATTGGAAAGCCCGTGTACCAGTGGGTCCACCAGGCCGCCGTTTGTCATGGTCCACTGGACCGCCCTGGCCACGCCGATGATTAAGGCGCCGCTGAATGCTCCTCTTGCTCCGTCAAGGACCATATTGATTCCGTCGTCCAGGTTCACACGGTTAAATATAGCTGATACAATTCCGCCAATCATAAAGGTGGCGGCCATTTCCGTGTAGGACCACTTCAGATTCAGGATGCCGTAAATCGTAACAAGAATGGAGACAGTCAGTGCAACGGCGGAAATCTTCTTCGGAAGGTCAAACTTAAGGCCCGGGTCCACAGGAATCCTCAGGGAAGATGTGTCCACATCCTTCACAAGGCTCTTGGAAGGGTCTGCCTTTACCTTTTTGGCATACCGCATAACCCATATCAAACTAAGTATCCACACGCATACCAGAGCCGCAATCCTCAGCTCCCATCCTGAGAACATGGGCAGTTCCGCAATCGTATGGGAAATTCCTACTGTGTACACATTAAATGGTGCAACTGCAAAGCTAATCAGACAGGCAAAGCCGGAGATGGCCATACCAACCAGTGAATCATACCCCAGCGAGAGGGCCAGGGATACGATAATGGGAACGAAGGGAATGATGTGCTCACTCCAACCCAGAATACCTCCAAAAATGAAAAATACAATCATTACAACCGCTATGATAACCTGGCTGCTCATCCGCTCAGACGCCTTTAATACGCTGTTGATTGCAGCTCCCACCGTATCGGTTCTCTTATAAATCTCCACAATACCGCCAATCAGCATAACGCAGAACATCATGTTGGCTGAAGCTGTCAGTCCTTCCGGAATGGAACGGAATATGTTAAAAAACGATACAGGAGTGCGTTCCGTGGCGTGGTAGCTGTCTGCCAGTACCCGGGTAACCCCGTCCACTGTTTCACGGTCATAGGCTCCCGGTATTACAAAATAAGATACAATTGCGCAGGCAAGTACCATCAGTACAAGCGGCACAAAGGGATTTAAAGGCTTGTTTGCTTTCTGCTTTTCTTTTGTCATTGTTTTCCCCTTCCCCTGGCGGAATTTAAAAATAGCGAATGATATTCTCCACCAGTTCCAACATTTTCTTTACGTCCTCAATTACAACATACTCTCTCGCACTGTGTGAATGATAGATATTAAAGCCTATGGGCACGGTCCTGATTCCCAGCTGGTTGGTGCAGGTGGCGTCCAGAACGCCAAAGGACCTGGCCGGTGTCATGGAAAGCCCGGACTTCCTGTAGATGGAATCCAACCGTTCCAGCATATCCTTATTTTCACTGAAATCTGTTTCCGGAACATCCTCCTCTTCCCGGATATTGCATTTACATCCCATGCGCTCTGCTGTCTCTTCCGTCTTCTGACGAATCTCATTCCTGATTTTCTTCTTGATGTCATTGCCAAAACAGCGGATTTCCACGTCAAACCGCGCGTACTTGGGCACTGCATTGGACGGCGAGAGGGATACCAGGTCAAATACATTGATGCTCAGGTTATCACTGATTCTCCCCACAGGTATCTGGTGAATAATCTCCACAGCAGTCAGAAGGGCATTGATTCCCGGCTCCTCATTACGGATTACATGGGCGGCCCGCCCAATCAGTTCCACATTCAGATAGAGTCTGGCGGGAGTGCGCATCAATACCTCCCCTGTCACGTAGTGGTCAATGACAATTGCCTCCTCACTCTCAATCCTGGAATAATCCGCATACTTTGCCCCATGGAGTCCCAGCTCCTGGCATACGGTAAACAAAAGCTCAATCGGACGGTTTAGTTCCCCCTCCTGCATAAGACGCCCTACAGCCTCCATAACCACTGCAATGGCCAGCTTGCCGTCAGCCCCCAGGACGCTGTTTCCTATGCTCCTGACGCAGCCGTCTTCAATGCGGACCTCCACATGATTGCTGGGGGCGGCCGTATCCAGGTGGAACACAAACAAAAAGGGCTTTTTGCCGGACCTGCCCGGAACCCTGGCCAGGATATTCCAGCCGTCAGTCACCACCTCATTGCCCAGCTCCTGACGCTCAAACGGAATCCCCATTCCGTCAAGCTCCTGCTCCATATATTCACAAAATGCTTTCTCATTATGGGATTCGCTTGCGCACTCCGCATAACGAATGAATCGCGAAACGGTCCTGTCTACGTTTCTCCCTCCTTCCGTCTTTTTTTCTGCAAGTCACTTAAACAAGTGATACCATTTTATCATTTAGGCTAGTGAAAAACTATTGTTTAAACCATGTAAGTTTCTTTCTGTTTTTTGTTCAAATGCACAATCTTTTGCAGATATATTGCGTATTTTTCCGGATTTATTATAATATATGAAAAAGGTATCAGGCAGCAGCGTCTCCCCTGCAGCCTGTAAGGAGGGTTCCCGTGATTGACAACAAAATCATGTATGAAATTGTAGAAAAACTGCACGAACGCTTTTCCGCTTCCATCAGCATCTGCGATGTAAGCGGACGCGTCATTGTGTCCACTGATTCTTCCTGCATGGGGGAGATGAATCTGCTTGCCATCGAAGCCCTTAACATCAACTCCAAGGCCACCGCGTCCATGGACAGCAGGATTCAGAAGGCCGGCGCAGCCATGCCAATCTGTTTCCAGAAAAGCAGGCTGGGCGCCGTGGTCATCCAGGGCGCAGGTTTCTCCAGTTCCCAGATGGCTGAACTGCTGAGCAAGACCATTGAACTGCTTTATGAGGAACTTATCCTCTCCAAGAAAAAACAAAACCGGACCCAGGAACGGGACCAGTTTCTTTATGAGTGGCTCCACCTGCAGTCCGATTATACGGAAAACTTCATAAAACGCGGGGAACATCTGGGTATTAATATTATGGGGGAACAGACCATTATCCTGATGGAGCGCCAACCAAACGACCTTTTTGCCTCCACCTCCATCATTCAGAATCTTTTAGATGACCGTGATATCCTGCTCCCCCTCTCCCAGGACCAGAACCTGATTATCCTGAAAGAGAACGAGCATTTCAAAAAGAAATTCAACCGTGTGGTTGCCGCCGGACATAACTGCCATACCGGTATGTGTCCCGGCAGCGTTCATCTCCACACGGCCTACCAGGCAGCCTTAGAAAGCCTCAGGCTGGGAAAAATATTATTTCCGGATGAGCACCTCCACAGCTTTGAGAAGATGAAGCTGGCCATTGCACTGTCCAGAACCGATATTCCGGGGCTGGAGGAATCCTTTTCCCTCCTTGTGGCAAAGGGCAAAAACGCCCAGCTGGCAGAGACAGCCATAACCTACATACGGCTAAACGGAGATATCCAGAAAATCTGCGAAAAGCTCCACATCCACCGCAACAGCATCCCCTACCGCATCCGCCGCATCCAGGAAATCTGCGGCCGCAACCTGATGGATTCCTATGACCTGCTCTATCTCTTCGCCTCATTCATACGGTATGCGGGGAAGGAGGCGGATGTGGTGTAGCGGCGGATATGCGGTAGCGGCGGCCGGGCCGTGGGAACCGGACCTTTTCTCCTGCTTCAAATCAGAGAGATAATCAATTGAGCAGAAACAGGCTTATAGCAGGAACAAATGTAATAAACATTAATGATATGATACAGACAATATAAAAGGGAACAAGCGCCCTGGCAACCTTTTCAACCGATACTTTGCCAATCTGTGACCCGATGTATAGGCTGACTCCAACCGGAGGAGTAAGGAATCCAATGGAAGTATTCACAACCATAATAACGCCAAATTGGATTGCGGAAACACCACAATACGTTGCCAAAGGAAGCAGAAGCGGAGCCATGATGGTGATTGCCGCCAGGCCGTCCATAAAGCAGCCCAGTATCAGCATAATTACGTTAATAATCAACATAATGATAACAGGACTTGAGGATATCCCACTTATAAATGATACCAGCCTGTCAGGTACATTTTGAAGAGTTATAATCTGTCCCAGGGCTATGGCGGTAGCTATGACAATAAAAATCCTGGCAGATGTAAGCACTGTCTGCTGAAGTGATTCAACGATACCGGTAATGTTAAGTTCCCTATGTATAAAACACTCTACCACCAGAGTCCATACCACAGCAATAACTGAGGCCTCTGTTGGGGTGACAAATCCTCCGTAAATTCCGCCCAGAACAATTACGGGAACCATAAGAGACCATTTAGCATCCCAGACTGCCATGCCCACATCTTTGATAGATGCGCGTTTTTCCACCCCCCGGTATCCCCTCTTCATGGATATAATCAGACTTACAATAATCAAACCTCCGGCAAACACAAAACCTGCACCTATACCAGCAATAAACAAATCCCCAACTGATGTATTTGTCGCTATTCCATACATAATAAAAGAAACACTTGGCGGAATCATTACCCCCAGACAGCCGGCAGATGTACAGACTGCTGTTGCAAACGGAGCGTCGTACCCATCATCCTTCATAGCAGGAATCATAAGGCCCCCTACAGCTGAAACAGTAGCTGCAGCTGCGCCGCTCAAAGCTCCGTAGAACAGGGACGTAATGATGGAAATCAATGCCAGTCCACCCGGCAGATGGCCAATCAGACTTTTTGACAGATTCAAAAGCTTTTTGGCAATGAGTCCCCGCTGCATCAGTTCTCCAGCCAGAACAAAAAACGGGACCGCCAGCAGTGTAAATGAATTAAGGGCTCCAAACATCTTTTGTACCAAAAATGTCATGGGAAAATCGCCTGTAAATATCATGGTACAGACTACTGACAGTCCCAGAGAATAGCCAATGGGAACAGATAATAATAGAAATACCGCCAATGATATAAACAATACCCCGGTCGCCATATTCTAGCTCTCCCCCTTCCTGTCAGGAATTCCTTCTGCTTTCAGACTATTAATCTGCACGATAATTTTTATTATATAGGCTATGCTTGTAAGTAAAAATCCAACAGGTATTGCAAGATAAAACCAGACCATATTTATCTGCAGACCCGGAGCAATCTGTTTGCTCTCAGCCAAAAAAGCCACCCTTTCAAAACCATAAAATGTACATATGAGACAGAATACCAATGATAAAATCATGGATATCTGATTCATCAGGCTTTGAACTCTGCAAGGCATCAAATCCCTTAAGATTGTGATTTTTATAGGTTCATCATTCCGTTCAACGTAGCTCAGTCCCATAAATACCATCCAGATAAAGCATCCTCTTGCAAGCTCCTCCGCCCATACCAGCGAGAAATTAAAAATGTATCTGCTGACAACCTGATAAAAAATGGTTACCACCATGGCGGCAAGGAGAACAGACATGGCCGCTGCATGCATTTTTTCTGCCGTTTTGACACTTATAAATTTGTACTTGGACATGGTCCATTCCCCTTTCATGTCTATTGCGCTATTGCATCCTGTACCTGCTTAATCACATCAGCACCTATCTGTTCCTCAAACTGTTTATAGACTGGCTGAACTGCCTCAACCCAGCGTGCCTTTTCATCATCACTTAATTCGATAATTTGAATCCCATCGGATTTCATCTTTTCAATCATGGTCTTCTCATTTTCCCTTACAAGCTCACGCTCATATTTAGCCATCTCTTTTGCAGCATCTGTGATGATTTTTTGATTTTCAAGAGACAACCCCTCAAAGAAGTCTTTATTGATAAGAAAAACATGAGGAAAATAGCTGGATTGTGTCAGTGTCAGGTACTTCTGCACTTCCTGAAATCTGCTGGCCCATGCCAGGTTCAAATCCTGGTCAACACCATCCAGGGCCCCCTGCTGCAATGCAGTATATACCTCACCGAAGCTGAGGGGAGTAGGATTCGCTCCCAGAGCTTCAAGAATGGCAATATGAATCGGACTGGATGTGGACCTGAGCTTCAGGCCTTTCATGTCATCCAGCTTCTCAATGGGCTTAATAGAATTAAATACATTCCTATAACCAAGTTCAGTGTATGCCAGTCCCATCAGCCCTTTATCCTCCAGCTTCTTCAGCATATCCTGGCCGATTTCCCCGTCCAGCACCTTTTCCGCATCCTCTACAGTTGGGAAAATATATGGCAAATCAAAAACCAGAAAAGCATCCGTAAACTCGGCTAAATTGGAGGTCCCGCACGTTCCTATCTGAATGGTACCCATCTGCACTCCCTCCGTCACTTCACTGTCGGAGCCCAGAACTGAATTTCCATAAACTTCAACTTGGATTTCATCGGTTTTGGATTCAACGATTTCTTTAAATTTCAAAAACCCCAAATGCATAGGATGGTCAAGAGGCTGTGTATCTGCTGCCTTGATAATAATCTTTTCGTTCTTATCAGCGGAACCTGAAGGCACAGCCTGTTCCGCTTCCCCCTTCTGCTCCATCTTACTCTGCTGCTGCGTCCCATTTTGTTGTCCTGCCTGGTCCTGTTGTTTCTTCTGTCCGCAGCCAGTGAGGACAATGCCGCAGATAACAAGGGCTGCTGACATTAATGCTATCGCTTTTTTCATGAAATTACCCCTTTCCTGTTAAAATTAATTTATTCTTCCGCCTTACCCGGCCTAAGCCATTCACCATATCCGGCGTCCGCCGCCTGTCCTTCCTGGTCATAAACCACCGTACCTCTCACTACGGTTTTCAAGACCTTGCCGTAGAGTTCAATACCATCATATATGACGCCTGATTCTTTACACTTTGACCTCATCTGATTATGGTCCATCTTATAAGGAGTATGTAAATCCATCAGTACCAAATCAGCATCAGACCCTATTTTAATTGCCCCCTTTTTTGGATACAGCCCAAAAGACTTGGCAGCGTTTGTACTCAGAAGCTTCACTGCTGTTTGGAGCGTAAGCCGCTTTTCTTTGACTGCTTTCATGATAAGCGGTACCCGCATTTCCAATCCCGGCAATCCGGGAGGGGACATAAAGATATTATCCAAACCTTTCTTCTTTTCCTCCGCTGTATATGGGGCATGGTCGCTGGAAATAATGTCTATATCACCGTTATTCAGGTGCGTCCACAGGGCTTCGGACTCCATTTTTGACCGCATCGGCGGATTGCATACAGCGTAGGTTCCATACCGTGCAATGTCTTCTTCCGTAAAATAGAGATAATGCGGGCAGGTCTCAATAATCAGCCTTTGTCCCATCCTTCGTGCTTGATTGGCAATCCTGATAGACTCAGAGGTAGTCAGATGTGTAAGGTACAGTGGCACATTGAATTCCCTCGCATACCGTATTAATTTTTCTACCATCTCAACTTCGGCTATGGGGGGCCTTGATTTAGCATGATACTCTGCCGAAATTTTGCCTTCCGCCTTGAACTCACTTATTATTCCCGTAACCAATCCAATCGATTCGGTATGTGCTCCCAGAGGAAGCCCTGTTTTTGCAACTTCTGCAAACCCTTTATAGAGCTGATACTCATTTTCCATTGTCAGGCCGATAAATTCATGTTCACGGCCTGCAGGAGGCGTTTGCAAGAATGTTTTAAAGCCCAGTACACCCGCTTTTGCAAGCGGCATTATATTCTGGAGTTTATTACCCGCAGCTCCCAAAAAACCAAAATCTATGATTGATTGGCTTTTAGCTGCACCAACCCGTACCATAAGTTCATCTACAGAATAAGTCGGAGGAGAAGACAAGGGCATTTCAATCAATACTGTAGTGCCGCTTCCCGCGGCAGCTAATGAACCACTTGCAAAATCCTCCCTATGGGAAATCCCCGGATATCTTATGTGGACATGAGAGTCAATACAGCCGGGCAGCAAATATTGACCGTCTGCATCAATCACTGACCTGGCCGCTGGAAGCTGGGCATTGGTTCCCATCATGGTTATCTTTCCGCCCTCCACTCCTATGCCGCCAAAAAACATGCCATCCTCTGTTACAACCTTTGCATTTTTAACAGCCAAATCCAACATGAAACTTTACACCTCCATTCCTCAACTAAATGGTTATATTAACAATAACATTTGAAAATGAGACTGATTAGTGCTATAAATCACCAATCAAAGGGCTTATTTCAATACTTCTTATTGATGGTCATACAAAAACTCCTGCCGGAACCTATTATGAATAGATTCCGGCAGGAGCCATTATCTTCTTCGAAGGAGTCCGCTGTCAGTTGTGGTCAGACATCTTTCGGTAATCAGAAGGATATTGATTTTCAGATTTATAAAACAGCCTGGAAAAATATCTGACACTGTGATAACCTACCATCTCAGAAATTTTATTTACAGAAAGATTTGTTTCAGCAAGCAGTTCCTTAGCCTTTAAAAGTCTTATTTCTGTCAGAAAATCAACATATTTCGTTTTAGTCTGCTTATAAAACAGGGAACCGAGATAATTAGGTGTGATTCCTAAACTGTCAGCTATAATATTCAAACCTATATCGCGCATATAATTGTCCTTTGTAAAAGCAATCACCTGTTCAATATAACTGGTATTAATCTGTCTCCGTTCCAGCAGTACTTTCTTCCCGTATCTCCTCAAACCATCCGCCATATTCGCCACTGTGCCAAAGTTTGTCAATTCTGTATTTATAGAACAATTCAGAAACTGCAAAATATTGTCTTTAACCGCCTGATTCAGCAGCTGGCTATGTCTGGTTAGTATGAATCCAAAATTCGCTAAACTTTGGTTATAATCAAGAAGTTTATTCTCGCGTATACATCTGCATACATCTAAAACCAGTCTCCCTATTTCTGAATAATCATTTACTTCCTTTAGACCAGCTATCTTCTCAGCATGGTGCTTACAACCGGTTCCAAGTACCACTCTCAGCGGGCCCAGTTCATCTAATTGTCTGATTTTATTGTTAATTTCCATATAAGAAGAAATGTCATTATCCCAAAAAATAGTGGCAGAAAAACCATCAGTTGACATACTGCGGGCCAAATGAGCCGATTTTCTTAGATATTCATGTACCACCCGGCCGCAGTCCTGCCTGCCATCTTTTTTGCAGGCGCACACAACAGCAAATTTATAATCAGAAATATTAAACATAGCAATTTGAATATTGGATGATAATTCATCCATGGCATTCTGTTTCATCTCATGACAAAATAACCTTCTATGATTCATGAATGCTTCCGTATGAATCCTTCCATCAAAATAAATTACCCCTGCTTCAAATACCGATGATGTAATGATTTTCTCCAATGATGTATCTTTAGCCACATCAAAGTTATTATATAATGCAATAATGTCTCTTTCAAATCTCTTATTCAAATCAATGTATAACAAATGACTTTCATTTACCAGAGCATTCATTGTTTCCGCAAGAATCTTACAGTTTATGGGTTTCAACAGATATCTTGATACACCAAATTCAATGGCCTGCTGAGCGAAATCAAATTCCTGAAAACCTGACAATATAATCCACTTCGTGCTTGGAGATATCTCTTTCGCTCTCCTGATTGCCTCCAATCCGTTAAGCTTAGGCATTTTAATGTCAACAAAAGCAATATCCGGTTTAAAATCGTCTAATGCCTTAATTAATTTTTCTCCATTTTCTGCCTCCATAATTTTTTCAAAGTACATATTCATTTCCTGAAGCATACTTATGAGGGTCAATCTTACTTTCTTTTCATCATCTGCTATCAAAATATTCATAATTATATATCCCTTTTTAATCAAGTGTATGAATATCGTCCATAAATACTTTAATACTGATGCAAGTACCTGACTTCGGCCTGCTGTCTATATCAAATGAACTGCGGGCATATGCCAGCTTTAATCTTTCCCTTACATTTGAAATACCAACACTGTTCCCCTGGTTTACTTGACTTATATCAAATCCTTCTCCATCATCAGCAATAGTGATATGTACATAAGAATCCTCTTCTCCTTTGACCATACAGGCATTAATTATGATACTGCACGTTCTGTCTGATGGTTCCACAGCATGTATCACCGAGTTTTCAACTAATGGCTGAAGCATTAATTTGGGAATTTTAAAGTCTGATACAGTGTCAGCACAAAAAATACTAAAATTCATTCTTTCCTCAAAGCGGAGTTTTTGAAGCTCACAGTAATTATGCAAAAAGTTGAACTCCTGCTCAATGGTAACCATGGTATCATTTCCCAAAGTATATCTCATAAGTCCTGACAGATTTATAATTGAGTTTTCCAGAACATCCCGCTGTCCCTCTCGATTGAGCCATAAAAATCCGTTCAGAACGTTATATAAAAAGTGCGGCTGAATCTGGGACTGCAATGCGCGATATTCTGCATTGCGCTGGCTCAATAAAAGTTTATATTCTTTATCAATATAATTATTCAACTTCTGAATCATATTGTTCAGGGAACGTTTCAGTTCCGATAATTCATCTTCTCCATACACGGTGCAGCTAATATTTAAATTGCCATTTTTAACGTGCCGCATAACATGAGTCATTTCCCGAAACGAATTCGTTATGCTATTAGACAGCGTCGTAAACATTAATGATGTAATTATAATCACAAGAACAGCCACCATGGTATTAATGGTACAAATCCACCGTATCTTCTCCCTGAGCGTGCTGTCACTGAGCAAAATAACCACTTTCCAACCCGAAGGAATAATGGCCTGTAAAAAGACCCTGTAGGTTGTTCCTTCCACGCTGATTACACGCTCACCCTGCTGAATCAGTCCCTGTATTTCACTGGAAACAGGACTGTCTGAATAGACAACTTCACCGCCTTCATCTAAAACCAACGACATGGAAGGACCGTTAAACTTCAAATCAGTAAACAAATCCTGAAAAAAAGCAATATCCGTATCTGCCATGATAAATATCTTACTGCCGGCCTTATACGGATGCTTCATGGACTGGACAACCGAAAACACCTGCTTATTAGCAGAGTAAGTAAAATAATCCGGTTCATGAGCACCAATGAAGGTAAACGGTTCCTTGGGAAACGCGATTTGGGAAACCAAATCATCATAGGGGGAAGATGGGTATATACGGCTGAGGTCCAGGTCTACATTTACATTTTTATTAAAGTACTGCAGCCCCCCATCCTGGTTTTGCACAATAATACTCAGCAGATTTTTTCCTGAAGTTTTTAAATAGTTTTCGATATCATGGGACTTAAAACAGTCGTTTCCACCGGAAAAGGCTCTGACATCATCCAGATTATTTTCTTCTAATGTGTTTAGTACCTTTTTATCATATCCAACTGTTGTCATCAATCTTTCTAGTTCGGAGATATAAGAATAAATATTCTGAGATACAGATTTCAGAGTATTGCTTACCAATACATCTGCTTCAATCTGCGTCTGCTGCTTAAAATATGAAATGCAGAAAAGAGTTATAATGATAGTTGGTATCAAGGTGCATATTACATTTATTGCAATTAGCTTAAACCGAAGGGAACGCGTGAATCTCACCTTACCGTCTATGTTCTTATAGGACTTGTTTTTCTTGGGGCGGTACAGAATATCCAACATGGAGAACATTATCTCCTTTCGACCCTTAAAGCGGTCCATCAGCACGCATGAAAGCGCTTTATTCCTTGTATACAGACATATTATAACAAAATCTTAACGCGAAATCAAGGAATGGGGGGGATAAGGGACGACGTAAAATCATCTTCGGATTTAATAGGAGAGACTTCGTTCTTGATGCTGACAACCCCCAAATTTTCCCTAGCCGCCCCTAGGGCAGCTCCTCCCTATTTTCTGTCAGAAATTCAATAAAATATTTACTGGCAACAGGCAGACTGTTCTTGTCTTTATAGGCAACCCCAATGGTACGGCATACGGATGGCTCAATGGGTCTGCAGACAATATGATAATTGGTGCGCCGGAGCACCAGCTCCGCTAGAATACTGATACCTAGTCCTGCCTCAACCATGGTCATAATGGCATAATCGTCATGGATGGTATACTTAATATCAGCGGTAAAGCCTGCCTGCTCAAAGGCGGCAAGCGGTTCGCTGTAAAGTCCTTCTTCCAGAAGAATAAAGGGTTCTCCTGTAAGCTCCTCCAACCGGACCCTGTCCTGTGCAGCCAAGGGATGATGCTCCGGCAGCACTGCCAGCATTTCCCCATTCTTGATGGATATAACCTCCAAATCCGTCACTGCATAAGGAGACACAAACCCAAAATCCACGGCTCCTGTCTTAATCCATTCCTGGATGGAGCTGTAATCCCCCTGGTGGAACAGAAACTGGACCTTTGGATAAATTTCCTGAAACCCTTTAATCAGCCGCGGCATCCAGTGGCATGTTATGCTGGAAATGGTCCCCACACGGATGATTCCGGTTTCCAGCCCCTTTATTTCGTTTGCCTTTTCCTGCATGGCCCTGTACTGTAAAATGGTTCGCTCAATAAAAGGATACAGCTGCGCCCCTTCAATGGTCAGTTTCACGCCTGTGCGGGAACGGTTCAGGAGCTTAATTGAAAGCTCGCTTTCCAGCGAGGCCACCATCTGGCTGATGGAGGACTGGGTATAGCCCAGGACTTCCGCTGCCTTTGTAAAGCTTCCCATTTCTACGATTTTCTGAAGTGCAAGATATCGGTTCATTGTCTACAAATCGCTTTCTCTTATGTTATTATTAGAAACATTCGTTTTACTTATTTTACTTCAATTGTTATCATAAAGTCAAGCAAAGTTAAAGGAGGAAGCATATCAGATGAAACAGACCGAAAACCCGCTGTCCCGGGTTTACTCAGAAGAAGCCTTTCAGAGGGATGGACACAAGCTCATTGATATAATTGCAGCAGAATTAAAGAATTCCAGGGATACAGAATCACCGCATACCATCCGCTGGCAGTCCCCGGAAGAACAGCTGCGTTTTTGGCAGGATGAACTGTCCGGGCCAGCTCCTGCCGGGCTGCCGGAACTGGCGGAAAAAATTCTATCCCATTCCATCAACTTTCACAGCAAAGGCTATATGGGGCATCAGGTAGCGGTACCCGCACCGGTCACTGCCCTGACTTCCGCCCTCATTGCGTACATGAGCAACTGTACCACGGTATATGAGCTTGGCATGGTGGGAAATGCCATGGAAAAAGTGGTGATAACCCATCTGGCCGAAACATACGGATACGGCCCCGGTGCTACAGGCGTCATCACCTCAGGCGGGTCCATGGGGAATCTTACCGCCCTGGTCACTGCCCGCACCTCATCCGGCATAGAGGAGCAGGACTATTACAGGCTGGCTGTCATGGTTTCCGCAGAAGCCCACTACAGTGTGGAACGGGCCGCCAGGGTCATGGGAATACGCAGTGAGAACATCATCAAGGTACCTGCTGGCCATGATTTCGCCATCCGCACAGACCTGCTGGAGGAATATTACCAGAAAGCTGTCTCTGACGGAAAACTGGTCTTCTGCGTTGTGGGATGTGCCTGCACAACCTCAGTGGGGGCGTACGATGACCTGGACGCCATGGCCGGCTTTTCCCAGGCACATAGTATCTGGTTCCATGTGGACGGAGCACATGGAGGAGCAGCTATTTTCTCAGAAAAATACAGACACCTTCTCCACGGCATCCAGCGCTCCGACTCCCTGATTGTGGATTTCCATAAAATGATGATGGCCCCGGCCCTTTCCACAGCAGTAATTTACAATGCAGGCCGCCGGACAATCAATGAATTTTCTCCTAAGGCAGCGTATCTGTGGCAGGACCAGCTCTCCGAGGAATGGTATAATTCAGCCAAACACACCATGGAGTGTACTAAGCCGCTTACAATTATCAGCACCTATGCCATCCTGCGGCTTTACGGCAATGACATTTACCGGCAAAATGTAGACACACTTTACGATATGGGAATGGATTTTGCGGAGCTGATAAAACGCCAGGAAAACATGGAACTGGCCATGGAGCCCACAAGCAATATAGTCTGCTTCCGCTATCTGCCGGCTCGGGGAAATGCTGATGAAATCAACCGGATAATTTCTGAAGAACTGATGCGGGACGGAACCTATTATATTGTAAACACAAGAATCCGCGGCAGATACTATATGCGCGTCGCGCTGATGAACCCGCTGACAGGGCGAACGGATTTAGAAGGTTTGTTGGATATGATACAGAAAACAGCCCGTAAAACAGAAGTCCGGATACAAAACAGCAGACGGGCATCATGACAGACACACTCGGCGGGGGTATGAAAGGAGAAATGAAATGAACATTGAAAGGAAGAATAAAAAAGGTCCTGAAGCGGGACACCTGATGAAAAATTCACCCCAAAACCAAAGAATCCAGCATACGATAAAGCAATACGTTGTGGACGCTTTTACAGACACCGTATTTAAAGGCAACCAGGCCGCCGTGTGTGTGTTGGACAGGTGGCTTCCCGAACAGACAATGATGGATATTACCACGGAAAACAATTTTTCAGAGACAGCCTTTTTGGTAAAAAATGGTTCCATGTATGGTCTCAGATGGTTTACGCCGGGCGGGGAAATTGACCTTTGCGGCCATGCAACCCTTGCCGCCGCCTATGTCATTCTGCAGTTTATGGAGGACGGCTGCAAATCAGTAGGATTTCAGACAAAGAGCGGTGTTCTCACTGTGGAGCAGAACCGGGATTTATATGAAATAGACATGCCGGCTTATCAAATGACTCCGGTGCCCGTGACGGATATAATGGAACAGGCCATCGGCGTACGCCCAAAGGAAGCATGGATGGGGCGGGACCTGGTATGTGTTCTGGACAATGAGAAGCAGGTTTATAATGCAGAGCCCAATCAGACCATTATAAGCCAGGCAGACGGACTGCTGTTTCACATCACCGCACCAGGCACAGATTATGACTGCGTGACCAGGACCTTTGCACCTAAAATGGGGGTGCCGGAGGATGCTGTCTGCGGTTCCGGGCACTGCCACGTGATTCCACTATGGTCGGAAAAACTGCGGCGGCAGGAACTCTGCGCTTTACAGGCCTCCCGGCGTACCGGCGTGCTTTACTGCCGTATGGACGGGGAGAGGGTAATGATTGCAGGCAAGGCGTGTCTGTATTGCTCAGCGGAACTTTACATACCGCAGTATCCATAATTCCTTCGGCAGCATCCCTGGAAGACTCCTGCATATGCCCTGCTGCACGTCCTACGGCAGCTCCCCCATCATATCCTTCACGCATTCAATGAATTTCTTCATGGCAGGGGATGCCTCCTTTAATGACGGCACTCCGATTCCAAGGGAGACAAACTGCGGCGGGTCAAAGGGCAGGGTAACCACATCCCCGGACCAGCTGAGGGTGATGAGTCTGTTATTCAGGCTCATGCCCAGCCCGGCCTCCACCATACAGTAGGTTGTATATGCATCTGCTGTGGAGAAACGGATGTCCGGCGTCAGGTGCCTGGCCCGAAGAAGGCGGTCTATTTCCGTGTCCTGATTTGGCATGGTTATGATAAATGGTTCATTTTCCAGCCCGCACAGCGGAAATGAACCATCCCCTGCCCTGGGATGATTCTTCGGCAGCCAGGCCAGCAGCTCATCCTGGCGGATGGGAATCCAGTCGCAGATTGTCCCGGCGGAAGGCTCCGCGAAAAAACAGCAGTCCACGGACATTTCATTGAGCCAGCGGGTCATCTCGCGGTTGCCGCCCTCCTTCATGTTAATCCTGACATTGGGATACAGCTGCCGGAACCGCTTCAGTATGGGAGGCAGCCACATGGCCGAAACACTGTAATAGCTCCCAATGGTCAGGGCGCCGCTTAAAATCCCGCGGATATCAGCCCCAATCTCCAGGGCATGGTTATGGGCGCGGACAATCTCCCGGAAGGCCGGAATCATGGCCTTTCCGTTTTCCGTGGGAGACACCCCCTTTTTTGTACGTATAAAAAGAGGAAAACCCACTTCCTCCTCCAGGGCGTTCACCATCCTGGTGATTCCAGACTGTGTATATCCCAGGAAAACACCTGCAGCAGTCAGGCTTCCATGGTCAATAGCCGCAAGAAAGGCTTCGCATTTCGTAACATCCATATTTCCCTCCATCCATGACAGTTTATCATGATTAATATGATAAATCAGGTTTTGTGTCATACATAAAAACATTGTACAATAGTGCCAATGACATGTCAAACACAACAGAACATACTGCCTTCGGTGTGTAAAAGAAATACCTCCCCATAAGGATTTCTTCCCGGACGAAACGGTTCCCTGCAAAGAACCGCTGCCTTTACACACCGGAGCTGAGAAAAGAGGATAACGAAATGGAACTTTGTATGCACAGCAGACCATCTTTTGCTTCCGATTATATGGAAGGCGCACACCCGGCTATTCTGACACGTCTCATGGAGACAAACATGCTTAAGACCCAGGGATATGGAAGCGACCCTTTTTCCCAATCAGCCCGTGAAAAAATCCGCGCGGCATGCGGCTGCCCGGAGGCCGAAATACATTTTCTCGTCGGAGGCACCCAGACCAATGCCACTGTCATACGCGGAATCCTGCATTCCTATGAAGGCGTAATTGCAGCTGGTTCCGGGCATATCAGTGTCCATGAGGCCGGCGCAATTGAACTGGGAGGCCATAAGGTGCTTACACTGCCCCATACGTCCGGAAAACTCAGGGCAGCGGACATTGAGGGCCTGGTTACAGATTACAGAAGGGATACAAACAGCGGTCATATGGTCATGCCCGGCATGGTTTATATTTCTCACCCAACCGAATACGGGACGCTGTATTCGCTCAGTGAACTGCAGGAAATCAGCCGTGTATGCCGCAAGAACGGCCTTCCGCTGTTCATGGACGGCGCACGGCTGGCCTATGCGCTCTCCTGCCCCCGAAATGAATTAACGCTCAGGGATATTGCCAGGCTATGCGATGTATTCTACATCGGAGGAACCAAATGCGGGGCCCTGTTTGGAGAAGCGGTTGTGATAACACAGCCGAATCTGATACCCCATTTTTTCACTGTTATTAAGCAGAACGGCGCCCTCCTTGCCAAGGGAAGGATGCTGGGCCTACAGTTTGACACCCTGTTTGAAAATGACCTTTACCTGAAAATCGGTGCTTCAGCTATAGAGGCAGCCGACCAAATCAGGGACGCCCTGACAAAATGCGGATACCGCCTGTTCCTGGATTCCCCCACGAATCAGATATTTATTATAATGGAACATGAGGCAGCAGCCCGGCTGGCCCGGAAAGCAGACATATCCTTATGGGAAAAATACGATGACAACCACACCCTGGTACGGTTCGTCACGGATTGGGCAACCCAGCAAAGGGATGTGGACATGCTGATAGGGATACTGGAAGAGGAACATAATCCCACCCTGGCCTGTGTTTCATAAAGGATTGGCTTTGAGAAATATAATCCATAACAGCAGCACAAATGGGATTGACCAAGCAGTTAGTTTGTGCTAACATAACAATTGTTATGGAACATACATCCCTTACTTCAACACGTGAAAAATTAATGCAGGCCGGGCTGGCGCATTTTTACCAAAAAGGTTACCGGTACGCTGGCCTGCGGCAGATTTGTGCTGACTGCGGCGTCACCACAGGAGCATTTTACTTTTTCTTTGAAAATAAAGACGCCCTTTTCTGCGCCATTGTTGACCCTGTCATTCAAATGCTTAACGGCCTGACCAGCCAGCTGTGTGAAAGAGAGCTGTCAAATCCCTCCAGCTTCAGTGGGAACGACCTTATGACTATGGATTTCCTGCTGAAGCACCGCAGGGAAATGCTGGTCTTAATGGAAAAATCCCAGGGAAGCAGCCGTGAAGATTTCCCCTGCCGGCTGTTTGACACCATGGTCTCATATTTTAATGATGCCTTTGCAGCTGCCATCGGCAGGCAGCCCCGGGCGGACGTAATCCGGATGCTGGTGCAAATCCGCATTGCATCCGCCATGGACATACTGAAAGGAGCAGAGACAATGGAACAGGCCTTTTTCTTAAATAATGTAATGGCTCACTATGCAGACGGAGGTTTCAACAGTCTGGTTCACAATTTAAAAGATGTATTATAAAGCCCGGAGGCAGACGCCTTCGGGCTTTTGCATAACAAAACATATCCGCTGTTATGTACAGACCGGATAAAACAACCAAGCAGGAGGTAAGAAATAGTATGAAACATCAGACACCAAACTATGGGAACTGGATTCCCAAAACAATGATGCAGGTTTTGTGGGGTATCACCGGCCTCACCCTGGCGACCGCCCTGGCAGCCGTCCTTATCTGGAAAAGCCGGATTATATCCATATTCGCCTTCCTTCTCTTCCTTCTCATGGGCGGAATGACCGTCTATATGCAGCTCTGCAGAAGGGCCTTTTCCTTTGAAGGCGGAGGGGTCATGGGACAGATTCACCAATACCTGCTCTCAAAGCTTTCATGGAACGGCAAAGGAAGGCTGCTGGACATCGGCTGCGGCTCCGGAGCCCTGACAATCCGGTGTGCAAAGACATGGCCTGATGCCGCGTTCACGGGAATTGATTATTGGGGCAGGGAATGGAATTACGCCAGGGAACAATGCGAAGAGAACGCCAGGCTGGAGCAGGCCGGACCCATCTGCTTTCTGCAGGGCGATGCCTCCGGGCTTCCATTTGAAGCGGGGCACTTTGATGCTGCTGTCAGCAACTTTGTTTTCCATGAGGTAAAAACCCAGCCCGATAAACGCCTGGTTGTCCGTGAAGCGCTCCGTGTAGTGAAAAAAGGCGGTGTTTTCGCGTTCCACGACCTCTTTGAACAGCATGCCGTCTATGGGGATATGCAGGAATTTGCAGAACAGCTGCGCAGGGAAGGGATTAGCGAAGTTCACTATGAACCGCACACGGAACAGCTTTCCTGCATTCCTGCCTATGTCCGCGCCCCATGGCTTTTAAATGGGCTGGGAATCCTTTACGGAAAGAAATAGGTATTTCATAATCAGGCGCGCCTGGGGCGGGAATATCCGTATGGTTCCCGCCCTCCCAGGCGACTGCCTTCCTCCCGGTTCCCCTTCAGGGAATCCGGCCATCAGCATTCCGGAACATGTTCTCCCCTCAGATACCAGGCTGTCCTTGCGCTTTCCTCCAGTTCCTCCAATCCGTAAAAGGCATCCAGAACCGTCTTGCCTGCCACTACAGGGCCGTGCTGTTTCAGAAGATAGGCGTCACTGTCCATTATCCGTTCTTCCATGTACCGGAAAAGCTCCTGGCTTCCCGGCTTTGCATAGGGAATCATCCCTACGGTCCCCACCTTCATTTTAAGATACGGCGTGTAGGACGGTATCACATCTGTCTCCTTTTCATGTTCCAGGCAGGACCAGAGGACTGAGTAAAAACCATGTGTATGTACCACCCCTGTCATCTCCGGCCTGTGACGGTAAATCATGGCGTGAAGCGGATACTCCTTGCTGGGCTTTACCCCCTCCACATAAGCCCCATCCAGCGTAAGCGTGGAAAACTGTTCCTTTTCCAGGGTTCCAAAGCTGGTGCCGCTGCCGGAAATATAGATAAAATCTCCCGACCTGATGCTGATGTTTGCAGTTGAACCGCTCACTCTGCCCCTGGCAAACAAAGAATGGGCAATCTCCACGGCTGTCTCCAACTGACGTTCTGTGTTAATATCCATAATTATCCCTCCAACTCATTTACTGCCCGGCTAAAGAAATCATCCTGGCCAAAATTTCCTGATTTCAGTACCAGGCGCATAGTGGTATCCTCCAGCGGAATCATCACCGGCACTCCTGGGGCAATGCTGCGTCCTATCCAGAACCCCTGATACCCCAAACGCTGGATGACTGCGCCTGAGGTCTCCCCTCCTGCCACGATAATCCTGCGGTACCCGCTGGCAGCCGCCCTTGCTGCCAGCTCTGCTGCCAGCTGTTCCAGCATAGAGGAAACTCTTTCCCTGCCCTCTGCCTGAATCTTTCGCACCTGCTCCGGACGGTCCGAGCTGTACACCAGCACATTCTCTCCCCGATGCATTTCCACAAAGCCCCATATGTGCTCTGCTGTCTCCTCACCTGCAAGGACGCGCCCGGCCTCTATCCGGTAGCACGGATAATTCTTCTCCTTATAACTGTCAATCTGCCTCAATGTTGCCTCGGAACAGCTTCCCGCCAGCAGTAAGGATTCCTGTCTGATGCATGTTTCCTCTATATAGCACGCTTCATCCTTTCCATCAGCTTTCTTCCCTCTAAGTTCATCCCCGCTCCCGTCCAAGCCTTCTCTCCGGTCCGCCGCAGCTGTTTCCGCCATCAGCCTTCCCACATGCTCTGCCAACCCGGAACCACCGGTGTAAAAAGCAATATGGCCAAACTCCCGTGCAATCGCCTCTCCATGGGACTCCTCATAATAATCCGGTATAAGATAGCAATGGCCCTCCTGCCTGCACAGATTCTCCTGCTCCCGCTTCCACTGTTCCCTGGTCTTTCCTGCCATGCTGATTCCCTTATAGCGGCTCTGCATTTCAATGAGCCGGCTAATCTCCGACTCCTCCATGGGTGTCAGGGGATGGCTGCGCATGGAGCTTTCCTCCAAAAGGACACCGTTGACATAAAGCTTTCCTCCCCGTACCGTCCTTCCATTGACCGGAAGCGCGGGACACAGAATTGTATAGGGATAATTAAATTCCTCCATCACGGCATCCGCCACCGGCCCGATATTCCCCTCTTTGGTGGAGTCAAAGGTGGAACAGTATTTGAAATACAGTTTCCTGGCTCCCTCCTGCAGCAGCCACCGGAATGCCCGCAGGGAATCAGCAACCGCCTTGCCCCTGTCCTGGGTCCTGGATTTCAATGCAATCACCACGGCCTGGGTTCCCTCCCTCACGGTCTGTCCCTCTTCCGGAACTCCGTTGTAAAGGACAGTCACCAGCCCTGCTTTTACAAAAAAGGACGCCACATCACCGGCTCCCGTAAAATCATCCGCAACACAGCCAATGTAAAAATCTCTCCCCATCACTTATCCCTCCGTTCAAAGAGTTTCTGTTAAATATAGAGCCCGTAAGCTCACGGACTCTATATACACGTATCCTATTCGTTCCTTGCCTTATCCACCAGCTCAATGATGGGCGCGCACATATCATACTCATCGTACATGACAGCTGTTGCTTTCTTAAACTCCTCCAGATCCGGGCGGCATATGGTGACACCCATGTCCTCAATCTGCTTCATGCACTCCGCTTCCTGTTCTTTTATCATGCTGCGGCTCTTTAACTTGATTTCCTCTCCGGCCTCCTGGATGATTTGTTTCAGTTCATCCGGATAGGACTGGTACTCTTCCTCATTAAAATAGAAGGAGCCTTCATAGGCAACGTGGTCCGTCATGACACAGTAAGGCGCCACTTCATAGAACTTCAGGCTCAGCGTCAGGGCAATATCATTTTCCTGCCCCTGCACCACCCCGGTCTGAATGGATGTGTATACCTCGCTCAGTGACATTGGTATGGGCGCCGCGCCAAGACATTCCCAGATTCTCACGTAGCCCGGAATATTCGGTACACGTATTTTCAGTCCCTTCAGGTCCTCCAGGGATTCAACCGGAACCGTACATGCCAGTTCCCGGTTCATGCCGTCAATGACAGACACCAGACGGAAGCCGCTTTGCTCCGCCACCATATCCGATACCTCATCAAAATGGTTGTCCCAGAACCTGTACTGATGTTCCTTGTTGTCATACAGGAACGGAAGACACCACACGTTAAATATATCGTTTACAGCGCTCAGGGAGCTGACACCATCCATGACTATATCAATATTTCCCATTTCCAGGCCTTCCAGCGCATCCACCAGACCTCCCAGCTGTCCTGAGGCAAAGACTTCGCCGGTCACCTTGCCGCCTGTCTTTTCCTCCACAATATCCAGGAATTCCTGGGAGAGCTGGGTCATGTAGTAATCACTGCTCTCCGTGGTTGCCAGTTTCCAGTGATACGAATAATCCGCACCTCCTTCAGCAGCTTTTCCCTCATCCCCTGTCATTGCCTCTGCAGCTTGTTGATTCCCAGAGGATGGTTCCTCTGCCTTTTTTCCATCAGACGAACCGCAGCCCGTCATCATGGATACTGTCATTGCAGCCATAAGAACCATCGAAATCAATTGTTTTTTCAAACCTTAATCCTCCTTCTAGTTATACATTAAACAGTTGCCACACAGTTACATTACCAGCTGCATAGTTACATTCCCAAGATACCCGGAAGCCAGAGAGAAAGCGGTTCCACATATGTAATGACTGCAAGGGCCGCAAAACCCGCAATCAGGAACGGGATGGACGCCTTGACCTCCTCCTCAAAAGGAACCTCTGCAATGGCTGCTGCAATATATTGGTTTTCTCCTACCGGCGGCGTCGTAAGCCCCAGCGCCAGATTTACCACCATGATAATCCCAAAGTGAACCGGGTCTACTCCCAGGGAAGTGGCAATGGGCAGCAATATAGGAGTAACTATCAGAATACCTGCCACGGATTCTATGAACATGCCAATAAAGATAAATATCAGATTTGCTACCAGCAGGAAGATATACTTATTGCTGGCAATGGAGCTGATGCCTTTCCCCAGAAGGCTGGATACGCCGGAGCTGGTAAGCAGCCAGCTGAATGCGCCTGATGCGCCTACCACTATCATGACAAGAACCGTGTTCACAATGGCGCCTCCCATAATGCTTCCGATGTTTTCCAGATTTATTTCCTTATACCAGAACGCGCCCGCTAAAAATCCGTAGGTAGCTGCCACTGCACCTGCTTCCGTCGGGGTGAAGATTCCTCCGTAAATGCCGCCCAGAATAATGGTTGGCACCAGCAGCGCCGGTATTGCATCTAAAAATGCCGCTCCCAATTCCTTCATGGTAAATGTATTCATCTGCCTGATTTTCCGCTTCTTGGCCTGGTACGCAATTGTCACCATCAGGAAAAGGGCCAGCACAATTCCCGGAACAATTCCGGCCATAAACAGCTTGCCAATGGATGTGGACGAGCAGACCCCGTACATAATCATGGTAATGCTGGGCGGGATGATGACTCCCAGAGCGCCGGCAACCGCCTGGATGCCTGCCACAAAATCTGCAGGATAACCGCGTTTTTTCATCTCGGGAATCAGTGTGGAGCCAATGGCTGCCGTGGTTGCAGCGGCAGAGCCGGACAGCGCGCCAAAAAATGCAGAGGCCACCACAATTACATGGGCCAGGCCTCCTGCCATCCATCCCACCAGGCAATCGGCCAGACGCACAATCCGTTTGGACATTCCCCCAACCTCCATCAGCTTTCCGGCCAGCATAAAGAACGGGATAGCCATAAGGGTAAAGGAATCAACCGACGCATAGGTTCTCTGGGCCAGTGTTGCCACCTTCATCCCGCTGCCAAGCATTACAAGGGCTGTAGGCAGACCTATGGAGACAACCAGCGGAACATTCAGGAACAGTAAAAGCAAAAGAAGGGAAAACAAAATAATAGTAACGGTCAAAGAGGACATTTACACATTCCCTCCTTTCTCTTGTGTATCTTCACAGCGGTATGCCTTCCACCCCTCTTTCACTGCAAAAATGCAGCAGGACAAGCCACAGTATATCAGGGAGATGAGTGTGATTGCATAAGGTACCTTTGTAATCGGATAAGTCTGGCCTTTATTAATTGTCATCTGCATATAAGTAGCCGCAGATACCCCCAGCAGGACAAAATATGCGGTCATGAACACCATGGCGGCAATATCCGTAATCCTTCTGCCTCTTTTCTTAAACAGCTTTTTTACAAAGAAGTCCACCCGAATCAGGCCGCCGTTCTTAAAAGCATAGCTGGAGCCCGCAAAGGTAGCCCACACAAGCATCCACCGGGCCACTTCCTCGGTCCACGACAAAGGCCTGCCCATAAGACGGAACACAATTTGTATCAGGATTACCACAGTCATTGCCACCAGTACAATGGAAGAAACTATCAGGTCAAAATGGAACTTTTTCATATACGCTCCTCCTTACGTTACAGAAACCTGCGCTCCGCCTCCAGCACAGCCGTTTTCAGGATATCCACTGCAAAGTCCATCTCATCCTCATCCAGAATCAAGGGCGGGGAAATCTGCAGCGCTTCCCCTGATATGCCGTCTGCGGTCCCTGTTACCCCTGAACTGATTAGCAGCCCATGGTCAAAACAATAGCCCGCAATAAAACCGGACACATTCTTCCCAGGGTCAAAGGGTTCCTTCTTCTCCCGGTCCTTCACCAGCTCAACGCCAATCAGCATTCCGACGCCTCGTATATCTCCAATCACCGGTGAATCGCCCAGGGCATCCTTTAATTTCCCCAGGAAAACCTCCCCTTCCTTTGCAGCCCTCTCCACCAGGTTGTTATTCACGGTATAGGAAAGCACGGCGCTGGCTCCTGCGCAGACCAGTGGATTCCCTGCAAAGGTAAAGCTATGTATCAGATTCCTGCTGCCCTTCTCAAACGCATCCACCACCTTCTTATGGGCAATAACGGCTCCTATGGGAACATATCCGCCGCCCAGGCCTTTGGCCACGCTGATTAAATCCGGCACAACGCCAAAATGGTCCATTGCAAAATTCTTTCCGGTTCTTCCAAAGCCGGTAATGACTTCGTCCACACAGAACAGCACATTGTATTTATCACAGATTTCACGGATTCGCTTCATGTATTCCACCGGGGGCATGGTAGCGCAGGATGTGGTTCCCACAATGGGTTCTATCAGAAATGCCGCCACCGTATCCGGTCCTTCGTATTTAATAATGCGCTCCAGCTCCTCCGCACAAGGAAGCCCGCATTCCGGATAGGACAGTCCGTATGGACAGCGGTAGCAGTTGCACTGTGCAATGTGAGGCATCTTCATCAGATAATTGTCATACGTCTCTCTCCAGGACGGTCTTCCTCCGTAGGTCAGGGTGGCAATTGTATTTCCATGGTAGCTCTGCCAACGGCTGATGATTTTATATTTTCCCGGTCTTCCCGCCTCTACCTGATACTGCCTTGCAATCTTGCCCATGGATTCAACTGCCTCTGAGCCTCCGGAGCAGAAAAATACCTTATCCATTCCTTCAGGCGACAACTCAATAATCTGCTGGGACAGGCGCTCCTTTGCCTCGCTTGTAAACGTTCCCCCATACACATAGGAAACATTGGAAGCCTGCTCATACATGGCATCGATAACTTCCTTTATGCCCTGCCCGATGTTGGTAACCGCTATTCCGGCAGCACAGTCCAGATATTTTTTTCCGTCCGTGTCATACACCCAGGACCCCTCTGCCCGTTCCACACTCTTGTACTTCTTGTCCAGATTTGCATAGAATACATTACTCATACCTACCTTTACCTCCTTGAAATGTTAAATCTAAAATTTCACATAGTGCAAAAACAAAAATGTAAATCCTGTCACATGCATATTTACATTTTTGTAATTTTATTTAGTTAATCGCATCAAAGCAATCCATGATTTCTTTCTTTGTATTGCGGATGTCCTGGACAATCAGCTCAATGCACTTATCCAGCTGCTGCTGTCTTAAGGCATCAATCAGCGCACAGTGTATCCTGATTTCATAATGAAATTTCTCCAGCGGAGCACTGTTCACATTATATGTAATGTGGAGTATACGAATCCGTTTCGTCAAATCAATCAGGTTCTTGATTTCATCTCCAATGATTTTCGGACACAGGTCAATCAGATATTCATGGAATCTCATTTCTATGTCAAAAAAATCCTCCACCAGACGCTTCTTTGCATCCAGTCCGCCTTCAGGCTCAATATCCAGCAGTTTCCGGAATTCATCCCCGAAGCCGTCAAGCACCTCCACGTCCGTAATCCCTATGACCTCCCGTATGACCTGGCTCTCCAACGCCTCTCGGAAATTGAAAATGCAGCGTAGTTCCTCCTTACTCAGCTCCCGCACATAACTCCCGCTTCTGGGATTAATGATGACATACCCATCCTTATTCAGGGATTTCAGGGCATTGGTGACCGGGGTACGGCTGACTCCCAAAGAACTGCTCAGAAAATCCACATCCAGCTTCTCATTGGGCCTGAGTTCGTTATTAATGATTTTCGCCTTAATCTCTTCATATATCAGCTCATTCAAGCTGCTGTATTTTACTTTATTAAACATGTTCCTCGCTTACTGATATCTAAAATTTTAGTTTGTAAATTTATAATAATCCAATACCGGGCGTTTGTCAACCTAGATTTTTGTATTTTAGACTTGACAAACATAATTTATCAGAATATAATTTGTATAAAATCTGAAATTTTACATTTTACATTTCTGTTTTCACCACGAAAGGAGGATACTAATGTCGGACACATATGACCCTTATCAGGATGTGCTCCAGATTATCGAGGATTGTGCGAAAGCATGCGGGTATGAGAGGGATGATTATATCGCCCTGGCCTACCCTGAGAGGGAGCTTAAGGTAGCCATCCCCATTGAGATGGACGATGGCTCCATCCAGGTTTTTGAAGGCTACCGTGTACAGCACTCCACATCTCGGGGACCTGCCAAAGGCGGAATCCGCTACCACCAGGATGTCAACATCAATGAAGTAAAAGCATTAGCCGCCTGGATGACCTTCAAATCCGCGGTAGTTGACATTCCCTTTGGGGGAGGAAAAGGCGGCATCAGGGTGGACCCCTCCAGCCTGAGCATACATGAGCTTCGCAGGCTCACACGGCGTTATACTTCCATGATAGCTCCCATTATTGGTCCGCAGCAGGATATACCGGCGCCGGACGTAGGGACCAATCCCACGGTCATGGGCTGGATTATGGACACTTACAGTATGCTCAACGGCCACTGCATACCAGGTGTTGTCACAGGAAAGCCCCTGGAACTGGGCGGGGCCGTCGGCCGTAAGGAAGCCACAGGAAGGGGCGTGATGTTTACCGTACATAACCTGATTCATGCCCTGGACCTGGATATTTCATCCTGCACCGCCGCCATACAGGGTTTTGGAAATGTGGGAAGCACCACTGCCCGTCTTCTGCATGAATCCGGTGTCCGCATTCAGGCTATCAGCGATGTTTCCGGCGGCGTATACTGCGAAGATGGCCTTCCCATAACCGAAATGCTGGAATTCTGCAAATGCGGTGCATTGCTTAAGGAATATGCGTCTGAAAACAGCTCCGTGGCCTTCCTGACCAATGAGCAGCTGCTTGCGCTTCCCGTCACCTTCCTGATTCCCGCTGCCCTGGAGAACCAGATTAACCGTACCAATCTGGAAACCATCCGCGCCCGGTACATCGTGGAAGCTGCCAATGGTCCTGTTTCCATGGAAGCCGACGCCGTCCTGCACGATAAGGGCATCCTCATCGTACCTGATATCCTGGCCAATGCAGGCGGTGTTGTTGTCTCCTATTTTGAATGGGTGCAGAATATCCAGGAAATGTGGTGGACAGAAGATAAAGTGAATAAAACCCTGGAGGAGAAGATGGCGGCTGCTTTCTCCGATGTATGGGAAACTGCCAGGACGCATAAGGTTTCCCTGCGCAGGGCAGCTTATCTCATAGCCGTTAAAAAGGTCATAGATACGAAAAAGCTGAGAGGTATCTGGCCGTAATAAGCTGCTGGATGTATTAAATGCTTAAACCCGAAAGGTCTTCCATGATTCTCCAAAAATCACGGAAGACCTTTCTCTGTAACACACAGCAGGACGCTGCCATGACCCGCGCAGCCTTTCTAAGACACAATGGTAAACCCGTCCTTTCCCCTCAGTTTTGTCTCATAAAGGGCGCCATCCGCCTTCTGGTACAGCTCTTCAAAGCTTCTTCCGTCCCTTGGGTATAAGGCAATACCGATGCTGGCCGTGATATTGCAGCTAATTTCTCCTCTCACAATCAGCGTATGGAGGGCAGCGGAAAGAGTCTCTGCCTTTTCCTCCACGCCTTCAATATCCGGTACCTGAATGAAGGCAGCAAATTCGTCTCCGCCAATCCTGCCGAGAATATCCCCTCTCCTGAAATGCTTTTGCAGGATATCCGAAAAACTGCAGATACAGAAATCTCCAAAGGAATGGCCATACCGGTCATTTACCAGTTTAAATTCATCAATATCAAAAATAAAAAAACCATACATCCCATCCGGATTTTCAGAAAGCTGTTTGTCAATCAGCCGCTCTGTGGCCTTTTTTGAGAGCAGCTTTGTCATCTCGTCAATTGTGGCCTGCCATTCCCGTTTCTTTTCCGCGTCGATATTTCTCCGATAGGAGAACATGTGGACGGAACTGTCCTCCTCTGAGTAGAACAGGAAGGTTTCCACACGAATCCAATGATAATCCTCCCCGTTCTGGGAAATCATAAAATCGTACTGCAGATGGCCATTTCCAGCCTCATATTCCCGGATGGCATTTTCCGGGGTAAACATGGAAACATATCCCTCCCGGAACTCCTCTTTAATCTGTTTCTGGGCAATAACACGCAGTCCCTGGTCAAAGGGAAGTCCTCCGGCCCCCAGGCTTGCAAAATACTCCTCTGTCTGCTTTCCCACATAACAGTTCTTCGTCAGATTCAGTTCATAGATACTTTCATAGAGCTGTTCCGTTGCCTTTTTAAAAAGCGCCTGCCGCTCCTCCACCAGCTCTGTCACCTGACTGCTGTACTTGCGGATTACAGCGGTAATGACAATCAGTACCGTGAGTATAACCACGGTCAGTATGAAACCGGTCTGATAAAGCTGCCGGTTCATGGCCTCCACGATTGGACCGGTATCCTGTTCCACAAGCAGATACCAGGACAATTCCGGAATATACCGTTCTACAATGAAGCTTCTCTTCCCTTCCTTTGGGCCGGAATTCGTCCAGAACTCCATACTGTTGTCAGACTCCTGAAAACCAAGTACCTGTTCCCGTATACCCCCCTGGCCATATACCTCAAACCAGTCCTTTTTTTCATACCCGTTATAGGTCGTGGATATCTCTATAAATCCATCCTGATTGACCAGGCTGGCCCTGTTGCCGTAGCTGTCCTCATATTCCTGCAGAAGTTCCTCCAGATAATCAATCTGGATACCGACTCCCACAACGCCAATCACAGCCCCGTCCGGTGCAGTGACCTTGCAGTTTACAAAAACAGTTATCCTGTTATCCGCCCCCTCTACCTGGTCATTATCCACGTTAAGGGAATACTCCAAATCATTGCCCAGAAGTTCGTAGTACCATACATTCTCCGGGTCCCCCTCCTCCATTACGCGGTCAAGTCCATTAAAATTATAGTAGCGGCCGGATGCTGTGGATATCAGGAACACGGAATCAAAACCATATTTCCTCTGATATGTTCTCAGATATGTTTTTGTAGTCTCCACGTAGTCTGAATCATCCAGATGGCTGTTCTCCCCAAGAAGATGGTCCGCCAGAAGGCTGTCATGGGCCATTGTAAGCGAAATGTTCACCGGCTTAGTAAGCATTGCCGTCATCTGATAATAGATTCCCTCCGCTGTCAGGGAGGATACTTGTTCTATGCTTTCCAATGACGCCCGGTAATTGGCGCGGTAGCTGAAAAATGCCGTAAGGATAAAGCCCACAACCAGTATGCTGCTGACTAACAGGTTCGTCTGAAACAACTTATTGTTTTTCATTCGATACCTCCTTGTTCTCTGTATGGAACAACTCTTTCTGTATCATTCTGACACCCTCTGACTGCTGCCCCGCTTTCATCAGGGATAGGTACAGATATATCCGGCTGAACGTTCATTCCGATGCCTATTAAATGGCGTATCCGCGCCCCGGACAGCTGCTATATTCAACACATCCTCCTCATCCGGAAACCGGACATCCTCCCAATCAAAATAAACATAATCATGTATATTTAATCTATTATATCAAAACCGGACAAGAAAATATAGTATGGATTCCATACGGCATGGTTTCTTACAGAACACGTCTGCCGGATACCGCAGTATCATATAAGCGTCATACAGCACGATACAAAATCCAGCAGAAGATGCACTCCGCCGGGCGCACCCGAAAAACAGCACCAGCCATTACGGCCGGTGCTGCTGTCGGTTGCATCATAAGGTTCAAAACGTTCCTTAATCCCATTCTTCCTGCTGCCGAAAATCACATCCGGCGTATCTGGTCCGGATGTTCCCTGCCCTATTTCAAAAAATCTTCCCGCATCGGATTAAAAATGTCTACCAGAACACCATCTTCCAGACACTTGCAGCCATGTATGATATCATCCTGCTTCAAAAGCGTATCTCCCTGTTTCACCTCATGGGTTTCGTTTCCAATTGTAAACAGGAAACGGCCCTTTGCAATGTATGTAATCTGTGTGTGGGGGTGATGATGCAATGCACCGATTGCCCCTGCCTTAAAGGTATTTTCCACACACATCATCTCATCACAAAAAGCCAGAACCCGGCGCACCACACCAGGACCTGCCTCCTCAGCCTCCATCTCCTCCCAAAAGCACCAGTTTTCTCCATTTCTCTCGTTCATGATTTTCCCTCCATAAAATAAATGATTATATTTTAGCATAACGTTATCGTTATCTTAAGTATGATTATAGAATACAGTATTTAAAACAGATAGCCTGACTCCCTCTGGTGATTATCCATAAAACACTCCAGATTGCCATTCACCACCACCGCCGGCATTACCCGTTCCTGTACCACTCATAAGAATAGCTGTGGCACTGAATCTGAAACAATGTATTCTTTTCAGCGTAATCCCCGGCCACCTTTGCCACATCAGCCAATGTCGTACGTTTCGCCAAACTGTCCACCTTCTTTACTGCTATTTTGCATTCCGCAATCCATATATCCTGTAACCATTATAACAAAAAAACAGGAATCGTACAGAAACAACCGCTGACAATATTCTGTTTTTTCTTTATGTGCACAGAATTATTAGGAAATTCGTAAAGATATTCACCAATGGACGTGGTAAAATGGACATAAAGGAAAGGGGAGGGGAAAAGGATGACAGGAGTATATGCGACGGCGCACATGTTGGTGGATTTGGCCTGCGCTTACCTGGTTTATGCCTGTGTAATCGGAAAACAGGACTGGTATCTCTGGGTGCTGGTATATAATTTCTGCGCCTTTGCCCTGCAGATGCCAATCGGCGCCGGAGCCGACCGTCTGAACCGCAACAGTTTCGTGGCGGCCGCAGGCTGTCTGGGCGTGCTGGCCGGACTGATACTGGGAATTGGCGGGGGACAGCCGGCAGCAGCCTGTATCCTGGCCGGCACAGGAAATGCATGTTTTCATGTGGGCGGCGGCATTGATGTACTGAACCACAGCGGGAAAAGGGCCGCTCCCCTGGGAATATTCGTGGCTCCCGGCGCCCTCGGCATTTTTCTGGGCAGTCTTCTGGGGAGAGCACCGGACAGGCCGGCCGGCAGCACTGCTGTTCTGATTGGAATTTCCCTCATACTGTCCATGGCAGTTATCCGCTGCCGCGCAAGGTCATGCAAAATATGGAAATGCTCCGGCAATGCCCCTGTTTCCTATGATGGCATTCCCCTCCGCCATATGCTGGCTGCATTATGTTTTTTTGGAGCGGTTATCCTGCGCTCCTATTCCGGAATGGTGCAGGACTTCCCATGGAAAGGGAATACTGCCGGAAGCGCCTGGCTTCTGGCCGGAGCCGTGGTGTCCGGAAAAATAGCAGGAGGTTTCCTCTCAGATAAAACCGGCATTCAAACAGCTGCTTTCCGTTCCATGTCCGCTGCTGCGGTGGGTTTTCTCTGTCTGGACAGCCCGGCTGCCGCCATACTGGCCGTATTTTGCTGGAATATGTCCATGCCCATGACGCTGTGGTCTGTCTCCCAGGTATTTCCAGGGGCAAAGGGATTCAGTTTCGGACTTCTCACCTTTGGACTGTTTATAGGCTTTTGTCCGGTATATCTGGAGGGCTTTGGAGGAAATGCACAAAGAGGGCTGAACTCCGGTGCAGCCTCATCTCCTGTGGGAATGGCGCTGATGGCGGTCATGTCCCTTTTATTGTTAGGGTGGGGGTTAAGGCAGGTGAAGCAGACATGATTGGTATGCGGATTGTCCGTGTTTTGGCCGTATCCCTGGGATTTACCATTGTTCTGGAGGAGGCACTCGCCTGGACCGCTGGAATCAGGAACAGATGGGATATGATTCTGATTGGCCTTGTGAATGTGCTGACCAATCCGGCAGTTGTTTTTATTCACTATATGTACCGTGCCCACGGAGGCCGGGGCCTGGTCTTTGTCACTGCCGCAGCAGAGCTTTCAGCTGTAATCGCAGAAGCGTTTTGCTACAAAGCAGCGGCAAGAAACATCCGGCATCCCTGGATGTTCTCCATAGGGGCAAACCTGTTTTCCTTTATTGCAGGCTTGGCGGTAAACAAATTGCTGTAGATATAAAAAGGAAAAAATGAAACAGCAGGAAATAATGGGAGGGCGATAAATGATGGAAAGAAACAAACAGCGTTCAATGGTACTGCGTGTTCTGATACTGTCCCTATTCTTATGCATGCTTTCCGGTATAACGGTTTTTGGTGATATGATTTGGACCCCCAATGACCCGGAATTATTTGAACGCGACAGGGACTATGATTATGTGGGCCGCCGGTATTATGCCAACGGCCCCGGAGGATATGTGACTGTAATGGAAGAACCGGGCAGCGGGCAGGTTTTGGAATACATCGGAAACGGCCCCGTCTTTTATGTTTCCCTCTCCTGCCCCAAGGGCAAAGAAGCATGGGGTATTGTCCAATACCGGAAGGATGAAAACGGACAGCCAACAGAGGATTACGGGTGGGAAGAGGGCGCTGTCATTGGCTGGATTTCCATGGATGAGCTGACAGCTATTTATGACGGACAAAGTTTTCTGGAGGACCATGAATCCGAGATAAAATACACGGACGCAGACTCCATGCCCCGGATTTCCATGCCGGAACAGGGAGCCATCTGTCTATGGAGTTATCCCGGAGCAGAAGAACCCTTTGGCCAGATAGAACATCTGGATGAAAATACAATTCAGTTCGACATGACTTATCGGGACCCGGAGGGAAGCTTGTGGGGACACAGCAGTTATTACTACGGGCAGAGAAACTTTTGGGTCAATACAGACAGCCCCGGTGATACAACCGGTGCCGACATACCGGTTGAAACACCTGAAATCATTCCGCCATTGGCCCGGAATGAACTGGAACGCCTTCCAAAAACCGGCCGGAACAGCGGCCAGCTAATCCTGGCCGCAGGCGGGCTGATTGCATTTGCCATGCTGCTGACATCCGTCATTATCTATCATATGGCAAAGCATAAGAAACCATAAAGCAATATGCCCCTTAATCAGCCACCCGTTTCGCTTTTCGCAGCAAAAGCCCCCGCAGCCAGTCCTCTCTCTGAATTATAAATACAGAAGCCAGGATAACCAGCATGCCTGCCGTCTTTGCCATGGTTATACGCTCGGACAGGAGCAGGGCGCTCAGCAGAATTCCAACTACCGGATTGATATAGGCATAGGTGGAAACAACAGAGGTTTTCCATCGGCGGAGCAGATACAGGTAGGATGTCAGACCCACAATGGAATCAGCAATCCCCATATAGGCCATCGGAAGAGCGCCCCGCCATGACAGCTCCCCCAAATCCAGGTTTCCGGTCAATGCGGCGCAGAGAAAAAACAGGAGCGCAGGAATGGCGGACTGGTAAAAAATCTGTACCTGCACCGTTGCGCTGATTTTCTGGTATTTCAGATAGACGGTTCCCACCGACCACACCAAATCCGCCAGCAGCAGCAATGCGATACCTATGGGGTCGGCATTTCCGCCGGTGATACTGCCCACCACCACAATGGCTATCCCCATAAATCCTCCGATAATCCCAATTATCCCTACCCAGCTCACGCACAGTCTGCGGACCGCAAGGGAGTCCACCAGCAGAATCGTAATGGGAATCAGGCTTACCATGACCGTGCTTATCCCTGCATCCACACGTTGGGAGGCAAACAGCAGCAGCAGTGTATTCAGGAAATACATGAGTACGCTTCCCACTGTCAGGATTATTCCATCATGAAAACTAATGGCAAGGGATTTCCGCCTGCCGGCCTCCCACAGCGCCATCAGAACCGACGCAATCAAAAAACGGAGACTGCCGGCAAAAAACGGATGAAGCACACTGGAGGACAGTTTATTTGCCACGCCGGCCGTCCCCCAAAAGAAACAGATATTAAAATAGGCGGCAAAGGGAAGCAGCCTGCGCAGAGAAGAGTTGCTTTTCATATAGTTCCCTCAAAAACCGCCGAAGGAGGCTCCGGAGCATGCCTGAACATTGCATTCCGCCAGATGGCGGGAATGTTCCGATATGCGTCATGCCGTCCAGCCCATGGGCGTCATCACGCAAAAGCCGATTGCAGGAGTTTCTCCTGTATTTATGGTCCGGTGAGGCATATTCGGCTTCACCACCAGTGAATCACCAGCGTTCAGGTGATAACTTATCTCTCCCAGCAGCATATCCACTTCCCCCTGCAGCAGGATGACAATTTCCTCCGAAGGGTGGGTCAGAAATTCTTCAGAGTCATGGCCGCCCGGCTCAATCTGGAATTGAATCACCATGGACGCCGGAGTATATTCCGGTGCTGACATAGGCGAAACAATCTCGTAAAAAATCTCACTTTTGGGAAACTTAATAATCGGCCGCTGGTCGCTCTTTACCATGGCAGGATGATGTTCTGACTGGTCCACCAGCAAATACGGCGAAACCCCCAGAAACTCGCTCACCTTGCGCAGGGACGCCAGCGACGGCTCAACAGCTCCCCGTTCCAGCTGGGAAATATAACCAATGGAAAGTCCTGTGGCCTCCGCAATATCCTTCAGCGTCAGTTTTTTTTCTTTTCTTAATTTTCTAATCTTTTCTCCAACCATATGCAACCTCTTACTAGAATTCGTTGAGTGATAATGCCGTGCAGGAATCTTCATTGCGGCCCGGCGAACCAAAAAGGCCCGCCGCCACAGCCACGTCCGCAGGCCCGGAGCGTGTCCTGACATTACGTTCCGCCGGATGGCGGGAATGAATGTTCAGACACGCTCTAAGCTATCTTACCATATTTCCGGAAACTCCGACAGTATCTGACTGCAAATTTTAGCAAAAAGGATAATCGCTGGAGTCTTGTCTTTCTTTTTTTAAGAAAAACAGGCGTTTTATCATATCCCCATCAAAACAGCTGCCGACAAAATCAATGTCTGCGCTATATACAGGATGCCGAACAACGGCAGGAAAAACTTCCACCACTTGTGCATGGGAATTCCACTGATGCCAATGGAAATGGCAAGGGAGCATGTGGGCCACAAAATATTGGAGAAGCCGTCGCCAAACTGGAACGCAAGGCAGGTCACCTGACGGCTGACACCCAGCAAATCTCCCAGCGGCGCCAGAATGGGAATCACAGTCGCGGCCTGTCCGGTGGAGGATGGAATAAAGAAGTTAATCAGTGTCTGTAAAAGCAGCATTCCCTGGGCTGCAATGATTGGAGGCATTCCCTGCAGTACCTGGGAGGCGTAAAACACGATTGTATCAATAATCATGGCTCCCTGCAGGATAACCAGGATTGCCTTTGCAAAACCCACCACCAGAGCGCCCATGACAACTGTGGATGCACCCTGAAGAAATTCTTCAGCCATCTTGCTGGGACCCCATCCGCTGACCGCGCCTGCAAACACGCCCATCAGAACAAAGATGCCGGCCAGCTCCGCATTGCTCCAGCCTAATTTCAGGGACCCGTAAAATATAGCCACCAGTGAAACCAGTATTTCCAGAAGAATCAACATCTGCTTTTTGGTGGTCTTGGTGTTAATAATTTCCTCACGGTTAAAGTTGATGTCCAGCCTGTCCCCCAGAATAAGGCTCTTGGAGGGATTTTTGCTCACCTTCTGGCCATAGTAGAAGATATAAGCGATTCCCAGTGTACTGAAAATCACAAAGGACACAACGCGGATTCCCATGCCGGAGAATATGGGAACGCCTGCGATTCCCTGGGATACAGGTACCGAGAAGGGATTGAGCGTGGCCGCAGACCAGCCGATGCCCTTGCCCAGCTCCAGTATGGCGAATCCGGCCAGGGCATCATAGCCCAACGCAACCCCAAGGCCCATAAACACCGGAATTAATCCGTTATACTCATTCCACATGCCAAAGGTGGAGGAAAGGACGGCAAAGGTCAGGAAAAATACCGGGATTACCAGCTTTGCCCTGGATGAGAACCTTCGCAGCAGCGAACCCAGAAATGCATTAAATGCTCCGGTCTTAAGCACCATACTGAAAGCGCCGTTAACAAGGAATATGAGCATGGTAACTTCCGCGCCGCTGACAAGTCCCCTGTGAAGGGAGCTCAGGACCGTCACCAGTCCGGCCGGATGTTTTTCCTCAAGTGTATGGAAGGTGCCGGGAATAACGATGGTACGGCTGACTCCCTCTACCTCCATGGTCTGGGTATCAAACTGTCCCGGCGGAACAAACCAGGTACAGACAGCCACAAACAAAATGATAGCGCAGATAATAACATAGACATGCGGTACTTTTATGGGTTTGCGCGTTTTCACCGCAGCCCCGCCATTGGTATGTATCGAATCACTCTTTTGCATAATTGCTCCTTAATCAATCTTATTCGTTGTGATGCGTCGGTTATAATATGTCTGTTATGATACGTATCTTATGGTATGTCAGCTCCAGTTTGCCTTCAGTACACGCAGCAGGTTCCCTCCGGTCAGCTTTGCAATATCCCCGTCCGAGTAACCGCGGCGCTGCATCTCTGCAATGACATTTTCCAGCTGCCAGCAGCCCTCAAATCCCTTGGCATGGCGTTCATCGGACCGGGTGCCCACGCAGCTGTTATACGCTCCCACCACAGCGGGATAAAGCACGGCCTGGTCCGCGGTTCCCTTGTCATCCTTATTTCCGTCCAATGTGTTATCAGCACCGAATGACACATGGTCAATGCCTATGAGATTCACAACGTAATCCACATGGTCCACATAATCCCCCACATCCGGACGGCAGCCCTTCTCCTTTTTCCAAATCAGGGGAGCCCATGGCGAAATACCCATGACGCCGCCGTTTGCCTTGATGGCCAGCATTTCCTCATCGGTCTTGGTACGCACGCTGGGGGTAATGTTATAAACACCGGCATGTGTAACCGCCACTGGTTTCTCACTCAGGCGTATGATGTCCATTGTGGTCTTTTTGCCCACATGGGACAGGTCAGGCAGCATGCCGAGGCGGTTCATCATTTTAAGGACCCGTTTGCCAAAATCAGTGAGTCCGCCGTCCTGGGATTCACAGCAGCCTGTTCCTATAAAGTTAGCATCGTTATACGTCATCTGAATCACCCTTACGCCCAGTTCATAAAAAACACGGAGCTGTTCCAGGGAATTCTCTATGGAGTTAGGATTCTGGAACGCTAAAATAAGCGCTTTTTTACCCTCTTCCTTTGCTTTATAAATATCGGCTACAGACTTTGCAATCATGAGGCCGTATTTCGGGTTGTCCAGCATATTATAAATCCTGCCGATGCTCCTGGTGCTGGCAACATACCCATCCCCCTCCCCGGGAATGGTCAGAAAGAACGCGTCCATTTTGGAATGCAGAACATCCTGGGTAACACCGGTAAATTCGGTCTCCGTAAACGCGCAGCCGTCAATGATTAAATTCTCTTCCATTATTTTACCTCCACTAAAATTTTTATTTTGACAAAAGAATGATTCAGTTTCATTTCCCCACCCCATATCAGCTTTTGTCCACGCCATAAGAGTACCACACAAAGATAATGTTTACAAGACAAATCTTATATATAATCCCATTTTTTATGTATATATCAATTTTATATTGTCTATTTTGTACACTTTTCACAAGAATTGTTTTTTAATGTCAGTCTCCTTGACTTTGTATCCGCTTGAATATAAAATGAAATAAAATTATAGTATTATTTCAAAAACGGAGGAGTTATCATGAGTCAAGCTATTCAGAAACGAATTGCCTTTATCGGCGCAGGCCAGATGTGCGAGGCAATCTTCAGCGGCCTTATCCGTTCCGGAGCCGTTTCACCGGAACACATCCTGCTGTATGATGTAAACGAATCACGTCTGGCGGACCTGCAAAACCGTTACCACACAAACATCCTCTTGCCTTCGGACCACGCCTATGAGGATTTGGTATCAGCGGCAGATATAGTATTTTTGTCGGTCCGCCCCCAGGACGCCAGGGAAACACTCTCCGGAACAGGCAGTCTCTTCCGGCCGGAACAGACGGTAATCTCAATCATGGGCGGGGTGCAGCTCTCCTTCTTAGAAGAATACATCCAAAATGCGGCGGTGGTGCGCGTAATGCCCAACACCCCTATGCTGGTAATGGAAGGAGCCGCAGGAATAGCCCTTGGCGCCCGCTGCACATCCCAGACAGAAGCACTGGCCAAATCACTTTTCGATGTCATCGGCATCAGCTACGTATTGCCGGAATCATTAATCGACCCCTTGACCGGAATCAGCGGCTGCGGCCCTGCATTTGCCTACCTTTTTATTGAGTCACTGGCTGACGGAGGCGTGGAGATGGGACTCAGCCGGGAGATGGCGCTGAGCCTGGCGGCTCAGTGCCTGATTGGGGCCGGCAAAATGGTGCTGAACACAAATACCCATCCGGGTATCCTTAAGGACCGGGTGTGTTCCCCCGGCGGCGGCACCATAGCCGGCGTACATACTCTGGAGGAAGGGAAGTTCCGGGGCGTTGTGATGGACGCAGTGGTGCAGAGCATTCAGCGGATGCAGAATGTGGGCGATAAGGCCTAGAGCCTGTTTGGAAATGTATCCCGGTCATCTGCCCTCAGTATTTTTTCTGTACCCAAAAAGGCCCTGGAAGAAATAGTCTTCCAGGGCCTGATATGGATGGCTTCCGCCTTACTGCTTCTCCATATCCGGATTTAAAAACCGTGTTTCATACTCCTGCGCGGATATGGGCTTACTGAACAGAAATCCCTGAGCCAAATCCACGCCGCAGGAGCGCAGAGCCAGAAACTGTTCCTCTGTCTCAATTCCCTCAGCCACCATATTGATTCCCAGATTATGGCAGACCCCGGATATAAGCCCTACAATGGTCTTTGTCTTAGGATTAAGGGCAATGTTATCAATCATGCTCTTATCCAGCTTCAGAACATCAAAATCAATCTCCGACAAAAGCGCAAGGTTGGCATACTCAGTTCCGAAATCATCAATAGCAACCGCAAATCCCGCCTGGTGCAATTTTGAAATAAGCAGCTTTATATCAAGTCCCTCCGCATCATGCACCCGTTCCGTGACTTCTATCTCCATATAACAGGGCGAGATGTCATAGGTCCGGCATATGGCTGTGAGCTGCTCCACAAAGGAGGGCTGCATCAGAGATGAGACAGAAAAGTTGACGGAAACAGGAAATGCCTGCTTTCCCTGGTCAATCCAGTCCTTCAGCTTTGCGCAGACAAACCGGAATACATAAAAATCAATCAGGCTGATGGACTCAATTTCCTCCAGCAGCGGAAGGAAATTTCCGGGGAGCACCAGGGTATCTGATTTGGATCGGTAACGAATCAGCGCCTCTGCCCCCACCGCCGTGCGGTCGGACGAGGAAATCTTAGGCTGCAGATATACCTCAAAGTGATTCTGTTCAATCTCCTGTTTCAGGATGTCCGGGTCCGCAAGGTGCAGGATTTCATCACTGTGATGCCGGTAACGCTGCGACGCGGGATGAAGGCGGTAAAATTCCTTTTTGTCCTCGTACATCCTGGCATCTGCTTTTGCAATAATCTGTTTCAGGTTAACGGCAGACTCCGCCCACTGGGCTCCTATGGCTGCCTGGTAATGCGAATCATCCCGGAACCGGGCCTTTAATCCACGCAGTCTGCTGTTAAATATTTCCTTCTTTATGCCCGGACAAATGATTACAAACTCATCGCCGCCGATTCGGTAAAAATCAGCCCCCGCAAACACTTCCTTCATCCTTTTTGCACACTCCACCAGAACCGTATCACCGAATTCATGACCATACTGGTCATTGATATCCTTCAGGCCGTTTACATCCAGATAAACGATTCCCACCGCCTGTTCTGCACTGGCCAGGGCATTGGTGTCTTCAATATACCGGTTCCTGTTATAAAAGGAGGTCAGCGTATCAAAATAGCTTAAATGCGAGAGCTGCCTCTGGCTTTCAGCCTTGTCACGGGCAATCAGCAGGAAATAGCACAGGGTCTGCAACAGGGACGCAATATTCATAATCTGGCCGGCAGGCGGATTATCAACCGCCAGATAACCCAGAAGCATCCCGTCCCTCTCAAGAGGCGCAGCCACAAGGCTGGTAATGGACTGCTCCTGCAGGAGCCTGTATTCCATCTGACCGGTATCGCCAAACTGCTCCAGGTCCTGTATTATGATGCATTCCTTCTGTTTGAAGTAAGGAATCCACCGCTCTATCATTGAAACCGGAAGGCCCTGAATCTGCCCCTTGTGGGGTGCAATGCCCTCAGCACACCATTCCTGGCTGTTGTACATCCTCTCATCCCTGATATCCACAATGTAGGTGCGGTCCGCCCGGAGAAAGCTTCCTATTTTTTCCAGCACCTGGATGGTTGTCTGGACAATATCATTCTGCCGGTACAGCATGCCCACGCAGTCCGTAACCATTTTTTCAGCCTCCAGCGTGAATTTAAGCAGAAGCTTTTCCCGCTCAGACTCCGTTGTGTCAAAGGCAATTTCCATTCTGGCCGGCCGGCGGTCCCACTCAAGCAGACGGTCCTTTAATATATAGTGGCGCCCGGTTATGGGATTTGTATATTCCCATGTGTAATTTTCACCCTCCCGCAGCAGCGGGCTGGTGCAGAAATCACAGGGCGCATCCTTTCCCTGCAGAACACGGTAACACTTCTTGCCTTCCAGGGAATCCACGTGAAAACATTCCATGCCTGCCTGATTCAGAAAAAGCAAATCATAATTTTCAATGTCGGAAATATACATCAGTTCGGAGATATCATTCATAGGCGCCCGCAGGCTATCCTCCAGCTGGGACAGACGTTCCCTTCTCCTCCTGTTTTCATCCTCAGCCTTCTCCAGCTCCTTCTGGCGCTTTGCCTGTTTGGCACTGTATACATAGAACAGGACAGTCAGAAGGATAAATGCACAGTTCAGGATAAACAGGCTTCTGGCAGCAGAACGGACGCTTTTTTCGGAAAATTGTTCCGCGGCAGCCACAGTCCGGTCCGCCAGCTCAAAAAAGGTTTCGCTGTCCGCAAACAGGGCGGCCCCGCCTTCTCCCGTACGTACCGTGTATATTTCTTCCTTCAGCTTTGCCCATTCCTCCTGCATCCGGACAATCAGCTCCTGGAACGCATCGCTGTCCAGCCGTGAAAGCCCGTAATCACCCTGGCCTGTCTGCAGATTTTCCAGAATGCCCTCTATTTTGTCAATCAGAGGGTCATTGGGCTGATGATTCAGTTCCTGCTTTACCAGGCGCTGGGTAGCGCCCCGCACCACACCTGCATAATTAATCACCTTGGCATTTCCCTGGAGGTTATAAATGTAGAAATAGGATACCAGACTTGATACCAGCAGCGCTATTGTCAAGATAACAGGAAACATTCTTTTTTGCATAATAACCTCCCATTCTGTCCCGCAGTGCCTGTGTAAGAAATCATCTATTCCTTCCCGCCATACAGAGCGATTTCGTTTAACTGGAGTTCATCATATTCCCTGCATACCTGGTCCACACCGGCGCCCTCACAGAGTTTCACACTGAGCTCCTTAATGGTATTCCAGGTATTAAAATGCAGGGAAAAATCCTGATTAGGGACCTGGCGGCTGACTGACAGGCAGGAGACAAGCCGGTCCGCCTGGGGCAGGGTAGCGGCTTTATTTCCCTGTGCAGAAGAAACCTTGCCCAGCTGTTCCGCCAGACCATCCAGCATTTCCCTGGTGCACAGATTCTCAACTATCATCACTGCCTCATTTAGATGTTCCGACTTTGGATTTACAGATAATCTCAGGTCCGCACCCACCACGCAGACAGCGCCCCGGGGCAGCACCGGCAGGGCCGTCATCTCCACCTCAAAGGGATAATCGTGGGCAAATGCCTTTGCCCGGCAGATAGAGCTGATACATGCACAGTTCCCTTCCGAAAAAAAGGATATTTCCTCATCTGTGCCAGGCAGGGTGGCAAGGGTCTGTTCCACATCCAGATATCCGCTGTCAATCATGGTCTGAAGGAACTGGAAACCGTCCCTCATATAGGTGCTCACCGGCGTTTTACCGTTGGCCAGCTCTTCCACAAGTTTCTCACTCTGCGGATTCTGGTACAGAGGGCCCAGTCCCGCACACATAACCGGTACACTGATGCCGAAGTCCCGGTTTCCCCCATAGGGAAGAATTCCATTCTGCTTCAGGGTTTCACAGACAGTCTGGAATTCTTTCAGATTCCCCGGCACCTCCAGGCCGTACTGATGAAGCATGTCCACATTCCAAATCAGCCCAAAGCTGGTGTAAGACAAGGGAACCGAAAACACCTTCCCGTTGCAGATGCTTTGCTGCAAAGCATCCTCGGACAGGTTGTCAATACATGTGAGTTCCGATAAATCATATATATACCCCCTCCTGTCAAACTCCAGTACGTCCTCTGCGGTTATGATATAAAGGTCATCCGGCATCCCGCTTTCCATGCGTTTTAGCAAAAGCTCGCGGTAAGAGAGGCCTTCTTCTTCAAAGAAGTCTGCATAATCGCTGTACACAATGATATTGCTGTTATACCTGGGATTGATGATGTTGGCACAGCAATCATTTAATGCCCCTGCCAGTATATCCCCCTGGGCAAACAGGGAAATGACAATCTCCGGTTCATTTTCGTCTATATATACCTTGGGTTCCCTGTTATTTCCTGCACATCCGCTTAAAAGCAGAATACCCATCAGACAGGCACAAGCTATTGTTTTTTTTCCCCTCATATTTACGTCCTCTGTTCCTCGTTTTCCTTCTTATAATACAGCCGGATAATCTCAAACATTTTATTGATGTCAATGGGCTTGGATATATAACCGTCCATACCGGCATTTCTGCATTTCTGTATATCCTCCTCAAAGGCATCCGCTGTCATGGCAATAATAGGAACGCCTGCTTTTCTCATGTCCGGAAGTTTGCGGATATTTCCGGTAGCCTCCAGCCCATCCATCACCGGCATACGGATATCCATTAAAACCAAATCATAATGTCCGGCCTCCTCCTGTTCCATTTTCCGGACTGCCTGAAGACCATTTTCCACGGTGTCCGCCCGGATTCCCGCAGCACCTAACAGCTCCACGGCAATTTCACGGTTAAGCTCATTGTCCTCAGCCACCAGGATACGCAGTCCGTCAAACTGGTTACAGGGCATGTGGCAGGAAGCTTCCTGGGTTCTCACAGAGGGGCCCATGATGTAAAACCGCAGCTTCTGCACCAGCTCCGAACGGAATATGGGTTTTGTCAGGAAACCGTTGATACCAGCCTCCAGGGCCTCCTGTTCCACCTCTTCCCAATTGTATGCGGACAGCAGGATAATGGGGATGTCTGCTCCAAGACTGCCCCGGATACGGCGCGTGGTCTCCACTCCATCCATTTCCGGCATCTTCCAGTCCACAATGACCGCAAAATAGTCCTTTCCCGCCTCATGGGCCCTGCATGCTGCTTCCACTGCCTTCCGGCCGCTCAGAGACCAGTCCACATGCACGCCCACCTCCTCCAGCATGATTTGTATGCCTTCGCAGGTATCCGGACTGTCATCCACCACAAGAACCGTATGGCCTGCCAGATACTCCGCCTCCTGGCTGCTGGTATCACACAGAGACATGGGCAGGATTACGGTAAATTTTGAGCCGTTGCCAGGCGTACTCTGCACCCGAATGGTACCACCCATGATATCCACAATATTTTTTGTGATGGCCATTCCCAGGCCAGTGCCCACAATCTTGGTTAAGCGGTTGTCCTCCGCCCGTTCAAAGGGACTGAAAATTCGCTTTACAAAGTCAGGCTCCATGCCAATACCGTTGTCCTCCACCTGGAAGATAATATCAATACGCCCGTCATCCCGTTTACATTCCCGGAGATGAATGGATATCTCACCGCCCTCCGGCGTGTACTTGATGGCATTAGATAAAAGATTCATCAGAATCTTCTGCATATGCAGCGCATCACCCATGACAATATCGTAATCCAGCACAGAAGATTTTACCTGCATGGAGTGTCCTTTTTTTACCAAATCCGGCTTAATGAGGAGCAATACATTGGAAATCAGTTCCGGCAGATTCACTGGTTCGTATTTTAAGCTGAATTTTCCGCTCTCTATCCGGGACATGTCAAGCACTTCATTAATAAGGTCCAGAAGGTGTTCTGAGGCAACGGATATTTTATTCAGACAATCCTCCACCTTTGCCCGGTTGTCAAGATTGGCCTGAGCAATGGCAGTCATGCCTATAATTCCGTTCATCGGGGTTCGGATATCATGGGACATGGATGAAAAGAACGTGGTCCTGGCCCGGTTATTTTCCTGGGACTGCCGGAGAGCATCCGCCAAATCGGCCCGCATATGGTGCTCTCTTGTGGTGTCCCGCAGAACAGCCAGATACTGCCCGTCATCCGCCGGGAGAAAATGCACTTCTGTCCACCGCTGAAGTTCGTCTTCCGTGCCTGTCCTGTACTCTTTCCGGACCTTTTCCTTAAGACTTCCCCGGAAAAATGCAGCCCGGTCCTTGTCATCCGCCGGTACCCCGCACTGTTCAAAGAGAATCTCCGGCCTGGATATGACCTGGTCCGGTTCCGTATCATAAAGTACCCGGATATTATCTGAGACCATTTCCACCTGCTGGCTGGAAGGCGCATAGAGGAGGAATGCAAAATCAATATTTGAGGAGATATTCTGGAACAGGCGTTCCCGGTAAATCCTCCCCTGTTCCCGTCCTTTCATGCTTTCCCTGCTGAGAAGAAGGGCCGTAATCAAAAGCAGGGCGCCTGCCAGCTCTGCAAACGTAATGATTACCATATTTATGATTTCGGAGGACTCCTGCTGCAGAACACTCTTTGGCATGACGGAGAGAAGATACCAGTTGTAGGAATTTCCCTTTGGAAGAAAGCACAAAAGACTGTCCTGGCCGTGAAACCGGATTTGCATGGTTCCGGCCTTTTTGTTAAGCATCAGCTCCCGCAGCGTCTCCACGGCCCTGGGTCCATTTTCATTTTCCACCAGAAATTCGTAGACATTATCCGACTCTGAACCCGTGCTTTCAATAATCCAGGCGCCATTGCCATCCACTATAAATGCAAAACCCGTGTCGTCGACAAATGTAAAAAGAGAGGGGTCCTTATAGCTTGAAAGTGGCTTATCCGCATACAGCGCGCCAATCTGCCGGTCTTCCAGCCAGACAGGAGCCTGGAAGGTAATCTGAAGACGCCCGCTGTCTCCTATGTAGGCATCCGAATAGCCGTACTGCCCTTTGGACAGCGCGGTTTCCTCAAAGGGCAGGGAACCGGTATTCACCGGCTCCCCATTGCTGTCCACGCCGGTACCGGTCAAATCCATATAAAAGAAACGGTAAAAATCTGTTGCATCCGCATAATTGGCAAGGATAGTCACTGACTCAGTGGAGCCGCCCCTGAGTGCATAGAGACCGGCAAAGGAGTTGAGCCGTTCCTCATCATTGCGGAACTGCCTGCGTATGCTGCTCTGTATCATCCGAGTGGAATCAAGCATCCTCTCGTTGGAACCCTGGTCCATTTTATCCGTAATGCGATGGAGCAGAGAGAGCATAAACACAGTACTGAGCACCAATAGACAAATAACACTTGTTAAAATAAGAATGGAACGCTTTTTATATTCCCTCATACCTTCTCCTCAGTACACGGCAGATTGGACCCAGTATCCTGCTTTCACTCCGTAAGAGGAAACTTTGAATTAAAAAAGTTCATTCTGCTCTCTATCAGGGTCTTCCACTGGTCTGCAAACGCGGTCAGATGGCCGGCCTGTAAATCCATTTTCATTTGTATCATGGTATCTTCAAAGCGGAAATCCAATTGTCCGTTCTCCATCAATACTGCGGACAATATGTAACCCCATACCACCAATTCCCTTAACTTCCCATAACATTCCCGTATGATTCCGGAAGGACATTCGCTGGAAATAAAGCTTAAAAGCACGTCCATACAAAGGATGCTGCTGGTTTTTCCCTGAAGCTTTGTTATTTCCGCCCATAGCTCCCTGCGCTTTTGCTCTGTCACTGATTCCAGCGTATATAAGGTCACGCCGCGGACAGTCAGGGCCAGAAGCTGCAGTCCTTCCCCATGCAGCCGCAGGTTTTCTTTAATTTCAGGTGTATTCAGCACCTTAAAATCCACAGGTTCCAGACATACCTTTGTTCCGATTCCCATATAGGTCCTGGTCACGCCCAGAGACTGCAGGACAGCCAGTGTACGGCGGACCGTGCTTAAGGATACCTGGTACTGTTCTGCCATCCTGGGCAGGGAGGGAAGGTAGCTGCCCACAGGGCAGCGTTCCCACAGAACCTCGCGGATAATAATGGAGGCCAGGGTATAGCGCACCTGGGGACGCTGCCTGTAAACCGTCCACTTAAAGGGAATCTGCCCCACCTGTTCCATATGATACTTCTTACTTGCTGAATCAATGAAATCCAGCACTTGTTTCTGAACATTCGTATAGAGGTAATCAAAATTGCGGTTCAGTTCATCCACCGTACCATGCGGTGATAACTCCTCCGCCGTGCTGTCAACTTTATCTGATTTTCTTTTGGGGTAAAGAAAGCTGAGATAACGCAGGCATTGCCAGTAGAGATTCATAAGTAAATCATTGTGAAAGGTGCGGAGAACGTCAAAATAAAGACTTATGGGCGTTGACATGATGTCAGGCCTGCCGGTATCCGGCCTGATGGTATCCGGTTCCGGATTATGAAGCCCGGCTTCCCACATTGGCAAAAGCAGCAGCTTGCCTGCAAGGGAAAAATCCAGAATGCCCTCCTTTCGGGGCACAAAATATTTTGCAGTATTTTCCAAAAAAATCTCATCCGTGCCCTGATACGTTATCCTGGCCACCTTCCGTTCCTCTGTTACAATATAACCCTTTTCCTCCAGTTTTTTCAGGGCAGCCAGAACCGTATTCCGGCCCACCTGGAAGGTACTGCAAATCTGTGACAACGATACAAGCTGTTCGCCATACCTGTAATAGCCAAAGAGGATACGGGATTCATAATACTCATAAATCAGTTCGGTAAGTCCTTCGTCCTTTTTCATCCTTATCCTCCTGTATGAAAGGTAAAATTGTTAGTTTTGATATGCTGGCTCTGATGCGCGGAGAAACGAAAAACGTAACCCTGTTCATATAGGATACTGTTTTGATTGTATCACACTTTATACAGACATGCAATACCGGTTCCGTCCCATGGCGTCCGGTAACAAATTACAAAACCGTATCAAATTGGCGTCTGTCATTGCAATAAAAGATGTATTTTGGTACAATTGAGCTATTGATATGATTACGAACTGATGATGCGGCAGGAACGATGAACCCAGAAAGGCAGCCAAGGCTGTAAAAGGCAATCCATATGAAGCGATTTTTTAGGGGCGGACTGATTTCTCTGTTTTTTTTACTTTTCCTTTTCGGCGGTTTCACAATTCACACGGTAATCCAGACCCAGACCAATGGCAGGCTCATTAACTACGTGGGCATTGTCCGCGGTGCCAGCCAGAGGCTCATAAAATTGGAGCTTTCCGGACGGCCTGACGACGAGCTGATTGAGTATCTGGACGGCATTCTTCTGGAACTCCAGGGCGGGGAGGCCAGATACGGACTGCCGTCCCTTAAAGACCAGTCTTACCAGCGGGACCTTGCAAAGCTGGAGCTGATGTGGAGTCAAATCAGGACGGAAATCTCTGCCTACCGCAGCGGGTCTGTTGACAGCGCCAGACTCCTTTCCCTCAGCGAAGATTTCTTTGAGCAGGCTAACCACACTGTTTTTTCTGCGGACGCCTACTCAGCCCGGCAGATGCGGTTCCTGCTGACAGGCTGCCTGGTCATGGTGGGAATCATGTCCCTTACCTGGGTCTTCATATTCTGGGCCAACTCCCAAAATCTGCTGAAGCTTGAAGTCCGTAATGAGCAGCTGAACGATTTAACCCGGCGGGATGCCCTGACCGGAGTCTATCTGATTGGGGCTTTCAAGGAAAAGGCCCAGCAGCTTCTGGACAGCCGGCCGGAGAAATTCGCCCTTGTTTATACGGATTTCTCAGACTTTAAATATATTAACGATGTGTTTGGATATGACTACGGCGACCTTCTGCTGGCCCAATACGGAAAAATTCTGCAAAAGGAACTTCGCGAGCATGAGTTATGCGGCCGGGTATCCGCAGATAATTTTGTTCTGCTGCTTCATTATAAGGATAAAAGCGAGATAGCTGCCCGCCAGGCAGCGGCAGACCTGGAAATCCTCCGTTTTATGCATACGGCCCACGACGGCCAGCTGCTCCCCACCAACTGCGGTATCTGCTGCGTGGAGGATGTCATAGAGGCATTGAAAATCGACGGCCTTCTGGACCGGGCGAATTTTGCCAGAAAAACAGTCAAGACAGGGGACAGGCAGAATTATGCGTACTATGATGAGAGTATACGAAGCCATCTGTGGGAAGAAAAGAATATTGAAAACAGGATGCTGACAGCCCTTGAGAACAGGGAATTCACAGTCTACTACCAACCCAAGGTGGACCTCTCAACTGGTAAAATCGGCTGCGCCGAGGCCCTGGTCCGCTGGCAGTCCCAGGCCGGCACTGTCATCCCTCCGGACCGTTTCATCCCTGTATTTGAGAGAAAGTATATGATTGACAGACTGGACCAGTATGTCTATGAGGAGGTCTGCCGATGGCTCCGCAGCCTGCTGGATTCAGGCAGGCAGGCCCTTCCCGTGTCGGTCAACGTGTCCCGGCTTCAATTTTACGACCTGAACTTTGTCGACCGGTATGTAAGTATCCGCGACCAGTATGATATACCCCCGGAGCTTCTTGAAATTGAATTCACCGAATCCATTGCCTTTGACAACTCTGCCCTGCTTCTGCAGACAGTGTCCAGGCTTAAGAAAGCAGGCTTCTCCTGCTCAATTGATGACTTCGGCAAAGGCTACTCTTCACTGGGATTGCTGAAGAATCTTCCCATTGATGTGTTGAAAATCGACAGCTTTTTCTTCGATGAAGGCCCGGACCGGAGCAGGGATATGGCCCTGGTGGAGAGCATTGTCACACTGGTGAAAAAGTTTGATATACGCACTGTGGCTGAGGGAATCGAGTCCATGGAGCAGGTAGAATACCTGAAACGGATTGGCTGCGATTATGTCCAGGGTTATGTATTCTACCGCCCCATGCCCCAGCAGGACTATGAAACACTGCTTACCGAAGCCGGTTAAGGACGTACCTTTGCCCTAAAAACCAGTCTTTTTTCCTTTGTCCGCTATCTTCCCAAGCTCTTCATACAGCTGCGCTGCGTCAAAGGGCTTGGGCAGGAAACCAGTCATCCCTGCTTCCCGCGCCTTCTCCCTGTCCTCCTGGAAGGTGTTTGCCGTCATAGCCACTATAGGAACCAGGGCAGCGTCATCACGGTCCATGGCCCGGATTTTAAAAGCAGCCTGAAGGCCGTCCATGACAGGCATGTTGACATCCATGAGTATCAAATCATAATACCCGGCCGGATGCAGGCTGAACATTTCCACCGCCTCTGCTCCGTCTGCCGCCCGCTCCGTCTCTACCTGCTCCATTCCGAGAAGTTCCATCGCTATCTCTGCATTGATGTCATTGTCTTCCGCCAAAAGGACACGCAGACCTGCCAGCGGGGCAGTCTTATGTCCCGGCAGCAGCCTCTCCCCCTCCAGTGTTCCGCTGAACACAGGAAGCCTGATTGTAAAATAAAACTCTGAACCTTCTTTTGGTCTGCTCTTCACCGTCAGCTGTCCTCCCATAAGCTCCACCAGGCTGCGGCTGATGGACAGGCCCAGACCTGTTCCCGGGGTGTTGGGATTCCGGTTCATGGCCTGTTCAAAGGACAGGAAAATACGCTCCTGGTCCTCCTGGCTGATACCCGCGCCATTGTCCCGGACAGAAAAACGGAGGCTCGCTTCCTCTCCCTGCCGTTCCAGCTCCCGGATGGTCAATATAATCCGCCCCTTTGTCTCAGTAAACTTATGAGCATTTGAAAGCAGGTTTGTCAGAATCTGGTTCAGCCGCAGACAGTCCCCTACATACATGGTATCCTGCACATCACATACAAATACCAGTTCAATCTGCTTCTGCTCCGCCTGGAGCAAAAATATGTCCTTAAGCTGCCCCACCACCTCATCTATATGGAAGGGAGCTGCTGCCAGCTTCATTTTCCGGCTGTCTATCTTGGACATATCCAGCACATCGTTGAGCAGGGACAGTAAAAATTTGGCCGAGGTGTCAATCTTATTCAGGTCCTCCTGAATCACAGGCGTGGCCTCCCCTGTCATCATGGCCAGATTGGTCAGACCGATAATAGCATTCATGGGAGTCCGTATTTCATGGGACATGCGGGAGAGAAAATCTGATTTGGCCCGGCTTGTCTCCTCCGCCTTTTCCAGCCTGACACGCATGATGCGGGTCTTCATATTAAAGAAACTAAGCAGCAGAATCACAGCCGCGGCCAGTACCACAAATCCGATGGATACGGAAATTACCAATAGCGGATTTGTGTACAGCAATGAGCGGAACGTAACAGGGGCCACCGGGGTCGGAAGAAGATTCCTGGAAACAACACCGCTGGTTTCCTCATCCGTCAGGTTTCCGATTGCCTTGCTCAGCACTGAGTACAGGGGTACGTTTACCGGTCTTGGTACGGCAAAGGACACCTGCTCCTTTCTGGAGGTGTCTGCCAGTATCGCCACGTTTGCATAGTAATCTTTTGCATAGAAATATTCCAGGGCCGAGGCGGGCATGAACGTATAATCCGCCTCCCCTTTGTTAATGGCCTTAAGGCAGTCCTTATACTTCCCATAATACCGGATTGTCCCGTTCTCACCTATGGGTTCCAGCTCCATTCCTTCCGGCAGAGCCATGACAAGGCCGTCCTGGGTCATATCCGCATGTTTGTTTCGTATCAGGCTGGAATCCAGGGACACCAGGGGCGCGGTGCATGCCAATCCGTCCGTGTCTGCGCTGTGTTCATTTCCCAGATAACAGCCAATCATATCGGCTTCCCCATTCTTCACAAGCGTCTCCAATTCCCCATAGGAATCCGCATACACATATTCAAAGGAAAGCCCGGTCCGCTGGGAAATCAATGCAAGGCAGTCCGGAACAATTCCGGCAGCCGTCCCCTTCTTTACATAAAACACAGGATAAACCTGCCTGGCCACTGCTACCCGGACGGGTCCGCTCCGGCGGATAAAGGCCTGCTCCTGCGGGCTGAAGTTAATGGTATTGATATACTTTGCCGGAAAATAGGTTTCGTAAAGCTCCACGGCAAAGTCAGGATTGGCCGAATAAATAGTGTCCATGGCCTCGGATAACTGTGTGCACAGCTCCGGCTCGTCATGGGCGGTAACAATATAATATGGGTCCGCCTCGATTTTTGCCGCCACATTATAATTCTCATTCATGAATACGTCATTTCCATACAGCAAATCTACTTCCCGGTTATCCAGACATTGCTCATATGTATCCACCGTATCATAGTACACCAGTTCACACCGGATATGGTTAAAGCTCAAATACTTATTCAGCCTGTCAATCTTGCTTACGGCATTTTTAAATACTCCGATTCTCTTACCGTTTAACGTGGTATAATCAAAGCTTTTGATACTTTTATCGTCCTTCCGGTACATGAGCAGGGAATAATTGGCGCCCATGGGATATTTGGGATAATTATAAATCTCATCGTATCCGTCCAGATAGAACATGCCCCCCATAAGGTCATACTGACCGCTGCACATACCGTTCAGAAGTTCCGTTGCGCTGCCGGTAACAAATTCGTACTTCCAGCCGGTATATTTGGCTATCTCATGGAGCCAGTCATAGGTGCTGCCCCCGTATGTGCCATCCTCGTAAACTTCATTGATTCCGGGACTGTCCGGAAAGGCAACCGTAAGAACACGGCTTTTTGTCCCATCTCCCGCCAGGGCCGGGAAAGCGCTGGAATTCAACAGAATGACTGCGGCTGTCAATACAATGAACCGGTGCAATAATTCCTTTCGCATATCTGTTCCTCCTGTGTATGATACCCCGTCCCTCCCAAACCCGTTTTACGGTACTTGACAGGCATTATAAATAAGCACTCAGCAGCTCCACCAGCTTCTCAATCTCAATCGGCTTGGTGGTATGGGCGTTCATTCCGGCGTTCAGGGAGCGCTCCACATCCTCCTGGAATGCGTTGGCGCTCATGGCCACAATGGGAATCTTAAGAGAGCCCGGCTTTTTGCTTTCCCTGATTTTTCTGGCGGCTGTCAGCCCGTCCATCACCGGCATCTGGATGTCCATGAGAATCAGGTCATAATATCCTTCCTCTTTCCGCAAAAAACACTTCAGGGCCTCCTTTCCGTTTACCGCCCGTTCCACCTGAAAGCCGTAACTGCCAAGCAGGGTCTGGGCAATCTCTGCATTCAGGTCATTGTCCTCTGCCAGCAGGATACGGCTCTCTTTAAACGCATCAGCGCCCTGTTTTGTCTCCGTACCGTTTCGGGCCGGAACCTCCTCACTCACGGCAAATTTCATGGGAATTGTAAAGAAAAACTCTGAGCCGCTGCCCAGCTGGCTCTCCACCTGCAGGGTTCCGCCTAAAAGCTCCACCAGATTCTTGCAGATGGCCAGACCCAGTCCTGTGCCCGGCAGTTTACCGGAACCTTCTCCATCCCCCTGCTCAAACGCCTCAAAAATAACCTGCTGGCTTTCACGGCTGATACCGCAGCCGGAATCTCTTACCCGGAATGTGTATGCTGCCTGTTCCTCCGAAGGCGCCTCCTCCGCTACCAGGACCACCATGCCCATGGACGGGGTGAATTTTATGGCATTGCTCAGCAGGTTCCCCAGAATCTCCCGCAAAAAAACAGGGTCTGATATTACATGCTGATGCTGGATACTGATGGCGCGGGTCAGCCCCACACCGCTTTTGGAAGCGGAAAAACTGTATTCGGAAAGAACCTCCTCCAGCATCTGGCGCAGGTCAAACACCGCCTCCCTGCACTCCATCTTCCCGCTCTCAATCTTTGACATATCCAGTACATCATTAACCAGCATCTGAAGGTGCTGCATGGAAAGCTTCATTTTATCCAGACAATCCAAAATTTTTTCCTTATCCTCCAGATTCAGCCTTGTAATATCAATCATTCCCATAATTCCGTTCATCGGCGTACGGATTTCATGGCTCATCTTTGAGAGAAAGCTGGTCTTGGCCGCATTGGACTGGATGGCAACCGCCAGCTCTAGCTGCGCCTCTTTCAGACGTTCACGTTCCGTCACATCCAGGAAAGTAAACTGGATTATGCTGGATTCCTTATCCTCCATAATCCAATTGGCAGTACCCTCAATGATAATCTGGGCCCCGTCTCTTTTAATTAAATTAAAACGAACCTCCCTCTGCTCGCCCACCTTTCCGAGAGACTGCATAAATGTGCCGACTGTGGCCAGGCTCTTCCTGTGGCTGTCCCTGGGGTTTCCGTCAAAAAGCCGCCTTTCAATATCCGTCTCGCTGGCCTCGTCCAGAATATGCAGTGCAATACGGTTAATGCTGAGGATTTTATTGCTCCTGATATCCACCTGGACGATTCCGCAGACAGCTGTATTATAAAGAACCTTGTAGAGCCGGTCATACCGGTCCCGTTCCGCCTCCACCTGCTCCAGGGCGCGCTTTCTGGCAGTTGTATCCATAAAGGTGCTCTGAATCAGCTTTTTACCGTCCGGTGTGAGGACTACCTTCGCAACCCCTGTCACCCAGCGGATTCCCTGATTCTTTGTACAGACCCGGTGTTCAAAGCTTGCGCACTCCCCCTCCTCCTTTAAGGACAGAAGGGTACGCTTTATGTAATCTGCATCCTCTGAAACAGTTACCTCCGGAAGGGTCTGCGCAGTCTGCCTACGGAATTCCTCCATGGACTCATATCCCAGCATCTGGATTGCCTCGCTGTTGGCATTATAGCAGCGCAGGGTATTGTCCTCAATTTCATATTGTACAATACCGCAGACCACATTCTGGTACAGTTTGTTATAGTAATCCCGTTCCTTTTTCAGCTGTTCTTCATAGTCCTTAATCAGGGAGATGTCCGTGACAATACACTGCATCTCAATGTGGCGTTCCTGCCGGAATGCCACGGCCTGGAGGGAACACCACCGGCTCCTTCCGTCCTTTTGCCACAGACGGCATTCAGCCTTCACAAGCCCGCCTCCGGATACAGCCTGCCGGATTTCATCCTTCAGTTCTACCCAGTCCGAACCATGTAAAAGCTGGTCAAAGCGGTTGTGCAAATCCAGACGCATTTCTTCTGCCGTATAGCCAATCAGGTCAAAAAAACTGTCATTCGCATATTCAATTAACAGAAACTCCTCAAACCGCAGACGGAGTACGCCGCCCGGCACGCTGTCCGTCAGGTGCTTCAAGTCAAACTTTGCCGCCTCCAGACGCTTGGTGATATCAAACATAGAGACCAGAACGCCTTTTGAAGTATGGGTATGGTCAAAATACGGGCGAATCCTCACCAGCCATATTACATTATTCTGGTCCGTGATTTCTTTTTCCACGATTTTCCCCTGCCTTGACACATCCGTCACATCCTGGGTAAAATCAGGATAAGAGTCAAGGAAATTAATCTGAGTCACCGGACGCTCCAAATCTGTAATCCGCAGATTGGTGTGCTGGAGCATGATGGGGGTAATCTTGCGGATGTGCATCTTTTCATCCACATACAGCGCCCCCACGTCCGCGTTCAGCAGCAGATTATCAAAGTCAGCATTGGCCGTGGTCAGCTCCACAATTTTATTCTGGTACTCAGCATTGATGGTATACAGTTCTTCATTGACGGACTGCATCTCCTCATTGGTGCTCTGCAGCTCCTCATTGGATGCCAGCAGCTCCTCATTGGTGGCCTGGAGTTCTTCATTGCGGGACTCCGATTCCTCCACTGCCAGTTTCAGATTCCAGTTGCTCTCATTCAATGCGTTCTCCAGCTCCTGGATGCGGCTGTCCTTTAACTCGCGCAAATCCAGGGGATTACCGGCTGATTCTGCCTTCGCCAATTCTTCGGACCGAATCTGTACCAGATAGTACTCCCCTTCCGTCAGGTGAAAGAACCGCACCTTCACGCACAAAACCTCTTCCGGATAATCAGACAGCCCCGTGGCCCGCCGTTCCACAATGCCGTCTGAAACTTTTTTGGAATCCGTCAGCAGACGGTTAATAAAGGTGGCCAGACTGGGAGAGAAAAAGGAACTGAGTCCCCCGTCGAACTGACCATCCTGCATCCTCATATACTGCCCGCCTCCCTGGATTACCTGCACCACCCTGAGCTCTTCATTCAGCAGCACCGAGGGCCCGGCCATTGCAAACAAAAGTTTTTCCGAGATACTGGCAGAGCGCAGGCGTCTCCCCGTTCTTGCGGAATGTTCACTCCTGTTTGTCTGGCGCGGTGAAAAGCCTCCCCCCATGTCCAGCGCCGGATATATGGATACATTCTTCTGGGCATACCCCTTATTTTTGGAATAGATTTTCCACTTCTTATCCAGCAGGTTGTATGCCTCATCCATCTCTCCCACTGACTCACTGCTGCCTAAAAAGAGGTAGCCGTCCTCTGCCAGAAGCTGATAGAATACCCCCAGCGCTTTCTGCTGCATCTCCGGCTTCACGTAGATAAACATATTGCGGCACACAATCAAATCCAGCTTTGAAAACGGTGCATCCCTGAAAATGTTATGTTTGGCAAAAACAATCATTTTCCGGATTTTCTCACCCACCAGATAACCGCCGTTTGCATGTTCAAAATACTTATCCCGCATGGCCTGATTCAGATTGTCCAGCAGGCTTTCCGAATAGATTCCCTTCTGGGCAATGGCTATGGCGTTCTGGTCCACATCCGTGGCAAAAATTTTCACATCCACGCTGGTATGGGTGGATTCCATGCATTCGCAAATCAGAATTGCCAGTGAATATGCCTCCTCGCCGGTGGAGCAGGCAACGCTCCACAGCCGCACTGACTTCCTTTTTTTAAGGAGCGGGATGATTACATTTTCTCCCAGATGGCAAAACGCCTCCTCATCACGGAAAAAAGAGGTGACCCCAATCAGCAAATCCCGGTACAGCTGCGCCCGCTCCTCCTCAGTGGAAAGCAGGTAGTCCAGATAATCACCCATCCCATGAAAATTATTCAGGGCAATACGCCGTTCAATCCTTCTGTAAATCGTGTTGGTCTTATAGATGGTAAAATCAATATCCGAGTACAGACTGATGGCATTCAGAATACAGGAATAGTCCTCCGCCAGCTCCATATGGTCCTGTTCTCCCTGATGCATGGACTGTATGTGGGGATTCTGCAAATATTCCTTCAGAGAGTTCCCTATCTGGGCCACGTCCAGAATCAAATCCACCATGCCGGTTGTAATTGCGCTCTGGGGCATGGATGCATACTGTGCTTCCCCTGGTTTCTGGACAATCACCAGTCCTCCGTTTTCCTTGATTGAGCCGATTCCAATGGCCCCGTCGGAGCCGCTTCCCGACAAAACAATTGCCACGGCATGGACGCCGCTCACCGATGCCAGGGACTGGAACAGCAGGTTAATGGGAAGGTACAGCTGGTTCCGGTCGTGGGCCGACTCCAGGTGAAAACGTCCCTCTTTCATGGTCAGTGTCTTACCGGGATGATTCAGATAAATATGATTTGGTTTTGGCACCTCCCCTTCCTCTGCCAGCTGGACCGGCAGCCTAGAGGATTTTTGCAGTATTTTGTCCATCAGGCTGACGGCATCCGGTGAAAGATGCTGCACAATGATAAACGATGCACCTGTATCCTCCGGCATATTATGAAACAGTTCCTGCAGCGCCTCTACGCCCCCAGCGGAAGCTCCTACTCCCACATAGCATCTGACATCCTCCTGGCTTTCAGTGATGTCCTCTGCCTCATCGGCGCAATTCTTCTCCATAATCCTTCTCCTTCCATCTTTCCTTCTCCCCGATTCCCGGCTGACCGAACTATCATTCTGTCACGTTCGTTTGGATTGACCGAAATATTGAATTACCCTGTTCATAATAGGTACTGCTCTGATTGTATCACGCTTTGTTCAAAGACGCAAATGTATTCTCTGCCGTAACTTGTAACTCCATCCGGGCAGCATATGCAGGACATCCGTGACAGACTGCGGCCTGCGGATTTAATGTATTAATCGGCGGTTGAAAACACCCTGAAAAACAAAGACAGTTCCCTGCAAAGAAGAGGACAATTCCCTTTAACGGAATCGTCCTCTTCTATCATGTTTGCAGAAGAATATGTAGTTTTAATCCAGGTGTTATAAACAATGCCTTACAGCTCTGTGCTGCCTTCCCAGGTCCCCACCTTACGCTTGCCGGCCTTTTCGTCAAACCAGTGTGTGGTTACGGTCTTGGCCCTGGTAAAGAACCGGTATCCGTCCCTGCCCAGAACATGCAGGTCGCCGAAGAAGGAATCCTTGTTTCCTGAGAATGGGAAGTAAGCGGTTGGAACCGGAATACCCACGTTAACGCCTACCATACCGCCGTCCGTCTCCATTACAAACTTACGGCTGTAATATCCGCTCCGGGTAAAGATACAGGAACCGTTTGCAAACGGGTTGGCGTTCATGACTGCAATGCCTTCCTCGTAATCTTTCACTCTCTTAATACAGGTTACCGGCCCGAAGATTTCACTGTCACCAACCGTCATTCCCGGCTTTACATAGTCCAGTATGGTGGGGCCCACAAAGTATCCGTTTTCATAGCCCGGCACCACAACATCCCTGCCGTCCAATACAAGCGTTGCGCCCTCGTCAATGCCCTTCTGAATCCAACCGCAGATTTTCTTCTTATGTGCCGCGCTGACAACCGGACCCAAATCCGTATCCTCATCATATGCACACCCGATTTTCATAGCCTGCGCCTTTTCCTTCAGCAGCTTCACAAATTCATCGGCAATGCTCTCCTGAACACAGATAGCCGGAAGTGCCATACATCTCATGCCAGCGCAGCCATAGGTGGAATTAATGATTGCATTTACGGTTGCCTCCAGATTGCAGTCCTCCAGCACCAGGGCATGGTTCTTGGCCTCTGTCTGGGACTGTACCCGCTTGCCGTTTGCCGCTGCGGTTGAATAAACCTGTTTTCCCACGCCGGTGGTTCCCACAAAAGTCACCGCCTTTATCCGCTCATCGGTCAGAAGGATATTCGCCTCCACACGGCTGCAGGTAACTAAATTGACAACACCCTTGGGAAAGCCTGCTTCCTCGTAAAACAGCTCCATCATCCTCATGGATGTCAGCGGTGTCTGGGAGCTTGCCTTTAACACAACCGTATTGCCGCAGGCAATGGACAGGGGAACCATCCATCCCCATGGAATCATGGCAGGGAAGTTCATGGGCACAATGCCTGCCGTTACGCCCAGAGGGAACCGGTAGCTTGAAGTATCGTAATTTGTGGTGACCTGCATGGCTGCATCGCCCTGAATCATGGCTGGCAGGGCGCATGCTTCTTCGGTAGGTTCTATTGCCTTCTGGACATCGCCTCTGGCTTCCTTTATGTTCTTGCCCAGCTCTTTGGCGCAGAGCACAGCCAGTTCTTCCTTATGTGCATACAGCACATCCCTCCACTTAAACATATACTGCTGTCTTCCGGAAAGCGACATCTTTGACCATGCAGGAAAAGCTGCCTGCGCGGAGGCAATCGCCCCATCAACTTCCTCCGGGGTACAGCAGGGCACGGCGGCAATCACTTCGCCTGTACTGGAGTCTGTCACCTCCTCATACCTTCCGCTCCTGGATTCCTTCCATTCTCCGTTTACACAATAACCCATTTTTCTGACTTCCGTCTTTGCAGTACCCATTTTTGCGCTCCTTTCTCAATGTTGTCTTTGAGTATCTTTTGATTATGTTGGTTTGTTTATGGCTGTATATTACCATTGTTCTATGTTCTTGTCAATTTATTTTTGACTATATTTTGAGTATATTTATTTTATTGGGTCATTATATATTCTAAATATATTCACTTTTATATATCTTTTACATATTTCAGTCAATTGATGATTATCTTTTGATTACCTTATTGATTTATTTTCAAAAATAGACTAAACTACAGATAGGAATATACCCAAACAGGTACATACCTATCCAGGCACACACTTAACCAGGAACACACCTGAACATAAATAAAGGAGGCCCGTAAATGAAAGCCGCGCGTATTGATTTGATTGAAGCATATATTATAGAAAAGAAATCCGTTTCCCTGGAATCCATCTGCGAACATTTTAATATCTCAAAAAGTACTGCCCGCAGGGATTTGGACGAACTTGTAAAAAGAGGTAACACCAAAAAGGTATACGGTGGCATCCGCGCCCTGGAACCAGATGTCCCGGCCTCCATGCCCCTGCTCCCCTTTGAAGAGCGTGATATTGTCAACCAAACAGAGAAAGACTACATCTGCCGGCAGGCAGCGCGCCTAATCATGCCTGATGATATCATCTTCATTGATACCGGCACCACCTGTCTTCAGCTCATTGACTATTTAAAAGAAATACCCTGCACAGTGATTACAAACAGCCTGCGTGTTTCCATGAAAGCCTCTCCTTATGAAAATATCACCATAATCAGTATGCCGGGGCGCTTAAACCGGAAAACATGGTCATTTGTTGAGCATGACATTGATTTTTACATGCATTCTGTCAACATTCAAAAAGCATTCATGGCCGCCACCGGTGTTTCCATTCGCGGCGGGCTCACAAATGCTTCTGAAGATGAGTATATTGTGAAAAAAAGTGTCTGCAAAAACAGCAGCCAGATATACCTGCTGGCCGACCATGACAAATTTGACCGTATGGCCCTTTACACCTACAGCGCCTTAAACCAGATAACCGGCCTGGTTACGGACCGGAAACCGCCGGAAACCTTTGTCACTTATTGTAATGAGAAAGATATACGGCTGATTTTTTAACGTGGATTTTTAATGCAGATGTTTACAAACGTTCCATCTCTTCTCTGAAGCGTTACGGAAAGCGCTTGATTTCCGGCCTCATTCTTTTCCAACAAATCACCCAAGGAGCGAACATGGAAATTCAACTGACTAAAAACAGCACAACCCCGCTATACAAACAAATCCGCAACACAATCCGCAGCCAGATTCTCTCCGGACAGCTCTCCGGCGGATTTAAGCTGCCATCGGAGCGCCAGCTGGTGGAACGGCTGGGCGTCCACCGCAATACCGTCAAAAAAGCATACGAGATACTCATACGCGAAGGCTTAGTCTATGCCTCCTCCAAGGCCCCCAGAGGATATTTTGTGAGAAACAGCCCATCCGAAATAAAGCCCGACAGCAGGCCGGATACCAGTAAAGCTTTTTCCTCTCTGGACAAGAATTTCAATTACCACTTTCTGGGGCTGCAGAACACGTTCCAGCATTTGTACAATTCCTCCTATCTCTCCAGTTCCATTCCCTTTGCAGGGGTTCTGGCAAACAGGGAAGCCCTGCCCCTGTCCTATCTGCACGAAATCCTGGGGGAAATTACGGCCGGAGACAATATAGAGCCCTTCTGGTTCTGCGACCCCCAGGGAACCGAACATGTAAGAACCGCTCTGTCTTCCATGCTCTTTGGGCGCAACATCTACGTCCAGCCCCAGAACATCCAGATTATAAGCGAAACCTATGAGGCCCTGAGCAATATCGCCTTCATGTATCTGAAAGAGGGCGATTATGTGATTGTGGAAGAACCGGCCCTTCCGGCCATTGTCAATATTTTCCTGCACACAGGAGCCCATGTACTCTTTGTACCCTTGGAAAAGGACGGAATACGGATTGAAATGCTGGAAAACCTGGTAGAGCGTTACCGTCCCAGGTTAATCTATTCCATGCCCAGTTTCCACAATCCTTCTACCGCGGTTATGAGCCTGGAAAAGAGAAAACAGCTGCTGCAGTGCGCGGTTTCACACAACATTCCCATAGTGGAGGACGATTCCCTATATGATTTTAACTACAGCGGCGTTACCCTCCCAAGCCTGTACTCCATGGACCGGACCAGCTCGGTCATATACATGGATTCCTTTAACCTGTCCTTTTTTCCCGGCGCCCGGATAGGCTATATCGTTGCGCCGGATAATGTAATCAAAACCTACCGGCGCATCATCAATAAGGACCAGCTGTTTCTAAGCAGCATGAGCCAGTATATGTGGGCACGTTTTTTTGAAAAGGGATACTATGAAAAGCACAGACAGTTCCTGACCGACTTTTACAGAAAAAAACGGGATTTGATGTGCAGCTGCCTTTCCCGGATTCCCGGCCTGTCATTTACGGTTCCGGAGGGCGGTCTTTTTATCTGGACCCGTCTTCCTGAGCACACAAATGACCGCCAGGTGGCTGCAGCGGCAGAGCGGGCAGGACTGCTTCTGATGCCGGGAAATACCTTTTTTGCCGAGGGCAGCCGCGGTGAGTCCTATCTGCGCATATCCTATTCTTCCGCCACGGATGAGGAAATCATGGAAGGGGTCCGCCGGCTGGCAGAAATTCTGGCGTGTTTCCTGGTATAACAACCGAATGTACCAACATTCAACTTGGTACACATATCAAAATCGTTATGGTACTTTACTCCTGACCGTTTTATGGATAAAATACAAAAACAACGGACGTGCACATCCATAAATGAAACACATTTCACTTCTATCGGAAATCAGGAGGAACGTTTAATGGAACAATTGTACAAAGAAACGCTGGAACGGCTGACTGCGGAGCTAAAAAAACAGCTGCCGGAGATTGAGGCAAACGGCGACTGGCTCTGGCATCACCCGGAGACAGGATTTAAGGAAATACAAACCCAGCAGTACTGTCTGGATGTCCTGAAAAAACATGGTTTCGAGGCCCGTACATGGCCGGATGTAACGGGATTTACCTGTACCCTTGATACCGGAAGGCCCGGTCCCTGCGTGATGATTATGGGAGAAATGGACTCCCTTATCTGCTATTCTCATCCGGACTGTAATCCGGAAACAGGCGCCGCCCATGCCTGCGGCCATTCCATCCAGATGGCGACCGCCATAGGAGCCTTCCTGACCCTGGCAGAAAGCGGTGTATTAAAGAATTTCGGCGGGAAAGTCATGCTGGCCGGCGTTCCGGCGGAGGAATGCTTAGAGTCAGAGTGGAGAATGCAGGAAATCAAAAAGGGCCGTCTCCATTTCCTGGGCGGCAAGGCGGAGCTTTTGTACCGGGGCGGTTTTGAAGGCGTGGACATAGTGGTTTCCATGCACGCCGGTCTGGGAAATGACGGCACAATCACCATTCTTGGCTCCCACAACGGTTTTACCTCCAAAAATGTCACTTTCAAAGGACGGTCCGCCCACGCTGCCGCGGACCCGGAAAACGGCGTCAACGCCCTGTACATGGCAAACACAGCCCTGACTGCCCTCAATTCCTTACGCGAAACCTTCAAGGACAGCGATACGGTGCGCGTCCATCCCATTATCACCAAAGGCGGCACTGTTGTAAACGCTATCCCGGAGGAAGTCTGCATAGAGTGCCAGTGCCGGGCAGGTAAGATGGAAACCGTTATGGATGTTTCCAAAAAGTTTGACCGGGCCATGGGCGCAGGCGCTTATGCGTTTGGCGGAAAGGCTGTGGTGAATACACAGCTGGGTTATCTGCCCTACCGTCCCCTTAAGGAGCTGGACCAGGCGGCTGCCCAGGCAGCGGATGATGTTCTGGGTAAAGGGCACGTAAACCAGGGCGGTCATAACTGCGGTTCCACGGATTTGGGCGACTTAAACGAGGTTATTCCCGGAATCCAGGTATTTGTCAACTATATGCACGGCGTCCATCATGCGGCTGATTACAGGATTGCGGACCGGAAAATCTATGAAACAGCATCTTTGTTTCTGGCTGCCATGGCCTGCCGTCTGTTAGACGACGGGGGCGCGCTGGCGAAAAAGGTGAAGGAGGCCCACAAGCCCCTGTTTGCCAGCGCCGAAGGCTACTGTGCTTATGTGAAGTCCCTTGAAACCGAGCAAATATTACCATAACGGACGAAAGAGGTGAATATACATGGAAACTCCATCCTTAAAAAAGAATCTGCCGCTCTTAATCACACTGACATTATCCGGTTCCTTTATCTGTTCCCTGCCCTGGTTCCGTTCATACTACTATAATCCCTTTATGGAAACCTTCGGCATGACCAATACCCAGATGGGCCTGTGCGGTACGGCATTGGGCGTGGGCGGAATCGCCGCGTATCTGTTCGGCGGAATCATCTGCGACTACATATCCATCAAAAAACTGATTCCCGCAGCAATGATATCAACGGGCGCCCTGGGACTTTTGATGCTGACCATTCCTTCTCCCATCATTATGGTAATCATTCACGGATTGTTTGCCATCACCTGCCTGATGCTCTTTTTCCCGGCCCAGACAAAGGCTGTGCGCAATCTTGCGTCTGTCAATGAGCAGGGTAAGGCCTTTGGCATCTTTGAAGGCGGCCGCGGAATCTCAAACGCCGTCTATCTGGCAATCGCAGCCCTGATTTTCGGTCAGATGACAATTTTAAAAAACCAATCCTTCGGTGTGCGCGGAATCATTCTGTTCTATTCAACCATGACCATTCTCCTGGGTGTGATTGATATTTTCCTGCTAAGAGGCATTGACGACGGCAAAAAGAGCGACAGCAGCGATGTGGTAAACCTAAAAATGCTGACAAAACCCCTTAAAATGCCTGCTGTCTGGCTGATGATTGGCATCATTTTCTCAACACTCACCATCAGCACAGGCTACTACTATATTTCTCCCTATGTAACCGAGGTGTTTGGCGTAAGCGCTCTTCTCGGCGCTGTTCTCTCCTCCTCCTCACAATATATCCGGCCCATTGCTTCCTTTGGGGCAGGCGTACTGGGCGACAGGATTAACAATTCCAAGGTCATGCTCACCGGACAGATTGGACTGGCTGCGGCGCTGGTTATTATCCTGGCATCCCCCTCCTCTCTGGGTGTCCTCCCCATTCTGGTTGCCTGCCTGATGATTTTCTTCTGCATGTATATGTGCGTGACCATGCATTTTGCCATTATGGACGAGGAATATTTCCCGCCGGAATGCGTGGGTACCGCCATCGGCCTGATTTGTGCCATTGGCTATCTGCCGGAGGCCACATCGCCGTTTGTGGCAGGTGTCATCCTGGATTGCTTTCCAGGCGCAGCTGGCTACCGCCTGTTCTTTGTCTACCTCTTTGCCGTCACAATCTTCGGGCTGGTGCTCACGGTTATCTGGCTGCGCAGAACCAAGGCCAGACGGGCGGAGATACTGGAAAAACTCAAAAACAGGTAAACCTGCATAGAGAGGGGGGAACTGACTATGCAAAAGAAATTGTCCGAAATGCCCGAGAAATACGCTTCATTTTTCCTGTGTGTTGTCCTGTGCTGCCTGGCAGCAGAACTGATTGGTCCCATTAAGGTTTCTCTGGGGAAGTTCACCGTCACCTTTCTGCCCCTTTTATACGCCATGCTCTTCATGCTGGTTCTGTACCTGGCCAAACCGGTTCACGGTGTGGGAAAGGCCTATGTTCCGGCTGCTTCCAGAATGCTGTCCATGGGTGTTGTATTTGCCATGGCAAAGCTGGGGATTTCCAGCGGCGCTTCCATCCGGGAGATGATTTCCGCCAGTCCTATCCTGATTATGCAAAACATCGGCAACATCGGAACCGTGCTTTTTGCCCTGCCCATTGCCCTGGTGCTGGGCATGAAGCGGGAAGCGGTGGGGATGAGCTATGCGCTCAGCCGCGAACCCAATGTTGCGCTGATTGCCGATATGTACGGCAGTGAGTCCGATGAATTCAAGGGCGTTATGGTCTGTTATATTGTGGGCACCGTATTCGGCAGCATTTTTATGAGTGTTATTCCTCCTATTTTTGTTGCACTGGGAATCTTCCGCCCGGAAGCAGCTGCCATGGCAGTGGGGGCAGGAAGCTCCTCCATGATGGCTGCGGGGCTGGCAGGCGTCATAGAGGCTGCTCCCGGCAGTAATCCTGACACACTGACAGCCTTTGCAACCATCAGCAATGTGATTTCATCCGCCATCACTGTTTACCTTGGGATTTTTATTACGATTCCGCTGAGCAACATGATTTATAAGGTCATGAAAAGAAAGGGGTAAGATTATGAACGAGACAGAATCCTATGGAAGCCTTTGTGCAGAATGGGGAATATCACTGGCAGTCATGGTTTTTCTGACCATGGCATGTAACATAGCGGGATACGGCGGACATTTTCTGGACTCCATTCCCGGCATGCTAATTCTGTGCGCAATCAGCTTCCTTGGCCTGACAGCAAAGCACTTTATCCCCGGCAGCCTGCCGGCCGTAACCTATATCGGTATCATCGGCATGTTGGCAGCCGTTCCCGCCTCCCCCCTATCAGCGCCCGTTATCTATTGGACCGGTAAAATTGATTTAATGGCATCCATCACCCCCATCCTTGCCTTTGCAGGTGTGCTTCTCGGCAAGGACTGGAAAGCATTTCTGTCCATTGGCTGGAAAGGCGTCCTGGTTTCGCTGCTTGTAATCTTCGGAACGTTCTTTACATCGGGCCTGATTGCACAGCTGATGGGAGCCGGAGCCCTATGATTCAGCCTTGACAGCGTCCCTGCTCCATGATACGCTGTTACAAAATTCAACGCTGTTGATATCCTATAAACGGGTGAGCACCTACCGTATGCGAGTCTATTTCGCATACGGTTTTTTGATTTTGGGGGAACAGGCATAGTTATGGCAGTACTTGGTTTTGCTCTTGCCGGCTCCATACTGGACCTGGTAAATACTCCGGCGGATATGTATTCATTTTCAAGGGATTACCTGCGGATTATTCTTATCGGTATTCCATTCCTGGCCGTATATAATACATATTTCTCCGTACTCAGGGCCACCGGCGACAGCAGGGCCCCTTTTTACTCCGTATTAATATCCTCAGCCGCCAATGTGTTCCTGGATATTCTGTTTGTGGCAGTGCTGCGTTACGGCGTGGCCGGAGCCGCTGCCGCAACTGTGATTTCCCAGATATCAATGACTGTTTTCATTATTTTTTACAGTATGAAACACTATCCTCAGTTAAGATTTTCAGCCAGAAATAAAATAGTACATTGGGATATCGTAAGGCGGGGAAACAGGTTCGGCTTTCCGCCGGCCATCCAGTCCGGCATTACCTCCTTTGGCAACATTGTACTGCAAAACTTCATGAATGGATTCGGCACACACACCGTGGCTGCCATCTCCGTATTCCTGTCAATCATCATGACGTTCTTTGGCGGCAGGCTGGTTGCAATGTTCGGCATAGACCAGGAGGCCATCGGAATAAGCTTCTCCTTTTTCAGAAGCATTGCTGTGTTCTATATTTTTTACGGTATTGCTACCGCCTTCCGCGGAACAGTTGAAGGAACCGGCGATGTAATGTATTCAAGCATCATCGGCATATCCCATCAGATGATTCCCCATTCCCCTTCCGGTACTGTCCCGGCGGCATATGGTACAGCTTCTTAAACAGCCTGTTAAAATGCTCCACATGTTCAAACCCCACCCGTCTGCTTATCTCCGCTATACTGATATTTGTATTGTTCAAAAGAATGGCAGCCTTCTGGAAACGGATTTCCTGGACAATCTGCGTAAATGATTTGCCTGTATATTCCTTTATGATTTTGGAGCAATAGGGCTGGGAAAAGTGGAACTGGGCCGCAGTCTCCCCAAGGGTCACATTCTGATAGTTGTCTTCAATATAACTTAGGATTCTCATGCTCTCCTGCGTGGCCCTGCGCATCCTGCTGGGCAGCCGGATACGTTCTTCATACCCCTGAAGCATTTTGGCAAACAGAATCATCAGCTGATTATTGAGTATCTTTTCATAGTACCGTTTCTTTCCCAGATATTCCAGAAACATTGACAGAACATATTCCTTCAGCACCATGTCACCCCTGGCCGGGATAATCAGGTAGGGATTATGGACTCCTGAGTACAGGGACTGGTTAAAGAAGGTGGCTATCATATTTGTGTCCCTCAGCATATTAAAAAATATGTCCTCAAAGGTACTCCGCCTTACCAGTATGTTTACCAGCAGGCTGTCATCAAACACCCCGACGCTGTGAATGGTATCCGGCGCCAGAAGACAGAAGTCCCCCTCCTCCATCTCAATCCTGTCTTTTCCTATATCCTGGCTGCAGCTCCCCTTCACCACATAGGCCAGCTCAAAGAATATATGGCGGTGCCGGAAGGGGGGCGTGAAACGGTTGTGCTTACTGATTACAATATGGTTCTTATCCTCCGCATCAAAGTAGGCTTCATCTTTCATATCATAAGGCATCCAGCCCCCTGATACCTCCGGCACAATCAGACGGCGGCGTATAACCTCATTAAAATCCAGACTTTCTAAAAATTCCTCCAGCATCCACTTATTCTGTTTCACATTGTAATACTGCTGATAAAACCGTTCATCCTCGTTAAATTCCATCAGCTGGCTTTCTAATTCTCCGGTTGTCATGGTCTTTACCTCCCATCTCTGCTATGATTGTAGCAGACAGGTTATAAAACATCAATTTATTTGATTATGAAACTCAATCGTTTTTTATCATCTTATCCCTTACAATGATAACATCAAATACAAGGAGGGGTTATTGAATGAAACAGGATTCAACCATGAGATATGTGAAACAGCAGATATGGAAACAGAGAATAGGTTATGGGGTCTCTGACTTTGCATGCAACCTGATTTGGCAGATGATTTCCCTTTACCTCTTATATTTTTATACGGATGTCATGTCACTCAGCGCAAAGTCCATTGCCTTCATGTTTGTGGTCACCCGTTTTATAGACGGAGGCACGGATTTGCTCATCGGTTACTGCATTGACCACACCAATACACGCTGGGGAAAATCCAGGCCCTATTTTCTCTTTGGCGCCATACCCTTTGCACTGTTTGCCGTCCTTGCCTTCAGTGTGCCGGATATTTCCCAAAGCGGCAAGCTCATCTATGCCTATGTGACTTATATTGGCCTGTCCTTCACCTACACGGTGGTGAACATCCCCATGGCCTCCATCCTGCCAAGCCTGACAGCCGATACCCAGGAACGGACCGCCCTGTCCACCACCCGCAAGTTTTTCGCCTTCCTGGGCTCCACTGTGGTCAGCTCCACGGCCTTAAAACTGGTGGATTCCCTGGGTAAGGGCAGCGAAGCACTGGGATTCCGTATTGTAATGATAATCTTTGGTTTCATCGGATGCCTGCTGTTCTTCTTTACCTTTGCCAATGTAAAGGAAAGGGTAACCACAACAGCCGGCAGCGTTACCCTGAAGGAAAGCCTTGTATCCCTGAAAAAGAACAAGCCCTGGCTTATCTTTGCCCTCAACATCCTCTTCATGTGGACCGGCTTTTTCCTTCAGACCAGCGCAATCGTATACTATTACACAGCTGTCATAGGCAGCAAGGAACTGTCTGTCACCATTGCCACCATCATGTCCATCGTTCCCATGGCAGCCAATTTCCTGGTTCCTGCACTGGCCAGGCGGATGGGTAAGCGCAACCTGTATGTGGGCAGCGCAGCCATCCAGCTGGCCGGGCTGGCTGTCATCCTGTTTGCAGGCATGAACCATATGGCCATACTGGCAGGAGCCGGTGTAACTGCTCTTGGATACGGCATGAAGGAGAGCATCTATTTCTCCATGCAGGCAGACCCTGTGGACTATGGCGAATGGAAAACAGGGGTCAACACAGCCGGTTCCCTGTCCGCCATCAACGGCTTTTTGGGAAAGGTTGCCCAAGCAATAGCCGGAGGCATCAGCGGCGCCCTTCTGGCATGGGGCGCTTACCAGGGCGGCGCATCCGCACAGAGTTCCAATGCGGTGCTGGCAATTAAATCCATGTACCTGTACATCCCTATGCTTCTTCTTGTATGCTCCATCGTCACTATGCTGTTTTACAACCTGGATAAAATCTATCCTGAAATTAAGGCTGAACTGGATTCCAGAAATGAATAAGGAGATGCGGCAATGACACAGATTACAAACCATATAGAAAACTTTCAAATGAATATCAATGAGGACTTTGTAAAAAAGGCACAGGAGCTGGAACCAAAGCTCCGCCGAAAAACAGTCCGTCCCGTCCGGCTCATCTCATTTGAGCCGTCAGCCTCCGAAGCCCGGACGGACGGCCAGGAACTCCCGCCTAACGGGACGTGCCAGGACTTTGACTGGATTCCCTGCCGCCCAAAGCCAGTGGAGGCGCTGGATACCATGCCTCTGTCAAAGGGCGGTTCCGTGTGCCTGGATTTCGGCACCCACCACGTGGGATATATATCCTTCTGCCTTCTGCCCACCGGCAGTCCCCCTGATGCTCCGGCCCATATACGGATTAAATTAGGGGAAATGCCCTGTGAAATCATGGAGGACACCGCATCCTACCAGGGCTCCCTCAGCAGCAGCTGGATTCAGGAAGAATTTCTTCACATTGACGAGCTGCCGGCCAGAATCTCCCTTCCCAGACGGTATGCCTTCCGTTATATGGAACTGAAGGTCCTGGACACCTCCCCCAAATACCAGGTGCTGGTAAGTGATGTGTCCTGCAAAACCGTGACCTCCGCAGATATGTCCCAGGTAGCTCCCCTAAATGAAACTGTGCCGGAAGACCTGAAACGGATTGACGCCATAGCCCTTAAGACCATGGAGGACTGCATGCAGTCCGTGTTTGAGGACGGCCCCAAACGTGACCGGCGCCTTTGGATTGGAGACCTGAGACTCCAGGCACTGACCAATTATGAGACATTTGGGAATTATGATTTGGTTAAACGGTGTCTGTACCTGTTTGCCGGACTTACCCAAAATGATTATCACGTAGGCGCCTGCCTGTTCCTGCGGCCAGCCCTGATGGTAGATGACACCTCCCTCTTTGACTATGGCCTGTTTTTTATCTCCTGTCTTTATGACTACTATCAGGCCACCGGCGACCGGGAAACCCTGGTTCAGTTATGGCCCACCGCTTACCGCCAGGCCGAACTTGCAGTGAAGCGCCTGGACAGCCGGGGAGTGGTAAAAGACAGTGATGACTGGTGGTGTTTCCTGGACTGGAATGACAGCCTGAACAAACAGGCCGGCGCCCAGGGCGTCCTGATTTACACCATGAAGCAGGCTCTCTGTTTAGCCAGGCTTATGTGCAGCGGGGAATCCGGGACAGGGGACGTCAGTCAGCTGGAGCGCTGGACTAAGACAGCTGTCCGGGGAGCCCTGGAATACCTGTGGGACAGTGAATCCGGCTTTTTCTTAAGCGGCCCGGACCGCCAGATATCCTGGGCATCCCAGATATGGCTGGTCCTGGCGGATGTGCTGGACCGGAAGGAGAACCGCAGACTGCTGGAGCATCTGATTGAAACAGACCCGCCCGTGGGCATGGTCACCCCCTATATGTACCACCATTTTATAGAGGCTCTGATACAAAATGACATGAAGGACACCGCGCTCCGCTGCATCCGTTTCTACTGGGGGCAGATGGCGGACCTGGGCGCTGACTGTTTCTGGGAGCTTTTTAATCCCAGGGACAGGTACGCCTCTCCTTATGGCTCCAGAATCATTAACAGCTATTGTCATGCATGGAGCTGCACACCGTCTTATTTTATACGGAAATATTTTAACTGAGTTACTCAGAACACGGATGGTTAACGGCGGGCTCGAAGGAATACACCCTGCAAAGGACTTCACCTCAAGCCCGTCTTTGTTGTCAGAGAGATATTCCGGTGTAAAATGCATATGGTTCCCCGGTGCAAACTGCCGCACCGCGTCCAATCTCTGCCAATCATACGGTAATGATTTCCATGTTCCTCAAAATAATAATAGCATCCATCATTCCCGCCCAGTATGCAAGCGATGTTTTCTCCATATTAATTCCATCCCTCTCTGCCAGCAGTTTATCAATCATTGTCTTCATATCCGGATTCAATTCCAATGTGTCATATTCCAGTTCCATGGAGTGGACTGCTTTTAACATTTTTCTGTACTCTTCATCTTCATTGAGCAGGCCTTCAAAGGTTCGTTCCATTCGTTTATCTGCTATTATTTTAAGCACATCCAACAATTCGTCCTTCATATCATTTTCCTTTCTCCATTCATATCCCTTTAAGCCACAGCATAAACATGGTTCCCGCCTCTTGTCCGCTCCATGCCCAATGCTCATCACAATACTTTACCCAAAGCGGCCCGCAGCATATCCATATCAATGGGCTTTGCCACATGGGCATTCATGCCTGCCTCCAATGCAGCCTGAACATCCTCCGCAAAGGCATTGGCTGTCATGGCAATGATTGGAATTTTCCTGGCATCCTCACGGTTCAGGCTGCGGATTCTGCGGGTTGCTTCATATCCGTTCATGACAGGCATCTGGATATCCATAAGTATGACATCGTAGGTCCCTGGTTCTGCTGCCCTGAATTCCTCCACTGCCCTGACTCCGTTTTCCCTGCGTTCAGAAGATGCTCCTTTCATCTGCAGGAGCTCGCAAAGAATTTCCGCATTGATTTCATTATCCTCGGCAACCAGAAAACAGCGCCCCTTAAATATATCTGTGACTTTCGAATCACAGGTTTCTCCCTGGTCCGCATGCACAGTTAAAGACAGCTCTGCTTCCTCAAACTCCAGCTCTGCCATGAATCTGCTTCCCTGATTGACTCTGCTCTCTACTGTGATTCTTCCCCCCATTAAATCAACCAGCCTTTTTGCAATACTTAGCCCCAGGCCGGTTCCCTCTATGCGCTCCGCCCCCTGTTCCCGGGTGAACGGTTCAAAAATATGCTTCAGGAATTCTTCCCTCATCCCAATCCCCGTATCCTGTACAATAAAACGGTACCGGATATCCATGGGCATGTTTTCCGGTGCAATTTCCTCCACCCGGAAGTCTACCCTGCCGCCGGCAGGTGTGAACTTAATTGCATTGCTCAACAGGTTAATCAGAATCTGGTTAATTCTCAGCGAATCACCGTAAAATGCGGTATGGGTAACCTGCTCCGCATATATGGACAACTGAACCCCCTGTTCCTTTGCCTGGGGAGCCAGAATTGCATTCAGCTGGTCCACAATATCGGGAAGCAGCAGCTTCATATGACTTAATGATATTCTTGACTGCTCAATCCGGCTCATATCCAAAACATCATTTACCAGGCTTAATAAATGTCTGCTGGAAACAGTAATCTTCTGCAGACAGTCTTCCAGCCGGGCCCGGTCGTCCATATGGGCAAAAGCCAGGGTGGTCATGCCCGCAATGGCGTTCATGGGCGTACGTATATCATGGCTCATGGCGGATAAAAAATCGCTTTTTGCCTGGTTGGCCTTTTCCGCATTGGCCAGCGCGTTTTCCAGCTCTTTCTTTACCCTGCGCTCCGCTGCTATCATGTCCGTGACATCGGCCCTGACCACACAGACCGTATCATGATTCCGGTTTCCCCAAATCATGCTGAACTGTTTATACCGGAGACCGTTTTCACATCGGCAGGCAGCAACAAAATCATAACCTGACGGTTCCTGCTCCAGCCGGGCAAGAATGGACTCTATCTGAAACTGATTCTGCACCTCTAAAGCGGATTCCGACGCAATATCATAATCCGTAAACATTCCCACGGCTTCTCTGTAATTCTCTATTGTATCCGGGGGAAGATTTTCCAGCACCATCTTTCTGGTGTACATGGTGACGGTCCCGCTGCCGGTATCCAGCAGTCCCATAAGCTCAAAGGTATATGCCATCATATGCAGCAGCCCCTGCTGTTCCCGGACAGAGTCCGTGATATCCGTACATACCATACAATAGCGCTCCATCAAAGGTTCAACAGAGGCAATGGTCATGTTTTTAATACGGATATCCCCATGGTTTGCCGTGGAAAAGGTAATGGTATAGGGACCCTTTTTTAATCTTCTGCGCATTTCATCTGCTTCCAGCGCATGCAGGAATGATTTGCTGTCCTTTGGCAGCACAACGGAACCCGCCATCTCCGCGGCCTGCCCGGAATGGCGGCCATAAAGGGCCGGGATGTAGGTCGCTTCTTTATTATAAGCCAGTATCCGGTAGGAGTCCTGGCGAAGGTCCACATCTGCCACAAAGTCATGGCTGGTGACCGACAGCTGATGGAAAATCCGCTCAGATATGGTTTCTTCCGTTATGTCGGTAACCGTAAGGATTCCAATGACTTCGCCTGCTTCGGGTCCTGTCAGAAGATTCACCTTGAACTGGACAAAACGTCCGTACCGTTCCTCCGGAAGACGGATGTAGCAGCTCATGGCCTGTTCCATTTTATTCTGGGCATATGCCTCCAGCAAAGGTTCATTCATATACATTTCCATGAATGCTGTCCGGCTCTCTTTATCCGTTATCATCCCGGCAAGCCCCTGGAAAAATGTCTCCCTGTGCGTCCCGAACCGTTTCACCAGTCCGGAATTTGTGGAGTCCCGCATTTCCACCACCTGATTCCGTGAAATATTGCTGTGACCGAGAATCAGTTCATTGGCACCTGTTTTATGATAATGCTCCAGAAGCTGCTCCTCATACCGGCGCTGCAGCTGTTCCTGTTCCTCAATTGTCTTGGTAATATCTGTATACACTATATAAATCCTGCGGATACTTCCATTTGGCGGCAGCATGGACAGCGTACTGCTGGTCCAGAGATAACTCCCATCTTTCCGCTGCATACGGGCAACCAATTCACACGGTCCTTTTCCGTTCTTTAAAAATTCCTGAAACTTATTCCGGTTCTTTTCCACATCATCCGGATGAATCCCGGCAAAGATATCCCCGCCATACAGGCGTCCTGCTTCCTCCACGGTCCGCTGGGTCATCGCCGCAAAGCCCGCAGAGATGAATTCCGTTTTCATGGTTCCGTCTGAATAATAGGCCGCCATGATAATCCCTCCGGGAAATTCCTGTTCCAACAGTATTTGTTTGCTGATATCGGAAATATATTCAATATGGGCCGGACGGCCGGCCCAGTCAATATCCTTCCCAACGCAGCGGTAAGTATGGCCGTTCTTGGGATTGAAAACTTCCCGTAACGCGGATTTCTCCTTTCCAACTGTTCCGGCCGGACATCCGGGACAGGGACAGTCACGCCCGAATGCCTGATAACAGGTCATTCGTCCGTACCTGCATGCCGGGGATGTCCTGAAACCCGCAGCTTTATTTGCATACAGAAGCTCCCGGTTGTCCAGGGCACTGATAATAATGGCGGCCGGTGAATAATCCAGGACAGACTCTAACTGTTCCATGGATATCAATGTATCTTTTGTCATTGCTGGAATCTCCTCTCACGCCCTTTCGGCTGAATTCCTGCAGATTTTACACCTTTTCTATGCTCACATACATAATAATATGCTCAGTATAACAAATTCCGCTGTGAATAGCAACGTTTTACAAGTAACGGCAATCATGTTATACTGGTTACGATATATTAACCAGCAAAAATGAGGTGAATTCGTGAAAAATGATATGGAGCGGTGTCATGTGGTATATGACGTTCTGAAGACGCATATCCAATTTGGCACCTATCGCTTTGGCGACGTTCTCCCTACAATGGAAAACAACACGGAAAACTTCCTTGTATCACTGGATACCATCCGCAGCGCTTATCTCCAGTTAGAACGGGAAGGATATGTTACCCTGTCCCAGAATGTGGGGTCCAGGGTCATAAAAGCTTACAGCCAGAAAGAAATAGAACAGAATGTCCAGCTTTTCTTCTCCCTTAGAAAGAGTGCATTGATTGATTTAAGCAAATCCTTAAATCCGCTTTTTACCAATGCCCAGTGGATTAGCCTGAAAAATGCCCCTGGGGAAATTTACACCAATATGATGGAACTCAGGAAAAGCCACGGCCTGCAGCCTTTGATTGCCTTTAACCATATGATGCAGGCCTATGACTCCCTGGGCAATGACCTTTTTACCCGGCTTCTCTGGCAGGTCTATATGTTTTTTGAGGCCCCCTTTTTATGTGTGCCGGACAATCCCTGGTGTGATTTTGCCCTCAATGAATTTTCGCCCCGGTCCCTGGACTATTGCCTTAAGCAGGACTGGGATTCTCTCCGGGAGTTAATCTGCCTGGCCCAGGATTCCCTTTCTGTGTCCCTCTGCCGGTTTTATAAGGAGCGGATTACGCTGACATCCCGGGAAGAGATTCCTTTTACATGGAGTTCCTATAAAAAGGCGTCACAGATATGCTATTCCCTTGCCATGGATTTACTGATTGATATCAGCCTTGGCCGTTATCCGGTCAACACACTGCTGCCCTCTCTGAACAAGCTGTCCAGGGAACGGAATGTATCCGTAAGCACAGTCCGCCGCACACTTTCCCTGCTCAATGGGGTCGGCGCTGTCCAGTCGGTCAAGCGGATTGGAACCAGGGTCCTTCCATTTCATGAAACTGCGGAGAACTGCGATTTTACCAACCCTGTGGTCCGCAAACGTCTCTTAGATATGGCCCAGAGCCTGCAGATATTAACACTGTCCTGCAAGGCGGTTTCTGAGATTACAATATCGTCCTTGGATGAGGACGGTATCCGCAGGAGCATAGCGCTGCTGGCCACTCTGGAAACGCGCAACATGTATCAGCCTATTTCCTATGATGTTCTGGACCTGCTGAGGCAGTTTGCCCCCTACCAGGCCATCCGCACCATCTACGGGGAACTCTTAAAGCAGCTCTTCTGGGGATATGGCCTGCACAGTATCTGGAACGAATATCATAACAAGACGGATTTTTATATTCTGTGTTATGATACCTTTCTGCAGGCACTGAAAGAAAAGGATTCCGTCCGGTTTTCCCAGGAACTGGAAAAGCTCATGGTCCACGAATTTCGTTTAATCATCTCCAAGCTGGTCCAGCTGGGTATTGCCGAGGCAGAAGGACTTCTTATTCCCGGCCTTTAGAAGCGTAAATAGGCCCATCTCCTGTTTCTGTTGCTGTTGCTATTTTTAAATTCTTTTGTTATACTTATGGAAATTCAATAATTATGTATGTGAACAAAGAATTGCGGTTATACAGAATGGGTGATGAAGGTATGAATATCAACAAAAGAAACAAACAGGACAAGTCCGGTTCATGGCAGGCAGCAGGAAGAGAATGTCCCGCTGGAATGGATTTATTAAAGGCGGGGGTTATCTGCTGTCTGCTGGATGACTCTTTCACACTTTTGTGGGGAAATTCCGGCTTCTTCCGTCTTACAGGATATACAAGGGAACATTTTTATCATCTATTTCCAAACCTTAGGGAGTTTTTTTCCCAGTTTCCTGATGATTTCGCGGCAATCCGCCATGAAACTGCCCAGGCAGTGAACGCAGGGAGCTCTGATATTGATATTACCATCCGGCTGCCCAGGCAGTCAGATGGTTTTTTCTGGGTGCGTCTTCTGGGTACCATAACCGCTGATTCAGTGGAGGGAGGCCCTGTGCTTCAAATGGAATTTGCCAATATCAGCGCTCTTACCGCTGAAAAGGAAGAGATGAACCGGCTCTTTCAACAGCAGCACCATTGTTTCCGGTCTGTGCTCGATACATACGAAGGCAATGCCTATGTCTGCGATATCAGCACCTATGAGCTTTTGTACCTGAATCAGACCTCCTGCCAGGTGCTGGGCATGCCTGCATGGAAAGCAGTGGGAAGAAAATGTTATGAGATAATCCAGGGCCGGACCTCCCCCTGTCCCTTCTGCACCAACGACAAACTGTGTACCGAGGAATTCTATAACTGGGAATTCCATAATCCCACCCTGGGACGGACATTTTTAATCCGGGACCTGGAGGTCAGCTGGGAGGGGCACCGGGCGCGCCTGGAGCTCTCCCATGATACATTCAGCGCTGAGTACAGGCTGGCAAAAAAGGACCAGGAGCGGGACGCGCTCATAAGCAGTGTTCACGGCGGATTCGCGCGGGTGGATGCAAGAGATATGAGAACCGTGCTCTGGTATGGAGGCGGCTTCCTGAGTCTGATTGGCTATACAAAAAATGAATTTGAACAGGAGCTGCATTCCCAGTGCACCTATGTGCATCCGGATGATATTGTACAGATAACCAATATCATGGAGCAGTCAAGGACAACCGGCAGGCCCACGGCAGCAGAAGGGCGCGTGGTCACTTACCATGGGGATATCAAAATCCTGGCGCTGTCCTTCAGCTTTGTCAGCGCCCAGGACAGCTGGGACGGAGTACCCTCTTATTACAGCGTGGGCCTTGATGTGACCAGGGAGCGCATGGAACAGGTGCGGCAGAAACAGGTGCTGGAGGATGCCTGCAAGACAGCCCAGATAGCCAACGACGCCAAAACCAACTTTCTTTCCTCCATGTCCCATGATATCCGCACGCCGATGAACGCTATCATAGGAATGTCGGTCATTGCTCAGGCCAACCTGAATTCCCCGGATAAAATACAGGATTGCCTTGCAAAAATCAACACGGCCAGCCGCCATCTGCTGAACCTCATAAACGAGGTTCTGGATATGTCCAAAATTGAAAGCGGGAAGATTGACTTGATATCCGAGGAGGTTTTCCTCCCGGATCTGATTGAAGACGTAATGGATGTATTCCGCCCCCTGGTGGAGGAAAAGCATCAGACACTGCGTGTAAACGCCAACCGGGTCCGCCATGAAAAGGTTATTACGGACAGAGGACGGCTGCAGCAGGTGCTTGTAAATCTGCTTTCCAACGCCACCAAATATACGCCTGACGGCGGAATTATCGGTCTGCGGATTCAGGAAATCCCGTGTTTTGCAAAGGGTAAGGGGCAGTATTCTTTCGTGGTAACCGACTCCGGAATTGGGATGCAAGAGGACTTCATCCCACATGTCTTCGAACCCTTTTCCCGGGCAGATGACGCCAGAATCAATAATATCCAGGGCACCGGCCTTGGCATGGCAATCACCCAGAACATTGTACGTATGATGAACGGCACCATTGAGGTGAAAAGTACGCCTGGAAAAGGCAGCCAGTTTGTGGTGGCCGTTACCTTTGATTTATGCAGGGAGACAGAGGCGGATTACACAGAGCTGGCCGGACTTCCGGTTCTGGTTGCGGACGACGACCGGATTATATGTGAAAGCGTTACTGAAATCCTGAACGAACTGGGAATGCAGTGCAGCTGGGTGCTGTCCGGCCGGGAAGCCGTGGACCGTGTAGCTGCTGCCCACGAAGCGGCGGAAGACTTTTTTGCGGTGATTCTGGACTGGATTATGCCCGATATGGACGGCCTGGAGACATTAAAGCTAATCCGAAAAACAGTGGGCATGGATACCCCTATTATCATTGTCTCCGCCTATGATTTTTCTGAAATTGAAGATAAGTTCCGGTCAGCGGGAGCAGATGCCTTTATCACAAAGCCTCTGTTTAAATCAAAAATGGTGCAGACCTTCCACAAATTCCGCAGAAGCGGCCGTTCTGACTCCTGGGACGCCCTGGGAGGAAAACCAAATAATGCTTTAAACGGTAAAAAGCTGCTGCTGGCAGAGGATAATGAACTCAACCGGGAAATCGCAGTGGAACTTCTTGAAACCTATGGACTTCTCATTGATACAGCGGAAAACGGCTTAATCGCAGTCAATAAATTTGAAGCCTCGGCTCCCGGGGAATACGCCTGTATTCTGATGGATATCCAGATGCCTCTGATGGACGGATATAAAGCAACCAAAACAATCCGCGGCCTGGAACGCGGGGACGCCCATACCATTCCCATCCTGGCCCTGACAGCCAATGCATTTGCATCCGATATAGGAAAAGCCCACAGTGCGGGTATGAACGACCACATTGCAAAGCCTATTGATATCGGGATACTGATGGAAACCCTGGAACGGTGGATTAGGTAGATAATGCTGCAGCCCGGAACACGATGTGTTGTTCCGGGCCGTGTTGCTTTTGGAGGTAAGGCTGAACCTAAATCCATTCCCGCCGGTATCCGGGATTGGAGCCCCAAACAGGAACCCCGCCCTGCAGGCTGCTTACTGAAAAGCCTCCGCAAAGAAACGCTCCAGCTTGTCGAAAGGAATCTTGTCCATCTGGTCATACAGGTCTGTGTGGGTTGCATCCGGGATAATCATTAACTCTTTATTACTGCCCTGAAGAAGTTTATATGCGTCCTGGCTGTACATTAAGGAATGCGCTTTTTCTCCATGCACAAGCAGAACTGCGCTTCGGATTTCAGGAGCGTATTCAAACAGCCGCATATTCATCAGGGAACCACCGGCAGTGGCGGCCCAGCCATTGTTTGAATTGACTGAACGGGGATGGTAACCGCGGTCGGTCTTATAATAGGCAACATAGTCTTTAACATACTGCGGGGCATCTGCCGGCGCTTCTTCCGGCAGGCCGCCGCCCAGCGCATATGCTCCGTTCTTATAATCCTCTGTTCTCTGCTGATTGTACGCAGCGCGCGCTTGGTATCTTCCATCTTCATCAATGGAATCAAAATATCCAAGGGCCGTATTCCGGCTCATATCGTACATGGTCATAGCTGCGGCTGCCTTGACCCTGGTATCCAGAGCCGCTGTCTGAAGTGCCATTCCGCCCCAGCCGCAGATACCTATCACGCCAATCTGCTCAGGGTTGACATTCTCCTGTACGGAAAGGAAATCAATGGCAGCCTGGTAATCTTCCACATTGATATCCGGTGAATTAAAGTACCTGGGATATCCGCTGCTTTCACCTGTAAAGGACGGGTCAAAGGCAATGGCCAGGAAACCTCTCCTCGCCATCTCCTGTGCATAAAGACCGGAGCTCTGCTCCTTGACCGCGCCGAACGGACCGCAGACAGCAATTGCAGGGAGACTGCCCGTATACTCCTTGGGCTCATACAAATCAGCCGCCAATGTATTGCCGAAATGGTTGACAAAGGTGACCTTCCTGTGATTCACCTCATGGCTGAGCGGAAAAACCTTATCCCACTGGTCTGTCAGCTCAATGTTTTCCACCCGGATGGATGTATCCTCCATTGCTGCGTAATTGACAGCTCCGGAGGCTCCATCCCCGGCTGCGGCACCTCCGGCTGCGGCGCCTCCGACGCCTCCATCCCCGGTGGCTCCGGTACTCTCTGTCTCAGCAGTGCCGGCGCCCTCCGCCTGGGTCTTTCCCTCTTCGCTCCGGGCTGCGGTCTGTGCAGAGCATCCTGTGCCCGTAAATACGGTGAGCATTAATGCTCCGGCCATGATTCTTTTTAGATTTTTTCTCATTGTATCATCCTTCCTTTCATCTGTTCAATATGCTGACGTATATAAGCAATGGGGCAGGTATCATTGATGGAACCTTTGATAACTTTATTTTAATCTTAAACTGTATTTATATCAAATACTTAGATTAAATGGATTCATATGCCCTAAAAGCATATCAGAATGTTTTATCCAACCATCCAACCTATCCGACCATAACTCCAATAAGCTGCAGCAAAAAAACACCCGGCAATTGTAAAATTGCCGGGCAGCGAACAGCCTATATTTGATTTTAATTCACCGCTGTATTTGCAGCAGGCGACACCAGGGCCACCGGCGCCATGAAAACCCTGAAAGACCAGGGGAGCTGCGTGTATCTGAGGACTGTGCCGTGGTTGGCTTTGACGATATTGACCCTTATGCTTTATGGGTACCGGCATTGATTCTTAGACCTAACCGCTGCAAATGGCATCTATACGCCCATGGTTTTTTATAGCGCCATGACGGCCATGAATGGTTATGGACGTCCGGGTGCCGTCTGCTGCAGCGGATAAAAGCTGAAGAACAGCCTGACATCTGGCCGGTCCTGCACCAGATTATGGAATTTATTCCGAATCCGTGCAGATATCATTTCCATATGGTTCCTTCCGGCGCCTGGTGTCATGACAAGGAACTGGCAGCTGGTATAGTGCGTATAAATGTCATTAAATCGCAGGGATGAGCAGATGCTTTCCTTTAGCTGCCGGACCAGAAAATCGCGTTCATCCAGACTCACAAAAGAGCCGATTGTATCTGTCAGTGAAATAAGGATGAGTTCCACCTGAATGCCTGTCCGTGCCAGACCTCACTCTTGCCATAACGCAGCGCAAGGTCCGCGCGGCTGTAAAGAGTCTGGAATGTATCGCCTTTGCGGAACTGCTCCACACCGAACGTCACCTTTAAATGATTGCCAATTCCAATCTCCCTTCCAACCTGAATTGCACGGGAATACAGGCTTTCCGCCTTGCTTACCACCATCTCCTTCCGGCATGCATCCTGTATAAATACGGCAAACTCGTCACCGCCCATACGTCCGATTAAATCCTTTTTTAAAAAATGATACCCTATTACACGGGCCAGCTCCTGAAGGACCTTATCGCCGGTCAGATGGCCATATACTTCATTGATATGCTTAAAGTGGTTGATATCCATAATCATAAAGATACCGGCATGATTGACCCGGACTGCCTCACCCACCTTTGCCGCCATGGTTCCCCTGTTGTAAAGTCCTGTAAGCGAATCCTGGTATGTAAGCATTGTTGGACGTTTATTCTCTGCCTGTAACTGTTCTGTTTTTTTCATTTTTCTTATCCCCAATATCCATATTTGCGAAAACCCACAGCGTCTCTCTGGATTTTATCCAAGCTTTTGCATGAGCTTGTCTACATCAATGGGCTTTGCAATAAATCCGTTCATCCCGCTTTCCAGGTCCTTGACCTGGTCATCTTTAAATGTGTTGGCCGTGCAGGCATAGATAATGACTGTTTTCGCATCTGACCGGTTCATTGCGCGAATGACTTTCGTTGCCTCGTATCCATTTAGTACAGGCATCTGTACATCCATCAGAATGATACCAAACTCATGGAGGGAGGATGCCTCAAATATATCCACCGCCTGACCGCCGTCATTTGCACGGACTGCTGAAAAACCCGCGTTTTTTAATATCTCCAGCAGAATCTCGGCATTTAATTCGTTATCCTCAGCAACCAGGATTTTCACTAGTTCTCTTTCCGGCGCTGTGTCCTGAACAATATCCACAGCCTCCGGTACGGCATAATTCTTCCTGTTAGTGTCCTGTACCCCATCCGCAATCTCTGCTGGCAGCCGGAACGTAAAGCAGCTTCCTATTCCCAGTTTACTCTAAACCGATAACGTTCCGTCCATCTGCTTTGCCAGCAGAAAGCTGATTGCCATTCCAAGTCCGGTCCCATGTGTTCCCCGTGAGACATTATTATGTTCCTGACTGAACGAATCAAATATTATCTTTTGAAATTCCTCACTCATACCGCAGCCGGTATCTTCGATTTCATAGACAGTAATGACTCTGCTGCTTTCCTCCCGAACCTGAAATACCCGCATGGTAATACTGCCGTCCTTTTGTGTGAATTTAACAGCATTTCCAAGAATATTCATCAGTATTTGTTCAATCCGGGTCTCGTCTCCGATAATATCAGACCATAGGATTTCTGTCTCAATTTTCCCCGCCTGCAGTTTTGACATATCTAAAATATCATTAACAAGGGAAAGCAGATACTTTGCAGTTGAATCAGACTTGGTGAGATATTCCTCCAGCTTCTCAGGGTTTTGGTTATTCTCCTGCATCAGATGATTGAGCCCAATAATACCGTTAAGCGGAGTGCGTATTTCATGGCTCATACTTGACAGAAAATCGCCACGGGATTTTGCCTCTGCTTTTGCCGTCCTGGAAACAACGGATATACGGATAATGACGAGCATCATCAGACACAGGACAACGACAACAACCCCAAGCATTATGCCTGTCATTACCACAAACTGCTGTGTCTGTTCACTGAACACGTCCTGCGGCACGGTTAGTACAATGCTCCATGTGGTTTCAGGCATATTTATAAATGATACGACCTGGTCAACTTGATTATTGTAATCAATGTGTTCAATGAATGCCTCGCCCTGTGTCAGACGGTTAATAATATCATTGATTTCGTTTTCCGACAAAGCCGTATTTATCCGGAGCTGGTCAAAGTAATTATCTGCTTTTCCGATGCCTGCACTGCGCTCCCGGCTGACAACATAATTCCCGTCAATATCAATAATTCCAACATACCCCCGGCCGCCAAAGCTGTCTACCTTAAGGCGTTTTTCAATCATATCAATCTGTGAAATGCCGACAATTCCTATAAACTCAATATTCCCCGCCTTAAATGGGCTGTACCTGACGCCATAAACCAGGTTTTCCCTGGCCGCCTCCGGAATTTCCCAACTGTCATAGCGCATTACATATTTTTGCCGGTTGGAGAACATCGGAAGAATATACCCTTTTATCACTGCTGTCCTGTACACCATAGACACTTGAGCTTGTTAAATTGGGGATACCAGGGGCATCTGTTTTTTCTTATAATACAGAGCTGGAATAACACCTTGTATGTAAACCAACTGTCTTTGAAATTTCATTTCTCTGTTCCGGCGGCAATACTATAACAGAAAAATCCAATTTAGGGCGGCCTTGTCCTGCGGTTTGATGCCAGCGGGATTGTGGCCGCCTTATTTCCTGAAATCCTGTTGCGGCAGGACAGTCCCTCCGGATTTCCACATCATAAAGAAATGTCTGATTGATAGATATTAACAATACATATATTTCTTTTTATAGAAAATTCCAATCAAAAAGAGTGGAATATGATGGTAGAATAGGGATAGATTTTCTACAGATTGGAGTTCCTGCATTGAATAAACCAGTGATTCAGATGGAGGGTATTATAAAACAGTTCGGTTCCATCACAGCTCTTGATAATATGAAATTTCAAGCCTACGGCGGAGAGATTACAGCCATTGTGGGCGACAATGGATCAGGAAAAAGTACGCTGATTCAGCTCCTCACCGGATGCCTGAAGCCAGACCAGGGAATAATCCGGATTAAAGAGCGTGTTTTTCACTCTCTCACTGTAAAGGAGGCCATGAATCAGGGAATTACAGCCGTTTATCAGAATCTGGCCCTTGACAACTGCAAGGACTGCGCCGGTAATCTCTTTCTTGGGCGTGAGCTTCTGCATTTCGGTTTTTTTCTTGATTACAGAGCCATGTACCGGGAAACAGAAAAGCTATTGAGACAGCTCCATATCCATATTCCTGATATACGCCAGCCGGTAGAAAAAATGTCCGGCGGGCAGCGTCAGGCTGTTGCCATTGCAAGGGCCGTTTACCAGAATGGCGAGATTATGATTTTTGATGAACCTACATCGGCGATGGGAATGAAGGAAACGGAACGAATTATGAATCTGTTCCGCTATTTAAAGGAACAGGGAAAAACCATTATCCTGATTAGCCATAACCTGTTTCAGGTCTTTGACATTTCCGACCGAATCTGCGTGATTAAAAACGGCAGACAGATAGCTTCCTTCCTGACTAGGGACAGCACTCCAAAACAGCTGTACCAGACAATTATTGAAAGGGAAGAACAAACGGATGATGAAGAAATGGATGAGTAAGTACTCACAGCAGCTGTTTCTGTTGGCTGTACTGTTTATCATCTTTACAGTCTTAGCAGGAAAAAGCGAATACTTCTTTACATGGAAAAATATAAGAAATATACTGGAAGCCGCCAGCTACCGTATGGTTCTGGCAGTGGGTATGACCTTTGTCATTGCCTCAGGAGTAATGGATTTGTCTGCCGGCTCTATTGTGTCTCTCTGCGGTGTGCTGACCGCCCTGTCTCTCCATGGGGGAATGGGAATTTGGCTGGCTGTTTTTACAGGTATTGCAGCGGGAGGCTTGATGGGGGCTCTAAACGGAGTTCTCATTCACTATACGGGAATCAACTTTTTCGTGCTCACCCTTGCCTCCAGCGGAATGCTTCGGGGAATTTCCCTGATGATTACCGACGGAAAACCTATTACCAAGTTCGGAAAGGAATTCATGCAGCTGGGAATCGGCCGCATCGGAGGATTCCAGCTGCCGCTGCTTTTCGCCCTGGCACTCATTCTTCTGGCCTTTCCCCTGATGTTTCATGTAAAATGGGGAAATTACATACGGGCCCTGGGCGGAAACGAAGCTGCACTGAAGCGGTCAGGAGTGCAAACCGGCTTCTACCGCATTTCTGTTCACATGCTGTTGGGAATTACAGCTGCTGCTGCAGCAGTCATCATCACAGCCCGTCTGAATTCTGCCGAGCCAAACGCCGGCATGAACATGGAGCTGGACGCCATCACAGCAGTGATTATGGGCGGCACACCTATCCGCGGAGGAAACGCAAGTATTGCAGGAACGGTCTTGGCGGTGCTGATACTGGGAAGTATCAGAAACGGGCTGACACTTTTAAGCGTGTCCTCTGATTTCCAGCAATGGATTACAGGCTTTCTTTTGCTGGCGTCTGTACTGATTTCAGAAATTAGAGTCTGGAATATTAAGACTTTAATAAAATAATAACTATTTATTATTAAAATCACTAAGGTTTAGGAGGGTATTATTATGAGAAAATTTTTTGCAGGCTTATTGGCAGCTGGGTGTATTGCAGCGGTATTGACCGGATGCAGCGGTTCAGACAGCGCAACGGAAACTTCTGCTCAGGAAACAACTGCAGCAGCTGAGACGCAGACAGAAACAGAGCCTGTTAAGGAGACGGAAACCGCGGAAGAGACAGAATCCGCTGACAAAGCGGACCAGCTGTTGTCGGATGTAGAAAAGAGGATGAACGAAGCTCTGGGAGAGCTCCCCAAAAGCGGTCAGGGTGAAAAGATAGGAGTCCTTATCAGCTCTACTTCCAATGAGTTCTGGGGAACCATGAAGACACGCTACGAAGAAGCGGCAGAGGAACTAGGTATTGAGGTGACAGTATTTGAAGCAGATGCCGAGGATGACACCCAGGGCCAGTTAGACGCGCTAAACACTATGGTTACGATGGATTTTGACGCCATTATCCTGTCCCCTATTGATGGAACAAATCTGATTCCAGGCATTGTAGCTGCCAACAATGCAGAGATTCCTGTCATTAATTTGGGACCTGGCGTTGATACTGAGGCTTTGGCTGACGCCGGCGGCCATCTGGACGGAAAAATCACTGTAAACTTTGAGGAGCAGGGCAGTACTGTGGCCAATGACATGATATCCAGAATGGAGGACGGCGGAGAGGTTGCCATTCTCGCGGGACTGGAGGGAGCAGGGCAGAGCGTAGGAAGAACAAACGGAGCCAAAACTGTTTTTGAGAACACAGAAGGCATAGAGTTGGTGGCTACGCAGGCCTGCGACTGGGATACGGCAAAAGCTTACGAGGCCACCAAGGACATTCTCACAGCACATCCGGATTTAAAGGGCATCTTTTCCTGCAATGACAATATGGCGTTAGCAGCTGTCCAGGCTCTTCAGGAAATGGGCAATGAGAATGTTATGGTATACGGCGTGGACTACACTACTAACGCAAAAGCAGCCATTGAGGATGGAACCATGATGGGGAGCATGACTTACTCCAGTGCTATTTACACAAAGGCAGCTGAGGAGATGGCTATGCTGATTGTTCAGGGAAAAACCTTTGATGAGCCGGTTTACCTGCCTCTGACACTTGTTACCCAGGACAATGTCGGTGATTTTGAGGGTTGGAAATAAAAAACGAAACATAAGTCCGGGGGCATATCTGCAAGAAAACCTAAATCGGAATAAGGATTTTCTTGCAGATATTTTATTTAATGTACCACGTTCACAGGCTGCCCCGCCACAAAAGCCTTCAGGTTGCTAACCGCGAGTGTATGAAAATTTTTCTGTAAATAGGTATTAGCCAAAGGTCTTCTATGATAAAATAAAAAATCATAGGAGGCCTTTTATTATGGCAAGAGAAAAGAAACCGGTACACCAGG
>NZ_JADNMD010000010.1:0-231759 GCF_015556325.1 Clostridium sp. 1001283B150225_161107_B6 | reverse complement strand
CCTGGTGTACCGGTTTCTTTTCTCTTGCCATAATAAAAGGCCTCCTATGATTTTTTATTTTATCATAGAAGACCTTTGGCTAATACCTATTTACAGAAAAATTTTCATACACTCGAATAATTAATTTATCGCATATTCACTTATGTTTCATACCATGAGCCGGACTAATAAAAGTCCGGCTCAGAGCAGTTTATACCATCATATTTAATTCACTGACTCATCAGATACCGTATTATCTGTACTGGTTTCTGATGTGGTATCATCTGATTGTGGCTGAGCACCCGGCCCCAACTTCATGGTATCAACGGTTTGGGTTGTTGGATTTCCATCCCAGACACCATCTGCACCCACATGAAAACCATCTGGTGTATCATAATCCGTTCTCATATAGCCACCGATATCAAAGTAATACCACTTTCCATCCTGATCTTCTACCCATGTCGAAGCAGCATAATATCCATTTTTAAGGACATACTTCCAACCGCGTTCATTTTGCATCCAACCAGGGAGATATTTTTGTTTTGCACCACTAGCATTTACGTAGAATCCATCTGGTGTTATGGTATCAGACAACATATATCCTTCTCCATCCAGATAGTATAACTCATCATCTACATTTAACCAGCCATTGCTGACAAATGTCCCATCTGGTTTGCGATAACGGTATCTTCCATTTTCTCCTATTTCCCATCCTGAGACAGTCGTACCAGTATACGCACCAGCGTCAGATCCATCTATATTAATTAAATATTTTCTTACCTCAGGAGGCAAATCTGCTGAAGACACATTGCCCGGTAAGCTCACCACATCTATGTATCGCTCTTTAGTCGGCAACTTTCCATTATTTGTATAAAGAACAATCTGTAGTGTGGGCTGTGTACCCTCCGGAAGCAAAGGCTGATTTTCAGGAATAGCCCATAATCCATCTACATTGACTAAGTTGGGAACTTCCCCCCACGGTCTATGATACTCCATTGGATTAAAGGTATATGCATAATCATATCCCCTCTTTAAAATAACATTTCTCTCTGCAATAGAATTACCTCCAACCAAAATGGCAAAATAGTGACCATTACCGCAATCCACTGGTCTCCACTCGAAAAGATAGGCTCCACAGCTTTCCATGGTGGTTGTATCAATCCCTGTCGTTGTGTCGGCAAATGCCACTGTTGTATTCTGGATGCACAATGCCGCTGCAAGGCATATCATGGCTAGTTTTCTTTTAATCATTCGGTTGTTCCTCCTATTAAATTATAAAAAGAAAGCGTTGCGACTAGTTTAGTTTCCTAATCAGCCACAACGCTTCCCCCTTAATTATCTGTATTAACTAAATAATATTAGTTCTCAGCATAGATAGCAACAATCTTGCCATGTCCGCCTTCTTTGTTAATTACATAGTAGTAGTCATTGCCGTCTTTGTTCTTGGACTTGCTGTCAATAACCTTACCTGAAGTATTAACCAGATAGAAGTTCTTGAAATCCTTAGCAGCGGCTGTGCTACCCTTGGTGTAATCAATAATATACAGTTCTGCTAAATCTTCTGCCTTCTTATTTACACCAAACTGCTTTAACGCATCTGTCTTAGAAGTATTGCTATCAGATGCACTCATTCCTACAGCTGCAAGGAATGCCTGAACATCATCTAACTTCTTATATGTGGTAGTGCTTGCTGCATCAGCACCGGTTGCTGGGCTAGCCTGGACAACCTGGTACTTCTCGTCGGAACCAGCAGCTAACATCTTACCAGACTGATACATCTTGTCATCCTTCTCACCGGTCTTACCAGCACCCTTATGAGCGCCAGACTTCTCGAAGAAGAATGTGAACTTATCGCCATCAATAGTGATGCTGGTCTTGTTGGTTCTCATAGAACCATCATCGCCATCACCAAAGTAGTAGCATCTGTAACCATTATTTGAGTACCAGATGGAGCTTGTATTGAAGTCATCCTCGGTATCAAATGGATGAGCGGAATCATCATCTGCCTTAACATCTAAGCCATCGCCATTATCCTTGATGAACTTAAGGCCATCAACCATACGGCCGTCATTACGGAACGCATACTTTTTACCCTTGATGGTCTTGAATTCGCCAGCATACAGCTTACCACTTCCATCTGCATAGTACCAAGCATCTTCGTCATCATTGTACTTATCATAGTTCAGGTATTCAGCAGAAACAACCTTGAACCAGCCCTTGCTTACGCGGGCACCATTCTCAACATCCTGGAAGTATCTCCACTGCTGTGAGTACTTAGCAGGTACACTAACAGATGCAGAACTGCCTGCCTCACTGTGGCTTGCAAGTAAGTCGTCATTAACACCGTTAGTCTGGCTGTTGGATGCGCTCTTAACGTCTAAGGACCACTCTGCAGTCATTGCGCCGTTCTCATCGAACTCATACTTCTTACCATTGATGGTTTTGCTCTTCTGAACATCGCCACTTTCAGCCTTTACTTTCTTACCATTAGCCTTGAAGTAGAACCAACGTGTCTGATCCTCATCATCGTTGAATGCTGGAGCAACTTCATATGCCAGTGTGCTGTTTGTAACAGCATCATCATATGTGATATCCATCTGCAGCCAGCCAACAGTCATTGCACCATCGTCTTCGCCGCCGAAGTAGTAATCGCCTTCCTTAAATGCATCGCCGTCTGTATTATCAAGACGCTCTGCACTGTTCTCATCTACCCATCCGAAAAGCATCTTGCCTTCGTCATCAAAAGCATACTTCTTGCCATTGATTGTCTTCAGGGCTACCTTGGCATTATCGCCATTCTTTAAAGCCTTACCATTAGCCTGGAAATAGTACCAGTAATGGTCTGGCTCGTCATCCTGTCCTGCATCCTCGTTGTCAATGGCTACCCACTGGTTTGCTGCCATAACACCGTTGATGTCTACGTAATAGTAGTTGTCGCCATCCTCAATCAGCTGATCAATAGCCATCTCGCCATTGCTATCTAACCAATACCAGTTATTACCGGATTTTTTCCACTGATCAGTTGCTCTCTCGCCATCTCTGTTGTAATATACCCAAGTACCGTCTTCCTCAGCCCATCCTGTAGCTGCGAAAGAAGTCATGGATGCACCAATAGCGAGCAGTGCTGCTGTTGATAATACAGCAACTAACTTTGTCTGCTTTCTCATAATTAATGCACTCTCCTTTTTCTTTTTGAAATACTTTTTGAAATTCCTTTTTTGCATTACGAGTTGATTATACTTCGGATAAGGAAAATTATCAATAGTTTTTTTGCATTTTTTGCAAATTCTACTAAAATTATGTAATATCGACAACTCCCTCTAAAGTTAACCAGCTCCATCACACGCACTTAGTATATTATAAATTCCGCAAAAATACCATAACTTTTACCTGTGTATTTTCTTACATAATTATTACAGATGTGTTGTGTACCCTAAGGATTGCATTTATATCTATACATGCATCTTCGTATCGCTGCCTATTTCGAACATTCTGTCATAATTTAATCATACTAAAATGTTTAAACAGGCAACGGGCATTAATGCTCTCAATTACTTATAAGCATAATGCCCGTTTAAAATTGATTCATCCAATTGACCTGCTAAACTTTAATCATAAAGTAATTAAAACTATTTCTCTAAAATAATTTTATATGCCTCAGCCATCCCTTTACTCTGAATCAGCTCATAAGACTCCTCCACCAGAGGAATCATATCGCTAAGATTGGCATGCCAATAATCATCTCTCTTCATTATCTCACTGACAGAGGCCTGCTTCATAAACCGTATGATTTCTTCTCCGTCATTCGCCTTATCTGTACGATAAAATGATATCAGTGCTGCCATGGAAAACGTAAGGGCCCTTGGATAATTTCCAAACTTTTCTTTATATTCTAAAATAGTAGGAAGGACTCTTACCTGGAACTTACTTACGGAATTCAGAGCTATACTCAGCAGCTGATGTTTAATAAATGGATTTGAAAAACGCTCCAGCACAGCTGTTCCAAATTTACGATTATCTTCTGTATCACCAATTGTAGGAATTATTTCTTCAAAAATACACTTTCTCAAGAATGCAGATACCATTTCATCCTTCATACATTCACCGACAGTCTCAAGTCCATACAGATATGCGCCCAATACCATAGAGGTATGGCCTCCGTTCAGAATACGCACTTTCCTTTTTTTATATGGATGTACATCATCTGTCCAGACAATGTTATAGCCCGCTTTCTGGAATGGAAGTTCATCTTCATGGTGGCCGCCGATAACCCACAGATGAAATATCTCTGCCGTATCTATAAGTTTATCTTCATATCCAATCTGTTTCGTCAGTCCTTCAATCTCATCTCTAGGATAGCCTGTCACGATTCGATCTACCAATGTACTGCAAAAGTCATTCTCATTCTCAATCCAGTTTATAAAACCATCCTCAAGTTTCCACAAATCTGCATACTGAAGAACACACCTCTTCAAATTATCACCATTGTCATCAATCAGTTCACACGGAAGAAGTATAAGGCCCTTCAATCCAGCTTTGTACCTCCTATACAAAAATTGGGTGAGTTTAGCTGGATATGATTTTGGAGGCATATCAGTCAGCTTTTCCACTCCCAGATACTCGATTCCTGCCTCAGTGGTATTAGACACAAGAACACGTAAATCCGGATTCTCTGCTAATGCAATATATTCATTATACTCAACATATGGATTTAATGCTCTGGAAATAGAAGTTATATGAGTATGCTCGTTAACTACTTTCCCATTATCAATTCCCCGCAGGAACAGATTGTATTCACAGTTCTGGTCTGCCAGCATATCACACATTCCTTTTTCGATAGGTTGTACCACGACTATTTTGCCATCATATAAGCCTTTCTCCTGAAGCTTATGGAAAAAATAATCTACGAATCCACGTAAAAATCCACCTTCTCCAAATTGTATAACTGTTTCTTTTACTGCGTTGCTCATCTCTTTACCTCCACGTTTTGTAAGTGCTTACATTTTTGTGTGCAATTAACTTTACTTTATTACTTAGATTACTATACAACATAGCCCAGAATTTTGCAAGAGTACTACACACTTTTTTGTAAGTATTTACATTTTATTTTTTCTTCTCTTGTATTCAATCAGCTTATTCTTCTATTTTTATTTGCTACGAATACAATTCCTTTAAGCCATACAAATGTTTCTTATTGCACATTTTCATCACCCAAAGAAATCATTTGTAATTTATTTTGTAAATATCTTCCTAATATTATTGACTTTCTTACAAAAACATACTATTATATTAAATATAAAGTATATTTTTTCTTACAAAATTATGAATTAAAAGGAGAAGTACGTATGAGAAAGCACACAAAAGCACTTGCAACAATTATGGCAGCCGCTACATTAGCTATGGCATCTGCAGTAACCAGTTTAGCAAATACCGGATGGCTTAATGTACAAAGTAAATGGTTTTATTATGATGAGGCTGGCAATTCCATCCGTAATCAGTGGGTACAGGAGGACAATAATCTTTTCTGGCTCAAGGATAATGGAGAAATGGCAATCCAGTCATGGGTAAAATATGATGACAGCTGGTATTGGGTGAATGCGCAGGGAGCCATGGTTACTGACAGCTGGATACCGATTACGAATAACTGGTATTATGTTGGACAGGATGGAAAAATGCTGGCCAATACTTGGTTTGAGTATAATAATCGCTCCTATTATCTTACCGAAAGCGGAGCTGCTGCAAAAGGTTGGTTAGAAATTGACGGTAAGTGGTATTATTTTGACAGGACAAATGGAGATATGAAGAAATCCACCAGTATTGATGGTTACCGTCTTAACGATGATGGGGTTTATGTTCAGTAATCTTATGTAAATTATGTATTGGTATTATTAGGATTTACTTTTTATATAACATGGGTTTTGGGGTTAGAGGATTCCAAGAAGGGCTATTCACTTATAACAGCGAATAGCCCTTTTGTAATACATCGCACCGCCTTTACCACAAAAAAACCGCCCGCCTCAACATGTCTCACACGTCTCAGCGCAACGGTCTTTCCATCTAAGTCATCCTCAGCTTTATCAACTGAATTCCAATGAACTCCGATTATATAAATCTATCAGCCCTGGTCCAAAATTACTTCAATGTAACCTTAGCGCCCTCAGCCTCTAATTTAGCCTTAACATCCTCAGCCTCGTCCTTGGAAGCGCCCTGCTTAACTACCTTAGGAGCTCCGTCAACTACGTCCTTAGCTTCCTTCAGGCCTAAGCCGGTAACTTCACGTACAACCTTGATAACCTTAACCTTGTTAGGACCAACCTCGGTCAGCTCTACGTCAAATTCAGTCTTCTCCTCAGCTGCTGCTGCGCCAGCGCCTGCTGCTGCAACTACAACACCTGCTGCTGCGGATACGCCAAACTCTTCCTCACATGCTTTTACTAATTCGTTCAGTTCTAATACAGATAATTCCTTGATAGCTTCGATAAACTCAGCGGTTGTTAACTTTGCCATTTTATGTTCCTCCTGTTTAATATTTAATAATAGTTGTTTTCAATATTGTCCGGCACCGATTGGCTGCCGGGCAGATAAGCCTTTTTCTGTCAACAAGATTATGCCTCTGCGGCTCCACCCTGCTGCTCTGCAATCTGATTGAGTACACGAGCCAGGTTGGTAATTGGTGACTGGATGCTTCCAAGCAGCTTGCCAAGAAGTTCATCTCTGGAAGGAATGGTTGCGATAACCTGGGTTCCTGCCTGGTCATAGTAGGTTCCTTCAACTACACATGCTTTCAGTTCCAGCTTTGGAGCTGTCTTAGCGAAGTTTGCTAAGATGCGTGCCGGAGCAGTAGCATCTTCTTTAGAAACTGCTAATGCGGTAGGTCCTTCCAGCTGTGGTGCAAGTGCTGCAAAATCTGTTCCTTCTGCTGCACGCTTAATCAGGGTATTCTTGTATACCTTGTAAGCAACCCCAGCTTCCCTTAACTGCTTACGCAGCTGAGTATCCTGCTCCACTGTCAGACCGCGGTAGTCAACGATGACTGCACCGGCAGCGCCTTCCAGCATAGCCTTAATCTCATCTACGACTGGCTGTTTTAATTCAACTTTTGCCATGAATGGTTTACCTCCTTATATATTTTCGCATTGAAAACCGTCATAGCACGGGAACGATTCATAATCCAGAACTGCAGACAAGCTGCAAAGACCGGACAAAAAAACCTCTCCGCCGTAAAGACAGAGAGGTTCGCAAAATCTCATCATAAATAATCAGAGTTTTGTATGTTCCTCGGCAGGCGTTTTCGCCTTACACCTTACGGTACCTGCTGTCTCAGGGCATTCAATACTGTGGTATCATATCATATTGTATGAATGATGTCAAGCCCCATTCAGGTTTAAACCTTCCGGCTTCTATCCTTCAAATGAACGGGGATTTGTGCTTATAGCACTATATTATTGCAATCAATTAGTTCACAAGCTTTGCAACGTTCAGCTTAACGCCGGGACCCATGGTAGAGGTCAGGGCAACGCTCTTAAGGTATGCGCCCTTAACGGTGCTTGGCTTAGCCTTCATGATTGCATCAATAAGCGTCTGGAAGTTGTCCGCTAACTGCTCCTCTGTGAAAGAAGCTTTTCCTACTGGCACGTGAATAATGTTTGTCTTGTCGAGTCTGTATTCAATCTTACCAGCTTTGATATCGTTGATAGCCTTGGTAACATCCATGGTTACGGTTCCGGCCTTTGGGTTTGGCATTAAGCCCTTGGGTCCCAGTACACGGCCCAGACGGCCTACAACGCCCATCATGTCAGGGGTAGCTACTACAACGTCAAAATCCAGCCAGCCATCGTTCTGAATCCTCGGAATCAGTTCCTCTGCTCCTACGTAATCAGCACCTGCCGCCTGAGCCTCGTCGGCCTTTGGTCCCTTTGCAAATACTAAGATACGTACAGTCTTACCTGTTCCGTGAGGAAGAACAACAGCGCCACGAATCTGCTGGTCAGCATGACGTCCGTCACAGCCTGTTCTGATATGAAGCTCTACAGTCTCATCAAATTTTGCGGATGCATTTTTCTTCACTAATGTGATAGCATCAGCAATGTCATAAAGTGCAGCACGGTCTACGTTTTTCATAGCCTCTGCATATCTTTTACCTGATTTCATTCTAATAACCTCCTAGTGGTATTGACGGGGAATCTCCCTCCCACGTTCATATAACGGGTAAATGCCTTAGCAACCCGGAAACCTTGCTCGGGTGTCTCCGGATTCATGCACCAATTGTATTATTCCTTGGTATAATTCCCAGATATGATTCTTTGGAATTATTCCTCAATGGTAACGCCCATGCTTCTTGCAGTGCCGGCAATCATGCTCATGGCAGCCTCTAAGCTGGCAGCATTTAAATCTGGCATCTTAGTCTCTGCAATCTTCTGAAGGTCAGCCTTCTTAAGCACAGCTACCTTTGTCTTGTTAGGAACACCGGAACCGCTCTTAATGTTGCAGGCCTTCTTAATCAGAACGGCTGCTGGCGGGGTCTTGGTGATGAAGCTGAAGCTTCTGTCCGCATATACGGTAATAACAACAGGGATAATCATATCGCCCTGGTCTGCTGTCCTTGCGTTGAATTCCTTGGTAAACTGAACGATATTGACACCGTGCTGACCAAGTGCTGGTCCAACTGGTGGTGCTGGTGTTGCTTTGCCAGCTGGAATCTGTAATTTAATATATCCTGTTACTTTCTTTGCCATCTTAGGCACCTCCTAAAATTATGTGGTATTGTCGGGAATGTCCCTCCCACCAGCCCCTGCCCTGCAGAAGCTGATTCCTTGTGTTACAAACGGACGCCTACATCTTCTTGACTTCGGCAAATCCAAGTTCAACCGGTGTTTCACGGCCGAACATCTCAACATGCATGGTTATGGTCTTCTTACTGTCGTTGATGGCCTTGATGGCCCCTACAGTATCCTTCCATGCACCGGAGATAACAACTACCATATCTCCTACTTCAAAGTCGACTAAGACATCTTCTTCTCTATGGAATCCCAGGCTGGCCATCTCTTCTTCTGTCAGAGGAACCGGTTTGGAGCCCGGACCCACAAAGCCCGTGACACCGCGGGTGTTCCGCACTACATACCATGTATCATCGTTCATGACCATGTTGATGAGCACATACCCCGGGAACATCTTCTTGTCCGCCTTTTTCTCCACGCCGTTCTTAAGCTCGACTACGGGGAGCATGGGGACGGACACCTCCAAAATCTGGTCCTGAAGGTTCCTGTTTTCAATTGTTTTCTCAATGTCGACCTTGACTTTGTTCTCATATCCTGAGTAGGTATGGACTACATACCAATGTGCTTCTGACATACAATCACCCTCGCCTTTAATTAAAGAATAAAGCTCAAACCAAACTTCATAACGAAGTCCAGGACAGCAATTATCACGCCAATGGCAATTGACATGAAAAGCACTGCCACGGTCTGTTTTGCCACGGTTTCCTTGTCAGCAAAGACGATTTTCTTGTACTCTTTCTTCAGCCCATGAAAAAAGCTAGGCTTTTTGTCCTTCTTAGCTGCCTTCTTCTCAACCTTGTCAGCCTTGGCCGTTTTCTCTGTGGTTTCTACAGCGTTAACTGTATTCTCTTCCATAATTTCACGTCCTTTACTGAGCAGGATTACTTTGTTTCCTTATGCATGGTATGCTTCTTGCAGAATCTGCAGTACTTCTTTGTTTCCATACGGTCCGGATGAGTTTTCTTGTCCTTAGTCATGTTGTAGTTGCGTTGTTTGCATTCTGTACATGCCAGTGTAATTTTTGTGCGCACGACTTCCACCTCCACTTATATTATCGTAGTTCACATTTGCCGCTCAGGTACTTAATTTTGAGCATAAAAAAAAGACCTAAGCTCTTCCATTCGCCCGTTTACTATACCATAGAAATATTGATACGTCAAGGGATTTTTGCGGATTTATGGGGGCCGGGACCTGTGCCGCGGTCTGTTGTCCGGGCCGTCTGCTGCGGTGTTAGGTCTGTATCCGGGGCTGTTATCCGGAGCCGGACCCGGTCAGACGCCCGGGTCCGCTTTCACTTAAAAATATTCTTTATCCATGGCCAATGAATATGGTCACAAAATACACGTTTTCTGCGCCGGCTTTTCTGAGAACCCGCGTACATGCCTCAACGGTACTCCCTGTGGTGTAGATATCGTCCACCAATATAATATTTTTTATACCGGGCGGCAGGGCAGATGCCGAAAATGCCTGCTCCAGGTTTTTTAACCGTCCGCTGGAATCCAAAGATTTCTGGGGAGCCGTCTTTCGTTCCCTTTTAAGGATGGCTGTATTGACCGGTATTCCCAGAGGGCCGGACAGCCGGACAGCTAATTCTTCCGCCTGATTGAATCCCCGTTCACGGCGGCGGGAGGGGTGGACCGGCACAGGGACAAGGACGTCCCCGTTCATGGATTGGATGCGTTTTCCCATTTTCCTGACCATTGCCTCACTGTAAAAATCCAGATATTCCCTTCTATTATTATACTTAATCCGGGCCATGGAACGGCTGGCCGTGTCATCGTAATTAATCAGGCTCAGCCCATAGTCAAAAGTGCGCTTATGCCGGGTACAGTCATAGCAGTATTCTATGGTCCCATCCGCCACTTCCTTTCCGCATTTTTTACAGACAGGACGGCGGACCCAGGACAGCTTTGCCATACAGCCGGGACATATGAGGCTTCCTTTGGGCAGGACGATATCGCCGCACACCGGACAGCGGCGGGGGAACAGGATGTCTGTCATTAATTCAGAGCTATAGCGGATTATGTTTGTCAGCATATTAACCGGATGCTTTGTCCCCGCATCCGCCGTTGTTTCTTCAGACAGCTTTTTCAGCATCTCCGTCACCTCCAAAATCCTCTTGCACTTTCCAATACTCCTGTACCTTCTCAGCCGGCCGAATCCGGCTGCGCGTATATCTCCCCAATCCTGCTCCTAAGCCCGGAATACCGCTTCTGCTCCACGCAGTTTGAGGCCATTGTATAAAATGCATCCGGCTGTCCCACCAGGCACACGCAGGCCCGGGCACGGGTTACGGCCGTGTATATGAGGTTGCGGGTCATAAGCATGCGGGGGCCGTTGTACATGGGAATGATGACTGCCGGGTATTCGCTTCCCTGGGACTTGTGAATCGTGATGGCATAGGCCAGTTCCAGTTCCTCCAGCTGCTTAAAGCTGTACTCAATCATCTTGCCTTCGTCAAACTCAACGGTAAGCATCTCCGCAAAATCATTGATTTCCCGGATGATTCCCACATCGCCGTTAAAGATGCCGGCTCCCTTGTCCACAGGAATACCGTATTTGTTGCGGACCTCCCATTCCATCTGGTAGTTATTCTTTATCTGCATAACCTTGTCGCCTACCCGGTAAATGGTCCCGCCTGCTTCTTTTTCCTTCTTTGACTTGTCCGGCGGATTCAGGTAATTCTGCATAATCTGGTTCAGGCGCTCCACGCCCAGGGCGCCTTTGCGCATGGGCGTCATGACCTGGATGTCAAAGGCATTGGCATGTACATAGTCCGGCAGTTTTTTCTGAATCAGGGTAATGGCCGCGTTTATGACTGCATCCGGATTGTCCCTGCGGATGAAGAGAAAGTCCTGGCTGCGCTTTGCCAGGTCAACCGGTTCTCCTGCATTGATTTTATGGGCATTGACCACAATGTCGCTCTGGGCGGCCTGGCGGAAGATGTGGGTCAGCTTCACCACATTGAAGCAGCCGGATTCAATGATATCCCGCAGCACATTTCCGGGGCCAACGCTGGGGAGCTGGTCCACATCCCCCACCAGGATGAGACGGGTGCCCACGTTCACTGCCCGCAGCAGGGAATGCATCAGGCTGATGTCCACCATGGACATCTCATCTATGATAATGACATCTGCATCCAGAGGATTTTCCTCATTTCTGTCAAAATGCATTCCCATGCTCTGGGCGCCCTTGCCTGACCTTGTGGCGCCGGGAATGACAGGCGCGTCATTGCCGGGCATTCCCACAGGCACCAGTTCCAGCATACGGTGGATGGTCCTGGCCTCATAGCCAGTTGCCTCTGTCATCCGTTTGGCTGCCCTGCCCGTGGGCGCTGCCAGGAGGATTTCCATGCCCTCCATCTCAAAATACCGGATAATGGTATTGATGGTGGTCGTCTTGCCGGTACCCGGGCCGCCGGTGATGACCAGCAGGCCGCTGTTTACCGCTTCATATACCGCCTTTTCCTGGAGTTCATCCAGGTGGATGGATTCCTGCTGCTGGATTTTAAGGAGATTGGCCTTGATTTCCGCCTGGGGGATGTCCCCCCTGATGTTCAGGTCATGGAGCATGCGGGCTGCATTGAGCTCCAGGTAATAGTAGTGGGAGGAGTAGACCAGGGCTCCCTGGTCAGACGGCTTCACCACCACCTTGCGGTCTATCTGCATGTCCATGAGATGCTTTTCCATGGCAGAGGGCTCCACCTTTAAAAGCTCTGATGCCTGTGCAAACAGTTCCGCCTGGGGCAGATAGGTGTGCCCCCCTGCAGTGGCCTGGAGAAGGGTGTACAGAATACCGGCCTTGATGCGGTAATCGGAATCCGTGAAAATGCCTACCCGCTCCGCAATTTCATCGGCCATCTTAAAGCCAACTCCCGGAATGTCGTCCGCCAGACGATAGGGGTTCTCGCGGATGATTCCGTACAGGGTGGGACCGTACTCCTGGTATATCTTGGCCGCCAGGTTCATGGTGATGCCGTAGTTCTGGAGGAACATCATGGCCTGGCGCATGTCCTTCTTATCCTCCACCTGCTCAGCTATGGCCATGGCCATCTTCTCGCTGATGCCCTTTACCTCGGACAGGCGCTCCGGCTCCTCCTCCATGACCCGAAAGGTGTCCGCCTTGAAATGACGCACGATTCTGGCAGCCAAAGCAGCCCCGATGCCTTTGATGGCGCCGGAGCCCAGGTAGCGTTCCATGGACAGCTCGTCCTGGGGTGTTTTCATCTCATAGCTTTCTATCTGGAGCTGTTCCCCATATACCGGGTGCTGGGTCATATGGCCGCTGGCCTCTATCATATCGCCCTCTGCGGCGTAGGCCAGATTGCCTACCATAATGACTTCTTCCCCATCATTCTGGTCCGTGACGCTCATTACCGTATAACCGTTTTCTTCGTTGCGGAACTTAATCCGTTCTATAAATCCTGTTATTGTCGCCATCGTTTTATCAAAAGTTCAAAAGAACCCGGTGCCAGGGCGTGTCCGGAATGCTCCAGTCCATCACGCTGTGCCGGGTTCTGGGACGTGCTTTTTAATTGCTTCCCGGCAGCTGTGCAGCGTACAGGCAGCAAACATAAATGTTCAAACACGCTCTTGTTTTTAGTAATCCTGTTTTTAGTAATCTTCTCTTCCGCCGCCTACACCCATGGATGCCTCCATGGCCATGCTCATGCCGTGGGCAAACTCAATGAACTTGCCGGTACCAATGGCAACCGCGGTCAATGGGTCCTCTGCAATCATGGTTGTAATGCCTGTCTTTTCCTCAATCAGGGCGTCCAGACCGCTGAGCAGGGAACCGCCTCCTGTCATGACAATACCTCTGTCGAAAATATCGGCTGCCAGCTCCGGAGGAGTGCGCTCCAGTACATTATGAACAGCATCCACAATCTGCAGGGCCGGCTCTCTGAGCGCCTCCAGCGTCTCGTCCGAGGTAACCACAATGGTCTTCGGAAGACCGGTCACCAGGTTACGTCCCCTGACCTCCATGGTCAGGACCTCCGGCCTGCGGTATGCTGCTCCGATGTTAATCTTTATCTCCTCAGCCGTACGTTCGCCAATCAGAAGATTGTGTTTCTTCCTCATATAGCGCACCAGGGCCTCGTCAAAGTCATCACCTGCTATCTTGATGGAGGTGCTGACAACAGGGCCTCCCAGGGAAATGACTGCAATGTCAGCCGTACCGCCTCCGATATCCACAATCATGTTGCCGCAGGCCTTGCCGATGTCGATACCGGCGCCGATGGCTGCCGCAACCGGCTCCTCAATGATGGCCACTTCCCTGGCGCCAGCCTGGTAGGTGGCATCCTCCACTGCCTTTTTCTCAACTTCCGTAGCGCCGCTGGGGATACATACGCTGATTCTGGGCTTGCGCAGCGTTTTCTTGCCCACTGCCTTGCTGATAAAATATTTAAGCATCTTCTCTGTAATGGTATAATCTGAAATAACACCCTGACGCAGAGGACGGACAGCAACAATATTGCCCGGGGTACGTCCAATCATAAGACGGGCTTCCTCACCGATGGCCATGATTTTGTTGGTATCGCGGTCAATGGCCACAACGGACGGTTCTTTTAATACAACGCCTTTTCCCTTAATATATACAAGGATGCTGGCAGTTCCTAAGTCAATTCCAATATCATTGGACATCATTGAAAACATATAGATAGTTCCTCCTCGCTGACTGAGCCGGTCCGGAAGTATACGTAAATCTTTCCTTCACACGTATGGCTTCCATGCTTGTCCCCCATCGGGACAAAACGCCGGGCAGACCGCATCAATTGCTTAAAATATAAATGGTTCCATTGCATTACTCCTATGCATTGCTTCTATTATATACAATATTGTAAAGTTTTCAAAGGGTTTTTTTCTTTTTTATTTTCTTTATGTTTTTTTCATGCCAAGGACATATTTTCGTCACAATTATTGCTTATTATAATAACAAGTTCACCGAGAGGTGGACGAGGCCTTTGTTTCAAGTGATTACTTGAAATCACAAAGCTTTTTCATACTCATACCGGACGGAGCAATCCGTCCGGCCCCCCTATAACATTTTCTTTTTTATATACCTACCATTCCCACGCAGGCAATGAGCCATGCGAAAAAAAGCAGAAAAAGAATCGGCACCGTATTTCGCGGATGCCGGTTCTTTTTTTCGGAATTTTAATTTCTAATTTTGCCTGCATGATTCAACCTGCTTCATTAAATCAACAGCCCTTTTTCTGATTCCTTCTGCATCCAGGCCATAGTATTCAAATACCTGACCGGAGGTGCCTGAGATAACCGGCTCATCAGGAAGAGCCAGGTGCACCACTGTTCTGGGACACTCCTCACCTATTGCCTGACTGACCATGGCTCCCAGTCCCCCGAAGGGCGAGTGTTCTTCAACCGTCATGACCGCCTTTACCCCTGACGCCTTTTCCACCAATGTTTTTCTGTCCATGGGCTTAAGGCAGTACATGTCAAGCACGGCTGCTTCTATCCCATCCCCGCGAAGCATACGGGCCGCATCCAGTGCAGGACGCACCATCTCACCGCAGGCCACAAGCAGTACATCGTTTCCGTCCATCAAAGTAACCGCCTGGTCCATGACAAAGGGGACCCTTCCGTCTTCATATACATCCTCTACCGGATTTCGTCCCACCCTCAGATAAGCCGGTCTGTCATCCTTCACCAGCTCCTCCATCAGACACCGGGTTTCATGCCTGTCGCAGGGCAGATAAACCCTCATATTGGGAATGGCCGACAGAGCGGCTATATCCTGTGCAGAATGGTGGCTCATTCCCAGGGCGCCATAGCTGATTCCCCCGCTGATGCCAATCAAGGTTACATTTGTGTCCGAATATGCCACATCCACCTTAATCTGCTCATAACTCCTGGCGGAAATAAAGCTTGCCGGAGAAGCTGCAAATACCCGTTTCCCACACTTTGCCAGTCCTGCCGCTATGCTGACCAGATTCTGTTCCGCTATCCCGGTTTCCACAAACTGATTGGGATATTTCCTGGCAAAATCTGTCAGGGATGCACTGCCACGCGAATCGCTGCACAATACCACAATGTCCTTGTCTGTCTCTGCCTGCTCCATCAGCACCTCACAGATAACCTGTCTGTTTGCTGTTTTATTCATGCAGCGCCTCCTCCTTCCTCTCCTCCAGGTCCTTTATAATTTGTTCGTATTCTTCACGGCTTGGCACCTTATGATGCCATTCAGCCTTATTCTCCATGAGCGCTGAACCATACCCTTTGACCGTGTCTGCAATCACAACCGACGGCTTCCCCTTCACCGACTTTGCCTCCCTGAATGCACGGTCCAGACTGTCAATGTCATTTCCATCAGACTGAATGGCATGCCATCCAAAGCTTTCCCAACGCTCCTTCTGACACTCCTGCCTCATTACTGCTTCTGTATTCCCGGAAATCTGGAGATGGTTTCTGTCCACCACCGCACACAGGTTATCCAGTCCATAATGTCCGGCTGCCATAGCGCCCTCCCAGACGCTTCCCTCAGCAAGTTCCCCGTCACCCATTACCGTGTACACCCGGTAGCTTCTCCCATCCATTCTGCCTGCCAGGGCCATGCCCACGCAGACCGGAAGTCCGTGACCCAGGGAACCGGAATTCATCTCAATTCCGGGCAGTTTATTATTGGGATGTCCGATATACCTGGAACCAAATTTCGAGAAATTAGCTCTTACATCCTTTATATCCAGAAACCCCTTGGCGGCAAGGACTGCATAATAGGCCTCCATTGAATGGCCCTTGCTGAGCACAAAGCGGTCCCGTTCAGGAGAGTCCATGTTATCCGGGCTGATATTCATATGTTTAAAGTATAATGCCACCAGGATATCCATAACGCTCATGTCTCCGCCAATGTGTCCGGTCCCTGCCTCCATAATTATATTGACTGCATCTTTTCTTAATTCAAATGACAATGCCTTTAAATGTTCCATCCATCTTCCCCCTTGATACGCCAATACATTCCGAAAGATTCATATCCACAGTCCTCCCATGGAAGGTCACCTGCGCGATTCCGCAGTTATCCAATTTTGTATCCCAAAACTGTCTGATTGGCCTGCCAAGCATTGTATTTAAAATGCCGCATATAATGGCTCCATGGGCCGCAATCAGCACATTGCGGTACTTCTCTTCCATGGGGACCAGTAACTTTTCCACCACCGTGGCTGCCCGGTTCATGATATCCTCAAAGCTCTCCGCTCCAATATCCGGCCTGTAAGTCTCCGGGGCATCCTCATATCCATAGATAGGCGCTGCCAAATCGTGATAGCCATGGTCCTGATAAGCGCCTTCCGACAGTCCATACCCCTGTTCTATCAGCAGCGGTTCATCTATGATTGGTATGCGCCTCTGTCCCAGTATAATTCGGGCCGTCTCCCCGGCCCTGTCCAGCGGACTGGTATAACATACCTCCAGCGGCACGTCCCTTAATTTACAGGCGGCAGCCTGCGCCTGTTCTCTCCCGCGCTCATTTAACGGGATATTTACCTGCCCCTGCATTCTCCGTTCTACATTCCAGTATGTCTCCCCATGCCTTACAAAATAAATGTCACAGCTCATCTGCTCTCCTTTATTCCCAACTGCCACCACAAGCTTTTACTCTGATATCAGGTGGGGCTTTCCCTGTTGTATTTCCATATATATGTCCCCTTCATGGACCTGCATCCCAGTGTCGAACGCATCCGCAATCCACTCCTTATCCTGCTGGTCCACAATAAAATAGCGTACCTTTTCCCCCAGGAACATGGAATGCCTCACCCTGCCCTTTATGTAAATGCATCCCTCATTCTCAGGCTTTGTCACAAGGCGGATGGATTCAGGACGGATGCTTACCGTGATATTCTGTTTTTTCCCACAATTTTCATCTGCCTCTATCTTCTGGCCGCAATAGGTCAGCACTGCGTGATTGCCGGTATCCTCATTCATTCCCTCAATGAAATTGGCCACTCCTATGAAATCTGCCACGAATTTGGTTTTGGGCTTGAAATAAATCTCCCTGGGTTCCCCATACTGCTGGATATTGCCGTGCTCCAGAACCAGTATCTTATCAGACATGGACAACGCCTCCTGCTGGTCGTGGGTAACATATATCATTGTAATTCCCAGTTTTCTCTGAATCAGGCGGAGCTCCACCCGCACGGACTCCCTTAACTTCGCATCCAGATTGGAAAGCGGCTCATCCAGCAGCAGCAGGTCAGCGCTGTTTACCAGAGCTCTTGCAATCGCCACTCTTTGCTGCTGTCCCCCGGACATCTGGTTTGGATATCTTTTCTCTAATCCTGTAAGATTTACCAGTTCCAGCACCTCTTTAACCTTACGGCTGATTTCCTCTTTGGGAATTTTCTGGTTCTTAAGCCCGTATGATACATTTTCCTCCACTGTCATATGCGGGAACAGCGCATACTCCTGGAACACCATGGGAGTGTTCCTCTTCTGCGGAGGCAGTCCCTCAATGCTCCGCCCGTTTAAGACGATGCTTCCCCCATCCAGATGGTAAAAACCGGCAATCATTCTTAACAGTGTGGTTTTTCCGCATCCGGACGGGCCCAGGAAGGTGATGAACTTTCCTCTTTCTATATCCAGGGAAATATGATTAATAATCACGTTTTTCCCAAACACCTTTACTATATCCTTCATTTGTAATAAAACATCCTTTTCACTCATGATGCGTCTCCTCTCTGTTCTATAGGTCAAATATGTTGATTTTATCACGAAGCAAAAGCTTCGCTATGCCAAAGGTCAGCAGAATAATCAGCATCATGCCAAGGGCCGTTGCTGCAGCATCTCCATAAGCCCCCCAGTCAGCCAGATTCAGAATGGTATTGGATGCCACATTCCACTTTGCGGATACAAGGAATATGACTGTACTCAGAGTGTTCATACATTTCATAAAACTGTATACAAGGCAGATGGACATTGGATTCTTAAGCATGGGCATGACAATGGTCCTGAATGTTTTTACACTGGAGCTGCCCAGATTAGCTGCTGCCTCCTCAATGGATTTGTCAATCTGTTTAAATCCGGCCACAGCATTCCGGTACCCTACCGGTATCTGGCGGATTACCATACCGATAACGATGATTGCTCCGGTTCCCGTCAGCATCAACGGCTTCTTATTGAATACAATAATCAGAGATATACCGATAAAGGTTCCCGGCAGGGATGCCGGAAGCATTGCAAGAAAATCAGCGGTCTGACGCCCCGGAAACCGTTTCCTGGTAACCAGATAACCCAGAAGTATGCCCAGACAGGCAGTCGCAATTGCAGCCACAACCGACAATTTCCAGCTGTTTGCCATGGTCTTTGAATTCAGTACATTGCTGTAAAAATGACTGAATGTAAAGGTATTGTCCACGCCAAGTGTTTCCGTAAAGGAGAATCCCACCACTCCGCCAATCAGGATACAGATAATCAGGCACACAAAGGAGCATACGGAGAACAGGAACACTTTGACCGGCACTGATACAAACTCTCTTGTAAGACCTCCTGTGGGCTTTCCGGTTACCGTTACGTATGATTTCCGGTCCAGATAAAACTTCTGGATAAAAAACATGAGCAGGGAGGGAACCACAAGAAACAGGCTCAAGGCTGCTGCCAGAGGCATATCATAATTTCCGGTCACTGTGGTATAGGCCAATGTAGCCAATGTATTATAGTTGCCTCCTATCAGTTTCGGATTTCCGAAATCTGCCAGTGTATTGATGAATACCAGCAGGTACGCGCTGGCTATTCCGGGAGTTGCCAGGGGAACCGTCACCGTGCAGAACAGCCTGAATCCCGACGCTCCCAGGTTCTGTGCCGACAGCTCCACGTTGGGGCTGATAGCCCTTAACACGCCGGAAATGGTAATATAGGCCAAAGGAAAAAAGGCAAGGCTCTGTACAATCCACAGACCGAACCATCCATATGGGTCCGTGGTCAGTCCCAGAAGCCTGTATGTTATGACACCCCGGCGTCCAAACAGCAGCAGGAACGCAAGACCCGTCATAACGGACGGCGCCATATTGGGCAGAAGTGCTATGACGCGGAACACCCTGCTTCCGGGCAGCCTGGCATAATTCATGGCATAGGCGAAAATAAACCCGATTACAATGGCAGTTGTGGTAGCCAGCACAGAAGAAACCATGGTATGCCGGAACGCAGTCATTACCTTGGATGAGGTAAATGCCTTTGTCCAGTCCTCCGCCCCGGGCAGTAATGCCAGTTTTAAAAATGGATATACAATAAACAGAATAAAGACAAGGAAAATAAGTAATACAAAAAGTGTCAGTCCTGGGTCTGCTATCATATCCTTCATATCTGTCAGCAGTCCCTTTTTTTCACGTACCTTTTGTGAACTTTCCATTCATTATCACCTCTTTCATTGAATTTGGTGTATATTTTGGGGGCGCTCCCTTTTCCGTCTGGAAAATATGGAGCGCCCCCATACACAAGTACACAGGTGTGTTCTATGTTACGGCATCATAGCTGCAAATTTATCTACCGTCTCACTCTTTACAGACGCCGCCGCAATCGGGTCATACTCCCGGTTGAAATTCAGTTCCGATAATTTGCTTCCGCCCTCCGGCGCAATACAGTCATCCCTTACAGCCACACAGTTGGCCAGCTCTACCAGGGCATCCAGCGCATCCTTTGTAAGACAGAAATCCACAAAGGCCTGGGCGGCCTGATTATCCTCAGAGCCTGCCACCATGGAAACCGGAACCATTGTCCATCCGGCTCCCTCGTATACCGTACTTGACATAGGATAGCCTGATGTCTTTACTATCAATTGGTCGGCAAGAAAGTTCACGCAGATAAGGTACTCTCCCAGGCCGGTTTTTTCAGCCGGGGTATAGCCGCTGGAGGTATACTGTCCCACCTGCTCGTTAAACTGTTCCAGGTATTCCCATCCCTTTTCCTCACCCATGTATTCCAGCACAGAGGAAATAAAGGTATAGCCTGTTCCGGAAGAGGACGGGTCCGGTGTGATGATTTCCCCTTTAAAAGCAGGGTTTATAAGCTCTTCCAGAGTCGTCGGCATCTCGAGTCCGCTGTCTGCGAATTCCTTCTCCCATCGCTCTGTGTTAACGCCAATGGAAAGCGTTTCAATGTACTGGGATTTCCAGACACCGTTGGGGTCCAGGTACTCAGACGGAATTTCCGCCTCGGTAGAGGACTTATAAGGTACCAGAAGTCCCTGCTGCACCAGATTCTCATGACCGTCCACAGTTCCTCCCAAGTATACATTCACAGATGGATTATCTTTTTCTGCCGTCATCTTAGCAACAGCTTCCCCGGTAGGCATACGCAGATATGACACCTTGCATCCGGTCCTCTCTTCAAACATTTCCGCCAGTCTTTTTACCATGTCTTCATGGTAAGAACCCAGAATACTGATTTCCTGACCGGACAAATCCAGCTGGCCGGCCTCTGCCGGTTCTGCTTCTTCCGTTTTCTCATCGCTCTCCGGAGCCTTTGTTGTCTCTTCCTGCTTTACCGTGCTTTCCGCTGCCTTCTGGTTACTGCCGCCGCAGCCTCCCAACAGGGATGCCGTCATTGCTGCTGATACTGCAATTGCTAATAGATTCCGTTTCATAAGCCACCCTCTCCTTTTACTGTGGATTCTGTGCAAAATCCGCCAAAAATGCCGGCGTGTCCGCCGCAAAGAACATGATACTTCCCACTGTGTTGTCCACATCATACACCTGGCAGAAGCCATTCTCAAACACCACAATGTAAATCTGCGGAATATCCTTCTGGATATCGGAGGAATATATCTCAATCTGACATACCGCCTCTCCCTTGCTCCGGGCCATTTCGGAAAAGTCTTTGCTTCCTTCCAGTTTCTTGCCCTGCATGACAATCTCTTTTAACCGGCTTTTTTCATTTACCGTCAGGTTGGACCGTTCCGACTGCCTGCGCAGCACCACCCTGTTGTAGGAACCTATAAGTTCACCCAGATTGTCGGTGGTATAGAAATGGTCGCAAATCCTGTCTGTCATGGAAGAAACCTGATGCTCCGTGAACTCATTGCCGTACATGATTCCATCCCGCACAATATAACTATCCGCTGTAAAGTAAATACTGGGACTCTCCAGGAAATGGATGACCCCGCTTACGGTCCTTCTCGGGGAACCGGATTTTTTTCCTGCTTCTGTTGTAACAGGAAGCTTGTACAGCATTTCATAATACTCCAGGATTTCTTCAATGGACTCAATTTTAACTGTCCCCCACAAATCATCGCTCAGGTCCAGTGATATGGGCACGGACCGGTTCATCAGGGTATATACATAATTCTCATCCTCAATGGTATGAACCTTGCCATATGGAAGCTGCATATACACCCAAAACATGCATACAGACACAGCTATGCAGCATATTGCCACCACCTCTGCCCGCGCAGCGCTTTTGTTTTGCATTTTTTGCACATTTTTTTGTTGTGACTTTAGTATATTCTGTAATTTATTCATAATAATTCCCTAATTGTTTCATAAATGTAACTTTGAAAAGGTGACCACAAATTCCGCTCCTGATTCTTCCCCATCCCGCAGACAGATACTGCCCTTAAGCCGGTCCATAATGGAGGCGCACACCGCCAGCCCCAGACCGTTTCCTCGTCCTCCGCCTCCCTGAACCTGGTAAAAGGGTTTGAATATAAGTTTGGCGTTCTCACGGCTGATTCCGCAGCCATTGTCCCTAATGTGCAGGCTGGTGTTTCCTTCTGTATGTTCCTCCCATATATAAATCTCATTACAGCCGCTGTGGTTTATGGCATTATCCAGTATGGTAAGGATTACTTCTTTACACATCTGTCTGTCCGTTCTCAGTACAGTTCCGCTGCTGCACTGGTTTTCCAGCCGGATGTTCCACCTGTGGAATCTTGGCCTCAGCAGCCTGGCGCATTCCTCTACCACTTCCTCCAGACCAAAGGAGCTGATATGAAGAGGTCCCCAATCCGCCTTGATATGGGATTCCTCCAGCATCATCTCAATGGAATGCAGCAGAGTCTCTCCTGCCTCCTCTATAATAAAAGCGTCCTCGCAAACCTCATTGTTATCACTGCGCAGCTGAATCATCTGGGAATACCCGATAATGGAGGTCAGAGGCGTTTTCAACTGATGCGTGGTATTATTAAAAAACTGATGAAGCTGTTCTTTTTGCTCGTCCAAACGTGTTATGTACTCATTCAGCCTCTCGCACATGTGGTTAAACGCCTCTCCCAGCTCCTGTATTTCATCATTGCTGTTAAGGACCACCCTTTGGTTCAGGTTCCCCTTCTGGATAGAGGAAACCTTCTGGCGAAGCTCATTGACAGATGCAACCAGCCTGCCAAACAGAAACCACAGAAGAAATGAAAGCGCCACCACCGCAATCCCCGACATGGTCAGCAGTATGGCCGCTATCGACATCATATCCTTGTATTCCTGTACCATGGGATATATGTAGCGAATCACCCCCACTGTTGTGGCCGTGTCTGTATGGGTATCGTATATAGGGCTTGAAAAGGATAAAACCTTTTGGTTATCCACCTTCAGAAAACTGTATGCTTTCTGGCTGAATGCCTTTTCCACATCCGCGCTTACAGGTACCCTGGCTCCCCTTACATCCGAGTCAGAAAGCAGTCCTTCCCGGGAATAGATTTGCACCCTGACATCCGCCATCTCCGAGAGATAACCGGCAAAATGGGAGGCTATCTTTTTTAAATACCCCTGCCGGTCATCCTCAGTGGAGGCCCGGAAATATTTCATGGTATATACCTGTCCCGTATAGCTGCGGCTTGTGAGCCGCTCCACTGCAGACGCATTCAGCTGCCTGGACAATGCAATCAGTGATATTATGTTAAACACAACAATAAAAGGGATTATGATGCACAGGTTCATCTTCACCATGCGCACTTTCAGCTTACTCTTTATCTTCTTTTTCTCCACTGTCCGGCACCTCGAACTTATAACCTACTCCGTAAATTGTATGTATGTAATTTCCATAGGGCTCTATCTTAGCCCTCAACCGCTTGATAAGTATATCCACTGCCCTGGTATTTCCAACATAATCAAACCCCCATATCTCATTGATAAGCTGTTCCCTGGTAAATACATGGGCATAATGCCTGGCCAAAAAATATACTGTATCAAATTCTTTGTAGGTCAGTTCCCTGGTATCTCCTTCAATGAACACCTTCCTCATGCCCGGATGAAGCTCCAGGTTTCCATAACAAAGGGGCTTTTGGTTATCCGTCTGACGCATCTGGATGTAATTCATACGCCTCCACAAAACCTTTACCTTAAGCACCAGCTCCTTAATATTGAGGGGTTTGGTGATAAAGTCATCCGCCCCCAGCTCCAGTCCCAGAATTTTGCTGTATGTCTTGTCCTGGGCTGTGATAAAGATAACCGGCAGCGTCTCATCGTATTCCTGTACTGCCTGCAATACCTCGTAACCATCCATATCCGGCAGCATAATATCAAGGAGCACAATATCCGGGGCCTGGCACTTTACTTTTTGAATCGCTTCCGTGCCATTGTAGGCGCCTATGGTATCATATCCTTCCATCTCAAAGCTGCGCCGTATGAGCTTCACAATATCTTTTTCATCGTCGACAACTAAAACCTTCATCCTGTCATTCCCTCCCTGGTCTTGTTAATTGCTTTTCCCTGCCTGAACTGTTACTGCTTCTCTCATTATAATCTACTTTACCGAAAAAAGTATAGCGTGTTATATAGTGTTGTATACAGTGCCCCCACCTCTTACATTTTCCGAAGATATCCATTACTATATTATTTATTGGAAAATTTAACCACACAAGAGGAGGTATTACATCATGACAGCTACACCAAGGTTAACGTCCAATCATGCATTGGACCAGTTTCAGAAATATCTCATGACCCATAACAAATCTCCAAATACCATCTGCGTATACCGCTATGCGGTAGAACAGTTTTATCATCTGTATCCCCAGCTGACCCCCCGCAACCTCCAGCTTTATAAGGTATATCTTCTGGAACATTACCGGCCCCAGACCGTGAACCTGCGCATCCGGGCGCTGAACTGCTACATGGAATACAGGCAGGCCTCCATCACCCCCATTTCCATGATTAAGATTCAGCAGAAAACATATCTGGATAAGATTATCAGCCAGGCTGACTATGAATATCTGAAGCGGCGCCTGGCGGAGAGCGAGGAGTATACCTATTATTTCATCGTGCGGCTCATAACAGCCACAGGGGTGCGCATCAGCGAGCTGATTACCTTTCAGATTGAGGATGTCCACACCGGCCACAAGGATATCTATTCCAAGGGCAATAAGATGCGGCGCGTCTATATTCCCCGCAGGCTGATTGGCGAACTGCAGGAATGGCTGGCAGCCACCCACCGGAGCACCGGCCCCCTGTTCCTCAACCGCTTTCACTCGCCCATCTCCCCATCAGGCATACGGGCCCAGTTCAAGGTATTTGCAGCACGGTACGGCCTGGATCCCGAGGTGGTATATCCCCACAGTTTCCGTCACCGCTTTGCCAAAAATTTTATAGAAAAATGCGGGGATATATCCCTCTTATCGGACCTGCTGGGACATGAGAGCATTGAAACCACCCGCATCTATCTCCGGCGCAGCAGCAGTGAACAATACCGGATTGTCAACAAAGTAGTGGACTGGTAGGGAGGCGTCATGAAAGAACTCAGTATAAGCGTTGTTTACGGCGGCCCTCCCCGGTCAGAACCCCTTATGTATAATCCTGATAAGTATCAGGTAAACTTAGAGTATTTCCATGATTTCCTGCAAAGGCGGGGTTCCTCTGCCAATACCATTGACTCCTATCTCACCTCTGTCCGCCATTTTCACAGTCTGTACCGTGATGTTACCGTGGAGAATCTCCAGTCCTACAAAGCATGGCTTATGGAACGCTACAAACCCAGCACTGTGAACACGCGCATATATGGAATCAACCAGTATGTGGCCGCCCTCCAGTCCGCCGTGACCGCGGATGACGCCGGGCCATGTCCGCTGGCTGCCTCCGTTGATTTTCCGGAGCCTTATAAGCTGCCATCTGTCAGGCATCAGCAAAAACCCTTTCTCAACAATGTCATATCCAAAAGGGATTATGAGCGCCTCAAACGCGGGCTGAAGCGGGATAACAACATGTTCTGGTATTTTGTGGTCCGCTTTCTGGGTGCTACGGGAGCCAGGGTCAGCGAGCTGATTCAGATTAAGGCTGAGCATGTGCAGATTGGCTGCATGGATTTATACTCCAAGGGCGGAAAGGTGCGCCGCATCTATTTTCCGGAAAAACTCTGCGGGGAAATGCTGGCCTGGCTGGACAGCCGTCAGATACAGACCGGCTTTATATTTACCAACCGCCGCGGCAGCCCCATTACCCCCAGAGGCATAAGCAGTCAGCTGAAGGTGCTGGCCATAAAGTACCGGATATCCCCGGATACCGTCTACCCCCACTCCTTCCGGCACCGCTTTGCAAAAAACTTTCTGACTAAATTCAACGACATTTCACTGCTGGCAGACCTTATGGGCCATGAGAGCATTGAGACAACAAGAATCTATCTGACCCGGTCCTCGGATGAGCAGAGAGAGCTTATCGACCAAATCGTCACATGGTAGATTGCTTTTTTCCCAAAAAAACAGTATCATATAAGAAACTCGCAAAGGATGGTTTATATGTACGAATATACCTGGTATCAATGGCTTACGTTCTTTTTTATATACTGCTTTTTCGGATGGATATTTGAATCCACCTATGTTTCCGCGAAAACGGGTCACCTTGTGAACCGCGGTTTCCTGCGCCTTCCGCTGCTCCCTCTGTATGGAACAGGCGCCGTGATGATGCTGTGGGTTTCCCTCCCTGTGAAGGATAACCTGTTCCTGGTGTACCTGGCAGGCGTTATTGCGGCCACTATTTTGGAATATATTACCGGCTGGGGTATGGAAAAGCTGTTTAAAATGAAATACTGGGATTACAGCAGCCAGAGATTCAACGTGAAAGGATATATCTGCCTCAGCTCCTCCATTGCCTGGGGTTTTCTGACCATTTTCCTTACAGAGGTGGTGCACCGCCCCATTGAGCACTATGTCCTGGGGCTTCCTGTTATGGTCAACATAATCTTTGTGCTGCTGACATCCCTGCTGTTCGCAGCGGATACGGCTGAATCGGTCAAGACCGCCCTGGATTTGGCCAAGGTACTGGATGCCATGACGGACATGCGCGCCGAGCTGGACGATATACAGGTACAGATGGCCCTGCTGAAGGCTGAGACAAGCGAGCGCGTTGCAGAGGCCAGGGAGGAAGCGGCCGCCAGGCTGAACCGGATGAAGTCAGGAGCTGCCAGCCATGCAACCGCATTAAAGGATGACACGGCGGAACGGCTGAATGAGCTGGTGGAAAACACCATGGAGAAAATGAGCGGATTTATGGAGGGTACGGCCGGGAAGGTTGGCGGCCTTGTGGAGAATACCGCTGTGAAGGTGGGCGGACTTGTGGAGAATACCGCTGAGAAGGTGGCCCGCACAGCGGAACGGCTGTCAGAGCTTACGGAGGATGCAGCAGCCAGGGTTTCGGGCACCCTGGCCCAGCGCGGCGAAGACTCGCCGCAGACAGTGCAGAGTGAGGAGCTTAACAAAAAAGCGGTTCAGGAGCGCAGGGACAAGCTGTCCGCTCTTTCGCAGCGGCTTGCGTCCATTTCCGAAAAACGCCATATGCTGTCAACCCATATGGATTTCTACCGCAGGGGCATACTGAAGGGCAATCCAACGGCTTCCTCCTCCCGGTTTGCTGAAGCGCTGAAAGAACTGCGCGAGATTGCGGACAGGAAGCATCCGGATGATTCTCATACAACTCATACGAAATAGCATTCTGTGCTTTTGGGGAACAGAATATACCCTAATAGTCCTGTACAGAGAACATAATATATCAAGCAAAAAGACTGCCGCCGGCTCCACAGTCCCCATCTGCTTCTGCACCTATATCAGCTGTATCCAGCTGTATCTGCATGCGGATGGCCTGCGTTCACCGGGCGGCAGCCCTTTTTATGATTCTGTCATAACTATTTTGTTATGCCTTCATGGTTCTGGTTCCTTCTCAATACTTTCACGTTTCGCTCGCACTACGTTCATGGTGCCTTTACAGGCAATGATGCCCTACATCATCTTATCCACCATGGCCATCACAGCTGCGCCCAGCGCCTCAGACCTGGCGTCGGCATCCTCCATGGAGCTGCCCTTGATACCGTAGTAGAACTTAATCTTAGGCTCTGTGCCGGACGGTCTTACGCAAATCCAGGCACCGTCGTTTAAATCATAATACAGCACATTGGAGGACGGAAGGCCTGTTGGTTTTACTTCCTGGGTTGCCATATCCTTTATGGTATCCAGCTTATAGTCCCTGGCGGATACTACCTTGTAGCCGCCTACCTCTTCCGGCGTGTTGTTTCTCAGCGTCTCCATGATGGACTGAATCTTAGCCAGGCCCTCAATACCGGATAAGCCGATGGACTTAACAGCATCCTTGTAATAGCCGTACTTCTCATACATGGCAACCATGGCATCCCACAGGGTCATGCCCTTCTGCTTGTAGTAAGCAGCTGCCTCGCAAAGGGCTGCTGTAGCGGAAATAGCGTCCTTGTCACGGGCATAAGTGCCAATCAGGCATCCGTAGCTCTCCTCCATACCGAAGAGATAGGTGCCATGGCCTGTCTTCTCGTTCTTTAATACCTGCTGCCCAATCCACTTGAAACCGGTCAGCACTTCAATCAGCTCACAGCCGTATTCCTTTGCCACTGCATCAATCAGGTTGGTGGAAACAATGGATTTGATAACCTGGCCGTCCTCCGGAATCATGCCTGCCGCCTTTTTCTGGCTCAGCACGTATTCGCACAAAAGAGAGCCGGACATGTTGCCTGTCAGCGGAATGTATTCCCCTGACCCGGCATCCTTCACATATACGCCCAGCCGGTCCGCATCCGGGTCTGTAGCCAGAACCAGGTCCGCATTCTTTTCCCGAGCCAGCTTAAGGCCAAGGGCAAATGCTTCCGCTGCTTCCGGGTTGGGATAGCTCACCGTGGGGAAGTCGCCGTCCGGCAGTTCCTGCTCAGGTACTACATATACATGGGTAAAGCCCAGTTCCTCCATCACTCTTCTGGCCGGGATGTTGCCTGTGCCGTGAAGCGGGGTGTACACAATGCTAATCTGGTCCTGCATCTCATCAATGGCCTTCTGGTTCACCACCTGGGCCTTGACCTGGGCAATGTACTTATCGTCGATTTCCTTGCCGATAACCTCGTACTTGCCTGCCGCAGCAGCAGATGCCTGGTCTGTGGTCTTTACCGTGGACAGGTCCTCTATGGCCAGAACTTCCTCTGTCACGCCCTTGTCATGAGGCGGCGTGAACTGGGCGCCGTCCTCCCAGTATACCTTGTATCCGTTGTACTCAGGCGGATTATGGCTGGCCGTAATGTTGATGCCGGCAATGCATCCCAGTTCGCGCACTGCGAAGGACAGCTCGGGAGTGGGGCGCAGGGACTCAAACTTATATGCCTTGATGCCGTTGGCTGCCAGGGTCATGGCTGCCTCCATGGCAAATTCCGGCGACATATGGCGGGAGTCGTATGCAATGGCCACCCCCTTATCTGCTCCGCCCTGCTTGATAATGTAGTTGGCAAGGCCCTGGGTGGCGCGTCTCACCACATAGATATTCATCCGGTTGATGCCGGCGCCGATGACACCGCGCAGTCCTGCTGTTCCGAACTCCAGATCCATATAAAAACGCTCTTTAATCTCATTCTCGTCGCCTTCAATGGCGCGAAGTTCTGCTTTTGTGTCCTCATCAAAATAGGGGTTTGATAACCATTCCTGGTATATCTTCATGTAATCTTTCATTTTATACTCCCTCCTGAATGTGATATTCCCTGCATGACATGCCGGCATTCCCGCTGTGGCGCTGCCGTAACAGGCCGGTCCGCAGCGTATTTTCTGATTAAGATTATACTATATCAAACCAGAAAAAGGAAGTACAACCCTCTATTATTTTTCGTCAGACACAGCCTTCGCAGTCCGCTTTCAGGCGTCTCAGGAAGCTGTTCCTGGCCTGCTGCTGTTCCTCCAGACCCCGCAGTTTATCTGTGTTGCGGGCCGGTATCCAGGCCTTGTTGGCGTTGTAGTAAAAGTTCAGCTGTTTCCAGTATTTTTCAGGATAAAGGAACAGGTAGTACAGACACACCCTCTCCTTCGGCTCCATGGGCAGCACCCTTTCATAGGAATCCAGCATGGACAGGCCCAGGTCCAGATTCCACCCGTGCTTCTCCATAACCTTGCGCATGAACCGGTACAGGTCCGATATCTGTATTCCCAAGTGCATCCGGTTGTACTCAATGATGGCCGTATAGCCGCCTCCCATGAGCACATGGTGCTGGTCCAGGTCCCCATGGCACAGGTACAGGGGCTTCCTGTCCTGTTTGACAGGCGGCTGGACCTCCGCTGCTTCCAGGGCATCCTGGTCCTCCTGGTATTGCCCCAGCTTCAGGCATTTCCCGGCACCGTACTGCCCGCTTTCGTACTGCCCGCTTTCGTACTGTCCGCTTTCGTACTGTCCGCCGCCCTCTGCCGGAAGTCCGGCAGCGCCGGGCCACAGCTCCCGTATGCCCTGTACTGCTTCCAGGGCCTGGTCGTAAAACATTTGATAGCTGCCGATAACGCACAGCTCAAATTCCGATTTTTTGCGTTTGGACCTGATATAGTTCCTGGCCCGCTGCATTTCCCGGTTATGGCGCTCCAGCTCTTCTTCCAAAGGGCCGGAGAGAATGGAGCCCATGCTCCACTCCTCCTTAAACTCAATCTTTCGCAGCTGACTGTGCAGCATGGCCAGCCTGGACAGGGCCTGGCGTATTTCATATCCGTCTTTTATATTGCATTCCCGGTCCAAAAACCAGTCCTTTAATATGTATCTGGTGCCGTCGCTGGTCACGGTCATCAGGCCGCCTTCCCTGTTTCTCAGGTACCGGTCAGCCCTCAGGCTTCCCCTGGTATCCAGCCGTCCCAGGACCTCGTCCTCAAACTCCAGACGCCTGGCTGTCCCACGGTATTCCTTTAAAAGCCTGCAGCCCTGGTCTGTCTCGCAAATCCAGGAGCCGCGGCCTTTTCTCACGGCTCTTACTTCCATATCATACTGTTCTAAGGCTTCCACGTACTTCTCGTTCATCCACAACCCCTCCACACTCTTATCCCATCACATTTAGTCGAAACGGGAAGCTGCCGTTTCAGCTACTTCTAGGGTATGTAAAGATTTGGTTGTTTATGACAGGAGAAATGGCGGACCGGCCCTATTCCCCGCTTTGTATATAATGTACAAACCATATCCGCAATCCGGGCATCATCATGCCAGAATGTCCTGATATGACAGTAAAGAAACGCGAAAATGACAACAACGCTTCTGAAAAAGCGCTATAATAATCCTGTAAATATTTACAAGGCACACAAAGGAATGAATCATGAGCTCATATATTTTTGAAACAGTGGAATTTGAAACGAAATATCCGGTCAATGCATTTGTGGCATCCATCCAGAGCAGCAGCTTTCACTGGCACTACGAATATGAACTGCTTGCAGTGCTGAAAGGAAGCATCACGGTCAGGGTCAATTCCAGGGTACTGGTTCTTAAAAAGAACGATATCATATTAATCAATTCCAAGGTGGTTCATGAAATCCAGTGCGAACAGGGTGACAACCTTTGCATGGTCCTTCAGCTGGACCCTGCATTGTTTAAAAACGAAAAGGGTGAGTCCGTCTTCTACCGCTTCTATTTAAACAGTGTGACCGATGAACTGCCCGTGAAAGGCGGGTATCTGCATTTTGTAAGGAGAGCAGCAGGAATCGTGCTGGGTTCCCTTAAAAAGGACGAAAAAACATACTACCGTGTGCGGGCCGAGGTATATGCCCTGATTGCCGACCTGTTTGAATACGCAGAGTATGACATGAGCATCCAGACCGAACAGTCCGACCATGACATTACCCTGCTGATGGATATCATCGACTATCTCAGGGAACATGTGGAGGACCGGGACGTCTTAACGCACCTGTGCAGGGAAATCGGTATGAGCAGCAAAACCGTGCACCGTTATCTTAAAAACCATGTGGGCATGTCGGTAAAGGATATGGTTGACACGCTGAAGGTGGATAAGGCCAAGAAGCTTCTCAAACACACGGAGAAAAACATGAACTGTATCATAGATGAATGCGGATTTGGCTCTGAAAACACATTTTACCGGATTTTCCGCCAGAACACAGGACTGACTCCCAGGGAATACCGGCAGAAAGGCATTGAACAGAGGGACAGCGGCGTCCTGAAAGGCTATCTGGACTTTGAAGAATATGAGGCTGAGACAATAATATTGGAAATACTGGAGGAACAGGAATAATGGATTACAGCAAGGAAGAAAGGCTGGCCTGCACGGACAGGGCCCGGCACATCGTGGATTCCTTAACCCTGGAAGAAAAGGTCTCCTTAATGAGCGGTTCCATGACGTTCGAGGAAGTAAGGGGAGCAATCAAGAAGAAAACAAAAGAGCACTATAATCAGTTCCCCTATCCCGCAGGAGGTATCCCGGAAAAGGGAATCCCCGCCGTCCTTTTCTGCGACGGTCCAAGGGGCGTTGTCTGCGGCAACGGCAAAAGCACCTGTTTTCCGGTGTCCATGCTGCGGGGCGCTGCCTTTGACATTGACTTGGAGGAAGAAATCGGCGCTGCCATGGCAGAGGAGGTCCTGGCCTACGGCGGAAACCTGTCCGCCGGCGTGTGCATCAACCTTCCCTACAACCCGGGCTGGGGCAGAAGCCAGGAAACATACGGCGAAGACTCCTTCCATCTGGGCGAGATGGGCGCTGCCCTTGTGCGGGGCATACAGAAAAAGGGCGTCATTGCATGTGTCAAGCATTTTGCCTTCAACCAGATGGAAAACGCCCGTTTCAAGGTAAATGTGGACTGCACCAAGAGGACGGAGCGGGAGGTCTTCCTTCCCCATTTTAAAAAATGCATTGACCAGGGAGCCGGGGCAGTCATGAGTTCCTATAATCTTTACAAGGGTACCATGTGCGGCCACAACGGATATCTGCTGAACCGGGTCCTGAAGGAGGAGTGGGGCTTTGACGGCTTTATTATGAGCGATTTCGTCTGGGGCGTAAAGGATACGGCGGAAGCTGCCAACGGAGGACAGACCATGGAGATGTGCGTCACCAAATACTTCGGCCAGAACCTGGTAAACGCGGTCAAGGAAGGCCTGGTGGATGAAGACAGGATTGACGATGCCGCCCTTCGTATCGTCCGCACCCTATTGGCATTTGAAGATAAAAAGGAGCATGTAAGGCCCAGTGTGATTGGATGCAGGAATCACACAAGGCTTGCCCTGGAATCTGCCAGGGAGGGAATCACCCTGATTAAGAACCAGAACCATGTGCTTCCCCTGGACAAAAAATCCACCAGGCAGGTGGTTGTCCTGGGACGGCTGGCCCAGAAGGAAAATACAGGCGACAGGGGCTCCAGCCAGGTATACCCTCCCTATGTGGTCACAGCGGTCCGGGGAATTGCCGCGGCATCCCCGAAAACAGAGGTCATCTGCTATGAGGGCAGCAATCTGGAGCACAGCCGGCGCCTGGCAGAGGAGGCTGACGCAGTTATCTTTGTGGTGGGATACGATTTTAACGATGAAGGCGAGTATGTGGCTGAGGACAAGAAGGATGTATACACCGGGGCAGTGGGCGGTGACAGGAGGAACGGACTGGGACTTCACGACGCAGACCGGAAACTGATTGAGGCAGCCGGTCCTGCCAATAAAAACTCCGTGGTGGTCCTTATTGGAGGCAACATGATTATGCTGGACAGCTGGAAGGACTCTGTATCATCCATTCTCATGGGATATTACCCGGGCATGGAAGGCGGAACAGCCCTGGGGGAAATCATTTACGGGGATGTAAATCCCAGCGGAAAGCTGCCCTTTGTCATACCGGAACGGGAGGACCAGCTTCCGGCCGTGGACTGGAACGGGACCAGCCAGTATTATGACTATTACCATGGATACCGGAAACTGGACAAGGAGGGCATACGTCCCGCTGTTCCCTACGGATTCGGATTGTCCTATACCACCTTTTCAGCGGACCATATAAAAGCCTGGACAGCCGGCGGCCTGGTATATGCCTGCTGCGATGTGAAGAACACCGGGGACAGGGAGGGAACAGAGGTCCTGCAGATGTATGTGGGCTTTTCACAGTCAAAGGTGGACCGTCCTGTCAGGACATTAAAGGGATTTAAGCGGGTCAGCCTCCAGCAAAGCGAAAAGAGAACCGTCATCATCTCCTGTCCCGTGGATGAACTGGCATGGTTTAATGAAGAGACCGATGCCTTTGAGACAGAGCACATGGAATATGAGATTTACATGGGCACCAGCAGCGCGCCGGAAGACCTGCTCATGACTACCATTACAATATAGGGGGATAAAAAGATGGAAAACAAACCATCCTTATGGGAAAAACTTGCCTTTGCCGTTGGCGACGGAGGCTGCAATTTTGTATGGACCACCATTGGTTCATTCCTTACATTATATTACACGGACAGCGTGGGCATCAGCGCCGCCGTCATAGGCACCATCATGCTGCTGACCAGGCTGCTTGACGGGATAACAGACCTGGGTATGGGGGCTGTCATTGACAGGACCCGGACCCGCTGGGGAAAAGCCCGTCCATGGGTCCTCTGGTCCGCCGTTCCCATGGGCCTGGGTCTGGTCCTTCTGTTTAACGTACCCGGCTCCCTGAGCGGCAGCGGAAAGATTGCATATGCAGCTGTTACATATACCCTTATGGCTGCCGTTATATACACAGCCTGCAACCTTTCCTACAACACGCTTCTGTCCCTGACAGCACCTGACCCAAAGGACCGGGTTCTTATGAGCTCCCTGCGTTTCTTCTGCACCATGGGCGTTGTGCTGGTCATCAACTACAATACCATGAATCTGGTGGAACGGTTTGGATGGAATGGGATGGCTGTGGCCTTTGGCGCCATTGCGGTGGTTCTGCTGCTCATAACCTTCTTCTTTACAAAAGAGCGCTCCATCACAGGCGCAGCCGGAAAAAATGAAAAAAAGATTCCTGTGGGGCAGTCTTTCAGGTTATTGTTCAGGAATAAGTATTTCGTATTCGTCACCCTGATTTTTGTCATAAATTATACGGCTCTTGGAGTCAACAACGGCCTGCGCATCTTCTATGCAAGGGATGTCCTTGGCAACGCCGGCCTCATGGGAACCCTGACCCTATGCTTCATCCTTCCCAAAATGATTGGAAACCTTCTCTATCCCCAGATTACCCGGATGATGGGCAAGTGGAAGAGTCTGGTCCTGGGCTATATTCTGGAGATGGCAGGAGTTGCCGTCATGGCCCTGACCCCTGCCTCCCTGACCACCGCTGTTGCGGGCCTGGTACTGCTGGGAATCGGCGGCATCCCCCATACAGCGGGCCTGTTTGCCCTGGTAGCGGATGTGATTGACTACGGCGAATGGAAAACCGGGGTCCGCATTGACGGCCTTACCAATTCCGCCACCAGCTTCGGCATGAAGGTGGGGGCCGGGCTTGGCTCTGCTATCGTCGGATGGGGGCTGGCCTGGGGAAACTATAACGGCAAGCTGGCTGCCCAGACAGCCGAAACCGTATCAGCCATCAAAATCCTGTTTACGGCAGCTCCCTTTGCCCTGTTTGCAGTGGGCCTGGTAATCATCATGTTTACCAATATTGATAAGATATATCCTCAGATTTCCAGGGACCTGGCGGAGAGAAGGTCCGGGGCCGGGCAATAAGTCTGCTGTAAAAAACGATTGTAAACAGCATACTAAAAAGGAAACTGTGAAAAAGTGGAGTTGGTGACCTAACTCCATTTTTCCAGTTCCTTTTCAGTATACCATGACATACATATTTTTCACATTCGGTAAACCATGTGTATGGGATTACCCTTTCATATAACATCAACTTCTGGCAACACCTGTTCTGCGGGCAGCTTCTGCAACAGCCTTTGCCACAGCAGGCCCCACACGTTTATCAAACGCCTTGGGGATAATATAATCTGGAGAGAGTTCCTCATCTGTAATCAAATTAGCCAACGCCATAGCAGCAGCCATTTTCATCTCTTCATTGATGTCGCTTGCCCGAACATCAAACGTACCGCGGAAAATACCTGGAAAAGCAAGAACATTGTTAATCTGATTGGGAAAATCGCTGCGCCCGGTAGAAATTACTGCCGCACCGCCCGCCCTGGCATCATCCGGAAAAATTTCAGGAGTGGGGTTTGCACATGCAAAGATAATAGCATCCTTTGCCATGGTCTTAACTATATCGGTAGTCACCACTCCCGGCGCAGACACACCGATAAATACATCGGCGTTTACCAACATTTCAGCCAGGGACCCTTTCCTTGATTTTAAATTAGTCTTCTTTGCCATTTCTTCCTTAATCCAGTTAAGGCCTTCCCGTCCGGAACAGATTGCCCCCTTTCGGTCGCACATTATGATATCTTCGAATCCCGCGGAGAGCAGAAGCTTTGTAATAGATACCGCTGCTGCACCAGCACCGGAAATCACAATTTTAACATTTTCTTTTTTCTTTCCCACTATCTTAAGCGCATTTATAAGGCCAGCTAACGTAATAACGGCAGTGCCATGCTGATCATCATGGAAGATGGGAATATCACACTTTTCCTTGAGCTTTTGCTCTATCTCGAAGCATCGGGGAGCAGAGATGTCCTCAAGGTTGATACCACCGAAGGAGCCGGAAATATTGTAAACCGTATTTACGAATTCGTCTACATCCTTTGTCTTCACACAAAGTGGAAAAGCATCCACATCACCAAATGTTTTAAATAACACGCACTTACCCTCCATAACAGGCATACCAGCTTCAGGACCAATATCACCCAGTCCCAATACTGCAGTTCCATCGGTTATGACAGCGCATATATTATGCCTTCGGGTCAGTTCATAGCTCTTATCAATGTTCTTCTGTATCTCCAGGCAGGGCTGGGCTACACCGGGAGTATAAGCCAAGGACAAATCATCCTTAGTCTCTACAGGCACAGTAGCCACAACCTCTATTTTTCCTTTCCATTCCCCATGCAATCTAAGACTTTCTTTTGCATAATCCATAAACTGTCTCCTTTTTCAATTGTCATTCATTAGGCATGGCAGTGTAGACCCACCATATGGTATTACCAATACCTGCGCATCTTTTCCCATTTCCTTCAGGGCGGCATTGTAAGCTTCCTGTACTGACATAAATGGTTCCATAAAAATACGCTTTACAGTATCTTTATCCATATCAGAAACCAAATAGATTCTGGCACGGACCAGTACCATGGCAATAGACGCCGCCTTGTGTCCCCCAAGCTGAAAGTCCCGGCTTATACGCTCAATCATATATTCCGGCGATGGGCTGGTTAGCATCCATTCTTCAAATACTTTCTCGCCAAATCCTTCCTTGCATGAACCCACCAGAATAATAATACCACCGTCTCGCACTGCATTTTTGGCGTTATCCAAAGCCTTTTGTGTCTGATACAAATTGATGTCCTTCGGGGTGCCGCCCTGGGAAACAATTACGATATCAGCTTTTTTGTCCATCCTGCAGCTATACATACTGTCCAGTATTAAGCATCCTTTTCTGTGGGCATCTGTTACATTTCCAGCCACAGCGCCGACAATTCTTTTATGCTCGTCCAATATCACATTCAATATGAAATCCACACCGCAGATAGCGGCTGCCTCCTCAATGTCTTGGCGAATGGGATTTCCTTCTATTCGTCCGGCGCAGGCTTCAGGCATTACCATTAGCCTGTGATTTTTCTGAATGGCATTTCTGTCAGATACACCGGGCATTATGGCCTTTGCTCCCCCGGAATAACCTGCAAAATAGTGAAACTCAATATTACCGAGACAAACTCTGACATCTGCTTCAGCTACAATCCTGGTAATATTTACCGGTGTCCCACGGCTTGTAACTCCCAAGTCCACGCAGTCATCCTTATCGCCGTCCATACATCTGACCCTATCAAATATATCGTCACCCACCAATCTGCGCTGTTCCTCTTCCGTGTGCTTTCTGTGGATTCCCAGTGCAAAAACCACAGTTATATCTTCATCCCTAACACCGCCTGCGTTTAGTTCATTTAGAACAAAGGGCAATAGCAATTTACTGGGTACGGGCCTTGTTATATCGCTTGTGACAACCGCAACTGTTTGACCCGAATACACAATTTTACTAAGTCTATGCGAGCCAATAGGATGCTCCATTGCGTTTCTAACTATCACCTCCTCGTTTTCCATTTCCATGCTTGTGTCTGGCAGCAGTATTCCCAGTAAATTACTGTTATCCATCTCCAGTGACTGCGTTCCGCTACCGAATCCAACCTCTATCTTCATAACATTCTCTCCCTGCCCCTATTTCAAATCACCCATTAATCAAATAGTTTTCAGAAGCAGCCACAAAGCCTCATTTCAGATTAAACCAATCCCTTGATTATTTCTACAATCTCACCCGGGCTTTCCGCAATATGTACCCCTGCTTCAGTTAAAGCTTTTATCTTAGACTGAGCACTGCCTACACCATCCATTCCCACTATGGCACCTGCATGCCCCATTACCTTTCCCTTAGGGGCGTTGCGGCCTGCAATATATGCAACAACCGGCTTTGACATCTGATTTTTAATGTATTCCGCCGCCATTTCTTCATCGCAGCCACCTATCTCCCCAATCATTACAACTGCCTTCGTCTCATCATCTTTCTCAAACAACGGAAGCAATTTCGCAAATGAACTACCGGGGATGATATCTCCCCCTACACCAATGCAGGTGGATTGTCCGATTCCCTGCTTTGTCATTTCGTTGACCGTTTCATATGAATTGGTGGCGCTTCTCGACATTAGACCTACCGGTCCTCTGGTATAGATACGTCCATCCATAAAACCCACCTTACACTCCCCCGGTGAGATAAGCCCGAATGTATTGGGGCCTATCACAGTAAGATCCGGCATTATGCGGTTGAGGTGATATATCATACGCATATCCTTTACAGGTACGCCTTCGGCAATTGTAACCACCAATTTAATCCCGGCTGAGATAGCCTCCGTTATTCCGCTGAGTGTTCCCAGAGCAGGAACAAACAAAATAGAAGCGTTGGCCCCGGTTTCCCTGACAGCCTCTTCGACAGAGTTAAAAACCGGAATATCATCAATCAATGTTCCTCCCTTACCTGGTGTAACGCCTGCAACCACATTTGTGCCATATTCGACCATCCGCCGCGCGTGAAAGGTACCCTCCCTGCCGGTTATTCCCTGAACAATAAGACGGGTATTTTTATCAACCAGAATGCTCACTACCTGTACCTCCGTTTCGTCTGTATGCTACTGCAGCAGCATTGCCTTTAAAGCAGCCTCTTTAATATCCTTTGCAATCCGGACATCTTTGTTATTGGCGTTTGTCAAAATCGCCATGCCTTCTTCCTTATTAGTTCCGTCAAGTTTTACTACAATAGGTATGGCCGGCTTCATTTCGGCAGTTGCCCTTAGTATTCCTTCCGATATCTCATTGCATCGGGTTATTCCGCCAAATATACTTATCAATATAGTCTTGACACGCTTATTTTTAGCTACTAATTCTACGGCCTTAGCTACACGGTCGGATGTTGCTCCTCCCCCCAAATCAAGCCCACAGGCCACCTTTCCGCCCACATGTGCAATCCAGTCTACGCAAGTCATAACCATACCGGAGCCGTTACTTATGACACCCACATTTCCCTCAGAGTCAACATCGATATACAACAAGTGGGCCTCCGACCCTTCTTTTACCAAAGGATCCATCTTAAGCATTGCTTTCCATTCCTTAATATCATTGTGTCTGGCAACTGCGCTGTCGTCAATTTCAACCTTTGCATCTGCAGCTATGATTGTATGGTCGGAAAGAATCATGAGAGGATTTATCTCAACTACCATGGCATCATATTCTATATACAATTTATATAACTTTGAAACGACATCCATAAGGTATCTCTTAATGTTCTTATCCGTTATTCCGGATATTGTACACATTTTCTCTACATGGAATGACTGGGCTCCGATTAGTGGATCAATAATTACTCTTACTATCTTTTCAGGATTTGACGCTGCGACCTGTTCTATATCCACACCTCCGCAGGCACTGAACATAATCATCGGCATCCTTGACCGTACATCCATTGTAATGGAAATATAATATTCGTCGATAAAGTCCACCATCTGTTCGATTAAAACAGCGTCCACTGTTTTGCCTTTTATCTCTCTGCCCAGCATTCCGGCCACTTGGTCATTTAGCTGTTCTGTATTATTTACGCGTACTACGCCTCCGGCTTTTCCTCTGCCTCCGGCGAGAATCTGGGCTTTAACCATGGCCGGGAATTTGATACCTTCTGTCTTTTCTTCTATTTCATCCGCAGAAAAAAGAACCTCGCCCTCAGGTACTCTCAATCCGTAGTTTGAAAAGAGACATTTTCCCTGATATTCAAACAACTTCATATTTTCACCTCAATCACACGCAGAAACCTCATTCTGCATTATATTTTTTTACTTCTTCATAGCCGCGCTGCAATGCCTTACAGTTATTTTTCTTGTTTGATTTAACACATACCTGCAAAGCCCCCTGCAGAATAACAGGATTTATGATTTTTGTAATCCCATTGATAAATCCCATGGCGATTAAATTGGCGTATATGGCGCTCCCCAGCTCTTTGATTGCTATTTCAGTAAAGGGCGCTCCATAAATCTTGTGCAGGTTATCCCTGTATTCATCCTTTATCATATAAGTATCATAAAAGATATATCCATTTTCCGGCACCTTACCGGCATACGCAGATAAGGCAGATTCGCTGAGGGCAAGCAGTATATCTGGTTTTGTAACACAAAGTCTGTTTATCTCACCATGGCCATATAAAACCTCTCCATATGAAATTCCACCCCTTGCTTCAATTCCGTGGGCCTGTGTCTGCAGGACATTGTATCCGTCATTTGACAACGCTTCCCCCATTATCTTGGCCATAAGCATGACGCCCTGTCCACCAATACCGCCAAGACATATTTCATAAATACGTTCACTGTTATCCATATTCGACTACCCCTTTATTTTGATTTGCGCCGTTCCACCAGTTTCATAAATGAATCACACAACTCCGGCCTGGCTATGTTTACAAATTCACCGATTACGTTTTTTCCATCCAATTCTTCCTTACTTAGCTTTTCGGCTTCTTCTTTCATGATTGAAGAATTTTTTATGTCGTTCAGCATATCAACCGGGTCAGGCATCTTATTTCTGCGTCCAAACTGAGTCGGACAACTGGTAACCACCTCAACCATAGAAAAACCTTTATGGTCCATCGCTTTTTTCAATGTCTTCTGAAGGTGAATTACATGATATGCATCACAGCGCGCCACATAGGTGGCGCCGGCTCCTGCTGCCAAATCGCATACATCAAAGGTGGGTTCCAACATACCATAAGGAGCTGTCACCGCTTTGCAGCCCATAGGCGTGGTGGGCGCATACTGGCCTCCAGTCATTCCATAAATCTCGTTTCTGCACACCACAGCAGTAAGGTCGATATTTCTCCTTGCCGCATGTATAAAATGATTTCCACCAATTGCTACGGCATCTCCATCCCCCATGAACACAATCACCTTCACTTCCGGTTTTGCCAACTTTACCCCTGTAGCAAAGGCAAGGGCTCTGCCATGGGTGACCCGCAACACATTAAAATCAAGAAAAACAGGAATGCGGCCGGCACATCCGATTGCAGAAACAAGAACCGTATTATTTTTATCCAGATTCAACTGACTTGCTACATGAAGAAACGCGTTCGTCACAGTTCCATGGGTGCACCCTGGACAGATAAACAAAGGAAATTCTTTCTCTTTTATATAATCATGCATACTCATTTAGTTTTCCTCCAGCGCTTTAAGAATATGTTCAGGCATTATGGCGGTACCGTCATAGTGCTGTATCGACACCACTTCAATGGTTTCAGGAGTATTTTCTTTTATAATGTGAACCAACTGCCCCCGGTTCATTTCAGGTACAATTATCTTCTTTACACCCTTGGCTGCTATCCTGAATGGTTCAATTGGAAACGGCCAGATGCTTATAGGTCTGAATACGCCTACACCTTTCCCTTTTTTCCGTGCGATATCGGCAGCTTCGGCTGCTGAACGTGAAGCCGCGCCGCATGCAACAATCAAAATCTCTGCGTCCTTTACATTCTTTTCTTCCCAGCGCCAGATATCCCTTTCATAGCGGTCAATCTTATCATTAATCCGCGAAATTGTTTTCCTTGTATTAACCGGGCTGATGTTTGGCATGCCGTCTTCCGTATGATGCATTCCATTTATTACATAATGAAAACCTTCTTTGTTTCCAAATGGCATCAATTTTACAATTCCGGTTTCATCTGTAGCATATGGATGGTAATCTTTCGAATCACATACCGGAAGTTTACGTGTGACGAGCTTAATATCCGAATAGTCATCCATACAGATACTCTCTCTTAAATGTCCGATTATCTCATCCATTAGCAGAACTACAGGAGTCATGTATGTCTCTGACATATTAAATGCCTCTATCGTCATCTGATAGATTTCTTTCACTGAATTAGGGTAAAGAGCAATAACCGAGGTATCCGCTGACCTCCCATACTTTACCTGCATCAAGTCCCCCTGCGATGGATTAGTAGCCCCTCCCGTGCTGGGACCGCTGCGTTGAACATCAACCACCACACAGGGAATCTCTGCCATAGCAGCAAATGCCAGATTTTCCTGCATAAGATCAAAACCAGGACCGCTTGTTACTGTAATAGATTTAACGCCCATAACGGAAGCGCCGACAATGGCTCCCATACTGGCAAGTTCATCCTCCATCTGGATAAATTTTCCACCGGCATCCGGTAACTTAGCCGACAATACTTCAATGATTTCTGATGAGGGTGTTATGGGATATCCGGCTGAGAATTTGACACCACTATTTATCGCAGCCAATGCACATACCTCATTCCCCTGTAGAAGCTGATTCTTACCCATTCTTATTTGACCTCCCTCTTTTCAACTGTAATAGCCATGTCCGGACACCTAAATTCACACAATCCACAGCCAATACATTTTTCCTCTCCCGCAACAATAAGCTTCTTCATTTCGTTTATTACCAGTACCGTCTTTGGGCAATATGCAGCACAAATCCCACAATCTTTACACCATTTTTCATTTAACAAAATCTTAAAATGACACGTCATCTTGGCCTCCTTTTTTGCCGCTTTTGACAACCATATCGTATTTACTTCACTGAGATGCCATGTTATAAGTCACACTATAGAGGTTTACATAGGTGCTGAAAAATACGTACGTTATTTTAACTTGATTATATAGGCGACATTCTATACGGTCAAATATATAAAAATAATAATAATATTTAAATAAATAAATATAGTAGTGCAACAAAAAAGCAACCGCCTATATTTGATGGAATCATCATTCTATACAAAGGGTTGCTTTTACTCCATCCGTCTTATCAATCGAATGGTTACTATTATTCTTTTTTTAGCAGGGAATCAATCCCACACTTACTGATAGTAGTCACAAAGTTGATAAATTCCTGCATCGCTTTGGTAGCATACCGATTCTTGCTGTAAATTAGGTTAATATTCCTAACAGATTGCGGAATCTTATAAAATGCGACATTCTCCTTCTTACCGCACAATTTAACAATTGTATCCGAAACAAATGAAACAGCCATCTGCTGTTCCACCATATTATACGCTGTCATCAACTGATTAATAACCATGCAGATTTGCGGTTCAAAACCATTCTCCCTACATGCCTGGAGCAGACGATTGCGCATGTCATGACCCTTCTCCAATATCAGAAAGCGCCTCTTACTGAATGCAACAAAGGATACACAAGGCACGCTTTCGTCTATATGTCGATTGGATAAAACATCCTGAACGCTTAGCCTAAAACTCCCCAAAGACAGATTAATTGGGTCGCTTAAAGGTACCGCCAAAAGAGTTTGTTCCTTATATAGTGGAACAGCCTTAAACAAAGCATCATCAAATTCACCGCTTTCAATAATAATATCCACTTCCCCCTTTAAAAGAAGGTTTTGCAAAGTGAACATATCTGCCTCCTTCAATTGAATTTCAAGCTGTGGATATTTCTCAGAAAACTGTGCAATAAACCTTGGTATAAGGTAGCTTGCAAATAGATGAGCTGCACCTAAAATAAGTTTGCCTGATTTCAATTCAGTAATATCATCAATATAAGCTTCCAGTTCATGTTCGATTGCTAATATTCTCTGAACACCTTCCATATACACCACTCCAACATCCGTAAGTTGGATAGGAAAGCTGCTGCGGTCAAATAGCTGAATACCGATTTCATTTTCAAAATTTCTAATCGTGATGCTAAGTGAAGGCTGTGAAATATAAAGCCGTTGTGCAGCCTTAGAAAAGCTTTGCTCTTTACAAACTGCATCAAGATAATGGAATATACGAAACATTATACCCAGCCCCCTTCTTTCTGATATAAAAAAATATTTATTTATATTTATAATAACTTTCAATTATTTATATTTGATTATAGTGTTCATTTGCTATAAAATCAATATAAAAGTAGGTTACAGACACTTCAAAATGTTTCTTTTCATTTTACCATACAGCTCCTCCCCATTTCCTAATTTTATACATTTTTCACCCCCCTATTAATTTGCTTTATAGTATATGCTGACCAATAATTAGTAAACATTAAAAATGAACCCAAAAATGGCGGTTCGGGAAGCTCAGAATTACCGGGACCGCCCATATATAGAAAGGAGATAGTTATTATGGATGTAAGTGTACGGTTAAGGTTTCTGTCTGAGCCAGATATGATTAAAGCTGGTGTTATGGACATGGACGGGTGTCTGGAAGCAGTAAGCGATTCCTTTGCTCTGATTGCAAAGGGCGACTACCTTATGGGCGGCCCCAGTGAGAACGACCATGGGCATCTCATTTGGTTTCCGCCAAAACCAAGGGGGCCACGGATGCCAGTTGCCGGTCCTGACCGTCGTTTTATGGCCATGGTTGCGTATCTGGGAGGGGATTATCACATATGTGGAGAGAAGTGGTATGGTTCCAACATCGCCAACCGCGAGATAGGTCTGCCCAGATCCATCCATTCGGTTATCCTCAATGACCCCGATAATGTAAAGCCCTTGGCATTCATGTCGGGCAATCTGTTAAGCCAGATGCGGACTGGCGCGGTTCCTGGCGTAGCGTCAAAATACTTGGCGCGCAGTGGCGCAGAAACATTAGGTATTATTGGCGCAGGTATGGTAGGTAAGACTGCTCTCTTGGGAATCTCTGCCGCTGTCAAGACACTAAAACGGGTTTACATTTATGATGTATTTGAGAGTGCTTCTGAAAAATTTCTGCAGTATGCAGAAAAAGAAATCGGTATTGAAGGAGTCATTGTACACACTATGGAAGATGCAGTAAAAGATATGGACATCGTACATATTGCAGCTTCAGGTGAAAAACTGCCGGCCATTAATACGAATCATCTCAAAAAGGGAGCATTACTATGCCTGACCGGAGCTGCCGAGTTTATTAATGAAGACTGGATTAATGATTGCAGTATCTATGCAGATAACTGGAAACTGCATCAGGCATTCATTCACGAAATGGATTACCCACGGGAAGGCATCCGCGATGAAATCCTGTCCTGGGCCCCTTCTGCTCCGGTTATTGACGCAGTTTATAAGGGCAAGCTATCCGGAGACACTATCAAAAGCGTAGGAGATGTCATAATTGGCAATGCACCGGCCAGAGTAAATCCGGATGATAAAATCATCTTCATTACCAGTGGTATGGCTGTAGAGGATGTTGCCTGGGGGAAAAAGATTCTTGAGCGTGCCAATAAGGAGAATATAGGACAAATTTTGACTTTCTGGGATAAACAGTATTGGCTAAAATAAAATTTCTCCTGGTTTTTAAGTTCTAATGGTAAGGATAAATAGCCATGGTAAAATTAAAAAAACAAGAACAAGAAATACTAGATGGCAGACAAGGCGAATTTAAACAAAAGGCTATGGAGATGATTGTAAACTATGCCAAAGTCCTTGGTGCAGAGGAACTCTGCAAGGTAGAACGAGCAACAATCTGTATTGGCGCCCAACATTGGCAGCCAAATCTTACCAAGGATAGTTATCTATCAGATTTCAGCCGTTTTATCTTGAACAGCGATAAGACACTGCCAATAGAACAATTCTGCCATGATTGCATTACTATCAGTGATTCCGTGCCCTTTGATCTTTTCGATAACGTTGTAACTCATATGCCCCATGACAAATTTGAATTAAACAACTGGATTCTTGCATATATGAGGAAATATGGCGTAACTACAGTCAACACATGTACTCCCTATTACAGTGGATGGTTACCGCTGCACGGCGAACATTTTGTGACCAATGAATCCAGTAATGCCGTTGTCAGCAACTCTATCATGGGGGCATATGGAAACAGTGACGGTGTGGAAACCGCAATCTGTGCAGCTATAACCGGATATACTCCGTTGTGGGGTATGCATTGCAAAGAAATGCGTTATGCCACCGATATATTTAATATAAGCTGTCCGTCCGAAACCACCTTTGACTGGGACGTAATTGGCTACACAGTGGGACGCCTTCTTTCTCCTGGCGGCCGCCCTTTCCTCACAGGAAACTACCACAGGCCAAATATGACTAAACTAAAGCAATGCTTTGCCTCTCTCGCCGTTCCCAGTCCAGCAGAGATTTGCCATATTGACGGGCTGACTCCAGAAGCCAGAAACCAGGAAGACGCCTTAGGCGGGCATAAACCAGTGATTTCCGTGAATCTTACACAGGAAGAATTCGACCGATCGGTAAAGATGCTGTGTGATGACAATGGCAGTTCCATTGACTTAGTCACAATTGGCTGCCCCCATCTGAGCCTGGAAGAAGTAGCTTATATCGCAAATCGTTTGAATGGGAAAAAAATATCCGAAAATCTCGAGCTCTGGATATGGACAGACTACTCAGTTCAAGCTCTGGCAAAACTAAATGGTTATCAGGAATTCATTGAGCGCAGTGGCGGTCATCTTCTTAACAGCACTTGTCCCCTGGTTATGCGAGCTCAAAGCCATGGTCATGCTAAATCTATCCTTGTCAACAGCGCTAAACAGGCACATAATCTGCGGAACCAGACAAAAGCAAAGATATTTTATGGAACCATTGACGATTGTATTAATTCTGCTTTATGCGGCAAGTGGAATGTCTGACTCAAGTAAGGGGGAAATATACGAAAAACACAATTTTACAGGGCCGTGGAGCTTTTCCAGGTGTTGCCCAAGGAACTGCTATCGTCTGTCCCAAAGGCATATCAGGTAACAGCGGTGGTATCGGAGATAAGGATGGTGTTATTTATGAGCCAGGTAATCCCCATGCAGGCATATGCATCAAGGATTGTATTCTGGTGCTTCCCGGGGGTAAAGGTTCAAACGGATTTTCAGCACATTTCAAATCTGCTAAGTTGTCCGGTTTTGCTCCAGCCGCATGGGTGGTGCTGCACATGGACAGCCGCATAGGCGGTGCAGTTACCAGTACTGAAACACCTTGCGTATGCGATTTTACAAACATAAATCCCCTCACCATAATCAAGACGGGAGACTATATCCGCGTAGATGGAGGGAACGGCACGGTTGAGATACTGAAGAGGAACAATGCAAATACTGACATTTAATATACCAAAATAAGCAAAATTTGTTTTGAAAGCTGCATACAGTAATTTGTGTATAGTGAAGCAGAGATACAACCATAACAGCAGGGACATATAACAATTTTATCCCTTAATGGATTCTCTGCTTCACGCACTTGGATATAAATTCTGTATTGTATTAAAAACAAACCCAAAATGTATGATTATGATAAGGAGGTTAAAAAATGCGAATAAGACATTCTGTACTGTCTGCATCTCTATTGTTAGTGATATTAGCCCTAGCCGGTTGCTCCAGCTCAGGCGGCGCCAACACAAAGACCAGCGAAAAGCAGAGCGAAGAAAAAACAGACGAAGCGAAAACTACTGATGATGGTCAGATTTATGAATGGATTATGTTTGATTACATGACCAGCGAGTCTACTATACCAAAGCTGGAAAAGGTATGGGCTGAAGATGTTCTCGAAAAAACCGGTGGCCGCGTCAAAATAACGGTCCAGAGCCAGGGCGAACTTCCCTTCTCCGGCAATGAAATTATCCAGGTCATGGCTGACGGAGGCGTACAGTTGTGCAGCATCAACGGCGGCTATGCGGGCGGCCAGTGTGAGTTTACAGAAATTCCCATGCTGCCCTATCTTGTAACCAATTTGGATGAGGCAATTGCCTGCGACACTGCTATACGCCCGTATATGGGCAAATATCTCCACGAAACATACGGTGTTACCGAGGTGGGTTTCTTTATGTATCCCGGCCAGTATATCTGGGGAACAGGTACGCCAATGAGCGGGTTTGAGGACCTTGCAGGCCATAAAGTAAGGACACTTGCCAGCACCCAGAGCGATTTTGTACTGCAGTTCAAAGGAACTCCCATTGCTCTTACCTGGGCAGAAGTACCGGATGCGCTTAACCGCGGAATATTTGACACTCTTATTACCTCCGCCATGGGCATAGTTGACTCCCATCTCCATGAACCTCTGGACTGGTGTTATTTGGCAAACTACGGGCCTGGCATTCAGTACATTTTAGCCAGCGAGGATGCCCTTAACTCCCTTCCCGAGGACCTGCGGGCAACCATGATGGAATGCTTTACCGACCTGGAAACCCGCTGCCGTGAAATAATGCCGAAGGTAGATGCCGAATATCTTGAACGTGCCGAGAAAGAAGGCGATGTGCTGATGATTAAGCCTACGGAAGAAGAAATGCAGAAAAGTAAACAAGCCGCAGCGGCTGTCATTGAATCCTATAAAACTTCTATCAGCGGCGATGTAAAATTAGCGCTTGAAGCCGCCCTGGAGGCCATCAATAAAGTCAATACAAACTAGCAGGCTTCACAACTCCTGCAACTATCGAAAGGAGTGATTTTAAAATGCAACTTTGGTACTCCTATGAAAAGCTTGTTCGTAAAATAACATACGCCGGCGCCTATATCGGCGGATTCATGCTGGTACTGATGTTTCTGCTGGTATTCACAGAAGTGGTGCTTCGTACATTTTTCAACAGCTCTACCATGGTTTCGGATGAGATTTCCGGCTATCTTATGGCAGGCGGCTTTTTCCTTGCTTCAGCCTATGCCCTTCAGGAGGGCGCAATCGTCCGTATCGATATCCTATATAACAGATTCCCTCTGAAACTCAGATGTTTCCTGGATATTTTCATTGATTTGGTAGTGCTGTGTTATACCGTAATTCTATTCAAGTACACCTTTGACTATATGTACAAATCTCTTGTCAACAGTGCACGTTCTGTAAGCTTCATTAAGACACCGCTGTGGATTCCGCAACTGTTTATACCTCTTGGGAGTTTAATTCTTTTCCTGTGTCTGACCGTTCTCACCGGACGGGACTTTTTGAAAACGACCGGCAAGATTTTGCTGAAGGAAGAGAAGTCTGCAACAGAAAAAGAGATAATCGAGCAATTAAGCATAGTAAAGGAGGATAAAAAATAATGTCTTGGGCAGTAACATTTATCCTCACTATGGTCATATTATTCGCTCTTTTCTTCATCGGTGAGTGGGTAGCTTTCGCTCTTGGTACGGCAGGTGTTATCGGACTTCTTATCTTTGGTAAACCTACCTCTGCAGCAGCCATGACAGCTATTGGTTCCATTGTCTGGAACAACTCAATCAGCTATACGATGACGGCAATCCCCCTCTTTGTACTCATGGGCGAGATTGTACTTCGCGCTGACATCAGCGCAAAATTTTACCGCGGCCTGGCCAAACTCATTGGAAAACTGCCAGGAGGACTTCTGCAGTCTAATATCGCTGCCACCGCATTTTTTGCTGCTATAAGCGGATCTGCAATAGCTACAGCTGCGGCAATCGGGTCGGTATCGATACCGGAAATGACAAAGCGCAGGTATAACTCAGAAATGCTTTTTGGTTCTCTTGCATCCGGCGGCACCCTTGGTCTTCTCATCCCTCCCAGTATACCCCTCATTATCTACGGTACACTGACAAATGGCTCCGTAACCAAACTGTTTATGGCAGGTGTAGTGCCCGGCTTTCTTCTTGCCTTAATATTCATTTTCTACATTGGTATCCGGTGCACTATAAAAAAAGGGCTAACCCCTGCGCCTGAAGCAGCTACCGGCAAAGAGAAACTGCGGGCAATTCCCGACATCCTGCCTATGATTCTGCTGATGGTTACCATATTTGGCTGTCTCTACGGTGGTATTGCCACTCCGACGGAGGTAGCAGCCGTGGGAACGGCTGTGGCCTGTTTCTTTGCAATTATCAATCGTTCTTTTTCATGGAAAATGCTGCGTGATTCTATGATTAGTGCAGGTAAAACCACAGCTGTTCTGATGCTCATCATTGTCAGCGCCCAGGTATACAATTATCTTCTGGTCAATACTGGTATCAACCGCTCCGTTACCGAATGGTTGCTTTCACTAAACCTCACGAAATTTGGGTTTTTCCTAATCTGTATTGGGATTTATCTGGTACTTGGATGTTTGATGGAGTCTGCCTGCATGCTCTATCTGACAATGCCCGTTCTCTACCCGGCTATTATTGCATTTGGGTTTGACCCGCTGTGGTTTGCAGTATTTTTTGTAGTTATGGCTCAGGTGGCCTGCCTAACGCCTCCAATCGGCATGAATCTGTTTGTAATTCACGGAATCGCTCAGAACTATCCCAATCCTGAAAGTCCGGATGGTTTTACCCTTGGTCAGGTAATAAGAGGCTCTTTGCCATATTTCTTTATAATGTTAATATATGTCTTCGTTCTTTACCTGTTCCCGGAGCTTGCCACCTGGCTGCCCGGCACAATGTAACATAAAATAAAATTCCAACTAATATTAATTTGAAAGGAGTAAAGGTAAACATGGTAAGACTTGGCATTGACGTAGGCGGTACATTTACAGATGTGGTGGTGATTGATGAGGCGAAAGGCACCATCAACCTCACCAAAACCCCGTCTGTACCGCAAGCACCTAATAAGGCCGTTATCAATGGGATTAATAAGATTGTTGATATGTATGATGTGGACCTGAGTCAGGTAGACTTTCTTATACATGGAACAACGGTCGCCACAAATGCACTAATCGAGCGCAAGGGTGTACCAACTGCGCTTATTACCACAAAGGGATTCCGTGATGTTCTGCATATTGCAAGGCAGTCCCGCCCAAAATTATATGATTACTTTTCACGTCGCCCTGATTCCTTTATTGCGCGGGAGTATCGTTTCGAAGTAGATGAGCGTATGCTCTATACCGGCGAGGTACAGGTCCCCCTTGATGAGGATGAAGTTCGCAAAATAGCTAAAATCCTGGTGGATGAGGGCATTGGAATTGTGGCAGTCTGTTTACTCCATTCTTATGCGAATCCTTCCCATGAACTCCGTATTCGGGATATATTGAAAGAAACTGCTCCCGAACTACGCGTCTGTCTTTCCTGCGAAACCCTTCCTGAGTATAAGGAGTATGAGAGAAGCAGCACTACAGTCATCAATGCTTATGTAATGCCCATAATTGAACAATATCTTGGAAAAATACAAAAAGAAATCAAAAAAATGGGCATTCAGTCAGATTTACATATCATGCAATCCAACGGCGGCGTAGCTACCAGCCAGGAAGCCAGCAAAAAAAGCGTCCAGACAGTTCTTTCCGGTCCGGCGGCCGGTTTGCTTGGTGGTCTCGTAACAGCAAAGATGATTGACATTGAAGATATCATCACGGTAGACATGGGAGGCACCAGCTTTGATGTTTCCCTTGCCAGCGGCGGCAAACCCTCTTATACTGTGGAAAGCGATATAGATGGTCATATCATAAAGGTTCCAATGATTGATATTAAGACTCTGGGAGCTGGCGGCGGCAGCATAGCATGGGTTGACGCAGGCGGTGCGCTGCAGGTTGGCCCTGAGAGCGCCGGTGCAGACCCTGGACCTGTCTGCTATATGCGCGGTGGTACAAGGCCGACTGTAAGCGACGCCAACGCAGTGCTTGGTTATCTAAACCCCGAATTCTTTGCCAACGGTGATATGGGACTGGATATAGAGGGCGCAAAAAAAGCAATCTATGAACATATTGCAAAACCAATGGATTTAACCGTTGAGGAGGCTGCTGAAGGAATCCTCAAGGTCGTAAACGCCACCATGGTGCGTGGAATCCGCATGGTGTCTGTTGAACGAGGCCATGACGCCCGAAAGTTTGCGTTAGTTTGCTTCGGAGGTGCAGGCCCTGTCCATGCAGTAGCTCTGGCAAAACAGATGAATATACAGAAACTAATTGTGCCTGAAGCACCTGGTGTTAACTGCGCGCTGGGTCTTCTAATGGCAGACTTCCGTCATGATTATTCAAAGACCTTTCTTCATAATCTGTGGAATCTGGACTCTGCCGCACTCAGTAAAGAATATGCCCAAATGGAACAAGGGGCGCTTATGCAACTTGTGGAAGAACATGTTCATGAAAATGATATCATATTCCATCGCTCCGCTGACCTGCGCTATAAGGGACAGGGCTATGAACTGGAATTGTCTATACCTAATATCGACCAGTACTCCGCTGAGGACCTGCGCACAATTTGTCGTGATTACAGCAATACTCACAAGGATAAATATGGCTATGCAATGGAAGATGAATTTGTGGAGATTGTCAATATCCGTTTAACTGCCATCGGTTTGCTTAGTAAACCTAAACTTGCAGAAGAACCTTATGTAGGCGAGGACTGTAGTGCTGCTATAAAAGGAATGCGACGGGTATATATGGATGGTACATATAAAGAAATAAATATATATGACCGCCGGAAATTGCGCCATGGCAACAAAATTTTCTCCCCGGCCATTGTAGAGCAGGCAGATTCCACCACAGTCCTTTTTGAAGGCTATGATGCCATCGTAGATAAATACCGTAATTTAATCATTGAACAACGGAAGGAGTACACAAATGAACCGCAAAAATGTTGATATGATTACCCTGCAGGTTATCATGAATGCGCTGTATTCAATAACCGATGAAATGAACCTGGCATTGATTCGTACCGCCTATTCTACTAATATCAAGGACCGCCGAGACTGTTCTTGCGCTATATATACAAAGAATCTTGAGGTTATCTCACAGACAGAGCTGGGCTGTCCGATACACCTTGGCATAATGCCCTCAGCTTTGGACTATGTATTCCAACAGATGTCCCTTGATGATTTAGACGAGGGAGACCATATAATATTTAACGTACCTTATCCTGTAGGTCCAGGCCACTTAAACGATATCTTATTATTAACTCCTGTATTCGTCAATGGAACAATAGAATTCATAGCAGCCAACATGGCCCATCATTCTGACCTTGGCGGATATGCTCCCGGCAGCATGGCGTCAGGCCTTAGAGAAATATATCAGGAAGGCTTACAGATTCCACCTCTTAAAATTGTTAAAAAGGGGATTGTAGATGAGGAACTTCTCTCATTCATTGTGCAAAATGTGCGTACAAGTACGGAAGTACGGGGAGATCTTCATGCTCAGATGGCTTGCAATAACGTGGGGGCCAAGCGGCTGAAGGAAATGTGCGGACAATATGGGGTGGCAAGTCTACAGAACTATATTGAAGCGCAATTTGATTATTCCGAAAAGCGTATGCGCGAAGGTTTGAAAGCTTTACCTCACGGTATATATACCTATGAAGATTACATTGAAGGTACGGAACGTACCCCACCCCTTGTAAAAATTAAGGTCAAAACCATCATTGACAATAACGGAATCCTTTTTGATTTTGAAGGAACTGACCCACAGGTGGATGATTCATTCAATAGTAATATTGCTTGCACCAGGTCTGCATGTTATTATGTAGTCAAAGTTTTAGTGGACCCAGGTCTGCCACCCAATATTGGTACATATCGTCCGATTACAGTGAAAGCCCCCTATGGCAGCGTAATAAACTGTAAGGCCCCAGCAGCGATTGCAAATTCAACCATCATAACTGCACCAAAAGTTGTGGATGTCCTAATGGGCGCTCTCTATAAAGCGGCTCCCGAGCGTTCGGCCGCAGCATCCAATGGCGTCACCAGCCTCTTTAATATTGGAGGCACGGATAGCCGTGGCAACCTCTATAACTACATTGAGACATATGCCGGAGGTCAGGGCGCAATGAAGACACTGGATGGAATGGATGCAGTGCAGACACATATGACTAACACGCGCAATGCACCTGCCGAAGTCATTGAGATGACCTATCCTCTTATGGTCCGTTCCAACTCTCTCGAGCCGGACACGGACGGTGCCGGACGTTTCCGTGGCGGGCTTGGAATGCGCAGATGTATACAGGTTCTAAGCACCAAAACCACTCTCACCTTAAGTACGGACCGTATGGCGAAGCATCCTTGGGGCGTCTATGGCGGAATGGGAGGAGGTACATCACACTGCATTCTTCAGACTCCTGATAAGGTTGTCAGAGAATTGGCTTACTCAAAAATGACGCTTCCTGTGGATACGGATACAATCGTGACCATCATAACTCCCGGCGCAGGCGGTTGGGGAGATCCCTTCACGCGCGACCCTCAGAAAGTCCTGAAAGATGTGCGTGAAGAACTGATTTCAATTGAACGCGCAAGGGATTGTTATGGGGTAGTAATCCGGAAAAAGGACCGGCATTACTCTATTGATGAAGCTTTAACAGATAAAATTCGTGCTGAGCATGTCTATGAAAAAGAGAGTTAATCAGCATATATCTTCTTGTTATTAAAAGATATGACCATATGTCTTGTGCCTGGAACAGCAGCACTTCCCAAACAAATCTAAAAAGTACCCTTGGAGCAGCGAATTCTCATCCGCTCCAGGGGTACTCTTGTATTATCACTAATCTAATAACCATCGATGCCTATTCATCCTTCCAGTGCAGATGGTGAAGACGGCCGTTCAGCTCCAGCTTCTCAAACCCATTCTGTCTCAACGCCTCATACAGCACAATGGCTGCTGAATTGGACAGATTCAGGGAGCGTATATCGCCCCACATGGGAATCCGGATGCAGCGGTCCTCATTGTCCACCAGTATCTCCTCCGGGATGCCGGCGCTTTCCTTGCCGAACATGAGATAACAGTCCGGACCGTAGGACACGTCGGAATACACCCTGTGGGCTTTGGTGGTGGCAAAATACATGCTGCCCCGGGCCTGGGGATTGCGCTCCAGGAAGTCCCCGTAATCGCTGTACACAGTCACGTCCAGCTTGTCCCAGTAGTCCAGTCCGGCCCTCTTTAACGCCTTTTCGTTGAGCTTAAAACCCAGGGGCTCGATGAGATGGAGCCTGGTCTTGGTGGCCACGCAGGTGCGGCCGATATTGCCGGTATTGGAGGGCATCTCCGGTTCTAAAAGTACAATATTCATCATGGTATGCTGCCTCTTTCCGCTATTCCCTGCCGTCCAGTCTCTTTACAAACCTTGCCATGCGCCCCAGGGCCTCTTTCAGGTTATCCAGGGAGTAGGCGTAGGAAACCCTGACAAATCCCTCTCCGCAGTCACCAAATGCAGTGCCCGGCACCACGGCTACCTTTTCCTCTTCCAGGAACCGGGTGGCGAATTCTTCTGAAGTCATGCCAAAACGGCTGATATTGGGGAAGGTATAAAATGCTCCCATTGGCTCAAAACAGGTAAGCCCCATCTCCTCATAGGCATGGAGAAGGAAACGCCTGCGCTGATTGTAGGATTCCCGCATCATGGACACATCCGGGTCCCCGTTCTTCATGGCGGAGACAGCAGCATACTGGCTGGTGGTAGGAGCGCACATGATTGCGTACTGGTGAATCTTAAGCATCTGCTCCAGGATAATATGGGGAGCAGCGGCATATCCCAGACGCCAGCCCGTCATGGCATAGGCCTTGGAGAAGCCATTGATGAGCACGGTCCGTTCCTTCATGCCCGGGAAGGAGGCAATGGTCACATGGCGTTTCCCGTTGTATGTCAGTTCGGAATAAATTTCATCGGATATCACGAACAAGTCCTTTTCCAGGACTATTTTTGCAATTTCTTCCAGTTCCTCTTTTTCCATGATAGCACCCGTGGGGTTGTTGGGGAAGGGGAGAACGAGAATCTTGGTCCTGTCTGTAATCTTCTCCAAAAGCTTTTCCGGGGTCAGCTTGAAATGGTCCTTTTCCTCCAGCTCAATGGTCACAGGCACGCCGTCCGCCAGGGTGACACACGGCATATAGGACACATAGCTGGGCTGGGGAATCAATACCTCATCCCCTTCATTTAACATGGCGCGCATGGCAATGTCAATGGCCTCGCTTCCGCCTACCGTCACCAGTATCTCCTGGTCCGGGTCATATGTAACCCCGCATCTGCGCTTTAAATATTCGCATATCTCCACCTTTAAAGGCTTTAAGCCGGCATTGGAGGTGTAGAAGGTACGGCCCTTTTCCAGGGAATAAATGCCCTCCTCGCGGATGTGCCAGGGCGTCTCAAAATCAGGCTCGCCCACGCCCAGGGAGATGGCGTCCTTCATCTCGCTTACAATATCAAAGAATTTACGGATACCGGACGGCGGTATCTTTACAATTTTATCGGATAATGGGTTTCTCATGGGGTAATCAGCATCCTTTCATCCTGCACCTGTTCACTGATAATGGTGCCGTGGTCTTTGTATTTTTTCAATACGAAATGGGTTGCAGTGCTCAAAACAGATTCCATGGGACCCAGCTTGTCGGATACGAACTGGGCAATCTGGCGCATGGTCCTGCCTTCGATTAACACGGTGAAGTCGTAGGCGCCGCTCATAAGGTACACGGAATCCACCTCGCTGTACTGGTAAATGCGCTCCGCTATCTTGTCAAAGCCCATGCCCCTCTGAGGCGTCACCTTTACCTCGATTAAAGCCACTACCTTTTCCTCGCTGGTATTATCCCAGTTAATCAGTGTGTGGTATCCGCAGATAATGTGCTCCTTCTCCATCTCCGCTATCTCGTTGGCCACCGCTATTTCGCTCTCTCCCAACAGTACGGCCAGGTCCTTAAGGTCAATTCTGCTGTTTTTCTCAATAACCGCAAGTATCTTTTCTCTCATGATATATCATCCTCCATCCTTCCATGTCTGCATGGCTTCTTAACCTGTTTTATAGTATCTTTGCCAGTTCATCGGGCTGGGGCCGTTCCAGAAATCCAGCTCCCTCCTGGCCATGGCGTATCTGTCTTACATTTCCCTCCGCCACACTTCCGATGACGTCTGCAGGAATCCCCTCTGCCTTGAGCCTTCTCACCAGCTGTCCGCCTCTGTCCGCAGCCAGAATGGCACAGTTTCCGCTGTACAGCCGGTAGGGATTCAGTTCAAACAGCTCGCACACCTCCACCGTGACCTGCCGCATGGGCATACACCTGAGGTCCACATCGATTCCCGCGTTAAATATCCCTGATAAATTCCAAAGGGCAGCTAATACGCCGCCCTCTCCTGCATACTCGTAAGCAGTGAAGGAGCAGGGCTCCTCCTTCTGCCCACCTTTTATCCATTGTTCCACGGAGTATGGCTCCGCTTCTTCCAGGCACCTTAAGAACACAGGTGAAAAGCGCGCCGTCAGAATATCCCGCTTTTCTTCCCCTATCTTTACGGTCCCTGCAAATCCGGTATAACCAGCCATCACCAAATCCTGCCCCGGCATCATGAAGCCGCCGCGCTTTTCGAATCCGCCTGGTCCCTGTCCGGCCGTCCGCATTACGGTCCCTCCACAGGAGTGACCGTGGGTCCGCCGTCAGCCGGCGCAGGGTTTGCCGCCGGTGCAGGGTCCGCTGCCGGAGCCGGACTTGCTTGGGGAGCCGGAGCCGGTTCAGGATCCGGCTGCGTCACACCCGGGCCTCCATCCACACCGGTTACCGGTGCTGTCTCCGCCGGAGCCGTATCCACAGGCGCCGTCACATCCGGCACAATGGGCAATGCTACCGGCAGGTCGGGGCCTACCCGGTAAATGGCCTTGGATGCATTGTAGGTGTCCTTGTTCAGCAGGGTCCTCTCCTGCTCCACGCCGTCCACGGTCACTACCTTCCATAATCTGGACCGGAGTCCTGTATGGGAGGACTGGACCTTGACCCTTGCTCCCGGAGCCAGGGCATTGTCCACAATGAGCTGGGGCTCGCCCGGACTGGTGCTTCCCAGGGTTTCAGACACGTATTCCACCTTCCGGTTAGCGGGTCTGGTCTCCTTGCCGTATATGGTGAAGGTAAGCTTCCTGCCGGAGGTATACCCTTCCACGTAAATAGGGGTGCTGTAATTGTTCTTTATCTTAATATCCTTGTATGTGCCTGCAATGGCCGCGTCCCTGGATGGTTTCACATACGTGACAATCATGGAGTGGTTCTGTCTCTGGACAATCTCCACCTCTGCTTCCAGGGAAGCGTTATACAGTGTGGTAGCCAGCTGGCACACGCCCCCGCCGATGCTGTCCACGACCTGGCCGTTCTCATAAGCCGCCGCTGTCTTATACCCATTGGCTGTGGTAAAAGGCTGCAGGCATTCATAGCCGGACAGGACATCCCCTGGCATGAGCACATGGCCGTTAATCTTAGCCGCGCCTACTGCCAGGTTGGTGGAGCGGGCTGCGCCGCTGCTGCTGAAATCAGTTGTATAGGTGCCCAGCACATCCTGTATGGTGGCCAGGGCATCGCTGGTAATGGCCGGCTGTTCCTCTGTTACCTGGGCCGTTACCTCTATGGGCTGGTCCAGTCCGCCCTCCAGCGCCTGGTTAAGGGCTGCCTCTGTCCCCGCCACGTCAACCACCCGTCCGGGTACTGAGTCTGTAATGACAAACTGTCCATTTTCTCTGGTTATAGATGCATTCTGGGGCTCCGCCGTGATTCCCTGGCACTGGGTATCCACAAAAGCCTTTACCTTCGCAGAATCCACTTCTGTCTCCAGTTCAATCTCCACGGGCGCTGCCGCCAACTCTTTTTCAATCATGTACTGTTTAATCAGGCTGCCGCCGGCATACTGGCTGGCCGCCTCATCAACTGCGTCTGTGTTAATCCAGTGAAAGCCCAGCTCCCCCGCCGTGGTAGCCACATCCTGTCCATCCACACTAAGGGTCACTGACTGGGCCGCCAGGCCGTCCACATATTCCTGGACCGCTGCCTTCGCCTCCTCGGCCGTCATTCCGGCCAGGCTCTGGCTGCCTGCGGTTATCCCGGCCGGCAGCACAGGCGCCGCCCAGGCAATCACTGGAAATGCCGCAAGCAGCGCCATACTGATGGCCGCTGTCAGGCCGGCATTTCCGATACGATTTCTCATAAATTCTCCTCTTTCAAACTGTAATGCAATTAATACATAAGTGCGCTTAAGGCCATAGGCACAATCATCGCCAACACTAATACAACAACAATGATGGTGGAAATGATTTTCTTGGTCCTTGGATCTCTCATATTAAGCATTGTACATTCACCTCTTTTAATAATATGCCTCAGAATCTCTTCTTTAGTCTTCCTGTTCCCCGGATATTCTTCTTGTCATCCGTCCGTACTGGGAGATAATATTGTCAATCATCCGCGACACCTCGCTGCGGTTCATGGCGTCTATCTGCACAGTTACGTCTATTCTATGACATTTTAACAAATCGTGCAAGTATTCTTTTTGCCTTTTTGTGGCCGGCTGCTCTCTTTTTGCCTTATAAATCAAGGGTTTCGCCGCAAAAGCCTCCGGATGCTCCATGCCATGGCGGGCCATCATCGCCTGATACAGCCCATGGGCCGCCTCCGCATCCGCCAGGGCCCGGTGGGCCGCGGACTGTGAAACCCCGTAAAAGGAGCAGGCGCAGGTCAGATTCCGTTTCAAAGCAGCCGGCATAAACAGCCGGCAGATACCAAGGGTATCTATCCCCTCCCGGTCAAACTCCAGCCCGCTGTTCACTGCAGCCCGTTTCAGGAAACCATAATCAAATAATATATTATGCCCCAGCAAAGGCAAATCCCCGCAAAACCGCACCACATCCCCAATCACATCCTCAATCACAGGTGCATCCTTCACCATATGGTCCGTAATCCCGGTCAGCTCAGTAATCCTCTCACCCAGCTGCCGCATTGGGTTCACCAGAGAAACAAACCGTTCCTCCACACAGCCCTCCACCACCTTCAAAGCAGCAATCTCCGTAATCTTCTCCACCCTGGCCTCCAGCCCCGTAGTCTCCAGGTCCAGGGCTATGTATGAATTCGTCATATCTTCCTCTTTCTAAAAGTCATCGTATTTCCAACTATCTCCATGCTTCTGAAAATCTTCATCCACCTGAGTAAACACCGCAGGCCAAATAAACCATATTTCAAATCAATCCTCATATTTATGACCCATTCTACTACACTTACAGCGGAAATGGAACTGGAAATAATAGAATAAAGCAACATAAGATTAATTTCTCCCCTTATGGCCGGAGGACACAGCCCGCAAAGCGGGACAGGACAGGCAGCCGGGACAGAGACTTGTCCGTAACCAGTCCCTGTCCCGGCTGCCTGTCCTGTCCCGCTTTGCGGACGAACCCCCTTACGCCATAACCCTCCACAACCCTAAAGCCGGCGCCTTCACCACATAAACCTCTTCCCCATCCTCCATTGTCTGCCATCCGTCTTCCATCTCTGAAACCGGATACCGCTTAAGCGCCTCCTTCACATCCATGAATCCATATCCAACCTGCCCTATCTCCTCTCCGGTCACATTGTCCGGATTCACTGCATAGGTAATCCGGAATCTGCCTTCTGAGGAGCTGTGTATCATATGGGCCGGCACCATGGCGGAGTCGGGGAACGCTCCATTTTCCATCAGCTCCATGGTATAAGGCGTACCCTTATACCCGTAACGGCGTATGAGCCCATCCACCTCCGGGTTCTCGCCAAAGCCCTTTATCCCCGGTGCAATGACCAGCAGTTCACCGCCGTCCTCAATCATCATCCGGGTGCGGTAAATGGCCTTGTTTCCCACCCAGGTGGTGGAAAATTCTTCCGGCTCCAGATAAGCCACCACCTTTTTTGCCCGGCGTTCCACCTGTCTGATACAGCGTCTTCCTGCCAAAGCCGCCGCATGTTCATATACCTGCCTGGAGGCACCGGTAAAGAGGCCGTGAAGGGCGGTCCTCCCCTCCTGTTCCGACGCAACGGTCAGAATATATGCCAACGGTACATTCTCAAGGAAATGCTCTTCACCATAATCAAAAATTGCCCTCACCGGCGTATCCGTATTTCCCATGATGGTTTCCAGATTGCAGAGCGCGCCCAGCATATGGGTGCCGTTAATCATGGGCCGTCCTCCCAGGCCCACCAGTATGTTCTTGGTGTAGTTGGACATGCCGATGACCTCATGGGGCACCACCTGGCCAATGGACAGTATCAGGTCAAAGCTGCCGTCCACCACGCAGTGGTTTACCTCCACCCCGATATCCCGCCGGTACCTGCCTCCGGACACCCTGCTGCAGTAATCGCCGGGCACTGTGCCGATATATACCGCGTCCTTCCTCCAGTCGTGGTAACAAAAAACGTCCTCCGGTATATCCTCCCCGAAAAACCGTATCTGTTCTTCCCGGCTCATGGCCCTGTGGGTTCCCACGGCAGGCATGATGCGGACATCGGCCTCCCCGCGGAGCCTGCGATACAGATAGGAGGTAATGACGCCGCCATAGGAATAGCAGCGGGTGATATCCGGCGGAACCAGGAGAATCCGCCCGGCTTTTGGAAGTCCTTCCAGCATACGGTCCAGCACATCCTCCGCCTGTTCGGGGGTAAGCTCCCCCGACTCTGTCTGTGCGCTGAATTCAGCTATGTGTTTCAGCATATATGAACACCCCCTACTTCTTATGCTTTTCCCTGCTGTATATAAGTACCAGCAGTACGATGATGACGCCCTGCATAATCTGGCGTCCTGCTTCCGGAATATTGACAATGGTCAGGAAATCATCCAGTATGGTCATAATGACCGCGCCTGCTATGGTGCCGATGTATCCGCCCTTTCCTCCGGTAATGGCTGTTCCTCCGATGATAACGGCCGCTATGGTCTTTGTGTTATAACTGGTTCCCACGTCCAGGAAGCTGGTTCCCGTGTAACCCACAAGAAAGAAACCGGAGACAGCCGCTATGACGGCTGATATCAGGTACACGGAAAACGTCACCCGCCCGGTATGGATTCCTGAAAACCTGGCTGCCTGCTCATTGGTACCCACGGAATATATCTTCCTTCCATAGGGCGTTTTCCGCAGCAGCACTATGGTTACGGCTGCCATGACAGCCCATATGACCACTATACCGGACAGGATGCCTATGAAGCTCTGCCCGCAGATGGCCTTCAGAAGAGGGGACGCATTTCCTTTTGGGGCACCTTTTGTGTATATGAGGAATACCCCCTGGATGACCGTACCCACGCCCAGCGTCATGATAAAGGGCGGTATCTTAAGCCAGTGGATTCCCACCCCGTTGATAAATCCCACCACCACGCCCATGGCAATCACTGACAGCAGCGCAGCGAGCAGGTTTTCATCCCGCCCCATCATGATTTGGGCTGCAATCACATTTGCAAAGGTGATGGTATTGGCAATGGATAAATCGATTCCGCCTGTCAGTATGGTCAGGTTCTGTCCGATTGCAGCAATGCCCATAAAGGACGCCAGTCTCAGGATTCCTGCCACATGCGTGGGCTTTAGATAACCCGGGGACAGAATCTGGGCTGCCAGCAGTAATACCACCAGTATAACATAAACCATGACCTGGGAACTGCCTGCATTTTTCTTGATGAACTGTATATTGGATGCCTGTCTGCTCTTTTCTTCTCCCACTTTCTTTCACCTTACCTTTCTATACTTAAAATGAGTCCCGCATGCTGCTCTAACGCTTCTTATGCAGCGCGCTCAGCGACAGGGCTGCAATCAGTATCAGACCCTGGCATATGAACTGGTAAAATGAAGAAACGCCAAACAGGTTCAGCATATTGTTGATAATGGAAATGATGAACACGCCTGCTATGGTTCCCAGGGGGTCCCCCACTGCGCCTGTCATGGCTGTTCCGCCCACCACCGTGGCAGTGATGGCATTCATGGCATAATTTTTTCCTATGGTGGCATCGGCTGAATTCATCTGTGCACTCAGGAAGATTCCTGCCATGGCGCACAGGAGCCCGGCCAGACAATAGGCCCGGAATTTTATTCTTCCCACCCGGATACCTGTGGAATAGGCTGCATTTTCACTGCCTCCAATGGCCCTCAGGGCCTTACCGTAGGGAGTGGTGTTGGCGAGACTGCGCACCAGGCAGAGAATGACAAGGAACAGCAGAAAGGGTACGGCTCCGGAGAATCCTCTGGTCAGGAACCTGGCAAAGGCCTTGTGCACACTGCCTCCCGGATTGGGCATAAGCAGCAGCGCCATGCCGTCAAACACAGCTGTGGTTGCTATGGTTACAATGATGGGCGCCAGGCGTCCTTTTGTGACGAGAGCCCCGTTTACAGCCCCGCAGGCCAGCCCCACTGCTGCCGCCGCCCCAAGGGCAGGGATAAAACCCCAGGCAGAATCCGGGTTCATGGCCAGAACGCAGACCACATTGCACAGCGCCACGATTCCTCCCAGTGACAGGTCAATGCCCCCTGTGAGTATAATCAGTGTCTGCCCCAGGGCAGCCATCAGCAGAGGAAAGGAGGAGCGCAGAAGGTTCTTAAAATTCCCCAGGGTGAAAAAGTCCTTATTAAATGCGCTTACAAAAACCATGAGCGCTGCCAGGAACACATATATGATGACTGTATGCCCATGTTTATGCCAGAAATTCTTATTCAGTCCGCCTTTCACGCTTCCTCACCTTCCTTTCTGTTCTTTTCAAGTCCCATGCCAAGCTGCATGATTCGTTCTTCTGTCAGCTCCGCTTTTTCCAGGATACCGGATATCCTGCCCTCGTACATGACAATCACCCGGCTGCTCATGCCGATTACCTCCATCATGTCGCTGGAATTCATGACAACGGCCACTCCCTGGGCCGCCAGGTCATGCATGATTTGATAGAATTCCCGTTTTGCCTCCACATCAATGCCGCGGGTGGGCTCGTCAAAGAGGATGACCTTGGGCTCTGTTGCCAGCTCCTTGCCAAGGACCACCTTTTGCTGGTTCCCCCCTGACAGGCTGGATACAGGCAGGTCCAGACCTCCCATTTTAATGGAGAGCTTTGCTGTCATGGATTCGCTGAATGCCTGCTCCGCCTTTTTGTCAATGAAGCAGCCCTTCATTCGTTTTTTCATGCTGGATACGGACAGGTTGTGACGGTTGGAAAGTTCCAGCATCAGTCCCTGGTTCTTCCGGTCCGAGGGCACCAGGGCGATTCCGTTTGCAATGGCCTGGCCTGCGTTTCTTATGTTTACCTGTTTGCCATTTACAATCATTTCCCCCTCAGACAGGGGATAGAGTCCGCTGATGGAATTAAGCAGCTCTGTCTGTCCGTGTCCCTGCAGTCCGGCCACCCCCAGTATCTCCCCCCTATGTACCTGAAAGCTGACCCGGTTCAGCTTATGGCCTGCATCCGCCAGGTTCTTTACCTCAAAGATAACCTGGCTTTCATCCACTTCACATACGGGCGGCGGAAATACATTGTTCAGGGAACGCCCTACCATCATCCGTATCAAATCATCCTCATTTATCTCGTCCATGTTTCTGGTCCCTATGTAGCATCCGTCCTTGAATACGGTAATCCGGTCGCCCAGCTCAAACAGCTCCTCCAGGCGGTGGGAAATAAAGATAATGGTCTTTCCGTCTGCAATCAGGTTGTGGATAATCTGATACAGCTGCTTTACCTCCTTCTTGGCCAATGCGGATGTGGGCTCGTCCAGGATAATCAGCTCCGGGTCCCTGACCAGAATCTTAAGGATTTCCGCCATCTGCTGTTCAGCTACCGGCAGGCTTTCTACCACGGCATCCGGGTCAATATGGATTCCATAGCGGTCCATGGCCTCCTGAATGCGCTTTTTGATTTCCTTTCTGTTGATTCTCCCCAGACAGGTAACCGGCTCCTGGTTCAGGTAGATATTCTCCCAGACCGTCATTTCCCCCACCAGGGTCAGCTCCTGGAACACCATGGCGATTCCCAGTTTCTGGGACTGCTCAGGATTGCGGATAACCACCTTTTTGCCGTGGAAATATATTTCCCCTTCATCCGCCTCATGGATTCCTGCCAGAATCTTAAGTATGGTGCTCTTTCCGGCCCCGTTTTCCCCGGCCAGCACATGGACTTCCCCCTTGTTGCAGGAAAACTGTACACGGTCCAGGGCCGTTATTCCGGCAAACCGTTTTGTTATATTGACCATTTTTAAAATCTCTTCAGCCACTGTTAACCTCCTTCTCTCTCCGGAACAGACATGGTCCTTATGTGGAAAACAGGCCGATTTCCATCGGCCTGTCCATAATCCCCAGTTACTGCGCCTGACTACTTGTAAAGCTTCTGAAGAGTCGCATCGTCCAGCTCTGTAAGTACCCAGAAGCTGTCTGGCATATCCGCACGGTAATACTGGTCTACGTTTTCTTCTGTTACAGTCTCAATATCCATGACCACGTTCTCCGGGATTTCCTCGCCGTTTAAGGCTTTGATGACAACGCGCAGAGCCTCGGCGCTGGTATAGGTGGGATTGGATGGCGCTATACAGGACAGCCCCTTATCCTTGTTCTCAATCCATGCGCGGATAGCGCCATTGTTGCCCTCGCTTGTCATGGGAACCAGGTCACGGCCAGCTGCTATGAATGCATCAATTGCCCCCTGTGTCATGGCGCCGCCCTGTGACCATACGCCGTCGATTTCCGGATAAGCGGACAGCATGGATTCCATGGCAGCCTTGCCCTGTGCATAGTCCCAGGATGCGTTAGCGGAGCCCAGAATCTCAATATCGGGATACTGTTTGAACACTTCCTCAGCACCGCCCCAGCGCAGGGAGTCGGTGGCTGTTCCCGCGATACCGTTCAGAACCACAATCTTGCCCTTGCCTTCCAGCTTGTCCACCAGCCACTCTGCACCGATACGGCCGAATTCCTTCTCATCTATACCTACCGTGGCAACCTGCTCGTCTGTCTCTACCACGTTGTCAAAGGAAACAACCTTGATTCCAGCCTCGGTTGCCTCTTCTACCACAGGTGCCAGGGCCGTGGGGGAAGCAGCCGTGATGACAATGGCGTCCACCTTCTTTGTAATCAAATCCTGCATGTCGCTAATCTGCTTGTTGATATCCTCATTGGAATTGGTGATGTAGTATTCGCTTACCACTCCCTCTGCCTTCAGCTTTTCCGCCTCAGCCACAAACTCCTGCTCCATCTGGGCCCTCCATGAGTTGCCGATGGAATAGTTGCACAGGGCCACCACATATCCTTCCCCGCCGGCTGCCTCAGACGAAGCCTGGGCCTGTGTGGCCTCTTCCTTCTCTTCTTTCTTTTCCTCCTGGGCCGCTGCTGCTGTGGTCTCTGCCGCTGCAGGCGCTGCCGTTGTCTCCGCTGCTTTCTGCGAACCGCAGGCGCACAGGCCCATTGCCATTACTGCTGCCAAACCTACTGTAAACATTTTTCTCATAATTCATCTTCTCCTTTTTTTCTTTCTAACATAATACCCGTTATACGGGAGTTACTTCTGGCTGTCAAAGAACAAACGTCTGGCGTTGTCCGCCATAATCATCTGCCGGTGGGACTCCGGTATATGGCTGCAGTGCTTCTCCACCAGATGAATCAGCTGCCTCATGGTCCCATGGTTCAGCATGCCCGGATAATCCGAAGCCCACATCATTTTCTCCGGTCCCACATGGCGGTAACAGGCCTCTATGATTTCCACGGAAGAGGGCCAGGGGTATTCCTCATCAAAATACACGGGTACGGTGGAGGTGTCGATGTAAACATTGGAATGGTTCTTTACCAGGTTAAGCACTTCCCTGTAATTGGATTCAGGCATCCCCTTCTTAAAACAGGCATCCGCCCCCATATGGCACAGGACAAAGCTGATATTGGGATAGGCTGAGGCCAGGAAACCCACGTCCCCAATATCCTCTGTGCGGAACATGTGGATGAACACCGGCTGCCGGTATTGGTTGCAGCAGTCCCACACAGGGGCCAGCCCGGAATCCGAAAGGCGGGTTCCCGGAGCGCACTGGAAGGTGCTGTCCACCTCCACCTTAAAACCAAACAGAATTCCCTGGTCATAGATGGATGCCAGTTCGCTGGCAGCCTTCTGTCCTTTCATTATGTCAACCAGCGCCACGCCTCTCAACCGGTCCGGATACTGTTTGACGCTCTCCGCAAAATACCGGTTGTGGTATCCGTAATAGGGATTGGGCATGAGAACTGCTTTCTCAATGCCGCACCAGTCCATGTAGGCGATGAGCATTTCCGCCGTACTGCGGGTCTGTTCAAAGGAGGGAGGCAAAAACTGCACTTCCTCATTTCCTATAAAAACCCGCCCCAGATTAGCGGAGGACATGGGCTGTCCCTGGGTGATTCCCGCCACCCGTTCGTATATGTGGGCATGAATATCAATTACATCCATCTAACTCCCCCTACCTGTATGTTTGTGTATATTGCACTTTAACAGCACTGTTTTTCGGATGTCATTAGTATACTATGACCATATTTTTATGTATATATGATTTGATTGGAATATGTTTTGATTTCATCCTATCTTATTGACGCTCCCTGTAAATCGTGATTTAATGATATCAGTCCAGCCGTACATGACTGAACTGTTGCATTCGGATGATATCTTTATCGTAAGGAGGGATTTTATGTATCAGTTGTTATCGTATCCCATAAAACAGGGGCAGCCCACCTGGCCCGGCAACCCCACATTCAGCCTGGAACCGCATACCTCCATTGCCGGAGGCGACACGGCCAACACCTGTACCATCCATCTGTTCAACCACTACGGAACCCATCTGGACGGACCCATGCATTTTTACGGAAAGGGCATTTCCCTGGACCAGGTTCCCTTTGAGCATTTTTTCTTTCACAGGCCCCTGCTTCTGGACATACCAAAGGAACCGGGAGAAAAGGTCATGCCTGAGGACCTGATTTCCCACAGTGAGGACATAAAAGACGCTGATTTGCTTTTAATCCGCACCGGCTTCTGGAAATACCGCAGTGAAAAGCCTGAGGTCTATGAACACAACGGTCCCGCTGTCAGCAGCCAGCTGGCCGCATACCTTCAGGACCGCATGAGCCATCTGAAGGCAGTGGCCCTGGACTTTGTATCACTGGCCTCCTACAGCGATACAGAGGACGGCGACCTGGCCCATCAGACCATGCTCGGCATGTACCACAACCACTACATCTGTATCATTGAGGATGTGAATATGGAAGGGCTCCCGTCCGGTTTTCTGAGAAAGGCAGCCGCCATCCCTTTGATAATTGAAGGCATTGACAGTTCACCGGTTACCATGTGGGCGGAGTACTGATGCCTATGTCACGGTTTATGCTGCATTTTAAGACGCGGTCCAAGTCACTGCTTAAAAAACACTGGTGTCTCCTTATCATCTGCTCCCTATGCATTATCCTGGGAATAACCCTGTATGACACCTCCAACCAGGCTGTAAACTGGGAGCCGGAGCCGGCTGACAGCTCCGGCCTCCATGTGGGATTTTCCCAGATAGAAACCGACAATCCATGGAGAACCGCCCAAATCAACAGTTTCCGCGAGGCCCTGATTCCCAATGGGATGGACTTTATCTACCACGAGCCTGAGGACTATTCCGTCCAGTGGCAGCTGGAGGATATACGCAGCCTGATTCGGGAAGGAGTGGACTATCTGGTTATCGTGCCTGCGGACCTGTCGGCCCTGACCCCGGTGCTCCAGGACGCCAAGGATGCAGGCATTCCCGTCATCCTCATAGACCAGTCAGCCGAAACCATTGACCAGAGCTACTATGTGTCCCTTATTTCCGCGGACTATCTGAAGGAGGGGCAGATTTGCGCCGGTCTTCTGGCGGATAAATTCGGGAATCAGCCCTGCCGCATCGTGGAAATCTACGGCACCGAAAGCTCGCCCGGAGCCCAGGCACGTTCAAAGGGATTCCATCAGGCCCTTATGCAGTATCCCAACATGGAAATCATTGATGTGGAATACGGTAATTTTGACCGTGTAACAGCCCAAAAAGCAATGGAAAACGCCCTTATCAAAGCCGCCAACCGGGGCCAGACCATAGACGCTGTCTTTGCCCACAGCGATGAGGACGGTCTGGGAGCCCTCCAGGCCATCAAGGTGGCCGGGCTGCCGCCTGGGGAAATCGCCATTGTGTCCATCAACGGCATCCAGGATGTGTGCAAGGCCATCATTGCCGGGGAATATCTGGGCACGGTGGAGAGCAACCCCCGCTGGGGATTCATCGCAGCCTTCCTGATTCAGCAGATGGAACGTGACTGCAAGCCCTTTCCCATGGTTATGATTCCCTATCAAATCATCACGGCTGAGAATGCGGCCGAGTATGCGCTCACCGCTTATTAATAGCAGCCCTTAGAACGGTTGCTATGTAATACCGGAAAGGAAACGGGATTCATGAAAAAATTCTTCCGACAGCTTTCATTCCGCAGGAAACTGCTGATTTCCTTTGTAACACTGTCCTGCATCCCTGTGCTCCTGGTGGGGATTGCCGCCTATCATCTCTATACCAATTTCATCATTAACATGACGGAAAAGTCCTCCATCGAAACCATTGACCTGGTCTGTGATGATATTGACAGTCTGCTGGGCGATGCCTGGAGTCTCTGCGGCATGCTGACCGGCGACATCAAGATGCAGAAATACCTGCGCATGGATTTTGACTCCATCCGCGACCAGTATTCCAATGACCTGGCGGGCAGCATGGAACTGGCCTCCATCTCCACCTACCGCAAGGATATCTTCGGGGTGTATGTATTCGGCCAGAACGGGGGGCGTTACAAATCCAACTACTACTCCTTCAAATCAGAGGACCAGAGGGAAACTACCTGGTACAAAACCATAGCAGGCAGCGAGGAGGCCACCTGGTTCCCTTCCCACGAAGGCAGCTTCATTGTCCGCAGCTCCATCAGTGACAACTTTATTACCGTGGGTCAGCCGGTGGTGGACAAGGCTTCCGGTATGGTTAACGGTATTGTGGCGGCCGACATCAAGGAGGACGCCATTACTGAGAAAATCAAGCACAGCCTCAACAACGGGGTCATCTGCATCATTGACCAGGAGGGCGGCATCCTGTTCCGCTCCAATGCAGGCAACGACCTTCACTATCCCATTGATATCTCTCCCAGCCTGGTATCCCATATTCTGGAATCCACCGGCTCTGCCGTGGGAAAATCCATGGTTGTGCCTGACAGCGGGTACCTGGTGGTGAGCCGTACCCTGATGAATTCCAACTGGCGGATTGCAGGCATCATAGACCGGGGATTCCTGACCCAGAACAGCAAGGACATCACCCATATTGTCATGCTGCTTCTTCTGATTATTGCCTTTTCCTCCCTGTATGCGGCCATGCTCATATCCCAGTCCGTATACAAGCCAGTGCAGATTCTCTACCGAATGATGGAGGATGTGGAAAACGGGGATTTCTCTGTCCGCTACACCTATCACTCCTCCGATGAATTCGGACGGCTGGGCAAAAATTTCAACCAGATGCTGGAACGGATTCAGAAGCTTATCAACCAGATTTACGAGGAGCAGAAAAAGCTTAAGAATTCAGAGCTAAAGGCCCTCCAGGCCCAGATACAGCCCCATTTTCTCTACAATTCCCTGGATTCCGTCATGTGGCTGCTGAGGATGGACAAAAACAGGGACGCGGAAAAAATGCTCAACGAGCTGTCCACGCTGTTTAAGATTTCCCTCAGCAAGGGAAATGAAATCATCACCATAGAAGAAGAGCTGCGGCACATAAGCAGCTACCTGTTCATCACCAATATGATTTACAGCAAGAAATTCGAATATGCCATTGAATGCGACCCTGTTCTGTATTCCTACCGTACCCTTAAGCTGCTCTTACAGCCTCTGGCTGAAAATGCCATTGCCCACGCAGTGCCCATGCCGGGGCAGAAGGTCTTTATACAGGTCCGCATTTACGAGGACGAGGACAGCCTTGTGCTGTCCGTACAGGATATCAGCAGGGGCATGGACCGTGTTACCCTGGATGGCCTGCTGAGGCAGCTGGACACAACTGCCCACCCGGACCGGAGGGACTCAGGGTACGGGCTCTACAATGTCAATGAGCGGGTCCATATCCTCTTTGGAAGCAGCTACGGCATTACCATCACGTCGGAGCAGGATTTTGGCACCGAGGTAACTGTAAGGATTCCAAAACTGAAAGGAGATGATACATATGTTCCAGGCAATGCTCTGTGATGACAATGAAATCATACTGGAAGGCCTGTCCCGTCAGATTGACTGGGAGGGGCTGGGTATCTGTCTCTCCGGTACTGCTGCCGACGGGCAGGATGCCTGGAACCAGATGAAGGCTAATCCCCCCGACATCCTTATCACCGACATCCGTATGCCATATATTGATGGACTGGAGCTGTCCGGGCTGGCAAAGGACTTAAACCCCAATATCGTGATTCTCATTATCAGCGCCTATGATGACTTTGAATATGCCAGGACAGCCATGCATCTGCGGGCCCTGGATTACATACTGAAACCCATTGACCTGGAGGCCATGAACCGGATTCTGTCCAATGCAGTCTCCCACTGCCAGCAGTTCCACCACGACAAGCGCCTGATGGCCACCCAGCTGCTGCGCAACATGGCGGTCCAGGAAACAGCGGCAGCAGAGGGGGACAGCGTGTGGACTGAACTGGATTTGGAGCCTGGTTCGTGGTGCTGTTACATACAGGTGGAGCTGGACGAGCACAGCCTAAGCAAGCTGTCCGACGACATCCGGTACGCCTCAGAGCGCAGGTTTTCAGCCCTGAACCAGATTCTGCTTAAGGACAGCCTTTATTTGCTGGAATCCCATCAGTACAGCTACAGCGTCTGTCTCACCGCCCGGTCCGGAATGGAGTTGAGCGTACAGCGCAGAATCCTGGTGGACTCCATACGCAGACAGTTTCCCTACGAAGGAAGCTATTGTGATGTGAGCATTGCTTCGGGCAGCATTGTCCAGGGAATCCACAGGCTCCACAAAAGCGTGAAAACCTGCCATGAGGCATGCAAGCTGCATTTTATCAAGGGCTCCAACGCAGATATCTTTTACGAGGAAGTGGAGTCCTATATCTGCAAGGGGCCGGAGGACAGCCATGGATACCCCATCCCGGATACCCGGCTCATTACTTTCATCAAGGAGCAGAATAAAGAAGGGATTACCCAGGAGCTGGAGAAGTTAAAGACGTGGCTCTATCAGAAGGGAAGCGAAAGCTATCTGTATATGACATTTTCCCTGGGAAGCTTCTATACCCATCTGATGAAGGAACTAGGTGAATCCGGAATCAATCTTCAGGACATATTCCGCAATCCCATTGAGGAATTTAAGAAGGTGGCCGCCGGAGGCACCCTGGAATCCAACATTGAAAATCTGAAGCTGAACCTGTTCAAAATATGCGACAGCATCCGCATCAATAAAAGCCGTTACGGAAGGCTCATAGACCAGGCCCTCCTGTACATCCAGAACCACTACATGTCCTCCTCCTTTTCCATTGAGGAGGTGGCCGGGGCGGTCTGTTTAAGCACCTCCTATTTCAGCACGGTGTTTAAGAGCGAAACAGGCATCACATTTACAGATTATCTGATAAAGATACGGATGGAAAAGGCCAGGGGACTGCTGGAAAATACCAATATGAAAATGTATGAGATTTCATCCAGGGTGGGATATGAAAATGCGGCCTATTTCAGCGCCGCATTCAAACGATATTATGGAAAGTCGCCTTCGGAGTTCCAAAGCCGGAGGTAAGGGGATTGCTCTAGTCTTCCCTGCCCGGACATTCCTCCCGCAGGAAACAATCCCGGCATTTAGGGCGTCTCGCAATGCAGATGGTGCGGCCCAGGGTTATGATATGTATATTCCACAGAATCCAGTGGTCCTTTGGCAGCACCTTCATCAGGTCGTATTCAATCTTTTCCGGCTCCTGCTCTTTTGTAAGGCCCAGCTTCCTGGATATGCGCTTCACGTGGGTGTCCACCACAATACTTGGTTCATTGTATATGTTCCCCCGTATGACATTGGCTGTCTTGCGTCCAACGCCGGCCAGGGAGGTCAGTTCCTCTATGGTCCCGGGCACCTCTCCCCCAAACCGTTCCACCAGGTCCCGGCAGCAGGCGATGATATTCTTCGCTTTCATGTGATAAAACCCAATGGAATGGATATCCTGCTCCAGTTCCTTTAAATCCGCCGCGGCAAACTTCTCCAGGGTATCGTATTTCCGGAATAAATCAGCTGTGACGATATTCACCCTGGCATCTGTGCACTGTGCGCTCATGATGACCGCAATCAGCAGCTGCCAGGGAGTCTCATGATTCAGGTAACACCGGTATTCCGTACCGTATTCCCGGTCCAGTGCAGCCAGAATACGTTCAATGCGGGCTGCCTGTTCTGCTTTTGTCTCCCTGCCAGCTTTTTTTCCGTTCCCTGGTTTATCTGTAATGGTGTCTTGCTGCATATATCCAATCCTTTCATGGCAACATTTTCGTTGTATTTACAACATCTAAATCTCTGTCACTGTACCCTGTCTGCCCTTGCATTATAGGTCAGCGGGTCCCTGTGCCTGTAATCAAACAGCACCAGGCTTCCGTCGCCCATGGCCTCAATATGGGCCATTTTACTCATCTGCCTGGAATCATACCCTTCATAATCCGTAAGGTACCGGGGCGATTCCTCCTCCCTCTGGAAAAACGCCCGGACAGCCTGTTTATAGGGACTCTGGTCGCGTGCAAAGGAGGGACGGCTTTTCACATTTTCCCTGAGATACAGGTCATACATAAGGAGGTCCCTGAACATTTCCATAACAGAAGCATCCCTCTGCGCTGCCTCATGCCTGGCTATGATACTGTAAAGTATCTCGTATCTGGCTATCCGGCTGTGACTGATGCCGGCAAGACGGTTTTCACGGTAAAATGCAGCCATATCCAGAAACATCTCATAGGGTGAGCCGTATCTTGCCGCAAGCGCAGTCAGGGTATGGACAAACTGTCTGCTGTTATAATACACCTCCACCATGTCCTCCACGCCCTTCAGTTCCAGAATGTCGCGGTAAGACAGCCATCTGGTGGAAAGGACCTCATAGGGCGGCCTGGAGGAGTATCTCAGCTCATAGGAGGATGCCATTTCTTCCATATAAGAGCCCTTCAGCACCTTCAAAAATCCCAGCTGGAGCTGTTCCGGCTCCATGGAATATACCTGGTTGAATGAATGCCGGAAACATTCCAGGTTCTCATGGGGCAGACCTGCAATCAGGTCCAGATGCTGGTGGACATTATGTCCCCTGTTGATTGTACCGGTAATACGGCGTATCCCGCCGATATCAGTCTTGCGGCGTATGGTCTTAAGTGTGGCCGGATTCGCGGACTGGACGCCAATCTCCAACTGTACCAGGCCGGGGCGCATCTGTCCCAGAAGTTCTATTTCCTCCTCATCCAGAAGGTCAGCTGCAATCTCAAAATGGAAATTAGTCACCCCGTTATCCTGCCTGCGGATAAACTGCCATATGGCCATGGCATGTTTTTTATTGCAGTTAAAGGTCCTGTCCACAAATTTTACCTGGGGCACCCTGGCCTCCAGAAAACAGGACAGCTCATCAAACACCAGCTCCAGGCTTCTGAACCGTACGCTTTTATCAATGGAGGACAGACAGTAGCTGCAGGAAAAGGGACAGCCCCGGCTGCTCTCATAGTAAATAATGCGGTGCTCCAATTCCTTTATGTCCATATGCTTATAAGGAAAGGGAATCCGGCTCATATCCATGGCCGGACGGATGCCGGTGTCTGCCAGCGAACCCTCTGGAAGACGGAAGGCAAGTCCTGGTATATTCTCCAGGCCGGCTTGTCCGTTTACCCGGCGTTTTCCACTGCCGCCCTCTTTTCCGGCCCACTTATCCACATAATATCCGGTCAGCTGTGCAAAGGTTTCCTCTCCCTCCCCCTTCATGATGCCGGTTACCTCCGGCATACTGCGAAGCACCCCTTCTGCGTCAAAGGATACCTCCGGCCCTCCCAGCCATATGGGGACATCCGGCAGTATTTTTCCTAAGTCCGCAGCCAGATATCGGATATATTCTATATTCCAGATATAGCAGGAAAAGGCGATTACGTCCGGTTCCCTTCTGTATATATCCTGGAGAATCAAATCCAATTGATGGTTGATGGTATATTCAGCCAATTCAACAGACGGGGCGGCAAAGCCCTCTCCTCCTGCTCCAAAAGCCTGGTCTGCATAGGCCTTCAGGCTGTAAATCCCCAGATTGGAATGTATATATTTAGCATTGACAGCCGCCAGCAGTATTTTCATGGGACTATACCTCTAGCTCAATTTTATGGCCTGTTGACTGGTATTGATAATAGCGCACGCCTGCTGCGTTCAGCATGCGCTTGGACGCCTTTACCGCTGGCGTGTCCGCATATTTATCCTCCCTGAATACAATGGTCTTGATTCCGGCCTGGATAATGGCCTTGGCGCACTCATTGCAGGGGAACAGGGTTACGTAGAGCTTGCTTCCCTCCAGGCTTCCGCCTCTGTAATTAAGGATAGCATTTAACTCACTGTGTGTGGAGTAGAAATATTTGGAATTATAAGGGTCCTCTTTCTCGTTTTCCTTGCCCCAGGGAAATTCGTCGTCCGAACACCCCTTTGGAAAACCATTGTAGCCCATGGACAGAATCTTATTGTCCTGGCTGACAATACAGGCTCCCACCTGGGTACTGGGGTCCTTGGAACGTCTGCCCGACAGCAGGGCCACCCCCATGAAATATTCGTCCCATGTTATATAATCAGCGCGTTTTCCTGTCATCTTTTTCCTCCTTTATCTTTTTTCCTCTGTCTGTGAATGGATTATAACATTCCGCGCTTATTTAATCAACAAAGTTAGGTGAATATGGCGGTGCCTCAGCTGCCGCGGGGCGGTTTACTTTTACAGCCTCAGCGCTAACCTTACCTGCATCCAGTCTCAGGCACTGACTTAGTCACAATCACATCCGTGTCATATCCCAGCAAACGGGAGATGACAACGGTCCCCGCTTTCACAGGGGCAGTCAGCGTACATTTCTTTATCTCCTGCATTGCATCAAAAATACGGTCCCGTGGAATGGGATTTGTCAGCCTCACACTGGCCAGCGGAAGGATGCCTCCTCTTACCAATACGGATGTGGCAATGTTCCTCTGCGGGTCCGTCACCTCCTGCTCCACATATGCCCTTCCCTTTGGACATGCAGCGCCTTCCACAGAGCAAATCTGCCTGGTTCCGTCTTCCTGTTCTTCAATCTGCGCCCTTATATCACATCCGTTGGGACAGATAATGCATGTATATTCTCTCAACATTCAACACTCACCTCCAGCCGGTTCCGGGACATCAGTTTATCTGCCTTAACAGTCAGTTCAATCATTTCAGCCGGTATCGCCTTCTTCATTTTCTTTGATGCCACCACTGCTCCGTCCTGTCTTACCTCAATACGGCATTCCTTCAAAGGGCTGTTTACCCGCAGGGACAGCTTAAAGTCCCTGGTGCCGCTCACCCGCTGCGGAACCGTATGGTTAATATGGCTGTCCGTACCTATCTCAATAGGGCAGGGGGGCAGGCTCCCCTTCTGCACATACTCTGCCGCAGAATCTGCCAGACTCTCTGCTTCCATGGAAACGAAATCCACTAAATCATGGACATGAAGCACGTTTCCGGCAGCAAAAATCCCCTCCACATCTGTCTGGAAATGCTCATCCACCACAGCGCCTTTTGTCCTGTCATCCAGGGTTATGCCGGCGTCCAGCGATAATTCGTTTTCCGGAATCAGGCCCACGGAAAGTATCAGTGTATCGCACTTATACTCCCTTTCAGTTCCCGGAATAGGTCTTAAATGCTCGTCCACCCGGGACACCGTGACGCCTGTCAGACGGTTGTCCCCGTGGACAGCCGTAACCGTATGGCTCAGGTACAGCGGAACTGCGTAATCGTTCAGACATTGCTCCACATTACGTGGCAGGCCGCTGGGATAGGGCTGAATCTCAAACACGGCCTGGACATGGGCGCCTTCTAAAGTTAGCCTTCGGGCCATAATCATGCCGATGTCTCCGGACCCCAGGATTACCACCTCCTTTGCAGGCATCACATTGTACAGATTAATATAAGCCTGGGCAACCCCTGCCGTAAATACACCGGCAGGCCGCTCACCCGGGATTCCCAAAGCGCCTCTGGTGCGTTCCCTGCATCCCATGGTGAGAATGACGGATTTTGCCTTCCAAACCTTGAGCCCCTGACGTGTGGCAGCTGTCACAGTCTTATTTTCCGCCACCTCCAGCACAGTTGCATCGGTGATATAGGGAATCCCTAATTCCTCCACCTCATCAATGAACCTCTGGGCGTATTCCGGTCCGCTCAGCGTGGTTTTAAAACGGGTCAGCCCAAAACCGTCATGGATGCACTGCCGGAGGATTCCCCCCAGCTGCTTTTCCCGCTCCACAATCAAGATGTTACGGATTCCTTTCCTGTATAACCGGACGGCTGCAGCCAGTCCGGCAGGTCCGCCTCCAACAACGATAACATCTATCTCCATTCCCTACGCCTCCTCCCGTACTTTGCCGAAAAACATCTGTGAATCTTTTCTGGCATACCTTACTTCTGTTTCCTTTTTTCCCAGCTCCTCTTCCAGCATCTGTGCAATACGCATCTGGCAATACCCGCCCTGGCACCGTCCCATCATGGAACGCGTCCTGTATTTGACTCCTGCCATGGTATCCACTCCCAATGGATTATGGATGGCTGCCAGGATTTCCGCCCTGGTTACCTTTTCGCAGCGGCACACCACCTGGCCGTAATCAGGATTCTGCCTGATCATCTGTTCCTGCTCTTCCTTTGTCATCTCTGCGAAACGGGGAATTCCTTTGCGCACAGGATTAAATTCCGGATTCAATGCCAGCTTCTCTCTTTCTTTCATAAGACTGATTGCATGACGGGCAATGGGTACTGCCGCCGTGAGTCCGGGCGACTCAATGCCCACCAGGTTAATGGCGTGCGGAGCAATGTCATCCCTTATTTCTATCTTAAAGTCCTGGATAACCCCGTCCTCGTCCACCCATTTGGGCAGAATCCCTGAATAATTGCGGATATAGTCCTTTTTATGGATGCAGGGCCACAGGCCGGAAGCGCTCCTGGCCAGGTAATCCATATTTTCCCGGGGCACTCCATAGTATGTAAAATCCGTTACCAGCTCTGCATTGGGACCAATGATGACATTGCCGTCCGTAGTGTTGGTCACATGGATTCCCATGTATGTATTACTGGGAACAGGATATACAGGCATGGGAAGAAGGGGGCCTGTGCGCTTGTCCAGAATGATATAATCACCCTTGGAGCCAATCACCTTATACCCGCGGATTCCCAGCATATCAGATATTTTTCCGCATCCCAGCCCTGCGCTGTTCACAACCCACCTAGTGTAAAACTGCCCCTTTGGGGTTGTGATAATATAGCTGCCTTCGCTGTCCCTCTGTATATCTGTCACCTCATGGCCGAAATAATAGGAAACCCCGTTGGCATGGGCATTCTCAGCCAGAGCTATGGTGTAGCCAAATGGGTCCACGATTCCGCTGCCAGCGGAAAACATGGCAAATTCCCCCACCACAGCCGGTACCAGTTGATGAAGCCGCTCCTTTCCAATCAGTTCCAGCCCTGAGGCACCATTTTCTTCTCCCTGCCGTATGGTCCGCTTCAGGGTTTCCATATCCTCCACCGTATTGCCCACCAGCACCTTGCCGCAGCGGATGAACTTAAAATCCAGCTCCTCTGCCAGTTGTCCCATGAATTGATTGCCCTCCACGCAGAGCCGTGCTTTCAATGAGCCGGTGTCATAGGCAAACCCGCCATGGACCACGCCGGAATTTCTGCCGCTGGTCTCATAGCACACGTCCAGGTTCTTTTCCAATACGCCTATTTTAAGACGGTACCTGGACATCTCCCTGGCAATGGCGCTGCCCACCACGCCGCCGCCAATAATAATTACGTCATACAGTTGTTTCATCCTGCTTTTCCTCCTAAAGGATTAATGGCAAAATTCATCCCATGAATATAGTTTATTTTTACCACATTTGCCAGGTGTAGTCAATATGTAATTGCTCAAAACAGGAATATTTATAGGATGAATATATCCAAAAGGGATTATCCTAACATTTTAAATATAATCCACCGCTTATCTAAATCCATCATTCGGCAATAAAAAAGGCCGGCTGTGTTCTCTGTACAAAACAAAGAACACAACCAGTCTCCTGAATTCCTTACTTCATCTTTCCTGCTCCCCATCCCCCATTTCACCCTTATACCGGTTATCATTATACATCAGATGAAAGTACATGGCCTGCTGTGCTTCCACGGGTTTCCTATCCCGGATGGCCTCAAATATCCTGCGGTGGGATTTAAGTGTCTGTTCATACTCTGTTTCCTGGACAGCGCCAGCAAAGACACGGACGCCGTCTGTAATTACCGGCACCAGATTGGTCATGACCAGATTGTGGGAACAATTTGCAATCTGGGCGTGAAACTGCGAATCCTTGTCTGAATAGTCTTTTCTCCGTATCATCCGTTCCTCCAGCCCCAGAAGTATGTCCTCCAGCTCACGGATGTCCTCCGCAGTGGCATTCTGAGCTGCCAGGGCTGCAATGGGGGGTTCCAGCATAACACGCACCTGAATCAGGTCCTCTGTCAGTTTTCTCCGGTCTTCTATCATGGCAAACCCCAGGGGGTCATCGGACACCCCGTTCTTATCTGAAATAAAAGTGCCTGAACCCTGGCGTATGGTAACGATATTTCTGGACATAAGGATTCTCAGTGCTTCCCGCACCGTATTGCGGCCAACCCCCAGAAGTTCCACCAGTTCTGCTTCCGTGGGAAGCTTGTCCCCGGCCGCATAGCCGTCCCTATGTATCATCTCCAGAAGCTTCCGGGATGCAACCTCCCCCAAGGTCTGTTTTTCCATGTCTCCTCCTGCCCGGTATTATATTATACCTTTACAATCTTATATCCTGCCGCCTTGGACAGCCGGTTCATTATGGCCTGCCCCAGATGGTCCTGCGGGAAACTCTCCGAAAATATGTAATCCACATCCAAATCATCAAATTCCCTGAGCAGGGCGTAAAGATTATGAGCCACAGATGCCTGGCTTTTTCTTGCGCCTATGCTGCGGACGATTCCATCTGTGTAACAATGCCTGGACTCATCTGTACAGATAACTCCCACGTTGTATCCTGCCTCAAGCTTCTCACGGGCAAGCTCCTGCACCTTGCAAATCATGGCCTGGAGCTGCTTCTCATTTAAACCATTTGCCTGGTCGGCGGCCGTATTCCGGTCTGCACCGTCCATCCGCACGGAATCAGCCGTCCGCACGGAATCAGCCATCCGGGCCGGGCCAGCCGTCCGGGCCGGGCCTTCCGGCTCCACCAGTGTAAGGTCTGCCTTAGGAGCATAGTGCTTATACTTCATCCCCGGTGCCTTTGGCCTTACATCTGCGGAAAGAGGACCCAGGATAGCCGGGTCCACGCTCACTTCCCCCAGAACCTCCTGCAGCATTTCCATGGTAATGGCTCCCGGCCTGAGAACGGCCGGCACCGCAGATGATACATCCACGATGGTGGACTCCACCCCGATTCCCACCGGTCCCCCGTCAATAATCATCTCAATCCTGCCGTTCATATCCTGCCATACGTGGTCGGCCGTAGTGGGGCTTGGACGGCCGGATGTATTGGCGCTGGGCGCAGCCACAGGCACTCCGGCCAGGGCAATAAGCCGGTTCGCCACCGGGTCGTCCGGCATACGGATTGCCACTGTATCCAGTCCTCCGGTTGTTCCGTAGGGCACCCTGTCGCTCTTGGGAAATATCATGGTCAGAGGACCTGGCCAGAAAGCCTCCATCAGCTTCCGCCCTGCCTCAGGTATCTCCTTTACAAGGGGGGCCACTTCCTCCATGCATGATACATGGGCAATGAGGGGATTATCGGAAGGTCTTCCTTTTGCCGCATAGATTTTTCTTGCTGCATCCTCATCCAGGGCATTGCCGCCCAGGCCGTATACGGTTTCCGTGGGAAATGCCACCAGGCCCCCTGAACGCAGTATGCCGGCCGCCTCCTTCAGCTCCTCATCCTTTATATGATTCCTGTCTTCTATCGTAATTCTTTTTGTTTCCATGATTCATACCTCGATTGTTAAATGGCGTCTGCTCTATGTCCAGTCTATTTTAGCACCCGCTACAGCCAATGTAAAGCCGGGAAATCCCCTTTAACCGGCTCCCCTCTCTTGAAGATTGCGGGCATTTCGTGTAAACTTAAGTTATTACAAATGATTGGAGGCTTTACCAATGAGCAATATTAACAACGTAATGAAAGAATTCAAGGCATTCATCCTCAAGGGCAACATCATCGACATGGCTGTGGGCGTCATTATCGGCGGCGCTTTCAGTAAGATTGTGACCTCTCTTGTCAATGACATTCTGATGCCCATACTGGGCGCCCTGACAGGCGGAGCCAGCTTCAACACACTCAAATACGTCATCCATCCCGCGGCCACGGTAAACGGGGCAGAAGTGGAAGAAGCCGCCATTCTCTATGGCAGCTTCCTACAAAATATATTGGATTTTCTCATTATCGGCGTATGCATGTTTTTCATGATTAAGACAGTTGCAGTTATCAGCAGCCGTCTGCGCCATGAAGAAGAGGCAAAGGAGGAGGCTCCTGCCCCGGCCGGTCCCACACAGGAAGAGCTTCTGGCTGAAATCCGCGACCTGCTAAAGGAACGCAGGGACATGGCCTGATAATCCTAGTAAAACCGAATCCGCTTGGCATTCTCCACAAATTCCCTGTTATTCCTGGTCCTTGCGAAAAGGTCAAGTATCTTTTCCACTGCATCCTCGGGTTTCAGGGAATTGGTGGCTTTGCGGATGACATCCACTGCCTCTGCTTCCTCCCTGGTCAGCAGAAGGTCATCCCTTCTGGTACCGGACTTTAATATGTCGATGGCCGGGAAGATTCGTTTCTCAGACAGTTTCCTGTCAAGCACCAGCTCCATGTTGCCGGTGCCCTTAAATTCCTCATACACAACATCATCCATACGGCTTCCGGTATCCACCAGCGCCGTGGCCAGAACGGTCAGGCTTCCGCCTTCGCGCATGTTCCTGGCTGCACCGAAGAAACGCTTTGGCATATGCAGGGCCGCCGGGTCCAGACCGCCGGATAATGTACGGCCGCTGGGTGCAACGGTCAGGTTGTATGCCCTAGCCAGCCTGGTAATGCTGTCCAGCAGAATAATGACGTCACGTCCGTGCTCCACCAGACGTTTGGCCCGTTCAATTACCATCTCGGATACCCTCTTATGACGGTCCGGCAGCTCGTCAAAGGTAGAATAGATAACTTCCACATTGGGGCCCACAATGGCCTCCCTTATGTCCGTAACCTCCTCAGGGCGCTCATCTATCAGAAGAATCATCAGATGCATGTCCGGATTATTGGTGGTGACAGCCTTGGCAACCTGCTTCAGCAGAGTCGTCTTACCTGCTTTGGGCGGTGATACAATCATACCACGCTGGCCCTTGCCTATGGGAGCCAGAAGGTCCAGGACACGCATGGCCACTGTATTCTTCTCGCCAGGCGTTTCCATATGGAGGCGCCTGTTGGGAAAAATAGGGGTCAGGTCCTCAAAGTTGGGCCTTGTCTCCGTAGCGCTTAACGAATATCCATTTACGGTCTTGATATAGAGCAGGGCTGCAAACTTCTCTGTTGCAGACTTCACCCTGCGGTTTCCCACTATAATATCCCCTGTCTTCAGATTAAATCGGCGGATTTGGGACGGAGCCACGTAGACGTCGTTTTCACCGGGAAGGAAATTTTCACAGCGGATGAATCCGAATCCGTCCGGCATAACTTCCAGTATGCCGTTTGCCTCAATCCCGCTGTCCAGCTCGGCCATATCCTGGCCGGAAAGTCCAATTGCATCATTTCTCTGGTCCGCCCTGGAAAAGCGCTCTCCCTCGTTCTGCGAAGGGGTGCTGTTCTGGCTCATGCTGCTGTTCTGGCTGTTATTTCCATGGGGTTTGGGTGACTGGGTTCTGTTCTGTGCGTACTTGTTGTCATACCCTCTTGAAATAGGGCGTCGGTTATCTGTTCCTCTGCTGTCATTGCGGTTTTCCTGATAATCCTGGCTCCTTAACTGGCTGCGTTCAGGGGCATGGGACTGGTCCTGGGAACGGTATGGTTCCTGGCTGCGGGACCCTTCCGCACCCCGGGGCGTCTCCTGGCTGCGGGCTGTTTCCGTCCTCTCCTCCCGTTTTATCTCTGCCGGCTTTACCTCCGGGTTTTTCTCCGCCTCATCGCAGAGCAAATCAATGATTTCTGCCTTTCTCAATGAACTAATGCCCTTAATTCCACGGCTCTTGGCCATTTCCTTTAACTCTGAAAGAGGCAGGGTCTGCAGTTTTTCACGCATAGTATCTCTCCTTATTAAAATCAATTCTTCACCCGCAAAAAAAGCCGGTGTACACCTTCTGTCTATGTTTACATTATCTTCTGTTCATTCAAATTCGGGGTTTATTCCAGATTTGGGAATTGCTCAGGGACTAACAGACTGCTGGCAGTATTAAGAAAACTGCCAGCTAATCTATGTATAGCCCTATTATATACACGAATATCAGAAATTGTAAAGTTAAAATTTGAGAAAATCAGCTTTTAAGCCATTTCATGTGCGCATTTATCTGTTTCTCGTATCCATTGTCAGAAGGTTTGTAAAATACCGTTCCCTCCATTCCGCCGGGCAGATACTGCTGTTCCACATAGTGCTTGGGATAGTCATGGGCATACAGGTAGCCTGCGCCATGGCCCAGCTTTGCCGCCCCCTTATAATGCTTATCCTGGAGGTGGACCGGCACAGGCATGGTCCGCTCATTCCTAACTGCTTCCATGGCCTCCTGGACCGCCATACAGGCGGCATTGCTCTTGGGCGCAGTGGCCACATAGGTCACTGCCTGGGAAAGGATAATGTTGGCCTCGGGAAGTCCGATACGCTCCGCTGCCAGGGCTGCGTTTACAGCCACCACAAGGGCCTGAGGGTCTGCGTTCCCCACATCCTCTGCAGCGCATATCATAATCCTCCTGGCTATGAACTTGATATCTTCTCCCGCATACAGCATCCGCGCCAGATAATATACGGCTGCGTCCGGGTCTGACCCCCGCATGCTCTTGATGAATGCGGATATGGTATCATAGTGGTTGTCCCCGTTCTTGTCATACCGGACAGCCCTTTTCTGAATGCATTCCTGGGCCACGGCCATATCAATGTGAATACGCCCGTCCGGCCCCTTTGCAGTGGTCAGCACCCCCAGCTCCACGGCATTTAGGGCAGCCCTTGCATCCCCATTGGCTGTGTCTGCCAGAAAATCAGCTGCATCCTCGTCAATGTCTGCGTCGTAGATACCCATGCCCCGTTCCTTGTCATAAACCGCCCTGCGAATCAGCTCCTTTACATCGTCCTTTTCCAGGGGCTTGAGTTCAAATATCCTGGACCTGGATAGAAGGGCTCCGTTTACTTCAAAATAGGGGTTCTCCGTGGTGGCGCCAATCAGTATCAGCGTCCCGTCCTCCACAAAGGGAAGAAGGTAATCCTGCTGTCCTTTATTAAAGCGGTGAATCTCATCCACAAACAGTATGGTCTTCCTTCCATACATGCCGATGTTGTCCTTGGCCTCCTTCACCACTTCCTCCATGTCCTTTTTCCCTGCCACCGTTGCATTAATCTGCCTGAAATCCGCACTTGTGGTATTGGCAATGACCTTGGCCAGGGTAGTCTTACCGGTTCCAGGAGGTCCGTAAAAAATAACGGACCCCAGCTTATCCGCCTGTATGGCCCGGTACAGCAGCTTATCCTTTCCCACAATATGCTGCTGCCCCACCACCTCATCCAGGGTTCTCGGACGGAGCCTGGACGCCAGGGGCGACTCCTTCTCCATATCCTTTTCTCTCATATAATCAAATAAATCCATATCCGTCTTCTCCTCAGTCAATCAGCAGTTCATCCACCGTAACAAAAGTATAGCCCCGCTTCGTGAGCGTGTCAACGATTTCCAGGGCAGCTTCCACGGAAGTGGGAAAAATATCATGCATCAGTATGATATCCCCGTCCTCCACATCCTTCACCACGCGTTTCACAATGCGGTTGGTATTGCGCAGTTTCCAGTCCAGAGAATCCACGGACCAAAGTACGGTGGTCATGCCGACCCTGCACTCCAGCTCCTCATTCCAGTCCCCATAGGGCGGCCGCATGTACTGGGGCCGTTCTCCTATAATACCCTCAATCATCCGGCTGGTCCTGTCCACGGCCTGGCAGACCGCATCCGAACCAGCCTTTGTGAGCTGTATATGGCTGTAGCTGTGATTTCCAATCAGATGTCCCTCCGCCTTCATGCGCTTTACAATTTCCTCATTTCCCTCTATATTCTGCCCCATAAGGAAAAAGGTGGCTCTCACATTCCTTTCTTTCAGCCCGTCCAGCAGTTTTTCCGTGTAATCCCCATTGGGTCCGTCGTCAAAGGTCAGAGCCACGCATTTTCCTTCCAGTCCCTTGGCCCGGTCCAGAGTGTCCCCTCCCTCCCTGACCCAGGAGCCCTCGTCAGCCGACACATGGGCCGGCGTCCCCCCTCTTACCGCATGGATAAGGCCGCCCAGCAGCAGAAGGTCCGCTATGCATACAGCCGCCAGGAGTTTTTTCTTATTTATCAGCTTCACCCTGTTTCCCTCTCTTATTTCACATCCTTATCTATCCAGTATATGTGCGGGGACAATGTAAAAATGCTTTTACCTTTTACTCCATGCCGCAGTCCCTGAAAATGAATAATTAAGAAGGAAACAGCGCCGGGACTGCTCCCGGCGCCGCACTGCTGTACATATGTTATATCGGACTTATTTTATATGGTAATTGTTATATCATCTTTAAAGCCTGCTTCCTACTGTCCCGGTCCCACGGGTGTTACCACCACGCCCGGTCCTCCGGAGGAGCCTGTGACAGCCTGTCCTGAACCCGGAGCCTGGGTGGATACCCCGCCGTTCTGTGAAGACTGGGGCGCCTGGTTCTGGACATTCCCATTCTGGCCGTCCCCTGCCTCATTGCCCGTTTCCCGGACAACCTGGCTGAGCACTCCGCTTCCATCGGCATTGTAAGCAACGCCTCCTATATCCACCGTAGTGCCTGTTGCCATACGGCCTGTGGACGGGTCCATATAGTAGTGAAGGCCGCCCACCTCGATAACGCCTTTGGCCATACGCCCGGAGCCTTCAAAGTAATACCATGCCCCGTCCATCTCGCGCCAGCCCGTAGCCATGGCACCGGAACCCTTAAGATAATACCGCTCCCCGCCATCATCCAGCCATCCGGTCTGCATCACACCTTCCTGGCTGCTGTAATACCAGGTTCCGTTATCATTAATCCAGCCCCTGGAAAGCGCTCCTGAGCTGTCCAGATAATACCACTTTCCATTCTGGCTGGTCCATCCTCTGGCCATGGCGCCATTGCCTTCCAGGAAGTATCTGCGGCCGCCGTCATCCAGCCACCCGGTCTGCATCACGCCCTCCTGGTTGCTGTAGTACCAGGTTCCGCCATCATTAATCCAGCCCTTGGAAAGCGCGCCTGAACTGCCGAAGTAATACCACTTCCCGCTGTCGGATTTCCAGCCGGTTACCATCTTACCGGTGGTATCGTCCAGATAATAGGACTTGCCGGACTGGGAGAGCCAGCCCCTGGACACCAGGCCGTCCCCGTTCATATAATACCATGTACCGTCATCCTGAATCCAGTTATTTTTCTGCTTTACGTAGTTCTGGTAATAGTAAGTCTGGCCGTTGATGGTCCTCCATGTATTAGCCGGAATCACAGAGGTGAAATCCCTGAACTGGAAATCAATATCCACATTTCCGCTTATGCCGTTTACAGCGCCTGTACTGGTCGCCTGCCACATTACCGGATTCTGGTAAGCCGGTTTAGCAGAATACCGCGCCACCCACACAGGATAATTCATCTTGCTCATGTCCAGCTTGTTGGCAAGCCAGTTGTCATTTGCATAGATAACCGGATAATAGCCTGCCTCTGAAATCCGCCCGCAGAATGCATTGGCAATGGCCGCCAGCTCATCCTTTGACAGGGTTCCCTGGGTGGAATCCTCCATGTCAAACGCCACCGGATAAGAGACCGGGTAATCGTGAATCAGGTTGAGGACAAAATTCGCCTCCTCCACTGCCATCTCCGGCGTCATGGCCAGGGAATAGATATAGACGCCCACCTTGACGCCTGCCGCGCTGGCCTGCTGGATATTCCTGTGGAAATATGGGTCCACCGCCCCCTTTGACCGGGTGCCCAGCATGACGAAAGACACGTCATCCGCAGCCACCTGGCCCCAGTTAATATCCCCCTGCCACCTGGATACGTCGATTCCGCGAAACAGTACATTATTGATGGAGGACCCGTCCGGCATCTGGTATACGCCGTTTACCTTCTTCCATGCATTGGGATTAGCAGCAGCCTGGCCCGAGGTGCTTCCTGTCCCGGAGGCTGTTCCCGTACTGCCGGTGGAGCTCTGTCCCGGTCCCACGGGAGATATGACCGTGGGGGACTGGGTTTCCCCCGGTCCCACGGCCAGGGATGTACCTGCGGGCATGATAATCCCTGCTCCGATAAGCCCTGCCAGGGCAAGCGCGTGGCAGCGTTTCATAAGCTGCGTCGTATTTTTCATAGTCTTCTCCTCATACCTTTGTATTTTTCAAAAAAAGAAGGGATGTCCAGCCATCCGCTGTCACATCCCCCCTTATTAAACTGCTGTAAATCAACCTGGTCCGTCTGTCCGTCCAGGTTCAAGCGCAGTTGATGAGCCGGATGGGCTGTTATTGGAATTGCTGCTGGTAGGGCCGCTGGTACTGTTTCCGGTACCGCCCGGAGTACCGCTGCTGATGCCGGAGCCGGAAGAACCGGATACACCAGGTCCGCCGCTGCTGCCGGAGCTGCCGGTACTGCTGTTGTTCACAGTTCCAGGTGTCTGGGCTGATACGCCGTTGGCATTCTGGCATACGCCGCTGCCGTCAAAGTTATACTGCACGCCGTTAATGGTAGCCGTTGTGCCTGCAATCATCTTACCCTCGTTGGCAGGGTTCAGATAGTAGTACTTGCCGTCCAGCTGAATCCATCCCGTCATCATATGTCCGTTGCTGTTGAAGTAATGCCAGGAATTATCAATCTGCTTCCAGCCCGTGGACATCTTGCCGTTGCTTGTATCCATATAATATTTGTTGCCTTCGCTGTCGCTCAGCCAGCCAATCAGCATCCGGCCGTCCGTATTCAGGTAGAAATAGTCGTTATCCACTTTAGCCCAGCCAGTCATCATCTTACCGTCCGTGCCAAAGAGGTACCAGTTGTCCTTAATCTGTGCCCAGGAATTAACCACGCACTTTCCGTTGCTCTGGAAATAATACCAGGCGCCGTCCATCTCACGCCAGCCCGTTGCCATGGTTCCGTTGCCCCGCATAAAGTAGAAATCATTGCCAATCTTCAGCCAGCCCGTTACCATGCTGCCGTCATTCAGCAGATAATACCACTTGCCGTACTCCGGATTAATCCATCCCATGGCCATAAGGCCGTTTGGCCTGAAGAAATACCATTTTCCGTCAATCTGCTTAAAACCTGTAGACATATATCCCGTGGATAAATCCATATAATACCAGCCCTCGCTGGTCTGAAGCCATCCTGTATGTGTCTGTCCATTATAGATATACGTCCAATTATCATTGGATTTGCTCCATCCGTCTGCTGCATAGCTGGTAAATACAGACCCCAATGACATGGCCCCAATCATACCGGCTGCCGCGATTGCTGCCCAGTACTTTTTATATCCCATTTGTCATCCTCCTCGCCTGGTATATCCGGTCAGGGACACAGTTGTCCCCAACCTTTTACATATCTCCGATTATAGCACAATCCCATATTCATTTGGTAACAAATTTATTACAATTTCCGTAATTTCCTATAATATTTTTTTGCATACCGGTACATGATGATGGTGTATTCCCCGAACTCATCCCCCAGAATGCTTTTGTACACAGCCCACAGACACCACAGGAATCCTCCCAGGGCGGCATTGGCATAAAGGGCAAACAGCTCGTCCCCAGAGGGCTCCCTCTGAAGATACATCCTGAAAAGCCGTTCCATGTCCTCCTCATTGTAATAGGAATAAATAGCGCACATAGATACATCCATCACAGGGTCACACATGCCTGCATACTCCCAATCCAGTAGTTTTACACTGCCGTCTTCAAAAAAAAGGAAGTTATCCACATTTGCGTCAATATGACACAGGCATTTTGGGCGTTCCATCTTGTCAAGGGTATCCATGAGCCAGTCCATCCACCCCTTCACTTCCTCATAGTCTTCAAACAAAAGGGCCCCGTGGCTCCTGCACAGCTTTTCATAAAAGCTGATTCTCTCCCGGATATCAAAGGAATGGGCCACTGTAATGCCTGACTGGTGAAGGAAGCGCACCATGGACATGCATTTTTCCATATCCGACCAGTCAGCTGAATCCGCATTTCTGGCTCCTTCATAGTAATCTGCTATTTTATAACCTGTCTTTTCGTTCATGTACAATACATGCTCCGTGATTTTCAGCGGGGCTATGGCATCATAGACGGTTTTTTCCTGTTTCCTGTTAATCAGAAGCCCGGTTCCCGGCCCGGGTATGCGGCAGATACAGTGACGGTCCTCCACCTTAAAAAGAAATGACTTATTGGTCATGCCTGCCTTCAGGCAGCGTATGTCCTTAATATGGGATTCCGGCACCTTAAACACCTCTGCAACCAGCCTCATGGCTGCATTGTCAGAATGATTCTGATAGCGTGGGTCGAACAGACGCAGCTCCTCCAGGTTCTCAAACTCATATACCTGGTCATCCGGCTGGCGGTTCACATCCATTTCTATCTCATCCCATACGGATGCCGCCAGACCACTGGCTGCCTGGGCTGCTTCCAGCAATCCGCTGTTTTCCTCCTCCAGCCGCCGCCTGGCCTCCCCCTCCAGCATATCCACATAGACCTGTTCCCAATAAAACTGTTCTGTTCCCGGAGTCTTATAGTAGGCTTCCAGCACAGGCAGGAACTGCCTGGAAAATTCCCGCGAAAAATAAGCCGGACCGTACATGACCCACTGGTCCCGCCCTCCTACCTTTACATCCGTTATCCTTCCCTTCTTGTTGAAGCAAAGGCACCACTCCTTTGTTTCTCCCTTCTGGAAAACCGAGCTGTACCAGGCCCCGCACTCATAGGCGTGGTACATGTTCTCCCGCATCCAGTTGTCCGACGACAGGACGTACATGTTGCGTCCTTCCAGCACCTTCCTGGCCCGGTAAATGGTGGTCAGGGTATTCTTGCTGGTATATTCAGGATTGTACAGAAGCTCCACGTCGTATTTATCAATAAGGTATTCGAATTTCTCCTTCAGATATCCCACGGCTATGGTTATGTTCCTGATGCCCGCTTCGTGAAGCTGCTTAATCTGGCGCTCTATCATACGCTCCCCAAAGACCTCAAGAAGCCCTTTGGGTGTCTCAAAGGTCAGGGGTACAAAGCGGGAGCCAAATCCGGCTGCTATAATAAGGGCGCCGTCCACCTTATATGGGTCTAACAGCTTCTGCCCCTCCGGCATAAGCCGCCACCTGGCCTTGCCCTTTGGGCTGTTTTCCTCCCCTATATATCCCTTTGCCAGGCATTCCTTAATTAAGCCATTGGCCGTGCCCAGGGAGACATCCAGCTTTCCGGCCAGCTCCCTCTGGGTGATATCCGGCTGCTCCAGTACTGCCCTGCATACAAGTCCATGTCTGTCCATTGTGAAATCCTCGCTTCCCCGCCTGTTTATGTTCAAATTTATCTTTTTATAAAAATATATGAACATTATATCACACAATTTAAAAAATGCAAGTAAACGGTAAATGAAAATATCATCCAGCCAAAACTATCCGGAATACGAAAAAAGCCTGCCCATTGACCGGCAGACTCTTTTCCGTTTATCTGTGATATCACTTGATACCCTGATATCCATTTTTATGATACCCTGATATCTGTTTTTCCGGACTTACACCTCAAATATCAAATCCCCATAACTGGGCATCGGCCACAGTTCCTTATCCACAATCATCTCCAGCCTATCCACCGGAGCCCGGAGAGCCTCCATGGCAGGCACTACCTCTCTGTGGAATGCAATGGCCTGGACCTTGCCGCCTTCAGCGGCGGAAGCCTTTTCCGTTGCCTCTAAGAGACGGGCAAGAGCTGTCTTTGTCTCTGCAAGCAGCCTGGAAGTCTCCAAGAGCAGCTCTGTCTGGGTGCTCACATCCGCTTCCTGGCATACGCCCTTTACAGCGCCGATGGATGCGGCCAGCTGCGTGGTATACTTGATGACTGCAGGGATAATGGACTTGCTGGCCATGTCATACATGGTTCTGGCCTCAATATTAATGGCCTTGGAATAGTTCTCATATTCCACCTCGGACCTGGACTCCAGCTCAGCCCTTGTGAATACCCCGAACGCCTCGAAGAGCTTCACTGCCTTATCTGTTGTCAGGGCCGGGATTGCCTCCACCATGGAGCGGATGTTTGGAAGTCCTCTCCTCTCAGCCTCCGCCACCCACTCGTCTGAATATCCATTTCCATTGAAAATGATTCTCTTATGCGCGGCCAGGGTTTCCTTGATGAAATCATGTACAGCCATATCAAAGTCCTCTGCCTTCTCCAGCATGTCGGCTGCTTCCTTAAAGCCTTCCGCCACAATGGTGTTCAGCACGGTATTGGGAGAAGCAATGGAGTCCGAGGACCCCACCATGCGGAACTCAAATTTATTGCCGGTAAAGGCAAAGGGTGATGTACGGTTCCTGTCCGTGGCATCCTTATCCAGGTCAGGAAGAATGTCAACGCCGGTCTTTAAGGTGCCGCCCTGCTTGGAGTGGGTCGCCTCGCCGGTGCTGCACAGCTGGTCGATTACATCCTCAAGCTGCTCTCCCAGGAAAATGGATATGATGGCAGGAGGAGCTTCGTTGGCTCCCAGTCTGTGGTCATTTCCCACGTCAGAGGCGGATTCCCTGAGCAGGTCTGCATGGATATCCACTGCCTTGATGATACATGCCAGTACCAGGAGAAACTGGATGTTTTCATGAGGCGTGTCGCCCGGATTCAGGAGATTGGTGCCGTCATCCGCTGTCAGGGACCAGTTGTCGTGCTTACCGGAGCCATTGACGCCTGCAAACGGCTTCTCATGCAGAAGGCAGGCCATGCCGTGGCGCCCGGCCACCTTCTTAAGCGTCTCCATAACAATCTGGTTATGGTCAACCGCCTGGTTCACGCCCTCGTAGATGGGCGCAAGCTCATGCTGGGCCGGAGCCACCTCGTTGTGCTGTGTCTTGGCAGGCACTCCTAATTTCCACAGCTCTTTATTTACATCGTTCATGTAAGAGCCGATTCTCTCACGGATGGCGCCAAAGTAATGGTCCTCCAGCTCCTGCCCCTTGGGAGGCATTGCGCCGAATAAGGTGCGGCCTGTGTAAATCAGGTCCTTGCGCTGTAAATATTTCTCCCTGTCCACCAGAAAGTATTCCTGCTCAGCGCCAACAGACGGAGCCACCCGCCTGGCCGTGGTGTTTCCAAAGAGACGGAGTATCCTTAACGCCTGCTCGTTAACCGCCTGCATGGAGCGCAGCAGAGGCGTCTTCTTATCCAGGGCCTCTCCCTTATAGGAACAGAAGGAGGTCGGAATGCACAAAGTCACGCCAATGGCGTCTTCCCGCAGAAAGGCCGGAGAAGTACAATCCCACACCGTATATCCTCTGGCCTCAAAGGTGGCGCGCAGACCGCCGGATGGGAAGGAAGATGCGTCCGGCTCGCCCTTAATCAGCTCCTTGCCGGAAAATTCCATGATTACCTTTCCGTCGGAGGGAGCAGAGATAAAGGAATCATGCTTCTCCGCAGTCACTCCTGTCAGAGGCTGGAACCAGTGGGTATAGTGTGTGGCCCCTCTCTCAATTGCCCAGTCCTTCATGGCGTGGGCAACCACATCTGCAATACTGGGGTCCAGCTCCGCCCCGTCTTCGATGGTCTTCTTTAACTTCCTGTACACGCTCTTTGGCAGACGGTCCCTCATCACCGCGTCATTGAATACATTTTTACCGAACATCTCCGATACATTCAATACATCGCTCATAGAATTTTCCATCCTCTCTTTTTTATCTTCCTTTTCCAAAATCCTTCTTTTCACGTAATTATATTAAGTCCGCGCGGATATATAATAAAAAGGTGCTCTCCCTTTGAGAGAGAACACCTTTGTTCTTTATTAAAATAAACCATTTCCACTGAAATTGCAAGTGGTTTTTAAATAAAAACACATTTTTATTCTAATAAGGATTATTAAGTTATATTAATAACTGATGTCGAATATAACACTGTGAGTTATAAATAAGCCGGTATACCGGATATTATGCCTTGCCAACGGAACCAAACAGCTCCATCTTTTCCTTAACCGTTGCCCTGATTGCATCAGCGCCCGGAGCCAGAAGCTTTCTTGGGTCAAAGCCCTTGCCCTTCTGGTCCTTGCCTGCCTCAATGTATTCCCTGGTGGCTGCTGCAAAGGACAGCTGGCACTCTGTGTTTACATTGATTTTGGCAACGCCCAGGCTGATGGCCTTCTGAATCATATCCTCAGGGATACCTGTGCCGCCGTGAAGAACCAGGGGCATATCTCCTACAGCTGCCTTTACCTGCTCTAATACGTCGAAACGCAGACCTGGCCAGTTCTCAGGATATTTACCGTGGATATTGCCGATACCTGCTGCCAGGAAATCAATTCCCAGGTCAGCGATAGCCTTACACTCCTGAGGGTCAGCGCACTCGCCTAAGCCTACCACGCCGTCTTCCTCGCCGCCGATGGAGCCAACCTCTGCCTCCAGAGACAGGCCCATGGCATGTGCTACCTTAACCAGCTCCTTTGTCTTCTCGATGTTCTCCTCAATCGGATAATGGGAACCATCAAACATGATGGAGGAAAATCCTGCTTTGATACATTTATAGCAGCCATCGTAAGTACCATGGTCCAGATGCAGGGCAACCGGAACCGTGATGTTCAGTTCTTCCATCATGGCTTCAACCATGGCAGCAACTGTCTTAAATCCTGTCATATACTTTCCTGCGCCCTCGGATACGCCCAGGATAACCGGAGATTTCAGTTCTTCTGCTGTCAGCAGTACGGACTTTGTCCACTCCAGGTTGTTGATGTTGAACTGGCCAACTGCGTACTTGCCTTCCCTTGCTTTCTCAAGCATGTCTTTTGCTGAAACTAACATATTATACCTCCTTATAACTTTGTTATTTTATTAACTATCTCACCCATTATATCGCATACGCGAACAAAAAGGAAGATGTTTTTCATTTAATCAGCTGATGCCCAGGATGTCCTTTACCTCGGCCTTCATATCATCCGCGCCGCATTCCCTGCTGTGGCGGATGGCTGCATGGCGGATTTCCTCCACTGCCTGGGGAACAGCCACGCCGGACAGGGCGCTGAGGGCATCCACAATTTCAAACTCATCCCTGCCTTCCAGTCCCTCTCTGCCTGCAATGGCTTCCATTACGCTGTGGGAGAATTTATAGGGGCTGGCCGTGGATGCTATGACGGTCTTTGTGTCATCCCCGCTTTCTTTCCTGTAATTTCCGTACACAGTGGCTGCAACGCCTGTGTGGGTGTCGATGAGATAGCCCGTGTCATCAAACAGCTTCCTGATGGTGACAGCATTCTGCTCCTGGGTGGCAAAACCTCCCGCAAAATCGGACATAAAGGCCCGCATCTCAGGCGTCACCTCATATCTTCCTTCCTCAGAAAGTCTCTGCATCAGGCTTTTATTCGCAAGGGCGTCGCATCCTGCGCTCAGGTAGATAAGGCGCTCCAGGTTGCTGGAAATAAGGATATCCATGGACGGTGAATTGGTGAGTATGAACTCCCTCCTCCTGTCATAGGTTCCCGTGGTGAAAAAGTCGTAGAGGACTTTGTTGTCATTGGAAGCGCATACCAGCGTCTTCACAGGAAGTCCCATGCGTTTGGCAAAATAGGCTGCAAGGATGTTGCCGAAATTGCCGGTGGGCACCACCACATTGATTTTTTCGCCCTTTTCTATCTCTCCCGCCTCTAACAGTTTGGCATAAGCATATACATAGTATACAATCTGCGGAACCAGACGGCCGATGTTAATGGAGTTTGCCGAGGAAAACTGGAAACCTTTCCCTGCAAGCTCTGCCTCCAGGGCCTTGTCCCCAAAGATTTTTTTCACGCCGGTCTGGGCATCGTCAAAATTGCCGTGGATGGCCACCACAGAGGTGTTGTCCCCTTTCTGGGTACGCATCTGCAGCTCCTGGACCTTGCTGACTCCGTCCTTGGGATAGAATACAATGATACGGGTACCGGGCACATCTGCAAACCCGGCCATGGCCGCTTTGCCCGTATCCCCGGATGTGGCTGTGAGAATCACGATTTCCCGGTCCACATTGTTTTTCTTAGCAGCTGTGGTCATGAGATGCGGCAGGATGGACAGAGCCATGTCCTTAAATGCAATGGTGCTTCCGTGATACAGCTCAAGGTAATATGCTCCGTCAGCCTTTGCAAGGGGCGCAATCTCTTCTGTATCAAACTTGCTGTCATAAGCCCTGGCAATACAGCTCTTAAGCTCCTCCTGCGTATAATCTGTCAGAAACAGCTTCATGACCTCATACGCCGTTTCCTGGTATGTCATGGATGCCAGCTTCTCAAGGGGTACATCCAGTTCCGGAATACCGGACGGCATAAACAGGCCGCCGTCCTTTGCAAGGCCCTGTAAGATGGCCATGGAAGCCGTCACTTCCTTTTCACCGCCTCTTGTACTCTGATAGGTTAATCCCATACTCTTTTTCCTCGCTTTACCATTTCTCAATTCGTAATGTTACCAAAATATTAACATATTTCCCGGTCAGACGCAACTGTAAACACGGATACCTTCCTTTTCCGTCCTTTATCTGGTATACTGATACAGCCTGTCCTGATACTGCCGGGTCCTTACCCGCCGCCGTATCCAGAGACGGCCCAATACACCCGGGAGGGACATCATCATGACCTATGAACATATTGTTACGGGAACCTTCATAAGCCGGCCCAACCGCTTCATCGCCCATGTGGAAACAGGGGGCAGGAGGGTTGTCTGCCATGTAAAAAACACCGGACGGTGCAGGGAGCTTCTGCTTGCGGGAGCCACGGTCATACTGGAATTCCATCCGGGCGCCGCCCTTGCAGGCAGAAAGACGGAGTATGACCTGATTGGCGTGTATAAAGGGGAACTGCTCATCAACATGGATTCCCAGGCCCCCAACAAGGCTGCCTGGGAATGGCTTACCGCACTGGGGGAAAACCGGCCCCCGGAAACGTCCTGCCTGCCTCCTGGTTCTTATGTACCCTTTGACATACGGCGGGAAGTCACCCATGGAGACTCCCGGTTTGACCTGGCCTTCTCCCTTAGGCACCGGGAAACAGACGCTGTATCACCGGCCTTTATGGAAGTCAAGGGCGTAACCCTGGAGGAACATGGCCTGGCCATGTTTCCTGATGCGCCCACGGAACGGGGCATCAAGCACCTGAAAGGCCTTATAAGGGCCCGTGAAGAGGGTTATGAAGCCTATGTCCTGTTTGTCATCCAGATGAAAGGTGTTCAGGGTTTTACCCCCAATGATATCACCCATCCGGCCTTCGGGGAGGCGCTCAGACAGGCTCATAAGGCCGGCGTCCATGTGCTGGCATACGACTGTCTCATTACCCCTGATACCATGGCTGTGGATTTGCCGGTAAGGGTTATGCTGGATTAGGGCAATACGATACGCTTCAGGCAATTCAGGCCAGGGCCTCCACAAGGGAGGCCCTGGCTGTTTCAGCATTTATTTTAATTATTATAACCGCAGGCTGCAGGAATTGCAGGAATTGCAATTGTTCCAATTGCAGCAATTATTACAGGAGCAGCGGCAGTTTGAAGCAGCAGCAGTCCTGCCTGCCGCCTGGGCAGCCGTCCTTGCCTCAGCAGACTGATTGCAGTTGTTGTTGGCATAGAATCCCGCCATATATCCCTGCCAGTATAAATCGCAGTTCCGGCCGGAGCCGCTGCCTGACCCGGCTGCCGTCGCTGCGGCGGCGCAGTTCCCGCTGGCAGCTGCCGTTCTGGCGAATCCTGCGTCCCCTGCATAATAAGTTCCCTCATACGTTCCTGCATATCCATTCCAACCATTACAATCATTATAATTCATAGTGTTAATCTCCTTTCATCTAGGTTGTACTTTATTATACGGGGCCGGGCCAAAAGTGTGACAACCCTGTTTTATTCCCATAGATACGTACTTTGCATATAATATCATAACAACCCTGAACGGTGATTCACTATGGTCTATCCCCTACATGAACTGAATCCGGGAGAACGGGCGGAAATCGTCTGGGTCATCAGCGAACCGCCCATGTCCCTGCGGCTGGAAGAGCTGGGATTTACCGCAGCGGCCCAGGTAACCTGTGTCATGAAGGGCCGCCGGGACCGCATGTCCGCCTACCAGATACAGGGCACGGTCATTGCCCTCAGACCCCAGAATGCCAGGGAGGTACTGGTGCGGCCTCTGGAACGGATTTGAAAAACAATCCGCCTTAATACCGGTTGTCAAATACGCGGGTGGACTTCTTTTCGCTTCTTGGAAGCTCGCCCAGTTCCACCAGCTTTACCACCGGAGTCAGGCCAATCCGCCCCTTGAACTGATTCTGGATTTCGATTTCCAGTGCATATTTGTTGATTGAGGGATTTGTCTCCACGAAAAGGGTCAGCACATCCTTGCCCATCAGATGGTCCACCATGACCTGGTATTCGCTGGAAGCACCTTCTATGGAGCTTAACAATTCCTCTATCTGGCTTGGGAATATGTTTACGCCCTTGACCTTGACCATATCGTCGGTGCGTCCAATCAGGGTTCCGATTCTCGGATAAGGGGAACCGCAGGGACAATCCCCCGGCACGATTCTGGACAGGTCATGGGTGCGGTAGCGAATCAGGGGTGCCCCCTCCTTTTTCAGGGTGGTGATGACGATTTCCCCCACCTCCCCGTCAGGCAGCACCTCGCCTGTCTTTGGGTCCACTATCTCGATGTAAATATAATCATCCCAGTAGTGCATGGCTCCCTGCTTCTCGCAGTTAATGGCAATTCCCGGCCCGTATACTTCCGTAAGGCCATAGATGTCAAACAGGTCCACTCCCAGCTCTGACGCTATCCTGTTCCTCATCTTCTCGCCCCAGCGCTCGGAACCAATAACGCCCTTCCTCAGATGGATGCGCTCCCCAATCCCTCTCTTGGCAATCTCCTCGGCCAGCAAAAGAGCGTAGGAGGAAGTGGCGCACAGAACCGTGGACTTCATATCCATCATCATGCGCAGCTGTTTATCCGTGTTGCCCGGCCCCATGGGAACGGTCATGGCGCCCAGGCGCTCGGCTCCCAGCTGGAAACCGATTCCGGCTGTCCACAGTCCGTATCCCGGCGTAATCTGGATACGGTCCAGATTGGTGATGCCCGCCATCTCATAGCAGCGCGCAAACATCAGCGCCCAGTCATCCACATCCTTCTGGGTATAAGGGATGATAACCGGCGTTCCCGTGGTACCTGAGGAAGAATGGATGCGCACAATTTCCTCCTCCGGAGCAGCCATCAGTCCCAGCGGATATGCTTCCCTTAAATCACCCTTCCAGGTAAAAGGAAGCTTTTCAAAGTCCTCCTGGGACTGTATCTGATTCACATTGACGCCTTCCAGCTTATGTTTATAAAAGCACTCCTTGGCCGTCAGTTTCTTGAGCTGTTCCTTAATGAGAAGGAACTGGGATTCTTTCATCTTCATCTGGTTAATCCTCCGTTTATCTTTTCATGGCGCTGGCTTCTGCGCCCAGCTTCAGGGCCTTCATATTCATGTCCTTAAACTTCTTTGGCACCCTCTTTTCAATGGCTGCCTCCATCTCCTCCAGGGAAATGCCTATCAGTCCGCTGGCAATGGCTGCTCCCAGCAGGGCCACATTCATCACCTTGGAGGAACCGCACTCCCTGCCGATGGATGCCGCATCCACCACCACCAGATTCTCTGCAGCGCGCTCCAGATATTCCATCATCTCCCGGCCCGTGTAGGCTCCTCCGGTCAGGGAGGCTGTCACCGGCCGTATGGGGGCCGGGGATACCACCACGCAGCCGTCTTTTTTCAGGTACGGCAGACACCGTACAGCCTCCGCCGGTTCAAAGCCAATGAGCACATCAGCCCCGCAGTGTGGTATCAGCGGAGAATATATCTCCCCGCCGATGCGCACATGGCTCACCACGCTCCCGCCTCTCTGGGCCATGCCTATGGTCTCAGCTCCCCTGGCTTCCATTCCCTTTTCCATGGCTGCCAGAGCTATGAGGCGTGATGCAAGGACAGTGCCCTGGCCGCCCACTCCGCACAATAATACATTTTTTGTCATCTTAATTACCTCGCTCTCCAAGCATCTTCCGGGTCCCCTTTGTCAGGAACAGGACTATTTAACCGTTTCAATGGCATTCACAGAACAAATCTGGCTGCAAAGGCCGCATCCGGTACACAGGCCGCTGTCGATGCGCACCATATCCCCGTCCAGCACCAGCGCCGGACATCCAATCTCATTAATGCAGGTCCTGCAGTTCACGCAGCTGTCCTCCACAATCCTGCATTTGCGGGAGCTCTTTATGATGGCTGCGCAGGGAGACTTGAAGATGACTGCTTTCACGCCCTTCATGGCGGACAGCTTAAGCACAGCGTCCACACATGCATTTAAATCCAGGGCATCCACGGTGACAATATGCTTCACGCCAATGCCCTCCAGCACCTTTGTTATGTCCACCTTATCCACTACATTGCCCATCATTGTATGGCCTGTACCCGGATGGGGCTGGTGTCCTGTCATGGCCGTGGTGGAGTTGTCCAGAATACACAGGGTCAGACTGGCCTCATTGTATACCGCATTGACAATGCCTGTCAGGCCGGAGGCAAAAAAGGTGGAATCCCCCACAAAGGAAAAATACCGTTTATCAGGCTCCACGCGCTGCATCCCCTGGGCCATGGTAATCCCGGCCCCCATACACAGACAGGTGTCCACCATATCCAGAGGCTTTGCGTTCCCCAGGGTATAGCACCCGATATCGCCGCAGTAAACTCCCTCTGCCGGCTCCCCGCCTTCCTCCAGGCCCTCGTTCAGCTTCTCCATGGCCCGCTTTACCGCGTAGAAGGATGCCCGGTGGGGACATCCAGCGCACAGGACCGGCGGACGGACAGGAAGCGGCGGTACGGGCAGGGAGTTATCCGGCCGGACCGGGCAGCCCTCCAGTTCCTTCAGGTACTGAACATACGGTTCTCCCAGATACTCCTCCAGAACCTTTCTGACAGACTCCACGGAATTCTCACCGGCCGGCTGGACCTCCCCGGTGAGCTTGCCCTTGACTTCCAGAGGCAGATGGTGTCTGCCGCTGAGAAGAAGCATCTCCTGTTCCAGTACAGGGTCCAGCTCCTCCACGGCCATCACCTCATCCAGCCCTTCTGCAAACTCCAGAAGCAGACGCTCCGGCATGGGATTGGGGGTGGATACCTTGAGCACTCTTGCTCCCTTGTATCCGTTCAGGGCTTCCATGACAAACTCATAGCTGATGCCATGGGTGATGATGCCTCTGACCGTATTCCCCTCTTCCCTATGTAACAGGTTGAATCTGTAACCCGAAAAATCCTCCCCTATAATGGGATTCCGGGCCTCTATCATCCTGTGGTTTGCATGGGACAGCCTGGGGAAAATAACCCATTTGCCGGAGTCCTTTACAAATCCCTCAGGCGCCGGAAGCTTAATCCTCTCCTTAAGCTCCACGCTGGCACATCCGTGGCAGAGTCTTGTGGTGGGGCGGAACAAAACCGGAGTATGGTATTTCTCAGAATATTCAAAGGCATCCTTTATCATCTCATATGCCTCTTCCGGCGAACTGGGGTCAAATACCGGCAGCTTGGAAAACTGGCCGAACCGGCGTGTGTCCTGCTCTGTCTGGGACGATATGGGACCCGGGTCGTCAGCCACAACAACCACCATGCCTCCCTTTACCCCCACGTAAGCCAGGCTCATCAGAGGGTCTGAGGCCACGTTGAGCCCCACCTGCTTCATGGTAACCATGGTCCTGGCTCCGGTATAGGCTGCGGCGGCCGCCACCTCCATACCTGCCTTTTCATTGACAGACCACTCTACATAGATATCTCCGGGATTATGCTTGGCAACCGTTTCCAGTACCTCTGTGGACGGCGTTCCCGGATAACCGGAAACCACCTGTACGCCTGCCCGGACCGCTCCCAGGCCGATAGCCTCATTACCCATTAAAAATGATTTGGACATTCCCATTCTCCTTCCCAACTGCGTTTTGTCTGAGATGTGATTTGATACCATTATATGCAAAAAGGCCTGTCCTTTCAAGAAAGGACAGGCCTGAATCCCAAAATGCCTGCGGTACCACCTTAACTTTTACTGCTCTCTCAAACATGCACCGTACATCCGGTACTGTACATGCTCTGCCCTTAACGCAGGCCTGCGGTCCAGATACTCGGCGCGTAAGCTGTCAGCTGACGGCCTTTCCCCTTTCCCTCAGCGGTCCATTTGCCGGCCGGCCTGTTACAGGGATTCCACCATCCCCTGCTCTCTGTAAACGCCCTCTACGGTTTGATTTCCGCCTCATCGGTTTATTAATTGCAATCCTCATTCCAAGCATACGACAGCTCAGAATATCCCGGCAGCCTGGCTGCCGGCAAAGATTCAGCATACTAGATATTATACAAGTTTTCCATCAGATGTCAAACATTTTTTAGCCTGAAACATCTGCAGAACCACACCGGTCATCTACTGGTCATTGGTCAGCTTAAAGTAATCCAGAATATAGAATACCAGACTCAGAATCATGCCGACCACACAGGCCAGCACCATTCCGGTGAGCTGCACATTGCCGAACTTCACGGCGATTCCCGACAAGCCCGTGACAAATATGACGGAAGTCAGGGCCAGATTTCTGGAATTTCCGTAATCAACCCTGGAATCCACCAGGATGCGCAGTCCCGAGGTTCCAATCATACCGTAGAGCAGGAAGGAAATGCCACCGATGACAGGACCCGGTATGGTGCTGATAAGGGTGGAGAACTTGCCGATAAAGGAGCACACAATGGACAGCACGGCTGCTCCCGCAATCACGCGCACGCTGTATACGCGGGTGATTGCCATGACGCCGATGTTCTCCCCATAGGTGGTGGTTGGCACGGAGCCAATCAGACCGGATATCATGGTGGAGAAATTATCTCCGAACAGGGAACGGTGAAGACCGGGGTCCTTCAACAGGTCCCTGCCCACAATCTTGCTGGTGACCACCTGATGTCCTATGTGCTCAGAAGTAATGACCAGAAGCACAGGAAGGATAATCATGATGGCTTCCAGGTTGAATTTAGGTGTGCTGAAATTGGGCAGGGCAAATACGGGGGCCGCCGCCACCTCGGCAAAATCCACGATACCGCAGGCCAGGGCCGACGCATAGCCCACAATAACCGCTATGAGGATGGGAATGACCGAGAAAAACTTTCTGAACAGAATGGAGCCGAATACAGCGGTTCCCAGGGTAAGCACAAACACGATTGTCTTCCTGGGGTCCAGCACCTCGTCCAGAAGCCCTGCATTGCTGGCCGCCGAACCGGAGAGTTCCAGTCCGATGAGCGCCACCACCGGACCCATGGCTGCCGGAGGGAGGACCACGTCAATCCACTCCGTCCCGAATTTATACACAATGAACGCCAGGATGCATCCGCAGAATCCCACTGCCACGAACCCTCCCAGGGCATATTCATAACCGAAATTACTGATGACCACGCCTGCCGGGGCCAAAAAAGCAAAGCTGGAGCCCAGGTAGGCAGGTGCCTTCCCCTTTGTCACTCCGATAAAGAGCAGGGTGCCCACGCCGTTCATAAACAGCACCACAGCCGGGTTTATGCCGAATATGAACGGCACCAGGATGGATGCGCCGAACATGGCGAACATGTGCTGGATGCTGAGAGGCACCAGCAGGTTAAAGGGTACCTTGTCCTCTACTTGAATGATACGTTGATTTTCCATTGTCTTCCTCCTTTGTTGTTCACTTGTTTCACACTCTGTTTCCTGCCGTGGGCCTCCGGCCTGGACGGCCGTGCCCCCGGCTTATCTTACCCCTCTCAAAACACCGTTCGCAGACAGAGAACGGGTAATCCCATGACAGCTCCTTGCCGCAGGCTGAACATTTGCGGGTGTAGCTGGCACATTCTGTCTTTAAAATGCGGCTGATTTCCTCCTCTGTCCTACGCCTCTCCTCAGCCAGGTTTTCAGCCTGTACAGGAAGACCCACCTTTCTGGAAAACTGGAAATAAAGGTCCAGCATCTTATAGTAGCTCTCCAAATCATACAGGTCATCTCCGGGACTGTAAGGGAATTCCAGTTCCGCCACATCCCGGTACTCCCTGCAGTAATCCTTCCACAGGTCCATAACCATCTTATTGTCTATGTCAATGGAGCAGGTAATGAGCTTATATATTTCCTGCCGGGTGAATTCCCCCATATCATCCCGGTGTACATGCTCAAAACTCATATACAGAGCCAGCAGCTCGTCCACCTCCATCTTCTCATAGATGGAAGGCGTATCCATGCCGGCCCATATCTTAACCAGGGTATCAATCTCAGCAGGCAGGTTAAGGAGCTGCTCCGGAAATCCCACATATGCCTTCATAATAGGCATGGGCATCCTGGAGAGCCCGTCCTCAATGACCTCTGCCTCGTCGATGGCAGCCACGAATCCCTCGTCATAAAGACCGTATCTTCCGGCCCGCCCCGCAATCTGCTTTATCTCCTCCGGGTTCAGGGTCCGCTTGTTGACCCCGTCAAACTTGCGCGTTTCCACGAACACGATTCTGCGTATGGGCAGGTTTAATCCCATGCCGATGGCGTCGGTGCTGACCACCACCTCCGTCTCCCTGGCCAGGAACCTGCGCACCTGCTCACGGCGGGTGGCAGGGGGCAGGCTTCCGTATATAACGCTGCAGTGGACGCCCTGGTTCTCCAGATGGGCTGCCAGGGCCAGCACTGATTTCTTGGAGAACACAATAAGGGCGTCTCCCTTTTTTAAATCACGCTTCAAATTATATGGCTTTTTCTCCATGGTAAGGCGGGTATTTCTCTTGTGGCGCACAACCCTGTACTGGTCGCCGCACCGCTTAATCATCTGCACCACAATATCCTCTGCCTCCGGGGCCATGCACAGGTGGATTTCCTCTGCCCTGAGCCCCAGCACTGCCCTGGTCCAGTTATGCCCGCGGTAGGGGTCGGCTATCATCTGGCATTCATCCACCACCACAATATCGAAATATTCATGGTCATTTAACATCTCCACGGTGCAGGACTGGCAGACAGCTCCCGGCACCTCCAATGTCTCCTCGCCCGTGACCATGGAACAGGACAGGCCCTCTGTATTGAGCTTGTCATAGACCTCCAGGGCCAGCAGCCTTAAGGGGCCGAAGTAAGCACCGTGCCTGCACTCCTTCAGCCGTTCCAGGGCGTCATGGGTCTTTCCGCTGTTGGTGGGACCCACATGAAGAATGAATTTGCGCTTCATCTCCCTGGCTCCCGGATATTCCTGCTCCGGCTTCTGTTTCACGGACTCCAGGATTCCCCGCTTAATGGTTTTGGGAATATAAAACAACTGATACGCCCTCTCCAGTGAATTTGTCAGAAGGTAACGGCGGATTCCCTGCATCCTAAGCACCTGCTCCAAATCCTCAAGGGACAGGCCGTTGACGTATTCCAGGTCCTTTCTTGCCAGAGCCTCGCAGAATTCATTCATCTGGCGGCAGCTGGACTCCCACTGCTCCAGGGCAGGCCCTGTCAGATGCCCCTCCTTGCGCATGAGATAGGCGCATACCTTTGACAGCATGGCGTGGACATCACTGAGTTCATTGGACTTCACCAGCGGCTTCAGGTTGGCCTCGGTCAACCGCATCAGGCGTTTCCTGAGTTCGGCGCCTGTCATGGCCCGGTAGCGTTTGTTTGCATTTCCAAAAAACAGGTCCTGGTAATATTCCGCCAGATACTGCTCGCACTCCTTTTTTATCTCCATGGTTTTCCTCTTTCTTCCAAATATTCGCAAAAGCAGCCAGACGCATATGATTCCATATCCGTCTGGCAGCACATTATACCATGGTTGTGTCTACAAAATGCTCAAATCCCGATATACCATATTCTGCGCACACACTGTTGATTCCATCCACGATTTCTTCCCGTGAATAATTGGCGGTGTAGAGTTCCTCATCATTCAGCTGGTTAAGGTACATATAAAATGTAAGGGCCATCTCCAGACAATCCAGACTGTCCGTATCCAGCTCATCGGTAAGAAGGTTCTCCGCATCATTGATGTTCCCCTCATCCACCAGGTCCTTAAGCCTTCTGTATACCCGGTCAAGGTCCGTGTACTTGTCCTCATCCTCCGGAAGGTCATAATCAATGTCGTTCTTACCAAGAACCAGCCTGGCAATGGCCCTCACCAAATCGCTGATTGTCCTCATAACGTAATCGTCCTGATATCCCATATCGCTTCATCTCCTGAATTTAGTTTATGTCCGGAAACCTTGCCCCAACCCCGGCATATATCCGCTGATTCCCTGAAGGTTTCTGTTTTTTGCACATTTAAACTTAGTATAGTTGATAACCTTTCCTCCGTCAAGCAGTCTGTTGCCACAATAATGAACCAGCAGCAGATAGGGACCTGGCTGCCATGCACCAAAGGTTTTACGGCACATACGCTATCCTAAGACCCAATCTGCCCGCCCCTAGGCAGATTTTATATTTCAGGAGTGACTGGATGGAACACCCACATTTTATCATCGCTTTTACCGGTAATGAACAGGCAGGCAAGGAGGTCCTATTTAAAAAGCTCACCGCCCAAAGAGGCTCCGTTAAACATTCCTGTACGCGGGACATGTCCTGCCCCTGCGGTGACTTTCTATATGACAGCCGCTGCTATAAGGCGGTGAACCTTCCCGGCATCCCGTCCCTCAGTTCCCCGTCAGAGGCAGCCAACCGCACTGCCACCTACCTCTGCTCCGGAAATCCGGATGCCATCCTGGTAACAGGCCATGCGCTTCATCTGGAAATACTTCTTGGGCTTTTAAAAGAAATCCTGAGTCTGGGCCCGGTCAGGGATTCCTCCATTCCGGTAGTACTGTGCGTCAGCCGCTGCGAAGAAGCCAGACGGCAGGGTATCCGTATTGATTTCTCCCTGCTTCACGATGTACTCCAGATTCCGGTAGTCCCCCTCCACGGATACGGAAGGGAACAAATGGATGACCTAAAAGCAGCCCTTCACTATGCCCTTCAGCCTCATCGCAAACACGACTTTCTCTATGACTGCCTGGACTTTTCCCCCTGCCGCCTTGCCCATGAGTGTATGGCAGCCGGAAAGGAACCATCCTATGGAAGGCCATGTAATATAAGTCCGGGAACACAATGGGCCGGAAGAATAGGCGGAGCATTTCTGCTTTTGTGCTTGTTTGGATTTACAGCCTGTCTGTCTGTCCAGCTCATGGACTGTTTCTGGCCGCTATTTTTTGATGCAGAAACCATTCTGGCCGCATGGGCTGAATGGTCCGCAATACCGTCCTGGCTGACCGGACCCATCATCCATGGTGCATTCCGCGCAGTGTCATGCACCATACTGTTGCTGCTTGCCCCTCTTTTTCTGCTGTTTCCCCTGCTGGGATTATTGGGCAGGACCGGATGGTTTCCCTGGGCCGCATACCTGTCAGACCTGGTGACAGAACTTTTTAATGAAACATCCTGTGATACCGCCAGTCATTATAAACCATACAGCATATGTTCCACCATCCTCTCCTGTACCGCGGACCATACCATTCCCATTCTTGACAGGGCCATAACCGCGGCTGTCCCGGCCGGTATACTTATTTGGTTTCTCGGCAGCATGGCATACGGGGGACCGGAAACCTCTTATCCTGTATTCCTGTCCCCGGGCATGTACGGCAGGAGCCTGTTAGAGGGTATTATACATCTTCTTGACAATCCGGCCCGGCTCCTTGGCCTGGACGGCACCATACTGGCCGCCTTTATCCTGGGGATTTTTTCCCATGGAATGACAATTCCCACCATGATGATGATGTATCTAAGCACAGGAAATATCCCTTCCCACCCATCCCCATTCATGCTTGGACAGATGCTGGCAAATCATGGCTGGACCTGGCGCACAGTCCTGTGCACCTGTCTCATGGCCCTGACCCGCTTTCCAAGCCTCGCTGCCTGTCTGATGCTGCGCAGAAGGTCCGGTCCTATTCCTGCCCTGTTTATGGGGAGGCTGCTGATCTTTATTTTTGGCATCATTCTGTGCGTACTCATAGCTCTGACGGGAAGGATATCCGGCTGACACCCGCGTTTTCGGCACTTCCCGGCAATCTCTATTCCTCCTGTAAGCCCTTCCCCGGAACATGGCCCTGCCCCGGAAATATATTCCAGTGCATGTCCCCCATTTTCTGGGGATTCTTTCTTGACTGACCGGTTTCCTGAGCCTATAATGGAACTAAGCAAACAACAGGATACATATCATGGACATTCAAAAACGCAGGACGTTCATCATCAGTTTTATTTACTTTGGAATCATAGGTGTGCTCTGCTATATAGGGTTAAAAAAACTCCTTCCCATACTGATTCCCTTCATGGCAGCCATGGCCATTGCAGCCATGCTGGAACCGGCAGTGTGCTTTCTGGACAGACGCATGAGGGGCGGAAAGGGAGCGGCCGCCGCCGCGGTGCTGGTGGTTTTTTATGGTTCCATCCTGACAATCATGTGCGTGTCCGGCAGCCACGTTCTGGCCTCCATCCAGGAGCAGGCAAAAAAACTGCCCGGCATCTACAGCCAGACCATTGAGCCAGGCCTGTCCCATTTCTTTTCCTTACTGGAGAACAGCTTCCCAGGCCACAGCATCCACATATCCGCCCTGGGGCAAAGCCTGGAGCATTTCATGGAGAACGCCTCCATGGGCATCTCCTCCGCACTGCTTGGCTGGGGCGCCTCTGCCATAAGCGGCATTCCCTCCCTGTTCCTTGATTTCATCATCGCCGTAATAGCCTCATTTTTCCTGACAGGCAGCTACAGGGAGACACTGGATTTCCTGCTGTGCCAGATTCCGGACGGCAGACGGCAGATGCTCCTGCAGATATTCCTCCATGTAAGGGATGTTGCCTGCCGGCTTCTGAGGGCTTATGCGCTTTTGATGCTTCTGACATTTACGGAACTTTATATCGGATTCCTGGTCCTTGGCATTCCGGCAGGCTTCACCCTGGCCTGCATCACCTCGCTGGTGGATATTCTGCCGGTGCTGGGCACGGGCACCGTGCTTCTTCCCTGGGCGTTCATAGCCTGGATGACCGGTTCCAAAAGCCTGGCCCTGGGTCTTGTGTGCCTGTATCTGCTCATAGCAGTGGTCCGCCAGACCCTGGAGCCGAAACTCATCGGCCTTCAGATGGGCCTTTCCCCTGCAGCCACCCTGCTGTGCATATTTGCAGGCGGCAAACTGCTGGGCCTGACCGGTATCTTCCTGTTTCCCATAGCCGCCGCCATTCTGGCAGAACTGCGCAGCGGCACTGCCCATCCCTCCCGGGAACAAGCTTAACCCGGCGCTTTCCTAAGCCGTACTATCCCCAGCCGCAGCGTCCCTCCAGGCAGGAACACAACCATACCCCAAAGGCAGGTGATGTATATGAAGTTCTTCCATAACCTTACAGCCAGGTTTTCACCGGCGGTTTCCTCCGAAACCGCAGAGAAAGCACAAAGTCCGGGGCCCCCTGCCCCTAAAAATGCCGCTTCAGAATGCCGCCCCCTTCGGGCCTTCACAGCCGGCCTGGTTCTGGCCGCTGTCTCCGGTCTGCTGGGACTTTGTGCCCGGACAGTGCCCGGCTTTGCCCAGTTTTATTCCGTCACCGTGTACCCCATTCTGGCCGGTACCATTGGACGGTTCTGCAGCCTGTTTCCATTTTCCCTGTCCGAAGCCGGGCTGTATTCCCTCTGCCTGTTCTGCCTCTATTATCTGGTTCTCCATATCAGACAGCCTCTTGTGCTGCTTTCCCGTGCCTTTTTTCTCTGCTCCGCCCTGTTATGTATCTTCACGGTAAACTGCGGAATCAACTATTACCGCACCCCCTTTTCCTATGAGGCGGGAATTGCCCCGGAAAAATCCTCCACAGAAGAGCTGCTGGCGCTGTGCCGTTATCTTACAAACCAAATCAACCGCACCCTGCCGGAAACAGACCATTCCGGGGATTACCTGGACGGCCTGTATCCGGGGCAGACAGAGGCTACCCCCGCCCCTTCGGCCAGAGAGCTTTCCAGACTGGGAAAGGACGGCAGGGCGGCCATGATTCGGCTGGGTGATTCCTATCCCCAGCTGGCTGGATATTATCCCTATCCCAAGCCCCTTATCAATTCCAGACTGCTGTCCGTACAGCAGCTCTGCGGCATTTACTCTCCCTTTACCATAGAGGCGAACTACAACAGGGAAATGCCCTACTATAACATCCCGCATACCATCTGCCATGAGCTGTCCCATCTGAAAGGCTTTATGCGTGAGGATGAGGCCAACTTCATCGGATATCTGGCATGTATCGGCTCCGATTCCCCGGACTTCCGCTACAGCGGCTACCTGACCGGCTGGGTCTATGCCGGCAATGCTCTGGCCAGGGTGGACCCGGACAGCTATTATGACCTCTATACAAAGCTGTCACCCCAGGCAGTCCGGGACCTGGATTGGAACAACCAGTTCTGGGAGCGCTTTGAAGGCCCGGTGGCCCAGGCCTCCACACAGATGAATGACAGGTATCTTAAGGCCCACAGCCAGGAGGACGGCGTTCGCAGCTATGGGCGGATGGTGGACCTGATGCTGGCATATTACAAGGAACAGCTAAGGGAGGATTAGGACAAATCCTCCCCCACCTCCTCTTTATGGTTCATCATCAGCGTCTCCACCCGGTACAGATGGTTGTACATGGATTCATAGGCGCGCTCTCCATTCATATCCAGAATATTCTCATATATCTGTGTATGGTATGACACCACCTCATCCCTGGGAGTCGTGTATTTAAGGGAAAGAAACTGATGGTTGGCGGTGATATAGGGAATGGCGTCCAGGCATTCCACAAGAAACCGGTTGTGGGATGCCTTTGCTATGGCCTTATGAAACCAGGCGTCTGCCTCAAAAAATGAATTGTTCTCCTTTGCCTTCAGCTTGCGTATCTGGTTAATGCTGTCAAACAGTGCATTCTGCAGCTCTTTTATGTCATCCGCCGACCGGTTCAGGGCCGCCTCTCTGGCCGCCTGGGACTCAATCAGTCTTCTTAAAATTATAGTCTCCTTTAATACCGTAACATTTTCCATAAAGGGCGTTCCATAGGAAGTATCGGACAGGGTGCTGCCGGAGGATATCACCACTGTCCCGGAACCCGCTGATGTCCTCACAATCCCGGCATCTGCCAGCTGCCTTAAGGCTTCCCTCACCGGAATACGGCTGGTATCATAATATTCTGCCAGCTCCCGCTCCGTGGGCAGCTTCTGATTCGTCCGGTACTCTCCAGTCAATATTTTCTTCTTTAAATCCTCTAATATAACCTCACTCAGTTTTTGTCTTGCCATCTTTTCCTCCCCTCCCGGTATGTTCTCCATCCCGCATCGGTGTATTTTGGTATATATTATACCACCCCTTCCCTAATTTTCATACCAATTTTTAAATTTTATACCAATATTTCGTTTTATTTTGTATAACTTATATATCTTATGGTCTTTTTATCTTTATTATATTGATTTTTTATACAAAAATATATATGCTTTTGGTATAAAAAGCGCGCGAAACCATATGAAAAGGAGATACGATGTACAGGGAATTTTTAAAAGCAAAAGATGATTTCCTAGCTGCCGCTTCCCGCACCTATGAGAGCGGGATTCAAACCGGAACCGGCGGAAACCTGAGTGTCAGGATTCCGGGCACTGACCTGATGATTGTCAAGCCCAGCGGTTTTTCCTACGGGCAGTGCAGCGAGGGAAACATAACCATAACCGACTTCCAGGGCGACCTGCAGGAGGGTCTGTATAAACCCACCAGGGAGTCCACCCTTCACGGCAGTCTGTATGCCAGATACCCTAAAATAGGGGGCATTGTCCATACCCACAGCCCCTATTCCATCCTTATATCACTGAATGACAGACAGCTGGAGTTAATCACCCTCCATTCCCAGCTCAAGCTGAAAAAACCGGTCAGGATAGTGGACGTTGCCACACAGGCCGTAACCCGGGAGGAGCTTCCCAAGGTATTTAAGGTGCTGGATTCAGAACCGGAGACAGCGGCCATTATCTTAAAGGGACACGGCATTGTTGCCATATCCTCCAGCGCAGTGAAGGCAGGGCAGATTGCAGAGCTGATTGAAGAAACCGCCATGATTGCGTGGGAGCAGAAAAAACTCAGAAAATAAAGGAGAACCGCTATGACAAACTATACCATTACACCCATTAATACAGGATTCACCAATACAAGCAAGGGACAGTATTTATATCACCACAGCGTACACAAATTTTATGATGTGGAGGGCTTTGTAAAGCTTCCCGTCACCGTTTTCCTGGTGCAGGGCGGGGGGAGAAACATCATGATTGACACAGGAATGTCTGACACGGAGATTGCAGGAAAATACCATCATCCCGGTTCCGTACAGCCCGAAGGCCATGCTGTTTATGAACAGCTGGAACGGCTGGGTGTCAGGTGCAGCGGGATAACAGACATTATCTTTACCCATCTCCACTGGGACCATGTCTATTATCTGGACCGTTTTGTAAATGCCTCCCTTCATGTCCAGAGAACCGAATATGAGTTTGCCGTTAATCCCATTCCCCTCTACTATAAATCCTATGAGTATCCTGTGCTGGGACTCAAACCCCAGTTTGACGGCAGGAATTTTAAACTTTATGACGGGGAGGCTGAGATTTTCGACGGTATCAGCGTATATCCCACGCCTGGCCATTCCGTGGGCCACCAGACTGTTGTTGTCAATACCAGCGAGGGACAGTACCACTGCTGCGGCGACCTTATCTTCACCTATGACAACCTGAAGCCTGTACCGGAAATGCATTATGACATCACACCGCCAGGACGTTTCTTAGATATTGTGGATGAATGGAACAGCATTGTGGAACTGAAGAAACGGGCGAAAAGCCAGGAGTTCATCCTTCCCACACACGCTCCTGAGATGATTGAAATCGTGGAATCCAACAGAGTGTACGGCAGATAAAGGAGGTCCCATGGAACATAACAGAATTGCCCTCATCGCCTCCCTTGACACCAAGCTGCCGGAAACCTTATATGCCAAACATGAAATTGAGTCATGGGGCGGCCGCGGAATCATAATTGACATCAGCACCAAAACCCTGGTGGATGCAGGCGCTGCGGTGGGGCCTGCCGATATCCTGGCCCGCTGCGGGATGACCTGGGAAGAATTCGGGCCCCTGGATAAGGCCCAGAGCATCGAAACCATGTCCAGGGCACTGACAGCCGCCATGCCGGCTTTGTATGAGGAAGGGCTGTTTGATGCCGTCATCTCCATCGGAGGCGGCCAGAATGCCCGGATGGCCGCTGCCGCCATGAAATCCCTGCCCTTTGGGGTTCCTAAAATCGTAGCCTCCTCGCTGGCCTGCGGCAAACGGACCATGGAACAGTATGTGGGGGACAAGGATATCATGGTTGTCCACACGGTTGCCGATATTTCCGGACTCAATTATACCACCAAAACCGTGATTCACAATGTCTGCCACGCCGCCCTGGGCATGCTTCATTATCAGAAGCAGGTGGTCCCCGACACCCGGAAAAAGATTGCCGCCACAATGCTGGGCATCACATCCAAAGGCGTGGAGGGCGCGCTGCGCCTGCTGCCTGACGACACCTATGAGAAAACCTGCTTCCATGCAAACGGCGTAGGGGGACGCTGCATGGAAAAGCTGATTGCGGAAGGCGCTTTTGACCTGATTGCAGACATGACGCTTCATGAGCTGACCTGCGAGGTCCTGGGCGGATACTGCACCGGGGCAAATAACCGGCTGCAGGCAGCCATTGAGCACCATATTCCCATGGTTGTTGTACCCGGCGCCCTGGATATGCTTGACTTCTTCATTGATGAGGACGGGCGGGGACTGCCGGATGACATTGACCGGCGAAAGAAGGTCTATCACAATTCAAGTATTGCCCACACTAAGATTTACAGGGACGAGGCGGTAAGGCTGGCCCGTATTCTGGCTGAACGCCTGAACAGGACCACTGCCCCGGTAACCCTTATACTGCCGGATGAAGGCTTCTGCGAGGCAGCAGCCAGGGGCGGCCCCATGTATGACCCGGAGGTGGATAAGGCGTTTATAAGCACCATAAAACCATTGCTGGACCAGCATATAACAATCATTGATGTGGAGGGCAATATCAATTCAGACAACTGCCAGAGCGCGGTTGCCGCAGCTATAATGAATCTTGTTTAGGAGGGTGGATTTATGACTACAACCATAAGCGTTGCCGGCTTGTTCCTTGCTCTGTTCCTGCTGGTATACCTGGCCTTTAAGGGACACAGTGTAATAATCATCGCACCAATTGTTGCCATGGTAGCTGTAATTTTTTCTGCCGGCTTTGATTCCCATCTCATGGCAAATTATACCGAAGTTTACATGACAGGTTTCGCGAACTACGCAAGGAATTATTTTCCCTTGTATTTATTCGGGGCAGTCTTTGCAAAATTAATGGAGGTCAGCGGATATGCAGACGCCATCTCCCACCTTATCGCCAGCAAACTTGGAAAGGACAGGGCCATACTGGCAGTTGTGCTTTGCTGCGCAGTGCTTACATACGGAGGCGTTTCCCTCTTTGTAGTGACCTTCGTGGTCCTTCCCATAGCCATCTCCCTTTTCAGGGCAGCCGACATTCCCAAGCGGCTGATTCCCGGCTCCATTGCCCTTGGGGCATTTACCTTTACCATGACAGCCCTTCCCGGGTCTCCGCAGGTGCAGAATACCATCCCCATGACCTACTTTGGTACAGATGCGTTTGCAGCCCCTGTTCTGGGCATTATCGCAGCCGTCATGATGTTCTCTCTTGGCATGGTCTGGCTTAACTACAGGGCCAAAAAGGCGAAACAGGCAAAAGAGGGCTACGGGGACCATAACGATGAGAAAAAGGAGATATCGGAATCCGACCTTCCCGGCATTGTCCACCCGGTCATTGCCTTCCTCCTGATTGTAGCGGTTAACCTATTATGCTCCAAAGTCATATACCCCCGGGTGAACACAGCTTATCTGGAGCAGTACAACACGAAAATCAGTGCTGTTTCCGGCAACTGGTCTGTCCTCATCGCCCTGCTTGTGGCCATTATTTACCTGGTTATAACCGGCCTGCCCCGCTTTAAGGCATTGAAGGACAACCTGAAATCAGCTGCCGGCAATTCCCTGATGCCGCTTATTAACTCCTGTGCCGTTGTGGGCTTTGGCTCTGTAATCAAGGGACTGGCCATCTTTGCCATTGTACAGGCCTTCATTCTCTCCATATCAGCCAATCCTCTGATTACTGAGGTTCTGGCAGTGAATCTGCTATGCGGCATGACGGCATCTGCCTCCGGCGGACTGGGCGCCACCCTGGAAGCCCTTGCCCCCACATTCCTGGAACAGGGCGCCCGCATAGGAATCGGGCCCCAGGTACTGCACAGGATTGCCTCCATCTCTTCCGGCGGCCTGGACTCACTTCCCCACAACGGGGCCACTGTGACCACCCTGTCCCTGTGCGGCATTACCCATAAAGAGGGATACCTGGATATGTTTGTGACCTCCGTGATTATTCCCATTGCCACCGCACTGGTCATCGTGGCGCTGGCAACACTGGGCCTGAGATGTTAGACCGTATCCGGAGGAAATGACAATGAATAACTATTTATCTGAACAGGAGGCCCGAAGGGCTGTCCTGGATGTGGGAAAACGTATCTATGACAGAGGCTATGTGGCTGCCAATGACGGCAATATCAGCTGCAGAATCAATGACAACACTATCCTGGTGACGCCCACAGGTGTTTCCAAAGGGTTCATGCATCCGGATGCACTGGTAAAAATGAATCTGGACGGAACGGTCCTGGACGGAGGAAAGCCATCCTCAGAAGTAAAGATGCATCTGCGGGTCTATCAGGAAAATCCCGATATAACAGGCGTGGTCCACGCTCACCCGGCAGCTGCCACCAGCTTTTCCGTCATGGGAATGGAGATGAAAAAGCCGGTTGTGGCAGAAGCCGTGCTGGTAACAGGCAACATCCTGATTGCACCTTACGCCAAGCCCGGAACCTACGGCGTACCAGACAGCATCGCGCCTTTTATCAGCCGCTACAACGCTGTCCTGCTGGCCAACCACGGCGCCCTGAGCTGGGGAAAGGACCTTTACCAGGCCCTTTACCGCATGGAGGCCCTGGAACACCAGGCCGGCATCCTGTTCCGCTCTCTTATCCTGGCCCATATCACGGGCCGCGAAGTTCCGTATCTCTCCGGGGAAGCCCTGGACGGCCTGGTGCAAATCCGGGAAGGAATGGGAATCCATACAGGGGGAACCCCGGAGAATTAATTGTTCCGGCTATGTTCAAACCGCCTCACAAACCGCATCCCCTCATAGACACGGACCGGATTCCCCCGTTCCAGCCTTGCGTGTTCCATCCGCGCAAGGCTTTTTTCCTTCTGCCGGTTCCGGGCGTTCATCTCCGCCAGTATGCAGCACAGCCGGTTCATGGCAATCTGTTTATTCATATGCTGGCTCCTGGCCTGGGTTGACACCACGGCCGTGCCCGTGGGTATGTGTATGGCCCGAACCCCTGTCTCCACCTTATTTACATGCTGCCCGCCAGCCCCCTTAAATCCCGGTCCGTCTCAAACACCACAGAGGCCATGCATCCTGGTTTCTTACCGGGCACACAGCTCACAAGGCGCACATCCCCTGCTTCCCTTCTCAGTTCTTCATAGAGCATGGCAGGGGCCAGCTCGCATTCCGCCGGCCCCTGGCCGGAACTAATCTGTACTCTCATGGGCACCCTCCTATCCCTTAAAGGTAATCAGGGGGCGCAGGGTGGCTGCTATATCTATCAGTCCGTACTCCTGCAATACTCCCATAACCTGTTCCACATTTTTATATGCCTCCGGCGCCTCCGCAAACAGCAGATTGGTATCGTGGCAGACCACCCGGCTCTTAAGTCCTGTGCAGCGGATGGAATACCGGTCGTACTTTTGGTCTATACGGCTTTTACAGATACTCCTGGCCCATTTTCTTCCTGCGCCATGGGATAAGGAATCTAATGACACAGCCGTGTCCTCCCTTGGGATACATACATAAGCCAGGCTCCCCCTGGACCCCGGAATCACCACAGCCCCCTTACGGGCCGATACACTGCCCTTCCTGTGCAGAAGACCGGCCTCCGTCCTTTCCAGATAATTGTGGCAGCTGTCCATAAGCAGACCCGGCTCAGAGGAGCTTCCCAGCCATGTCAGCAGCTTTTCCGCCACTGACATCCGGTTCCGCTCTGCCCACATGAAAGCCCGGTCATGCTCTGCCATATACTCCTCCGCCCGAACAGAGCCATCCTCCAGCCCCGCGGGCTCAAAGAAACGCGACAGGATATCCTGGCCGTATCCCCTGGAGCCGCAATGGATTAGCAGCAGAATCCGGCCTGTGCAAAGTCCCAGGTCCCCTGCCGCGTCTTTATCATAAATCCGCTCCACACATTGAAACTCTGCAAAGTGATTTCCTCCGCCCAGGGTCCCTAAATCCCGTATGGGGCACTCCTCCCCATATGGATTGGGAAATGGAATGTCCTCCAGCTCCCGGATGGCCTCCAGTCTGGATACCCATTTTTCCTGTCTGAACTTCTTTTCCTTTATCCCTGTGTCAAAGAGACTCATACCGCAGCCAATATCATTTCCCAGGAGATGGGGATATAAGATTCCCCTGGTCAGGACAGCGGTTCCCACAGGTATCCGTCCGGGGTGCAGGTCCGGAAGTCCCACTGCCTTCACCACGCCCGGAAGCCGGCTCACCGCCAAAAGCTGGTCCTTTGCCGCCTGCTCCACCCAATTCCTGCTGCTGCTGATTAATATGCATTTTTCTTTTTCCAAATTAAATTCTCCTTCATAAGCTGACAGCGCGGCCTTATACGTCTGTCATTTTCCCTAAAAAAGGGTACAAAAAAACACGACAACAAGCCGTGCGCATCAAAAAAACATAGTATGCCGCTTCCTGTCCTATGGTTCTGTTATACTGTTTTTACCTCTGTTCTGCCATTACGCTCTGCCAACATAACAACCACTCCTTTTCTTATGAAGGATTTGCTTCCCCCGTATTCTGTATTATACTATAATCGTAACCCGGCAAAATGTCAATCCCATATTCACAGGCCCAGCCATTCCTGCCGGAAGACGTTGAAAACGATATTTTATATCATTGCACATACCGGGGTATATTAAATGCTGTGTATGAAACGCAAACAAGCAAGGAGGAATTTATGAAGAGAAGAGGAAAATGCCGCACAGCCATAGCCTTAACGGCCCTTACTTTGGCATCCGCCGTAACCATCACCGGATGCTCCGGCCCGGGACAGACACAAACAGAGACGGAAAGCCCGGCCCAAATCACGGCCGGCCCGGCCGGCCATCAGCAGGAAAACCAGAAGCAGCCTGACAGCGGCCAAATCTCTGAAGGTCCGGCAGACTATACGGATAATTTCTATGACGCGGTAAACCATACCACCCTGGAAAGCTGGGAAATACCGGATGAACAGGCTGATATGAGCTGGTTCAGGAAAGCGCGGGAGGACAATTATATAAAGGTAAATGACCTGATAAGCCAGGCCTCATCCACAGCAGGGCAGGCAGGGCAGGAGACAGGCAGCGACCTGTACAACATACGCGCTCTGAACCTGACCGGCCTTGACAGGGAAACCAGGGACAGGGAGGGATACGGCCGGACGGCCGGAGCCTTTCGAAAGGAAGTGGATGCAGCGGGCTCTGTGGCGGAGCTTCTGAACGCATGCCTCCGGTTCCAGAGGGATACGGGTCTGTCCAGTCTTATGGGCTGGTATTATGGCGGTGACAGCGGGGACTCCGCAGTAAAGGTTCTCTGTCTTGCACAGCCGGATTCCGGTCTCAGGAGGGAAGTCTGGTTTTCCGAAGATGCATCCAACCAGAAGCGGGTGGAGGAATACAAAAAATATCTGGCAAAGCTCCATGAAATCAACGGCCTGAGCCCTGATGAGGCAAAGGAAACCGTTGCCCGGGTAACGGATATGATGAAGGAGCTGGCATCCTCCGCCCTTAAAATAGAAGAAGTCTATGATGCGGAAAAAACATACAATGTGTACACAGCCGCCCAGGCGGCGGACCTGTATTCCGGCGCCCTTCCCTTCAGCCTGCTGGACAGTATATTCGGCATACAGGAAGATGAAAAAACAGTTGTGTCCCAGCCGGATGCCTGCATAAAGCTTGGAAGCTATCTCAGGGAAGAAAATCTTCCCCTGCTGAAAGAATATGTGAAAACCTGTCTCTATTCAGACCTGTCCATGATAACAGACACCGCCTCTCTGGCCGCTGCCCAGGAGTACCAGACCGCAGCAGGAGGCATTAAAAAGAAAAAGGGGTTTGAGCGGACAGTGTCTGAAACAGTCCAGGAAAAACTGGGTTTCCAGTGCGGCCGTGTATTTTGTGATGCCTATTTTAACGAGGAGGCCAAACAGGATGCGGCCTCCATCATCCGGCAAATCATAGATGTATATGACAACCGCCTTGCCCATATGGATTGGATGACCGAATCCACCCGCCAGGAGGCAAGGAAGAAGCTGAGGGCCATCACGGTCAAGGTGGGGTATCCCGACGAATGGCCCCAGGACAAGTACAGCCTTGCTCTGAAAACACCGGATGAGGGCGGGGTCTACATTGACAATATCATGGATATTTTAAAGGCATCCCAGGATTACGCCTTTAAGACCCGGCATGACCCGGTGGACCGGGAAGAATGGGGCATGACTCCCCAGACAGTCAACGCCTATTACAACCCCGGAAACAACGAAATCGTATTTCCGGCCGGAATCCTTCAGGCCCCGTTTTATGACCCGGAGGCTGCGCCGGTCACTAATCTGGGAGGCATCGGAGCTGTTATCGGCCATGAAATAACCCATGCCTTTGACACAAGCGGTTCCCAGTATGATGAAAAGGGCAACCTGCGGGATTGGTGGACCGCCCAGGATAAACAGCGTTTCAGGGAGCTGGCCCAAAAGGTCATTGACTACTATGATACCATGGAAGTAAACGGCATCAAAGTAAACGGCTCCCTGAGCGTCACGGAGAATATCGCTGACCTGGGCGGCGTTTCCTGCATCACTGAAATAGCCCGGGAAAAGGGCTATGACCTGAAGGAGCTGTATCACGCCTACGGTGTCATATGGGCCACCAAATACAGGGATGAATACCTTTCCTATATCATGACCAACGATACCCATTCACCGGGCATCACCAGGGTAAACGCCGTGCTGTCCGCCACCGACGGCTTTTATGCTGCCTTTGGCGTAAAGGAGGGTGACGGCATGTACCGCAGGCCGGAGGACCGGCCTCACATCTGGTAGGAAAATTTTATGGGCCTGTCCATATGCCTGTAAATGTACCTGCAGATATTCCCGTAAATACACCCATAAATATCACTGACCGGAAGGCGGCTGCCTTCCGGTCCTCTGTTATTCTCTTCACTCTTCTTTCTTCTTCCTGACAATCAGCCAGATAATTACAAACCCGGTACATAAAATCATGACCTGAACAACAAGGATGACACAAATGCCTCCCAGTACCAGAAGACCCACCGCCCTTAAACCGCTGTCAGAGCTCTCCCCGGGCTTCCTCTCTTCCCGGCCCGTCTCCCCCTGCGGCAGGGCATCGGCGCCCTGGCCGTCCTGCTCCAGTCCCTGGAGCCTGCGCACGTCCCCTGCCAGGGATTCCAGGTCCCTGCTGTCAAACACATCCCGCAGCCCCGAGCGGTACATGGTATCGCGGTAGGAGGCATCCAGTCCTTCATTCAACAGTGCCATGTAGGTGTCCACAGCGCTATCCCAGTCCCTCCGGGACATGGACCACAGGTCAAGGGCTGACAGGGCCGAGGTTCCATATCCCATATAGTACAGGGGACTGTAAAACAGATGAGACACATCCACCCAGTCATAGCACACACCATCATCGTAGACATCATAATACCATCCATGATAGGAGTCCTGTATCTCCTTAAAGGTGCGGTTCATGTCCTCCAGACTCATGTCCGGCTCCCTGTAAACAGCTTCCTCAAATTCCTGCAGCATACAGGACATGATTGTCACATACAGCATATCCGTAACGGACTCAAACTCAAAAGCCTCCACCCCCTGCCCCAGCATATCCGCTGCATACTGGTTGGCCAGCATTTCCAGCCCCTGGGACTGGACCTCGCACACATCCACACTGTATCCCTGGAACAATTCAGGCACCGAATTATAATAATAGGCGCTGAAGTGCCCGAACTCATGAATCAGGGACTGGTAATCCGTAAATGTATGGGTTCTGTTAATGAAAATAAATGCGTCACCATAGCTTGGAAGCCCTACGGTATAATTATTGTCCACCCGGTCCTGGCCGTCTTCCCCGGACTGGATGTCATACAGCTCATTTTCCTTCATGTACTGAAAAATATCACCCAGTTCAGGACTCACGGACCCCATAGCCGTGCCAACTGCATTGAGTATGTCCTCCGCAGAGCTCTCTTCCAGAAGGTCCAGGGAATCATAGGATTCCTGGGCCACATCCTTATACCAGATGTCATTATTCAGCGGGACAATACTGGTCTTCACATCTGAACAAAGCCCTTCCGCATCCTGCAGGGTATAGTCTCTTCCATAGACAGCCTCAAAAGAATACTGGGCATAGTTATCATAGCCCTTAAGCCCGGCTATCTGGCGGCGCACCTGAACCAGCTCCCTGAACTTGGTGCCCAGCACCCGGTTCTTTTCCCTGACCAGCGCATCCTCCACCTCTGAGTACCGGCTGGTGTCCAGGTCTGTTTCCCGTTCCAGACGGCTGTAGCTCCATTGTCCGTCCTCAAGCTCCACTGTAAAGTCACCGGCAGCCAGTTTGTCATACTCCCTTAGAAGCTCCTGCTCCTTCCGGTTCAGCTCAGTCAGTTCACCGGAATTTTCCCTGTAATATTCGATGTAAGGCGCATTTTCAATCCCCATCCTATCCGCCAGGATTTTCTTATAGGAGGAGTTCATTCCCTTCTTAAGGCAGGCCGCGGCCTTATCCCCCATCTCTGAGTAAATGTCCGTGGTATATGCCTGCTCTGCAGCGGCAGCTTCATCCGATACATCCCTGTCGTATTTCAGCTGGGCCATATAGGTCAGGGTAGCCAGACGGTCGTACTCATCCACAATGGCATCATAGAGCCTCAGCACCTCCTCGTCCTGCCCGTCCACGGCGCAGGCCTGTTCAAAATCAGCCATGGCCTGTTCCATCACAGCCGGGTCATAGTGCTCATACGGCCTTTCGGAATAGGGAACACCTTCATGGACCTTCCCGCCGTCTCCAAAAGAAGCTGCCGGGCCATAGAGATTGTCTGAGCGGCGGCCGGCTGCCTGACCTGCCAGACTTCCCCGGGCAGCGCCACAGGCGGCAATGGACAGTGTCATCACCAATGTCAGGGCCAGTGCTGGCCAGCGCCTTATATTCCGTTTCCACTTCTCTTTACTCACAGCAGGCCCTCCTTACATATTATGGTATATGTCTATTGTAACATCCCGGGCGCTTTACCGCCAGGTGAATATAAGTATGTTTGGCCATTCATTACAGCCGCCTAATCCCCGGTCAGCCAGCCTTCCTCCTCAGGAAGCAGGAAATAGTTGTTATCCCTGTCCGAGTCGGCAATCATGGCATCCAGTTCCCGAATCAGGTAGCTGTCCGGCATGTTCCTCTCCCAGAACCGGTATCCCTTAGTGCTCTTTATACCCCTGGTGTCAATCTCCCGCCCAGCATAGTAATCAATGTACACACCCGCATAGGTGGCTGCCATGGAATGTTCCACATCCGCACCAAGGTTCTTCACAACGCCCCTTATCTGGTCGCTAATGAGCTTCTGTATGTACCGGTAGGACCAGTCCTCAAAATCCAGCAGGTCCGGATTAGCGCTTCCGTTTTTCCCGGCCCATGCCGATACATCCACGGACCTGGTTGCATACGAAATGCTTCCGTCCTCCTCCCATAACACCTCTCCGTACTGGCAGGGAGGTATGCTGAGGGCGTCCGTCACTATTTCCTGTATGCCGTAATCCCCATCCGGCACTCCTGGTTCGCTCTTATGCTTGCGGATACGCTGCACATGCAGATGTCCGCTGAAAAACAGGGGAAGCCGGTGCTTTTGGAGGAGGGAAATCACCTCCGCGTTGTTGTCCATGGCACACTGGGTGGTATACATCCTGCTCTGGGCCAGCAGGTTATGATGGGCAATGGGTATCACAAACACGCCCTCCTCCTCTGCTCTGTCCAGCTGTTCATCGGCCCATGCCATGGTGCTGTCCTTCAGCCTTCCCTCCACCTTGTTATCCGGCTCATACTGGCAGGAGTCCAGCATCAGGAGCCAGTTCCTGTCATCCAGGGCATAGACGTAGCTCAGCGAACCGCTGTCCCGGCTCAGCGCCTGGTCATAACCGTATTCATGGTAAATCTCGTAAAATTCAGGTCCGTCAATATAGGGAGCAGGCTCCTTCTGGGCGCCGTAGTAAACCGCGGCATTATGGTTATTGATATCATGGTTTCCCGGAATCACCAGGACCTGTATGCCGGCATCCTGGACCCTCTTAAGCCTTGCCGCCAGTTCCTCATGGTTTATGCGCTCCCCGTTCATGGTAATGTCCCCGCTGAGAACCAGGGCGGACGGCTGCTCCCGGATGACCTCATCCAGAAATGCTTCCAGAAGCTCGGGCAGATACTGCACCACCTTTCCGTCACTCCGCTCCACAAACAGCCGGAAGGCTTCCCCGCCGTCTCCCGCCGAGGCACTTTGGTAGTGTAAGTCTGTTGCCAGGATTAGCCTGGGCGGTATGTAGGGTTCCTCCGGCGCCTCCGGCGGAGTCCACATGCCGGGGAATGTCCTCTTCCACTCTTTATAGCCCTCCTGCCTGATTACCTCATCCTGGGGTTCCCGGGCCTGGGAATCCGTAGCAACTGCCGTTCCAGCCTGTTCCCCCTGTTCCTCTCCGTTTCCCCCTCCTCCGGTGCTCTCAGACACCTCTGCGCGTTCCCTGCTCTCAACCGGTACAGGCCCCGAAGGCTCCATTAATGTCTTTAAAACGTGCAGTACCCCGAAGCATGCCATGAATACCATGGCATACATCAGGGCACTTATCATCCAGGTCTTTCTCTTCATGCAGTCTGCTCTTTCCGTATCAAGTCTTGCTGTGTTATATTATGCCCAGTTCCTTCATGGCATACGCGATTCCGTCCTCATCCACATCCTTTGTCTCAAACGTTGCGTAGGGCTCCAGCACTTCGTCATGCTTTCCCATCAGGATACAGTTCCGGGCGTAGCGGAACATGGCAAGGTCATTGCCGCTGTCACCGAACACATACGCGTCATCCAGGGAGATGCCGTAATGTTTTAATACCAAATCAATGGCCGTTGCCTTGGAATGTCCTCTGGGCACACATTCATATTCCCCGCCGCCGCGGTCTATGATTTCCATATCCCTGAGCCGTCCAAACAGTTCCTTGGGCCTGCTGTTTTCACCTGAAAGAAGATAGAATTTATCAAAGTCATAACCATCGTCTTCCCAGTCATATTCGGACAGACAGTCCGATTTCCTGAGAGCGTTCTTCAGCTCCTCCACCCTTGGAATGGGCGACAGGGACCTGTGGACATGAATTCCATCCCATGCCTCAAGGGCTCCGTCCAGTCCGCATTCATCAATATGCCTCTTGATTTCCAGCCCTCTCTCATGGGGAATGTGGTAGCTGTACATCACCCGGCCCTCTGCAAGTATATAGGTCCCGCAGCCGCACAGATAACCATCCGCCTCCACCAGGTCCTTAATATCGCCCAGGTGGGCATATACGCGGCCCGTATTGATAAACACCAGATGTCCCTGTCTCCGTGCCTCCTTCAGCGCCTGTACCGCACTCTCAGGAACCCTCCGCGTCTTCTCAGACAGGAGGGTTCCGTCAATATCGTAAAATAAAGCCTTTGTTCTTTTATTCATCATCTCTGAACACAATGGTCTGTTTCTCCTCATCCATGCTTTCCACGATTGCCAGTGACTCCAGCCGGATACCCTCTGAACGGAGCAAATCTCCGCCTACCTGGAATCCCTTCTCAATCACAATGCCCGCTCCCACCAGCTCTGCGCCGGAATCCCGTACCAGGGCAGCCAGGCCTTCCAGGGCCTTTCCATTGGCAAGGAAGTCATCGATAAGCAGCACCTTGTCGCCGGCTCCCAGAAACTCCCTTGACACGATGATGTCATAGACCCTGCCGTGGGTGTAGGACTCCACCTTGGTGGTATAAACTTCACCTGCAATATTCTTGGTCTGGGTCTTCTTGGCAAATACAACCGGTACATCAAAATACTGGGCCACAATACATGCAATTCCGATTCCGGAGGCCTCGATGGTAAGAATCTTCGTGACCTCCACATCAGCAAACCTGCGCTTAAATTCTTTTCCAATCTCTCCAAAAAGCTTAATATCCATCTGATGGTTCAAGAAACTGTCCACCTTCAGAACGTTTCCGGCTTTTATCTTGCCATCCCTGCGTATCCTGTCCTTTAAAATCTGCATGTACGAGTCCTCCTTCTTCTTTTGGCAATCCTTCTTTACTGTGCGGCAGATGTCTCTGCAGCTGTTGTTTCTTCCGGAGCCGTTGTCTCCTCTGCGGCAGTGGTTTCCTCTGCGGCAGCTGTCTCCTCTGCGGGCGCAGATGTATCCTGGGCTTCATTGACCGCGTTGTCTGCCATGAACTTCATAACCTTCTGGTTCAGGGCCATCTCATCCAGGGTCTCCTGGCCGAAATATTCCACAGCTGACTCCAGGGTCTGTCCGTTCATCTCAGCAAACGCCTGACGGTCCGCATCCTCCAGGGTGATGCCCTCCAGCTCGGCAACCTTAAGGATGACCAGCTGGTTTTTCACATCGTCTTTCACGGATGCATAGACAGCTTCCTGTAATCCCGGCACATCCATGCCGTTGGCCTTAGCCATACCGGCCAGGTTGGTTCCATACATCTTGGCCTGCTCTTCATACTGCTTAATACGGTCATTATAGCGTCTGGAAAGAGTATTCTTGTTCAGCTTGAACTTGGAATTTTCAACCACGTTCTTAAGTACAAACTGCTGAATCTGAAGGTCTGCGGACTGCTGCTTCTGCTTTAAGAGGTCTTCCTTAATGCTGGCCCTGTACTCGTCCACGGTCTTAAAATCAGATACACTCTGTACAAATGCATCATCCAGTACAGCTGACTGCTTTTCCTTCACTGAATTCACAGTAACCTCAAATACAACAGCCTGGCCTGCCAGGGCTTTCTCACTGTAATCCTCCGGGAATGTCAGGTTCAGTTCCTTCTTATCGCCCTTCTTTGTGCCAACCAGTCCGTCCTCAAATCCGGCAATCATCCTGCCGGAGCCAAGAGTCAGGTCCTGTCCCTGGCCGGTGCCGCCTGCAAATTCCACTCCGTCCTGTTTTCCCACATAATCAATATTGACAATGTCGCCTTCCGCCGCCGGCCTGTCCACTTCCACAATGTTCGGATTCTGGCTGAGCACCTGGTTGATTCTTGACTCCACCTCTGCATCGGTTACCATGACAGCCGGTACATTGACTTTCACGCCCTTATACTCTGCCAGCTCGACTGTGCCCAGGTTTTCCTTTCCTTCTGTCTGGCCGGCCCCGCAGCCTGTCATGATGGAGGCTGCAACCAGTCCGCATAAACATATGAGTGCTAATTTTTTCATTTTACATATCCCTTTTCTATCCTGATTTCACACGCAGGGCGTCAAATTATCCTTATTTTTCCAGTCATCCCCAAAAAGCGTGCGCTGTACATAGTTATATCATACCTGTCCGTGAAAAAAAAGACTTTCCACCAATTTCATGAAAATTTAAGTACCGCTTTATGAAGGCTATTTATAGAACGCCCTAAAGGCCTTATACGTATTATAGACATCCAGTTTGGAAGCCAGCTCAAACGGAGAATGCATGGACAGGATGGGCACTCCCAAATCCACGGTATCCACATCCATATGGGCCACGAACTGGGCAATGGTTCCGCCGCCGCCCACATCCACGGCTCCCAGCTCACCGGCCTGCCAGTACACGCCCTCCTCCTCCATAATGGCAATAACCTTTGCCATGGTCTCGGCGCTGGCGTCGTTGGAACCGGATTTTCCCCTGGCCCCCGTATACTTGGTCAGCACACAGCCTTTGTTGATATAGCTGGTATTGCGGCCTTCGTACACATCCGGGAAACCGGGGTCAAACGCAGCGTTCACATCCGAGGAAAGGCACAGGGATTTGCGCAGCACCTCCCTTGGGCTGACGCCTGCCTGTTCCGCCAAATCCTCTATGTAATGAAGCACAAAATCCGAATTCAGGCCCGTGTTGCCGGTGGAGCCGATTTCCTCCTTGTCAGCCAGAATGGTCACTGTCGTATGGGCCGGCTTCTTTGCATCTATCTCAGCTGTCAGGGCCGTGTACGCGCATACCCTGTCGTCCTGGCCGTAAGCGCCTATCATGCTGGTATCGAACCCAACGTCCCTGGCCTTTACAGCGGGAACCATTTCAATCTCAGCCCGGAAAAAGTCCTTTTCCGTGATGCCGTATTTCTCATTCAGAAGGCTTAAGGCCATCAGCTTCACGGGCTCCTTTACCTCCTCATCCTGGAACGGCAGAGAGCCAACCACAATATTCAGCTCCTCGCCCTTAAGCCCGTCTTTTAACGGGCGCTCGTTCTGCTTGGCGGCCAGATGGGGAAGCAGGTCCGTTACGCAGAACACAGGCTCCTTCTCATCCTCTCCTATGGAAACCTCTTGAATCTCTCCGTTTTTCTTCACCACCACGCCGTGCATAGCCAGCGGAATGGTTCCCCACTGGTATTTGCGGATGCCGCCGTAATAATGGGTCTTAAAAAACGCAATATCCTCCTTTTCATAAAGGGGATTGGGCTTTAAATCCAGTCTGGGGGAATCAATATGGGCTCCGTTGATTCTCAGCCCCTGGTCCAGAGGTTTTTTGCCAAATGTGGTGGCAATCAGAGACTTGCCGCGGTTCACATAATACACCTTGTCTCCCGGCTCATAGGATTCACCGGAGTCAAAGGGCTTATAGCCAGCCTTCTTAAGCATTTTTACCGCTTCCTTTACACACTCCCGCTCTGTCTTTCCTGCATCCAGAAACGCCTTATAACCCTCGCAGTATTTAAACGCCTTTTCCGTCTGCTCCGGTTTATCCTTTCCAATATGAGGGAACGCCCATGATAGCTGTTCCTGTAATTCCTGTCCTTTTGTCTTCTTAGCCATTATTATCCTCCTGGTATACTTTATTTATATAATCTGATGCTTTGCTGACTTATATTATGACCCTTCCTCTGTCTATAACTCAAATGTGCGCCTGCGCCCTGGGCCCCGGCCCGGACTGCCGCCGTGCCTCGCATCCAGCAAAAGGGCGGAGGACTGGGCGTCCCCGGCCCTGGCAGCCGCGTCTACCATTTTCTTCATCTCAGCGTCTCCCAGCCGGGACGACCGGGCCATGAAGCCCAGAATATCCCGCTCCCCGCGCTGAATCAGTCCCTCTGCGCCTTCCCCGGCATGAAGCCTCACATACTCCCAGTACTCATTCTCTGCATGTTCCCTTAAACCATAGGGCCAGTACAGGCGGTACAGGGCCAGGCGCACGGACAGCTCCGGCTTTTCCTGGACCTTTACATGGGGAAACAGCCTGTCATACTCATCGAAGCGGAAATCCCCTCCCTCAAAACAGTACCGGTACATGTGGCCGCAGCCGTGCATCTCCCTCATAATGATGCGGGCCGGCGTATTTTCCACCGACTCCTCAAAAAATTCCGGAAATATAAGCTTTGCCAGAAGCGTCCCGGAACTGTCCCTGTAATTCACAATCAGGGTCTGGTGAAGCTCCGACAGAATGTCCTTAAAGCAGGACTTCCGGTCCTCTGCAATGCGGATATCCAGGTATTCCAGGCCCGTACAGCCTGTAAATACCCCGGCTCCCCAGTCCTCCACCGCACTGCTGCAGGATAGCTTCCTGAGCCCGCAGCAGTTGTAGAAGCCATAAGCCCCCACCTTCCTGACGGTATCCGGCAGGCTGATTTCCTCTACCTGGCTGCCGCAAAGCTCCGGCTCTCCCCGGTACTCACCGGGCGGCGGTTCCCGCCTGCGGACCGTATCCGAAAAAATGTACCCTGCCAGCTCTGTCACCGGCAGTCCTCCCGCGGTGTCCGGAATCTCCAGAATCTTGTCCAAACCATAACAACGCTGGAGGCAGACCCCGTCCAGCGTCTTTTCATATAATAATCTCATGGTATCAGTTTAATCAGTTTAGGGGATTTTTTCAAGACTATTTTACTTCCAGAAAAAATATTCCAAAAAATATACCGGGACGCCTGCCTCTTCCGATGCCTGCTTCCCGGTATATCCCGGAACATGTACGGAAACAGTATTCCGCCATGCCCGGCCCGATTCGTCCCATTCGGGCCCTCCTATTCATCCACAAACCGGTACCCCACGCCCACCTCTGTGAGTATGAACCTGGGATTGGCTGTGTTATCCTCAATCTTTCTCCGTATATTGGCCATAAACACCCGCAGCGACTGGTAATCGTCCGTTGTGTCATATCCCCACACCTCCTGCTGGATATAGTGGTGGGTCAGCACCTTGCCGCTGTTGTTTACCAGAAGGACCACCATCTTGTATTCCAGGGGAGTCAGATGCACCTCCTGGTCATGGACGTACAGTTTGCGCTTTTCAAAATCCAGCCGGAAATAATCCAGACAGAATTCCTGTTCCTGGCGGTTTACCGAGGAACTCTTATGGCGCAGCCCCACGCGGATTCTGGCCAGCAGCTCCTCCGCACTGAAGGGCTTGGTCACATAGTCGTCCGCTCCCTGGTCCAGGGCATTGATTTTCTCCCGTTCCTGCCCTCTGGCGGAAACCACGATAACAGGCACATCGGACTTCTGCCGGATTTGCCGCAGCACCTCCATGCCGTCAATATCCGGCAATCCCAAATCCAGAAGTATCAGGTCCGGATGGTCCGCATAAAAGAGGGATATGCCGGACAGTCCGTTATCAGCCAGTATATAGGAGTATCCCCTTGTTTTCAGGGATATTTTCATAAAATTCTGTATGCTCTTGTCATCCTCAATGACAAGGATTGTTGTCTCATTCATCCTTCTTGTCCTCCATTGGCATTGATACCTCGAATACAGCGCCCCCCTTGGGGCTGTTGTAAGCCCGGATGGTCCCGCCCTGGGCCTCCACCATGGCCTTGCATATGGTAAGCCCCAGTCCCACGCCCCGCTGCTTATCGCCGTTTTCATAGGCCGTGGTAAAAAAATTATCAAAAATCTTATCTATCTTACCGTCCGGAAGTCCTATCCCATTATCCGCCACCACAAACTTAAGACAATTTCCATCCTGCCTCACGCTGAGGGTCACTGTGGTATTGGCCCCGGAATGGCGGAACGCATTGTCCAGGAGATTGACCAGAACCTGGATAAACAGTCTTCCGTCCACCGCTACCAGCAAGATGTCCTCCGGCGTCTCCATCCTCAGGGTGTGGTTTCCCACCCGGTTGGACACCAGCCGCACGGCGGAGGACACAAGGTCATCCACCACTTCCTTCTTCTTATTGATATCCAGACGTCCCTCCTGGATTCGCGTCAGGTTCAGCAGGTTTTCCACCATGGTGCTGAGCCATTCGGAGTCCGAGCATATATCCTTCAGCATGCTTTTAATGGTGGCCTCATCCATGATTCCCAGATTATCCAAAAGGAAGCCGGCGCTGCCAGTGATTCCCGTAAGGGGCGTGCGCAGGTCGTGGGAAATACTTCTTAAAAGAGTGCTCTTTAACCGTTCCCGCTCCACCTGAATCCTGGTGTTTTCCTTCTCACGGCTGAGCAGTTCCCGCTCAATGACCAGCGTAAGCTGGGAAATGACCGTATCCACATATATTTTTTCTTCCTCGCTCAGGGTCCAGCCCTCACAGTCAAATATAATCACGCCGTAGGTCTTTTCCCGGTTGCGGATGGGGACGTACAGTCCATTGTCATCCGGAAACTGGCATTCACCATGGCCGCACGGAATGGACTGGCGGCAGCACCACTCAGCCATATAATCAGAAAATTCTTCCTTCTCGTCCTCCTTCAAAAGGACGCTCACCGGCTTCCCCGTCAGATTAGACAGGCTTTCCTCGCTGTACTCCTTAATCTGCTGGTAGCCGGACAGGTTCAGGAATCCGCTTCCTATCTCATTCATCCTGGCTGTAATCTCTCTCTTCTTGTTGGCAATCTGCATCTGTTTCTGCAGCTTCACCACCAGGGTGGCCACAATGGAAGCCGCTGCCACAAAGATAATGGACGACACCACGTAGTTCACATCATCCATATGGAACGTAAGCTTTGGCTCCGTAAACAGATAATTGAATGTAAATGTAAAAACAATGGCAGCGCACAGGGCCCATGCCAGGCTGCTGGTGGCCAGTATGCTGATGAGCACTCCCAGCAAATATACCAAAAGCAGGTTCTCCGCCCTGATTCCGCAGCTGTCCAGAACAATGGCCAGTATGGTGGATATCACCCATATGACAGCCATCTTTGCGCAGGCCTTTACAAAATCCAGCACCCAGTCCCAACTATATGACATAAATCCTCTTACGCTCCCTCTTCCTGTCTCTGTGCTGTCTGCACACGGACCAGCAGCACACTCTAAATGGCCTGTGCAAGTATCATGGGCAGGTTTACCGCCCGGTCCACTCCCAGCTCCTCAAACAGAGCCGCGTTCCTGGGGTTGTGCACCAGGCACACGGAGCGTTTGATTCCCAGCACCTTCCTGCCCATCTGGCATATCTCAAAATTATCCGTGTCCTCCCGGCCCAGGGCCATGATTACATCGTAATTGCGGATGCCCGCTTCCTCCAGGATAAACTGGCTGCACGGGTCTCCCAGCACTGCATTCACATTGTAGGAAGCAGAGAGATGTTCGCAAAACGCCTCATCCGGGTCTATCACAGTTACCTTATACTTTTTATCCATCAGCAGGCTGATAAGGAAATCCGCATACTCCCCTCCCCGCGCCACTGCTATCTTCATGCTCACACAGCCACCTCCTGACTTACAGTCTCTGCCAGGCGTCCGTAGTCATCTGCCGACAAATCATAGAGACTGATGGGTTTGACAGGCAGGTCCGTGACCAGCTGATGCCTTCCTGTGTCATCCAGACGGGCATATACCTGGCCCACATGGAAAATACAGCTGGCAATCTGGGCCAGCAGGAGGTTGGTATTGTCATCCTGGGTAGATGCGATGAACAGGCCGGCATCCTCAATCCCCGCCGCCTTCAGCACCTGGGGGTCCGTTGGGTCCCCTTCCATCTCATACCCCCTAAACTCCTCCGGCAGATAACGGAAACTCTCCCTGTCCTTATCCAGCACAACGACTCTGTGGCCTTTATGATATAATGACTTTGCCAGCGCTGCCCCTAAAGGCCCGCAGCCTGCGATTACAATACGATTGTTCTTATGGAATAACATACTATCTCCTCCTTCCATCTATATGTTCCCAATTCTATTGTAAAAGAGAACCATATAAAGAAACTAGAGAAAATGTATAAAGAGGGCATAAAGATTCTATAAAGATATCTTCATCCCCCTCTTTATACTAAATACTATACCATGAATGGGGGCTGTGTCAAACCAAACCTGCAGGGCTGCTCCCAGTCATGATATCCGTTCATTTTTCCTACATGACTCCAAATGCCTTATAAAAGAGCCATATGACAGTCCCGCCTATGAGTCCCACGGAGGTTACCACCCCCACCATGAATATGGCCGCCGCCAGCTGCAGAACCACGCTGGAAATCAGCGGAAAACGTTCACACGCATCATCTATTTTCTGTCCCACCGGACTTTTTAACCTGACTATTATTTTAGCCATCATGACAGTTCCCTCTCTTCCTGCTTAAAGGATACTGCCTGCTGCCGTAAAGATTCCATCCATGGTTGGGGCAATTGTATAAATTATTTGCAAATACATGGTTAAGGGGGGCTTATGTCACCGCCCTTCCTCCCATATCCTTTAAACGGTAGGATGTCTCCTCGGCAATGATATTCAGGACATTCTTGTCATTGGGCTTAATGATATCCCCTCCCTTCATCTCCACGCCTATGACCGCATAAACCGTATCGTCCTTATATACCGGCGTGTACCTGGCCCTGGCCCCCGGCAGTGTATCCGTAGAAGCCCCGGCCTTATGACGGTTCTTATAGACCCAGGCCGCCACAGCCATCTCGTCAGGGCTCTTAAACAGGGCCGTAAGCCGGGATGCATCCTCTGCCTCCGAGGCAGGATATATCTTCATCCGGTCCATTTTCCCATCCAGCATGTCATAGATAACAATGTTGCGTTTTAAAAGGCTCTGCACCAGCCTTCCGCATATATCCAGTATCTCTTCCCCGGTGCCTCCCTTTCTCAGATTCCGGTTGATATTGAACAGTATCTGCATATACCCTGACTCTGCCTCGCTTTTCTCTGCCTCCCGCTTCAGCCTGGCTGCCATGGAGCTGGTAACCAGAGCGCAGGCCAGCATGGCTGCAAAGGTAAAGGGATAAATCCTGCCGTCCGCCTGGAAGGTATAGCGGGGAGCCGTAAAAAAGAAGTTAAACAGAAGCACCGAGGCCACGGAGGCCAGAAAACCGTATAGCCCGGCCCTGGTAACATAGGCTGCCAGCATGGTCCCCAGCATATAAATCATGGCCACATTGATAATGCCCAGGCTGTAATGGTCCAGTGCCAGGGAAAGCAGGGTGCATCCGGCCATGATAAGGGCTGTCTTCAGGATATCCATGCCGTATTTTCTTCTGTTTTCCGGTTTCCTGCCCTTCCTGCTCTCCCTGGCTCCTGCGTCCGGTATCACATAAACATCCATATTGGGGACTGCCTTGATGAGACGGTCAATGATGGTGGGCTTTACGTGCAGGACACTGTGTTGCCTCACGGTCCTGCCTATGACTATCTTGGAAATGCCGTTCCTTCTGGCATAGCCTGCAATCTGCTGTACAATGTCATCCCCGTAAAGGGTAATTACATTGGCCCTGAACTGCTTGGCCAGATTAATATTGGCCTCCATGCTCCTGCTGATTTTTGCATGGTTCCTTTTCATGTCCGCTGTCTCCACCAGAACAGCCGTGAAATCCGCGTGGAACGCCCCCGCCATCCTGGCTGCTGTCCTGATTACCCTTGCATTGGTGGGGGATGGGGACAGGCAGACCAGCACGTGCTCACCCGTATAATAGTCCTTGCCCGCCGCATCCCGTTCCCTGACCACCTCCCGGTTGACCCGGTCCGCGGTGCGCCTTAAGGCAATCTCACGAAGGGCGGACAGGTTTTCCGCTGTGAAAAAACGGACACACGCCTTATCCGCCTGGTCCTTATGGTAAATCTTGCCGTCCTCCAGCCGCTGCCTCAATTCCTCCGGGGCAATGTCCACCAGTTCCACCTGGCTGGCATCATCAAATATATCATCCGGAATGCGCTCATTGACCCGCACATGGGTGATAGAAGCAACGATGTCATGAAGGCTCTCCAGATGCTGCACATTAACCGTGGTGTACACATTGATTCCCCCATCCAGCAACTCAATCACGTCCTGGTAGCGCTTCCTATGGCGGCAGCCCTGGGCATTGGTGTGGGCCAGCTCATCCACCAGCACCAGGTCCGGATTCCTCATAAGGGCGGCATCCAGGTCAAATTCCTTCAGGGTGATTCCCTTATATTTTACCGACATCGGGGTCAGCAGCTCCATTCCGGCCAGGAGCTCCATTGTCTCCGGCCTGTCGTGGGGCTCTATGTATCCGGCCACCACATCCCGGCCCGCTGCCATTTCCTGGCGGGCAGCCTCCAGCATGGCGTATGTTTTCCCCACTCCGGCCGCATAGCCGAAAAATATCTTCAGCTTTCCCCTTCCATTGTCATTGTCCCTGGGGAAATTCTGTTTTAAAAGCTGCTCCGGGTCCGGCCTCTCGTCCCTTTCCCCGCCCATAAGCCATTCCTCCTTTCCATATATCCCGGTCCTGAAAACAACGGTAGAGCTGCCGCAAAATGCGGCAACCCTGTATACAATGCAGTCCTGGTTCCAATCATTTTCAAATCAACCCATCCAGCGCCAGATTCACCTTCAGCACATTTACCCTTGGCTCTCCCAGGATTCCCATGAACCTGCCCGTGGTATATCTGTTTATGACTGCCTCCACATCCTCCGTTGTCATATTCCGTTCCCTGGCAATCCGTTCCGCCTGGTAAGCAGCTGCCGCCGGAGAGATTTCCGGGTCCAGCCCGCTTCCCGAACAGGTTACAAGGTCCACAGGAATGGGCTCCTCCCCCTTTTCCGGATGGGCTGCCCTGATTTTCTCCACCCGGTCAGCTATCATGGCTTCAAGCTCGCTGCCTGCCGGTGTTTTATTGGAGGCCCCGGCATATGCCAGAGGCTCTCCATGTTCATCTGTAAATGTTCCTGTATCCACATTCATGATTCTGCCCCACAGATACTGGTTTCCGGTAAACTCCTGGGCCAGCAGGGCGCTTCCGTATTTTGTGCCGTCCCTGCCCACAATGACCGAACCATTGGCCTCATAGCCAAATGCCACATTGGCGGCAGCCGTGATGGCTGCCGGGTAAATCACGCTGGTTATGATTAACATGACCAGGAAAAAACCAACCATTTTTGGTAATACTGCTTTTACTGTATTCATGAACATTCTCCTCACTTTGACTGATTGTGCCGCCTGTCCCGGTTTCCTTCACACATTACGCCACCAGCCCTGTGGCTGTAATCAGCACGTCGATTGCCTTGATTGCTATGAACGGGATAATGATTCCTCCCAGACCATAGACCAGCAGATTCCCGGAAAGCATTCTGGCCGCGGAAACCTCCCTGTATCTGACCCCCTTTAACGCCAGGGGAATCAGGGCCACGATAATCAGGGCGTTGTATAGGATGGCTGAAAACACGGCGCTGTTTGCGCTGTGAAGTCCCATGATGTTGAGAGCCGACAGACCGGGATAGAGTCCCATGAAAAGTGCCGGAATAATTGCAAAATACTTGGCAACGTCATTGGCAATGCTGAAGGTGGTCAGGGACCCTCTTGTCATGAGAAGCTGCTTGCCTATTTTCACTATCTCAATCAGCTTGGTGGGCGAGGAATCCAGGTCCACCATGTTGCCGGCTTCCTTGGCTGCCTGTGTGCCTGTATTCATGGCCACCGCCACATCTGCCTGGGCCAGGGCCGGCGCATCATTGGTACCGTCTCCTGTCATGGCTACCAGATGGCCTCTGGCCTGGTAATCCCGTATCATATCTAACTTTGCCTCCGGGGTTGCCTCTGCCAGGAAATCGTCCACACCGGCCTCCGCTGCAATGGAGGCGGCTGTCAGCGGATTATCGCCCGTAATCATAATGGTCCTGATTCCCATTTTCCTTAAATCCGCAAACTTTTCCTTCACGCCCTGCTTCACAATGTCCTTAAGCTCCACCACACCCATGACACGGCCGTTCTTTGCCACTACCAGAGGCGTTCCGCCCTGGTTTGCAATCCTCTTTACGATGTCCCCGCATTCCCTGCTGAACGTGCCTCCACGCTGGGCCACATAAGCTTTAATGGCGTCTGCCGCGCCCTTTCTAATCTCATTTCCCTTGTAGTCAATGCCGCTCATCCTTGTCTTGGCAGTGAAGGGCACGAAGGTTGCCTGAAGCTCCTCCATATTTCTTCCGCGTATGCCGAAACGCTCCTTTGCCAGGACCACGATGCTGCGCCCCTCAGGCGTTTCGTCCGCCAGGGATGACAGCTGGGCCGCATCAGCCAGCTCCATTTCCTTGTTGCCGTCCACCGGAATAAACGCGTCTGCCTGGCGGTTTCCCAGTGTTATGGTACCTGTCTTATCCAGCAAAAGGGTATCCACATCCCCGGCTGCCTCAATGGCCCTGCCGCTCATGGCCAGCACATTGGCCTGGTTCAGCCTGCTCATTCCCGCAATGCCAATGGCGGACAGGAGGGCGCCAATGGTGGTGGGTGCCAGACAGATTAAGAGGGCCACCAGGTTGGTGACGGATGTGGGGTTGGCTGTCCCTGCTTCCACGGAGGAGAACACGGAGTAGGAGTACAGCGACATGGTCACGAGGACAAATATAATGGACAATGCTACCAGGAAAATCTGCAGTGCCAGCTCGTTTGGCGTCTTTTTTCGGGAAGCCCCTTCCACCATTGCAATCATCTTATCCATAAAGCCCTCGCCCGGATTGCTGCTGACCCTCACCACCATCCAGTCGGATATGACCGTGGTGCCTCCGGTGACAGCGCTTCTGTCGCCGCCGCTTTCCCGGATTACAGGGGCGGACTCGCCGGTAATGGCGCTCTCATCCACTGACGCAGCGCCCTCCACCACATCGCCGTCTGCCGGTATCTGCTCCCCCGCCTCAATGTAAACAAGGTCGCCTTTTTTTAATTCAGTGGATTTCACTCTTGTGACCTCGCTCTTGCGGTCAGCCGATGGAATCCTGGACGCCATGGTATCCTTTCTGCCTGCGCGCAGGGCATCTGCCTGGGCCTTTCCCCTGCCCTCCGCTATGGCCTCTGCAAAGTTGCCGAACAGAACCGTAAACCAGAGGATAACGGATATGGCCAGTATGTAGCCCGGCTGCGCGTCCCTGACGCCTGCCAGGGAAAACAGAAACATCACAAAGGTCAGTATTGCGGATACAAAAACCATGAACATGACCGGATTCTTTATCTGGGTCCCCGGATTCAGTTTAATGAAGGAATCCTTAAGGGCCCTGCTCATAATCTCTTGATTGGAAAATATATTCTTTTTTGGTTCATTCATGTCTCATTGACCTCCCTATGCTATCATCTGGAAAAACTCAGCCACCGGTCCAAGGGACAGGGCCGGGAAAAAGCTGAGAGCCCCTACCAGCAGTACCACGAAAATCAAAAGGAAGATGAACATGGCATTATGGGTGGGAAGGGTGCCGGAGCTGACCGCTACCTTTTTCTTTGCCGCCAGACTGCCTGCAATGGCCAGTGTGGCAAACATGGGCAGGAACCTTACAAACAGCATAACCAGTCCGATGCTCACATTCAGGAATGGCGTATTTGCGTTAAATCCTGCAAATGCGGAGCCATTGTTGCCGCCTGCGGATGAATAGGCGTACAGGACTTCTGAAAGTCCGTGGGCTCCCGGATTATTCAGGCTGTCATGGGTGGAAGGAAGCAGTGCGGCGATACCGCTGCCCACCAGGATAGCCACAGGGGTTGCCAGGCAGACCAAAACAGCCATTTTCATCTCAAAGGGTTCTATCTTTTTGCACAGGTACTCCGGCGTACGCCCCACCATCAGTCCCGCTATAAACACAGTAAGGATGGCGAACCCAATCATGCCGTAGAGCCCGCAGCCCGTACCGCCGAATACCACCTCTCCCAGCTGCATCAGCAGCATGGGCACAAGGCCGCCAAAAGGAGTGTAGCTGTCGTGCATGGAATTGACCGAGCCATTGGAAGCAGCCGTGGTAAATACGGCCCATGTACCGGATGTGGCTATGCCGAATCTGGTTTCCTTGCCTTCCATATTACCGCCTGCCTGCCCCTCAGTCCCCATATAGACTGCGCCGTCCTGGGCCATCTGCGGAGTACCGGCCTGCTCACTGCAGCCCACGATGGCCAGCGCTGCCGCCAGCATGATGAACATGGCCAGGAACACCGCAATGCCCTGTCTCCTGTCCTTCACATTCCTTCCAAAGGTAAAGCACAGGCCCGCCGGTATGAGAAGCAGGGAAATCATTTCAAATAAGTTGGATAACGGAGTGGGATTCTCAAATGGATGCGCCGAGTTGTTGCCCCAGAAACCGCCGCCGTTGGTTCCCAGCTGCTTAATGGCAATCTGGCTGGCAGCCGGCCCCAGAGGAACGACTCCCTTTGTGACCTCTGCGGCAGTTCCGTCCTCCTGTTCCACGACCAGCGGTTCCACCAGCTGAACTTCGTCATACTGCCTGAAGGTCTGCGGAACGCCCTGGGAGGCGATGGCAAGAGATACCACCACAGACAACGGCAGCAGTATGTAAAGAACCGTCCTTGTCATGTCGGCGTAGAAGTTTCCCAGTCCCCTCTCCTTCACGCGGACGAATCCGCGGATTAATGCGAACAATACCACAATTCCCACCGCAGCAGACACGAAGTTCTGGAAATTCAGTCCAATCATCTGGCTGAAATAACTCAAACTTGACTCTCCTGAATATGCCTGCCAGTTTGTGTTGGTGGCAAAGCTGGATGCCGTATTAAAGCCCAGATGCCAGCTCATTCCGTCCATTCCCTGTGGATTAAGGGGAAGCAGGTTCTGGAAACAGAGGATGGACCAGAGCACCGCCAGGCTCAGCACACTGAACACGGCCGTGCACACGGAATACTTTTTCCAGTCCATCTCCTCCTCTTTATCAATCCTCAGAACCCTGTATATCAGGTTTTCCACGGGAAGCAGAAGCCTTGAAAGGAACACCCTCTCCCCGTTCATCACCTTTCCCATGTAGGCCCCAAGGGGTATTGCCAATACTACCAGTATGACACAGTAAACAATCATCTGCAATGCTACATTCATCATTGTTTGTCACCTCTCAATAGAATGATTACCAGGTAAGCCAGTATGACAACTGCGGTTATTCCTATGATACCTAACAGCAACAGCATGGATTATTTTCCTCCTCTTTTCAAGATAGGGGTATGGTATCACATATGGTAATAAAGATTCTATATAAGAGCTGGCGGTCCGGTATAAAAATAGTATTAAGGCTGGCAGAATCACAAAAAGAATACCCCTGTCCCCGGAGAATCTCCAAAGACAGGGGTATTCATACTATGACTTTTCCAACCGTTATACAGCGGTATCACAGACTCTGTGACTCCCAAAACACGGACATAAGCTCCCTGACAGCCCTTCCGCTGTCCACTTCCACTGCAAAGCGCACATACTCTGCCTGGAAAGGATGTTCCCTCAGGTCCGTCACAATCATGCCGCGGCAGTAGGTGCCGCCGCACTCCACCCTGGCCTTCCTGCTCTCGGTCCGGACCAGACTGGGCACCACAGCGCACATCACGGCCAGAGGGTCATGGAGAGGACAGTCACCCATACAGTAATTCTGGGTTTGGTTCCCCTTAAGATAATGGACCATGGCCTGCCTCATATAATCCACTGCCGGACGGCAGGCGGGCCTGCAGCAGCCGGCCAGCCAGTCCAGATGCTCCATCTTAAGCCTGGTCCTCATGGTGACATCCAGCCCCACTGCCGTAATATCCATGCCTGAGACAAACACTTCATCGCAGGCCCGGGGATCGCAGGCCACATTGGCCTCTGACACAGGAGATACATTTCCGCCCATGTTCAGGGTTCCGCCCATCATTACAAGTCTTTTTACCTTTTTGGCAAATCCGGGATATTCCCTGAGCGTACGGGCTATGTTGGTCAGCGGCCCAAGGGGGATGACCACCAGCTCTCCCTCATACTGTTCTGCCAGCTCCATGTGGAACCGGCTCACGTCCACATCCCTTGTCCTGCGGCGGCTGGGAGGCAGTTCCACATTCCCCAGCCCGTTGGCGCCGTGTATAAAGGCAACCCGGCCGTCCCACTCCCGGCATGAGGGCTTCTCCTCCCCCACTGCCACCGGTATGTCAGGCGCGCCTGCCAGGTCCAGTATCTTCATGGTATTCTCCGCTGCCAGCCACGCTTCCACATTGCCGCACACCGTTGATATGCCCACTATGTCTATTTCAGGATTAAAAAGCGCGTACAGAAGGGCGATGGAATCATCCACCCCTGTATCCACATCCAGTAAAACCTTCATCTGTCTCTCCTTTTCCAATGCATCATGCAGAACATCCCTGCTCCTGCGCCGGGCATTCATCCTCTGCCCTCCCGGCTGTTCCCCCTTCCCCGGCGCACTCTGCCGCCAGTTCCAGGGCGCACCGTATCATGCTGTCCAGGCTCTGCTCCCTTTCCTCATTGGTAAGGGCCCTGTCATGGTGGATGCTGCTTCCCACGGTCAGCATGCCAAGGGCTCTTCTGCCTGCCCTGGCAGCCGTACAATAAAGGGACAATGTCTCCATCTCCTGGACCAGCACTCCCATTTTTTCCCACTGCCCCTTTTCTCCCAGGCTGTCCTCATAGAACACATCCGAGCTGTATACATTGCCTACCCGGAAGGGCGTACGGCTGCTCCTGGCCTGGGCTGCTGCTGCTTCCAGAAGCCCGAAATCCGCTATGGGCGCAAAGGTTCCCGGAAGATGGTACTGGGACGGAAAATTCGAGTTGGTGCAGCATCCCATGGCCAGCACCAGTTCTCCCACCTCCACATCGCGGTGAACCGCGCCGGCAGTCCCCACCCGGATGATTGTATCCACATCATAATTGTGGTAAAGCTCGTACGCATAGATACCCATGGAGGGAATACCCATTCCGCTGCCCTGGACCGATATCTTACTGCCTTTATAATAACCCGTATATCCGTTCATGCCCCTTACCCGGTTGTAGCAGAATACATCGGTCAGATAGGTCTCTGCAATGTATTTTGCGCGCAAAGGGTCACCCGGCATCAGGACAGCCTTGCCAATCTGCCCTGGTCCCGCTTCATTATGGAAGGTTTTCATATTTGATTACTCCGTTTTCTTTATTATATTCCTGTCATTCTTCCTGCGTATGCTCAGCTCATGCTGCTCGGAACCAAAGAACAGCTTCTGTGACAGCACCGGCGTATCATACTCGGAGTACAGCACCTCTTCCAGTATCAGAATCGGGTCCCCCTCCTGCATGTTCAGTATATTGGCCAGGCGCTCCCTGGCCTGCCCCAGGCGGATTTTAGTATCGCTGTAAAGGCCGCCCTCGGACAGCAGTCCGGTATAGTACTGGTATACTGTATCCGTATTCTCCAGGTCCACATCGCTGTTGTCCAGCACCTCATGGGGCATATACACCATGGCAAATCCAGCCGGCGTATCGCCGCAGTAATAGGTTATGTCAATAACTGCCACCACACTGGAGGGCCGCAGCTTAAGCACCTGCTGGTGCTTTTGTGTTGCCGGCTGAAACCCTATGGTGGTCACTACTTTATCAATGGGCCGGCTGCAGAAATCCACAATGGGGTTTCCCACCTTCTCCAGCCCGCTTTTGCTCATATCCTGGTTGGAAAGCACAATATTGCCCTTTCCCTGATGATTTATGATTAAACCATCTTCCTGAAGAAGCAGCATGGCCTGCCGCAATGTGCCTCTGCTGACTGCAAGCTGTTCTGCCAGGATGTTCTCTCCGGGCAGCTTATCCCCAGCCTTGTACTTTCCCTCTTTCAGCCATTGGCTGATGGTCTCATAGGCAGTCACATACAACGGTATTTTTACATTCTTCTCATTTATCACATTGTCCTTCACAGGTCTGCTTGCTCCTTTCGTGCGCCCGGCGGGCTGCTCTCACTATAGCTCACTATAGATTAGTATAGAACTAATCCACCAATTTGCCAAGTGCCTCCGGACCTTTCACCCGCTTTCCCACAAACAGCAGTACCAGCAGCGTCACCCCATAGGGGAGCATCTGGACAAACTGGGATGGGATGGATGCGTCCGTCAGATAGAACCTGGCGGCCTGGGCCACTGCAAATATCATTCCGGCTCCCATGGACCCCAGAGGCTGCCAGCCGCCGAAGATATTGGCCGCCAGTCCCATAAATCCCCTTCCGGCCGTCATATCCGACACAAACAGGTTGTTCTGGGATATGGACAGGTAGGAACCGGCCAGCCCGGCGATGCTTCCCGCCGCTATCATGGCAATGTAACGGTAGCGGTTCACCTGCACACCGGCTGTCTGTACCGCATAGGGCTGGTCCCCGATGGCCCGGTACCTGAGGCCGAACTTGGTCTTATAAAACACAATCCACACCCCGGCCACAATCAGGAACATGGCATAGAGATAGGGGGACTGGTCCTTAAACAGGGCTCCAATAACCGGAATACCGGAAAGGCCGGGTATGGTCAGATTGGAAATGGATGGAACGGATTCCGACATTCCTTCCGTCTGCCAGATTGCCTTCAGCATCACGGCCGTGATGCCGCTGGCAAAGAGATTGATGCCCACGCCCACCACGGACTGGTGAGCCTTCCATTTCAGGCAGAAGAGGGCATAGAACCAGCCAATCATACCGCCCAGGACCACGGACAGAAGCACCCCTGCCATGGCTGAGCCTGCGGCGTAGGACCCGGCTGCCCCGGCAAATGCGCCTATCAGCATGATTCCCTCCACGCCCAGGAGTATGATGCCTCCGCGCTCGGCAATGGTGCCGCACAGGGCGCCCAGTATGATGGGTACTGAAAGCTGCAGGGTTAGTCCGATAAAATTATTAATCATGTCCATATGTCATCCTCTCTTTCTGCTCCACTTAATCAGTTCCGGAGCTGCTACCAGAAGTATCACCAGGCTCTGTATCACCGTCACCATGTTGGTGCTTACCATGGTTTCACGGCTCATACGCAGCGACCCCATATCCATGATTCCAAAAAGCAGCGCAGTCAAAAGCACGCCCGCCGGATGGTTCCTTCCCAATATGGCCACGGCGATTCCCGTAAAGCCAAAGGACGGGGAAAATCCCTCTATAAAGCGGTGGTATTTCCCAAACACCTCTGTGATGCCTGCAAGGGCAGCGATTCCGCCGCTGATGGTCATGGACATAATGAGGAACATATTGACACGGATGCCGGCTGTTCCGGAGGCAAAGGGATTGGCTCCCACCGCCCTCAGCTGATACCCTACCGAAGTCTTCCACAGGAATATGTACATGGCTGCCGCCACAAAGAGCAGCAGGAACAGGGCATAGGTGAGCTGGGTCCTGGGCAGCAGCTTGCCGAACCAGATTCCTTCGGCTATAAGCTCTGTCTGGGCCGTGGAGCCCTCTGTCTTAAAGGGCCCGTTTACCAGCCAGGATGTAAAAAGTGTGCAGATATAGTTGAGCATAATGGCCACGATTACTTCATTGGTGCTGAACCTGGCCTTAAAAATGCCGGGCACACTGCCCACAATCATGCCTGCCGCGATTCCTGCCAGAATACTGATTACAAGCAGCAGGGGCGCGGGAAGGGAACGGAAGCAAAGGGCCGTGATGACGCTGGCCATGGCGCCCGCATGGAGCTGTCCCTCTGCTCCGATGTTTAACATGCCGCACCTGGACCCCATTGCCACGGCCAGGCCCGTGAAGGCCAGGGGAATGCTCTTGCTGATTGTATTGGCCAGGGACTGCGGTGTTCCCAGTGCCCCTTGAATCAGGGAACCATAGGCTTTAACAGGCGATTCACCTGCCAGGAGGATGAAAAGGGCTCCTATAAGAAGCGCAAGCCCTATGGATGCCAGGGATTTGCCTATTTCCGCCGTGTGTCTGCTGCTGCGGCTTTTTTCATCTGCCCCGGCCGTTTTGCCTGCCTGGGCGTTTCCGTCTGCCTGGGCTTTTTTACTGCTGTTCCATTTCATGAGCCCGCACCTCCTGTTTTTTTCCTGCCATGAACAGTCCGATTTCTTCTTTTGTATATTCCCCGTTGTCAAACTGGGCGCTGACCTCTCCCTCGTAGAAGACGGCAATGCGGTCGCTCAGGTTCATGACCTCTGAAAGCTCTGCCGATATAAGCAGGATTGCCTTCCCCTGCTCCTTCAACTGCAGCAGTGTCTTATGTACCCGCTCAATGGCTCCGATATCCAGTCCCCTTACAGGCTGGGCCACCAGCACAAGACTGGGGTCATGGCTGATTTCCCTTCCCAGGATTACCTTCTGCTGGTTGCCGCCTGAAAGCTGTCCAATCTCCTGGTCCACGCCCGCTACCTTGATTTCAAACTCCTCCACCTGTTTCCTGGCATCCTGCCTCAGTTTCTCATAATCAATAAATCCCTTCCTGCAATACTCAGGCGTTTCCTGATAACCCAGAAGAAAATTCTCTGTAATGGAAAAGCTGGGTATCATTGCATTCTTGTGACGGTCCGACGGGATGTATCCCAGGCCCATGGCCTTCCTGTCCTTGACAGCCATGTTCCTGACCGGAATTCCATTGATAAGAATCTCGCCTTCCTTTACCCTGCGGTTTCCCACAATCATTTCCTCCAGCTCCTGCTGCCCGTTTCCATCCACCCCGGCAATGCCCAGGATTTCTCCGGCCCGGACCTTCAGACTGACGGTTTCCCCTGCTCTCTCGTGAAGCCGCACGCCTTTCAGCTCCAGCACGGCCTCACCGGTCTGCTGCCCTCTCTTTGCCACAATGCTCTCCACCTGCCTGCCCACCATCTGGGTGGCCAGTTCTTTTTCGCTGGTGGAGCCGGTGTCGCACCGGAACACCACCTTTCCCTTCCTGATAACAGTAATCCGGTCAGACAGGGACATGGTCTCGTTCAGCTTATGGGTGATGAATATGATGGTCTTGCCGTTTGCCCTTAACTGGCGCAGTATCTTGAACAGCTCATCCACCTCCTGGGGCGTAAGAACTGCGGTTGGTTCATCCAGTATGATGATGTCAGCTCCCCGGTACAGAGTCTTAAGTATTTCCACCCGCTGCTTCATGCCCACGGACAGGTTCACCACCTTCTCCTCAAGGTCAATCCTGAATCCGAACCGTTCCACCAGTTCCTCCACCTTTTTCCGGCTTTCCTTCCGGTTGAGGAACAAGCCGCCGGACTCCTTTCCCAAAATGATGTTCTCAAGGACCGTCAGCTGGTTCACCAGCATGAAGTGCTGGTGGACCATTCCGATTCCCAGGGCATAGGCATCATTTGGATTGGCTATGGCTGCCTTTTTCTCATTGATGAATATCTCTCCTGCATCCGGATGGTACAGGCCGAAGAGAATGTTCATCAGTGTGCTCTTTCCAGTTCCGTTCTCTCCCAGGAGACAGTGGATTTCCTGCTGCCCCACAATGAGGTCAATCCCGTCATTGGCCCGTACCGGCCCAAAACATTTGACGATTCCAATCATTCTGATTGCGTCCATATCTTCCTCCTATATTCATTCAGCTCAGATTAGCCCGGTCCAGATTAGTTAAGCTCAGAGGGAACCTGAATCTCTCCTGATATGACTTTCTGCTTCAGCTCATCAAGCTGCGCCAGGATATCGTCTGAGACCTTGATATTGCTGCCCTCCACCGTCACGTCCACGCCTCCGTCGCTGAGTCCCAGCATCTGGTTCTCTCCTGTGTAGGTATCCTCCACAATACTGGTAATTGCATGGTATGCACAGGAATCCAGCTTCTTAAGCATGCTTGCCATGATGTAGTCCGGTGCAATGCTGTTCTGGTTTAAATTCACGCCCATGGCAACAAATCCTTTTTCCTCAGCAGCCTGGAACATGCCCATTCCCGAAGCGCCGGCTGCGTGGAAGATAACGTCGGCCCCCTTCTCCACAAAGGTATTGGCAATGGTCTTGGCGGTGGTGGGGTCATTGAAGCCGCCTGCATAATCCACAAGTACCTTCATCTCCGGTTCAACATACTCGGCTCCTGCCTTGTAGCCTGCTGCGAAGCGGTTGATAAGGGGATTATCCACGCCGCCGATGAATCCGATGGTCTTTCCGTCCCCCACCTTGCCGTCTGTCTTTTCCTGTTTTGCCAGGGCTGCCAGGGCGCCTGCAAGAAATGCTCCCTCCTGCTCCTTACAGGAATAGGAGGCCACATTGGAGAGGTCGGACGTGGCGTCTAACAGGGCAAACCGCTGCTCCGGATATGTGGAGGCCACATTGGTCAGGGCGTCCACCTGCTCCGCTCCCACACAGATGATTAAATCGTAATCCCCGGATGCAGCCATCTCATCCTGGATGATTTCCTCATCTGACACAGACTTTGGCTCCACTTCGTCGTAGGTGATTCCGTAATCCGCGGCAGCCTTCTTTACACCTTCCAGGGCCAGGTCGTTAAATGAGTTTCCGCCCAGTCCCGCTTCCGTGAAAATGATTCCTATGTGGGCGCCTCCTCCGGAAGCATTTCCAGCGCCATCTGCTGCTTTGGCCTCCTGGGAAGTCTGTTTCTTTCCTGCGTCTGACGTTTCAGCAGATGAACCGCACCCCATCACTGTACTGCCTGCAATTCCCGCTGCCACACATAATGCTGCCCACTGTCTGATTCTTTTCTTCATCATGTTCCCCTCCACTTTTATACCTGTTTTATTTTAGTATATATATGTTTCTTAACTTGTTTAACAAGTTATCTAAAATGTAGCATGTTTTATTATATTTGTAAATCCCAATTTTATGTTTGCCTATAGAATCGTTAGATTTTGCCAAAATCAACTGATTGTTTCTGTCTATATCTCCTATATGTTTTTCCTGTTTCTTACTTTTTAGCTTTTTATGCTGCACAACGCAGAAAACCGGATGGTTCTCATCCATTGAGAACCATCCGGCCGGCTGATGGAATATATGTAATGTCCATACAGACAAAAAACAGGTACCGGTTCATATTTCTCTTCCCCGATACCTGCTTTTTGTTTTTCTGCTCTCTTTACTCTGTTCTTTTGGATTTCCTTTACATATACGTTCTGTTTATTTTCACCTTTCATTATCAAGTACATTTTAATGATACTTTCTCGTCATATCATTATAAATGTTCCCGTTCCTTGATAATCTACTTGGTATTTGAAAATATAACCGGATTCGTATTGTATCAGTTTCCTTTATGAACATTTCATCAGGCAGATTACTTATTCTTTGTTTTCTATATAATCATCTGATTATATGAAAACTAAAAAACACTTTCTGGTGGTCTGTACCTCCTTCTTTGTATTTCGTTCTTTTTGATAGTTTTAGTATACTCAAAAGGAGGTCATTTGTCAATACTTTTTTGAATTTATTTTGATTTTAATAGTTTATTTCGTATATATTGTATAAATTTTTAGTTTTTTCATGACAGTTTGATAAATCTATACACTATCCGTCAACCGCTTTCTGCATCCTACTCTCCCACTACCCTGTAAGTCTCCTCCACAATGCGCTCCATGGCATTGAGAATATTCTCATAGCCGGTACAGCGGCAGAGGTGTCCGGATATCAGCTTTTTCAGTTCCTCCCGGTTGTACTTCCTGCCCGTACCCACAATCTCCACCGCGGACATGATAAGTCCGGGAGTACAGAATCCGCACTGCACGGCTGCCTCCTCTATGAAGGCTTTCTGGATGGGACTCAGTTCGCCGTCCGGCCCCTTCAGGCCTTCCACGGTCATAATGCTCTTGCCGTCCGCCCACATGGACAAATAAATACAGGAATCAATGGCTTCCCCGTTTACAAGGACCGTGCATGCCCCGCATTCACCTACCTCACATCCCTTTTTTACGGATGTAAAGCCAAGGCGGCGAAGGGTATCCAGAAGGGATTCCCTGTCGTCCACAGCTGTCTCCTGTTCTTTTCCATTAATCTTAAGCCTGATTACTTTAAGCATCTGTCTTACCTCCTGCCAGTGTGATGGATGTCTTAAGGGCGCGCCTGGCCAGCTCTCCTATAAGCTGAAGACGGAACTCCCTGCTGGCCCTCCAGGATGTACGCGGATTTACCTGGGCCAGGGCCTTTTCAGCAAACAGGTCATAGATGGATGCATCTGACACCTGTTTACCCCGAAGGGCCTCCTCCGCCTCATGGCAGCGCACCGGAGTGGGGGCCGCCACGCCGTAAGCCAGCCGCACATCCTCCAGAACTGTTTTGTCAGGGGACAGCTTCACCCTTACCGCACATCCAAGGGTTGCGATTTCCATGGCTTTGCGCTTGCCGTATTTAATATAATGACCTTCCCATCCCTCATAATTTTCCCTGGTTATCTTAAATGCAGTGCAGATTTCATTCTGTTTCCTGACCGTACGTCCGGGACCTGTATAAAATTCCGTCACCGGCAGCTCCCGTACCCCCTTGGGCCCCTTTAACACCACCATGGCATTGAGGGCGCACATGGTGGAGGCAGAGTCCGCAGAGGTGGCTCCGTTGCAGATATTCCCTCCAATGGTGGCCGTATTCCTTACCTGCGGACCGCCCACCTGGTCTACCGCCTCTCCCAGCATGTTCAGGTGCTTCTTTATAATGGGGTCATTGGTCAGATGTGAAAAGGAGGTTGCCGGCCGGATGATGATGGTCCCGTCCTCCTCCAGGCTGACGCCCTTTAATTCCGGTATATTGTGGATGGATACCAGACTCCTGCCCGCATCCTTTCCCTCTCTGACCCGTATGAGCACATCCGTTCCGCCGCTGATAACCTGGGACTGGGGGTCCGCAGTGAGGGCAGCAATGGCATCCTCCACTGAATTTGCTTCGTAAAATGACTTGATATCAAACATGATGACTCTCCTTTATCCTTACCTGCCGTACTATATCAGCCGCTGTCCAAGCCAGCTCTATATCAGGCCCTTTGCCTGAAATGCCTCTATGAGCCTCTGAGGCGTCATGGGAATGGTATCCATGGCAGCTCCCGTGGCATGGAGCACTGCATTGCGCAGGGCAGGCGCCACCGGGATGGCCGGCGGTTCGCCCAGGGACTTATTTCCATAAGGGCCGGTTGGGTCCTCCAGCTGGATGAACTTCACATGCAGGTCCGGCGTATCCATGGCTGTGGGAATCTTATAATCCAGCAGGTTGTCGTTCAGGGGCCTGCCTGCGTCATTATATAGGAATTCCTCCGACAGGCCGTATCCCAGGCCCATGGACATGCCGCCGTGTACCTGCGCTTCCGCCAATTTAGGATTAATCAGCATACCGGAATCATGGACATTCACAATGTCCTTTACCGTCACCTGTCCCAAGGGCATATCCACTTCCACCTCCACAAAGCAGCAGCCGGATGAAAATGAGTTGTCCCTGCACTGGTTTGTAACCTCTGCTGTAATATGCTCAGAGCGCTCCAGGGAGTAAAAGGCGGTAAGCGCCAGAGTCTCCATGTCCAGAAGCTCTTTTCCCGTGGCTTTTTCCACTATATGGTCGCGGACCACATCCAGTTCTTTTGCAGGGCGGCCCTCCAGCATAAAGCTGGCATAATCCAGAATCCGGGCCTTCAGCTGCCGGGCACACTTTTTAACAGCCATGCCGGTCACATAGGTCTGGCGGGATGCATATGCGCCTGTGTCAAAGGGCGCTGTATCCGTATCCTGGGTGGATACAATATATACCTTCTCAAAGGAGATTCCCGTTGTCTCTGCCGCCATCTGGCTGAACACAGTGTCTGCGCCCTGCCCTATTTCCGTGGCCCCCAGCTGCAGCTGCATGGAACCGTCCTGGTTCAGTATCATCCTTGCGGAGGCAGTCTCCAGGGAAATGGGGTATACGCCTGTCTTATAACAGAAGATTGCCATTCCCACTCCCCGTCTCACGGGACCTGTCTGGTTGGCATAAGCCCTGCGCTTCTCCTCCCAGCCAATGTACTTCGCTCCTTCCTCCATACACTTCTTAAGCCCGTAGGAATGGAAGGTAATGCCATTGGCCGGGTCCACGAATCCTTCTCCCATGCAGTTCTTCATGCGGAAGTCCAGAGGGTCTGCGCCGATAGCCCGGCACACATCATCGGTCAGGCATTCCGATAAAAAGGCTGCCTGCGGAATGCCGTATCCCCTCATGGCCCCGGCGGTGGCAGTGGAAGTCCATACCGTGTAGCAGTCAATTTCCGCTCCCAGCAGGTCCTGGTAAATATCCTTGAAAACATTGCCGCAGTTGGCACAAATGGCGTGGCCATGGGAAGCATAGCCGCCGTTATTGGCATAGGCCTCCAGCTTCCTGGCAAGCATCCTCCCGTCCTTTGTGGCAAGGGCCCTGCACTTTCCGTCAATGGCATGGCGGGTCCTGGTCCCGTAGATGGTTTCCTCCCTGCTGATTTCCAGGCGGACCGGACGTCCTCCCACCACGGTGGTCAGATAGGCATTTAAGGGCTCATAAAGCACATCCTGCTTATTGCCGAAGCCGCCGCCGATATAGGGCTTGATAACCCTTATCTTTCCAATGGGCATACCCAGGGCCTGGGAAATAACCCTGCGGACAATATGGGGAATCTGGGTGGAGGATGTGACTGTTACCTTGCCGCCCGGCTCCTGGTATGCCCAGGATACGGGCAGTTCAATGTGGCAGTGGGAAATGCGCGGAGTGTGGTACTCCCGGTCCAGGACCACCAGATTCTCCTTTCCGTACGTTTCCTCCGCCGCCCGGAGTCCTTCCTCAAAGGTAAAATCCTTTGGTCCCATGGTGAGGTGGGAATGGACAATTACATTATCCTTTCTCAGGTCAGGGTGCAGGGGCGTGGCATCCTCTGCCATGGCCTGCTCCACTGTGACCATTGGCCTGTATTCCTCGTATTCCACTTTGATGAGACGGACCGCCTGCTGGCAGGCCACATCATCTATGGCAATAACCGCCGCAATATCATCCCCATAGAGCCTGACCCGCTGGTTCAGAAGCTTTCTGTCCCCGATATCCTGGTGGGCAGCCTCCACGCTCCACGGATGGCCTGCTGTGGGAAACTGGTAATCCGGCACATCAAAACAGGTGACTATCTTAACGACTCCCGGCACCTTAAGGGCGTCCTCAAGGTCAAACCTCTTAACCAGTCCATTGGCAATGGTGGAATGGACCACCCTGGCGCACAGGCAGTCCCTGGGTTCCAAATCCGATGTATACTTTGCCTCTCCTGTGACCTTTCCATAGGCGTCAACACGGGCAACGCCTTTTCCTACTATATTATTCATCACAAATCCGTCCTCTTTTCCATTTTCCTGCCTCTTTAGAGGGCCAGCTTCCATATAGCTATCAATATAGAAAATACAGCAATGCCTTTTTTCAGAAGAATCTGATTAATCTTAACCGCATTCCTGCTTCCGAATACAACTCCTATGCCGTGGAACACAAGGGCCGCCCCCATCACAGGCAGGATGTCGGTTATGGAACACTGCATCATGTATCCGATGCAGGCAGGTATGCCGATAAACACCGAGTTAAAGAGGGCCACCCCCACCGCGGTCCTGATACCGATACCCAGGACCACCAAAAGGGGCATGACCAGCACCGGCCCTCCTGCTCCTGACAGGGAGCACACTGCACCGGTTGCAAATCCAAGAATCAGGGTGGCTGCCAGATGCTCTGAGATAACATATCCCTTATTCCCTGCCTCCTGGCTCTTATCCTTGCGAAGCAGAATGGAAATACCGGACAGGAGGACCACCACATACAGGATAATCTTTACAGTGGATTCCGGAATGATGAGGTTTAACTTCACTCCCAGGACAGCGCCTGCAAGGCTCCCCAGGCTGAGACGGATGCCGAATGGGACATCCAGGTTTCCCGCCTTGTTATAATTCACAGAGCCCAGCGCTCCTGACACAATGAATGCCGCAAAGCTCAGGGCCAGCCCCTCCGTCACACCCATTCCCAGGGGACCTGTATACACAATGGGAAGCAGGAAACCCGCCACCCCCGTAAGTCCTACAAACGCGCCAACTACCAGGTTCGCTGCCATAACAATCATCCAGAATACCATGAACCAGTTTTCCTCCTTGAAATATCTTTATATAATCATTTATAATGTGACTGCATTGTCTTCCATATACTTCCTGGACTCGTACATAATCCGCTCCTCATCCAGTGACAGGACCTCCCTGTCCTTCATGAGAATCCGGCCGCCTACAATCATATCCTCCACATCACCGGCATTTACACATTCAAACAGTGTGTGAAGCTTGTTTCCGGTTGGGCACAGATGGGGCTGGTCCATATTGATGCTGATGATATCAGCCTTGTATCCGGCCTCCAGACGGCCCAGGTTTCCTTCCTCATTCAGAGCTGCCGCCCCGCCTTCCAGAACAATTTTAAGGATTGTCTCAGCCGGCATCACCTTGGGATTTCCATTGGGAACACCGTGGTATATATTCATGACAGAGCGGAATATCTTCATCTCATTCCAAAGGCTTAAGCCACCGTGGGCTGCTCCGTCCGAGCCCAGGCCCACCGGGATTCCCATTTCCAGAAGCTGGGGTGTATCCGGCACTGCCTTGCCGCAGTTGCTGAAAGGACAGTGGCAGGTCTTTACGCCCCGCTCCATTACCAGGGATTTTTCCTGCTCAGAAAGTATCAGGCTGTGTGCCCCCAGGAAGTTGCTTCCCAGCACATGCATTTTTTCCAGATATTCATAGGGGCGCATTCCCTCACGGTCCACAATACCGTTGATTTCGCCCATGTACTCGTTCATATGGGCCTGAAGCATGGTTCCCCGCTCCCTGGCCCTCTCTGCTTCCAGCTCTACCAGCCGGCCGGAACAGGAATTCAGTGCGCGGAGGGAATAGTAGACCTTAAGGTTTCCCTTTCCATGAAACCTGTCGTAGAGGGAATCCGTGCGTTTTACCGCCTCCTCTGCATCCATGGCAATGGACTGGGGAAGTCCCTCCTCATCCATGGTGGAGTAGGACAGGGCCCCGCGAAGGCCGCTTTCCTCATAGACGGACGCCGCTGTCTCCATATGGTAGCTGCCTGCGTCAACGAATCCCGCGGTACCGCATTTTATCATCTCCAGGGCAGCTGCCTGGGCGCAGAGACGCATCTTATCCGGGGTCAGCGTACTCTCAAAGGGCAGCATGATTCTGGTCCAGATAATGGGCTTTGCATCCAGCACCAGCCCCTTTAACAGCTGCTGTCCTGTATGCATATGGCTGTCAATCAGACCCGGCATGAACAGCTTGCCTTTTCCGCTGATTGTCTCGGCGGCCTGATACTTTTTCCACAGCTCCCTGCCGGTTTCCAGTATCCTTCCCCCTGAAACCGCCATATCCACATGCTCCTCCAATTGGTCATGCTTTATCAACAGGGAACCGTCTTTTATTAACAAATCACATGTCTGCATCTTATCTTCTCCTTTTCAATTGGACGGCCTGCCGGGTATCAAAACCCGCCGTCTCTTCATGCTGTCAGATAACGCCTGCCAGGCTAAGAAGCATCTGGTCCCAGAGGCAGGAGCCAAGAAACGTACCTGTCATGACGAAAATACCCACTATCAGTATCTTCCAGCCCTGGCTGATAAATGTCTTTAACTGGTCGCTGATGGCCAGGCCGGCAAATGCTCCAACCATGGTAAAAGGAGCTGTAAAATTGATGTTGGAGGCTGCCTGAATCACAAAGTCCCTGACCGGTGAAATGGGGGACGCGGACAGCAGTCCTATGATGGAGCAGTAAGCCACAATGGGAAGCTTCAGGGGGAGCACCTTTGTAAGGAACACCGCCACCATGGATATTGCAATCAGTACCGCCAGTCCGGGAAGGGAATCCGTGATTCCTACCCCGTAGCCAATCAGATTGGCAAGGCCCGTTCCGCATGCCGCCAATACAAACAATACAAGCCATTCTATGTATCTCATACCGTCTCCTCCTTAATATCCCTGCCCTCTTTGTTCTTTAGGGCAAAACGTCCCAGCTTTGGTTCCAGAATCGTATATAATTTGTCTGTCATTGGTATTGCTATAAACATGGTGATATACATACCTGTGATTCCGGCAATGGTTTCACCCACACTGGCCATGGCTGAAATGGTATCGGTCCATTCCGGGTAAATGGCGCACAGGCTGGCGCTTGAGCTGGCCATCATAATGCCGGCGCCCACGCCGGACCCCAGTCCCAATGCCTGCGGATGGAACCACCCCGTCATTCCCACCACCGAGGCCATAAGCCCAAAGTAGATGGTGCCCACCATACCGCCCACGATGTAGATGGAAAGGCTTCCTCTCGCCTCTGCCGAATCAGGGCCGTAGATGTTGTTAATCAATGCCATGTGGTACTCCCTGTTGATGGAATGACAGGAGCCGATGGCTTCCCGCTTCATGCCCAGAAGGATTGCAACGGGCAGTGCCAGGAGCGGCCCCAGGAGATTCCCAAACCCATGGAGCAGAAGAACCGGACCGGACTGAAGAATGGTGTCGATGTTCGCACCTGCCGTAATCCCCAGTTTGGCGATAAAGGGGCATATACCCACCACCACCAGTTTTGAAGCCGCCTTTACGTGTCTGTTATCCACGATTTTAAGTACCTGCGGCCCGCTTAATACCCCCAGAATAATTGCATAGAAAATCGGGAACAGGATAAACATTCCTTTCCCCACCGGAATCTTAATCTGCCCGATATTATCCGCTATGAGGATAAATCCAAATGCCAGGGCGTAAATCTTCCATTCCAGCGCAAACCGTTCCCTAAGGGAACCATACACATATGTTTCTTTCTTGCCGCTCATAAGAGCCCCTCCTTTCCAGCCGGCTTTATTTTCATTTATTTTTACCCCAGCCGGCTGTTACAATCACCTTGTATTGAATATTTTAGACAAAATCTTATGATTAAAAAAGGACAAATGAGCACTTTTAACAAGAAAATCCATTGATTTTAAGAAATGTAAGATGATATACTTACAATTGATAAAATAAGACTGATTGAAGCGGAGAATACAAATGACACTGACAGAACTGGAAGCGGCCGTGCCCGCTCTGAAAGAATATACAAAGAATATGCCGGAGGATATCCGGAGCCGCTGTACCGTAAGGACCCATGCAGCAGGCTCCATTATCCACCAGAAAAATATGGAATTGGAGTATTTTGGAATTGTGGCAAAGGGTGAAAACCGCGTCATCAATGAATTTGAAAATGGAAATGTCTATATGATTGAGAGCAACAAGGCCATTGATTTCATCGGTGAGGTCACGATTCTGGCCGGAATGAGCCGCACCTCCGTAACCATAGAGGCCGTAACCGACAACGTTGTGGCCTACATAAGCCGCAAGGACGCCGAGCGCTGGCTGGCCTCCGACATGAACATACTGCACCTGACTGCCCGCCACACCGCATTCAAGCTCTACCGTTCTTCTTATAACAACGGGGCCAAGCTGTTTTACCCGCCCTCTTATCTTCTGCTGGATTATATGGTGAAGTACGGCCGCCAGAGCGGCATGGAGTCATCCCGGCCCCCAAAGACCATCACCGTGCTGCGCACCCGCCAGATGCTGCAGGAAGAAATCGGCGTCAACGTAAAGACCCTGAACCGGACCATACGGCAGCTGAAGGAGGAGGGATTTTTTTCATTGTGCAAGGGGAAGATAACCTTTACCAGGGAACAGTATGGGATGGCCATGGAATGGCTGGAGGCGGCGAAGGATAAATAATGGGGCGGCTTCTGCCGCTATGAAAATAGATGCCCAGATTAGTCATTAGTAGCGCATAGAAAAACCACCCTTAAACTTTGGCAGGTGTCAGGGTGGTGTTTTCTACTTCCTTCACAGGTCAAACCACTTATGGGCGGTTGTTCCCTTTTATATTTATATCATAGCAGATTCCAGAAAGTTATTCAAGATTTTTTCAATATGCAGTTTCAGCTTACCTAGCCAGTACAGCGTATGCAGTTTGCGGTGGATGCAGGCAATGCCGGTTTTCCCGCCATATAATCCCAGGAAATCAACCAATGTTTCCCCGTCTCTTTCTGATATAATGGCAGAATGTTACTGATACTCTAATTAAGTTCAGGAGAATTGCCTTATGAATCAGACATCATCCCTTTCCCCGGTAACAGAAGACTATGGCGCTGCCCAGATACAGATACTGGAGGGGCTGGAGGCAGTGCGCAAACGCCCCAGCATGTACATCGGCAGCACCTCTTCCCAGGGGCTTCACCACATGGTTTACGAAATCGTGGACAATGCCGTTGATGAGGCCCTGGCAGGCCACTGTACCTCCATCCAGGTGTACCTGAACGCGGACGGTTCCGTAACCGTCCGTGACAATGGACGGGGTATTCCGGCAGGAATCCAGACCAAAACCGGTCTTTCCGCCATCCAGGTGGTATTCACGGTTCTCCATGCCGGCGGAAAATTTGATGACAGCAGCTATAAGGTATCAGGCGGCCTTCACGGTGTCGGTGCTTCTGTGGTCAATGCGCTTTCTTCCCAGCTGCATGTACAGGTGGACCAGGATGGTTTCTCATACTCCCAGTCTTATGAACAGGGCATACCCGTAACCCCGGTAAAACAACTGGGCCCGTGCAGTCCCCGGAGTCATGGCACCACGGTGACATTTATGCCGGACCAGGATATTTTCCCATCCATTGCCTGGGACAGGGATGTTCTGGAGGAAAGGCTGCGCGAAACTGCCTTCCTGACCCAGGGCCTGGAAATATCCCTGTATGATTTGCGGCCGGATTCCGGCAGCGGGGCATCAAATCCAAAATCCCCCTGGTCCTGCACCTTCTGCTTCCAGAACGGACTTAAGGACTTTGTATCCTGGCTGAGCCAGGATGATGACCCCCTTTATACGGGAATCATTTCCGGCCATCATGAGACAGACAGCGTGCAGGCAGAATTTGCCCTGGTACACAATTCCTCTTACGGGGAACAGCTCTTAAGCTTTGCCAATAACATTTCCACACCCGAAGGCGGCACCCACGTAACAGGATTCCGCCAGGCACTGTCCAGGGCGGTCAATGACTATGCCAGGAATGCAAAGCTTCTGAAAGACACGGATTCTTCCCTGAGCCGTGATGAGCTCTCCGAGGGGCTGACCGCTGTCCTAAGCGTCCGCCTTCAGGACGCCCAGTTTGAAGGCCAGACAAAACAAAAGCTGGGAAGCAGCCATGTACGCCCGGTGGTGGAGCAAATGGTGTATACGCGCCTCACCCTGTTCCTGGAACAGAATCCCGCAGCGGCCAAAGCCATCTGTGACAAGGCGCTTTTAGCCAGGAAGGCCAGAACCGCTGCCAGGACTGCCAGGGAGATGGCCCGCCGTAAAACCGCATTGTCCGGACTCTCCCTTCCCGGCAAGCTGGCGGACTGTTCCAGCAAAAATCCCGGTGAATGCGAGCTGTTCATTGTGGAAGGCGACTCAGCCGGCGGTTCCGCCAAGCTGGCCAGATGCCGCGAAAACCAGGCAGTGCTCCCTCTCCGGGGCAAGATACTCAACGTGGAGAAGGCATCCCTGGACAGAATCAGTACCAATGCAGAAATCAAGGCCATGATTTCCGCCTTCGGCACAGGCGTGCTGGACACCTTCTCCCTTGAAAACCTGCGGTACAGCAAAATCATCCTTATGACGGATGCAGATGTGGACGGAGCCCATATCACCACCCTTTTGCTGACATTCCTCTTCCGTTTCATGCCAAAGCTTATTGAGGAGGGACACGTATTTTTGGCCAGGCCCCCTCTTTACCGGGTAGAAAAAGGAAAGAAACTCTGGTATGCTTATAGTGACAGCGAGCTGGCGCAGACCTTAAACGACATCCAGCGGGACGGCACCTGCAAAATACAGCGCTACAAAGGCCTGGGTGAAATGGATGCCGGACAGCTATGGGAAACCACCATGGACCCTTCCAGGCGTACGCTCCTGCGTGTCACCATTGATGACATGGATATGTACGATGAAACCTGCCAGACCTTCTCCATCCTTATGGGCGATGAAGTGGAGCCCCGGAAAAATTTCATTCTGGAACATGCGCAGTACATTTCCATGCTGGATATCTGATAAAGGGGGATATTTTGCTTTGAACCGGGATGATTTGCAGCTTTTTATGACCATATTGGAAGAAAATAACCTTATAAAGGCAGCGGAGCAGCTCTATCTCTCTCCCTCTACAGCCGGGTCCAGGCTGAGGGCCATGGAGGAGGAGCTTGGCTACCCGCTTTTTGAACGCAGAAAGGGAGTCAGGTCCGCCCTTCCCACATCCAGGGGGCTGGCCTTTTCCCATGTTGCAGCCCAGATGCTGGCCCTTTGGAATGAAGCGGACCAGATAGGAGGCATGAGCGATTCCCCCTGCCTGACCATTGCCACGGTAGACAGCTTCCTGGACTACAACCTGACGCCATTTTACAGGGAACTTATTTCCCTCCACGGCTTTTCACTGGATATTAAGTGTTATCCCGCGGATATGATTTATTCCCTTGTCAGCAGCAAACAGGCCGACGTGGGATTTGCCCTCTATGACATCAGCACCCCTCATGTAAATGCAGCGCCTCTGTCAGAGGATGACATGGTGCTGGTCATTCCAGAAAGCTCCGGGCTGGTGCCTCCGGATATTTCCCCTGCATCACCGGTTCACCCTTCCTCACTTCCGCCCCACAGAGAGCTGCTGACCGGTTCTCCCGCCAACAGCAACATTGGATGGGGCCCCCAGTTCAAGCTGTGGCATGACCGGTATATCAGGCCCGGCAGCCGTCCCCTTGTGACAGCCACCAGTATTTCCATTCTCAATGATTTTCTGGAGGCAGAGGATTATTGGACCATCATGCCCTCCACCACTGCCATCGGATTAAAAAGGCAGTATCCCATACGGATACTGCCTCTGTCACCTGCGCCGCCCCGGCGCACGCTCTATATGCTGAAACACAATTCTCCTTCCAGAATATCGCTGGAAAACATGACTCTCTTTACAGAACTTCTGAAGGAGTATCTCCACAGGAAACAGGCTGCGGCAATTCAATCATAGCTGTTCTCCACAGTCTTTACCATCACATAGTTTACAAGTTTCTGTCCCTTCCGCTCCGCCTGCTGCTCCCTCACTGCCTTATATCCCCTTTTCTCAAAAAAGGGACGGGCCGTGATGGAGGCGTGGACTGTGAACCGCAGCGGGGAAGGAAACGGTTCCCCGCCGCCAGCCATATGCTTCTGGTTTTGCATCCATTGGTCCTTCTCCCACTGTTCCAGACAATCACATATGGCGGTGGCCACTCCCTGCCCCTGGTAATCCCGGTGCACATACAGACGGTCCAGGTAGCCGTTTCCGTCCATATCGCCGAAACCCACGATTCTCTCTCCGTCCACAGCCACAATGGTCTCATGCTCCGTAAACGACCGGTTCCAGGCCTCTATGTCCACATTTCCGTCTGCCCAGGCGTTTAACTGTGCTTGCGTGTAGTCCCGACTGTTTACTGAGTGGATTGTATCGTAAAACAGCCGGGCCATTTCCGGGCAGTCAAAACTGCGGTATTTTCTTAACTTCATGTTTGTCCGCCTTCTTTCACCAAATGGTTTACCCGTTCATTCAGCCCCGTCCCGGTACAGTACTAAATGCCGAATACATGTCTGCAAAATTCCAGCGCACCCTTTGCATCCCTGTCCAGTGCTTCCTCTGAAAGGTCCGGTACCATATCTCTCCATACCTTTATCTCAGAGCCAATGGTTCCTCCCTGCATAACAAACGGCTCCATAACAGCAGCTCCCTGATAATTTATATCCCGGAGCGCCTGTCCTATCTCCGCCCATGGCAGGCTGCCTTTCCCCGGCACCAGACGGTTCTGTTCTCCCAGATGAAGATGTCCCAGCCTGTCTCCTGCTCTGCGGATTGCATCGGCCATATTGGTCTCTTCGATATTCATATGGAAGGTATCCAGCATAATCTTTACATGGCTGCTTCCAATCTCATCCACGAAGTCAACCGCCTCTTCACATGTATTGAGAATATAACCCTCGTAGCGGTTCAGCACCTCCATGCCGAGAACCACATCACATTCCTCTGCTGTCTTAGCCAGTTCCTTCAGATTTCTGACAGCCCTTGCCCGGTCTCCCTGCTTGTCATTATTGATGGTAAAATCCACCGGCCAGTAGGAGTACAGTCCGCCTCCCAGAATATGGATATCCATCAGCTGCAGCTTTGGAAGCAGGTCCTTAAAAAATGTCATGGCGCGCCTCACTGCCTCAGGATCTTCAGAACACAGGTTTTCCGCTTTGGTAGGTCCGTAGCCGGCCGTGAGAATCAGCCCCTTTTCCCTGGCATATTCCCGCAGTTCAATCAGCTGCTCCCTGGTTGTGTATACATCCCTGAGCGCTGCGCAGGAGATTTCCAGCACATCAAACCCCAATGCAGATACCTTATCCATGTACTTCTTATAGTCAGCAAACCATTCTCTTGTCCAATAAGCAAAATAAATACCGTATTTCATCCCATTACCTCCTCTTTAAAATACCTCAAACAAATGTTTAAAAAACATCTCTTTATCAACCTTCATGGCCACCTTATGGCGCCCGCCGGCATTTTTCTTCCAGTACGTAAATCCGGAGAGCAAAGGACTGTCTGTCTCTATGGACAAGTCTCCCTGCTCAAACACGCACACATCATCGTGAAACAGCGAAACGGCTGCCAATGGGTCGTGGAATGTCACCCTCTCTTCGTCCTTAAACCACTCCCTGGCTATATCCAATACAGGTTCCAGAAGGGGGTGGCGGAACAGCCCTTCCGCCTCCTCAGGTTTCATTATCAGCTGACTGGTTACATTTAAACCGCATGTAATATGTTCCCGGACATCCGCCCCATAGACAATTTTTGTCGCATGGGGGTCAATCAGCGCATTATTTTCAATTACGCCCTTGCTTCCCAAAACAATGACATCGCTTTTTTCCATTGCGCTCATTGTTTCTCCTGTATTGTCGTATCTGGTATACGTAGGCGAGCCGCACATAAGCACAATACGCTTAAGCAGCAGTGCAGCTTCAGGGTCCATTGCAAAAAGCAATCCCACATTGGTGAGGGGTGCAATGCATACCAGCGTAATCTCCCCTGGATTTCTCCGTATTACATCCTGCATGAATGCAACCGCCCGGTTGGCCGGAAACTCTTTTTGATGCTCCCATCTGCTGAGTACCTTTTTCTGAGGCGCATACAGCTCAATCTGGGGAACAAAAACAGGCGTTTCACATCCCGGATAAATGGGTATATCCGCCCTCCCTGCTATGCGGCACAATACGCTTGCCAGCCTTGCCCGCTCCGCCGCTTCTCCGGTAACCGTGGTGATTCCCATGATTTCCGCATCCGGATTGGCCAGAAGATATGCCAGAGTAATGGCATCATCCACCTCCGTGCCGATATCCGTGTCCAGTAATATCTTTTCTCTTCCCATATGTATTCTCCTTATGCTTCCCGAACCCGCATGTATCAAATCATGAACCGCTTATTGGCTATATACAGTTCCCGGAATATCCTGTACTGTTTTTCATAAATATCCACATGTTCCGGAATTGGCGCATATACCTTTTCACGGAAACTGACAAACCTGCGGGCCGCCTCCTCCACACTGCCGAATATCCCGCATCCCGTGCCTGCCAGAATACATGCGCCCAGGCAGGCCTGCTCGTCCACCTCGCATACTTTTACTTTTTTGTTGAATACATCCGCCTGAATCTGCAGCCACACATCGCTGTGGGAGCCTCCGCCCGAGGCAATGACTGTTTCGCACTGAATTCCCAGTTCCTCAAAAATAGTCAGCGAATCCCTGAGACTAAAGGTTACTCCCTCCATGACGGCCCGGGTCAGATAGCGTCTGTCCTGGCATAAGCTCAGCCCAAAGAACATTCCTTTTGCGCTGGGATTCATATGCGGAGTCCTTTCCCCGGACAGGTACGGGAGGAATATCAGGCCCTTGCAGCCTGGTTCTATCTCCCGGGCCATATAGCTCATGCGGTTGAAGTCCTCTATATCCAGGATTTTATTCTTCAGCCAGTTTAAGGACATACCGCTGCACAGGGTGGCCCCGTATATGGTATATGCCTTATCCAGAGCATGGCAAAAGGTATGGGTCCTCAGCTCCCTGTCATACTTTGGTTCCTTTATATAGGCTGAAATCTGACCGCCGGTACCTATGTTGGAAATGACCTCCCCTTCCCTGAACACGCCATTGCCAATGCTCTGCGCCATCTGGTCCCCGCTGCCGTATACAACCGGAATGCCTTCCTTAAGCCCGCATTCCTCATGGCAATGCCCGGTGACTGTCCCGGCCACCTCCATGGACTCCCCGCAGGCCGGAAATATCTCCCTGGGAAGTCCGAATTTCTCAATGATGCCAAAGGCCCAGTTTCTGTTAGCTGTATCAAACAAAGCAGTGGCCGAAGCATCCGTCACATCCGAAGCAAGCCTGCCGGTCATCCTGAAACGGATATAATCCTTTGGCATCAGCACTGCCCCGGCTTTTAAAAGCACATCCGGCTCATGCTCCTTCAGCCACATAAGGGAGGGGAACGCAAAACCGGTAAATGCCCTGTTCCTGAATACCTCTCCCATCTCCCTGAAGCCCAGCACATGATTAATGGACTCCAGCTCTTTCCTGGAACGCTGGTCCAGCCAGAGGATGGCAGGGCGGAGGGGCTGCCCGTTACGGTCCACCACAACGATTCCATGCATCTGGCCTGAAAAACCCACTGCCTGAATCTCATTGAATTCCTGTCTGTTTTTATCCCTCAGACGTCCCAGGACCCGCTTTGTCTCCAGCCACCATGTCTCCGGATTCTGCTCCGCATATCCCTCCAATGGTATGGATACCTCATAAGGGCTGCTCTCCACTGATATTACACCCCTGCCGCTGTCCAGGAGCATTGCCTTTATACTTGATGTCCCCAAATCAATTCCCAGAATAACTGACATACTTCATCCTTTCCGGTGAAACATTAATCTTTCATCTTCTTGATATAGTCAATAAATACAGCTATGAGGACCACCACACCTTTTACCACATACTGCCAGGAGGAATCGATTCCCAGGATATTCATACCGTTGTTCAATACTCCGATTACAATACAGCCGATAATGGTCCCGCTAAGGCGGCCAACGCCTCCGCTCATGCTGGTGCCTCCCAATACAACGGCTGATATGGCATCCATCTCCGAGCCTTCTCCCACATTGAACTGTGCGGAAAAAGTACGGGCGGAACTCAGGATTCCCGCACAGGACGCAAAGATTCCCATAATCACAAATACCATCATGGTTACTCTTCTGGAATTAATGCCTGAATAGGAGGCTGCCTGCCGGTTATCCCCTACTGCATAGATATTCCTTCCGAATTTTGTCCGGTTGAGTATAAGACCTGAAATGACAATTACTACCAGCATATACACAAACTGGATAGGCACCCCTCCCAGAATTTTACCACTTCCAATAAAAGTAAACAATGGGTCATCCACTAATATTGTGGTTGCCTTGGTATATATACGGGCAAACCCCCTTCCTATGTTCATCATGGCCAGGGTCACAATAAAGGGAGGAATGGTGGTTCTGGATATAACAAATCCGTTAAACACGCCCACCAGGGTCCCTGCGCAGATGGAAACAGGGATGGCTATGATGGATGGAATGCCCACATTGGTAATCAGTCCGCAGCAAAGGCACCCGGATACTGCTATGACCGACCCAACCGAAAGGTCGATTCCGCCCAGTATAATTACCATGGTCATTCCGCATGCCAGAATCACATTGATGGATATCTGCCGCATGATATTGGAAAGGTTCCTCACCGTACAAAATGAGTCCGTCATAACACTGAGCAACAGACAAATGATGAAAAGGCCAATAATAATTCCGCCGTTATATTTAACTGTTGAAACCACATTCCTGCCAAAGCCAGGCAAAATGCTGTCATTTTTCTTTGCTTCCATTTTATCCTCCTGTTTCGAACTTAAGCGCCTATTTCTGTGGTAGCCAGAGTCATAATCCGCTCCTGAGTCAGTTCATCCCTGTTTAGTATGCCTGTACTGTATCCGTTGCACATGACCAGTACCCTGTCGCTCATATTGATAATCTCCGGGAGCTCCGAGGATACCATGATAATTGACATTCCGCCGGCAGCCAGCTGGTCGATAAGTGCATATATCTCAGATTTTGTCTTTACGTCAACACCTCTGGTAGGTTCATCCAGTATAAGCACGGACTTGGTGGAGCACAGCCATCTTCCGATTAAAACCTTTTGCTGGTTACCGCCGCTGAGCTTACCCACTACCTGTTCCGGCCCAGTGACCCGAATGTGCATGTCATTTATTTTGCCTTCAACGATGTCGTCTTCCGCCTGCCTGTTCCAGATAAAATGCTTGAGGAATCTGGGAATAACGTTGATGGTGGTGTTAAACCTGACACCGGACTGCAGGAATAACCCCTGTTCCTTCCTGCTCTCCGGAACCAGTCCGAATCCATTGGCCATGGCCTCCCTGGGATTCCTGAAATCCACTTCCCTGCCTTTAAACCGGACGGTCCCCCGGACCTTTCTTCTGATTCCGAAGAGGCATTCCACTGTCTCGCTTCTTCCCGCCCCCACCAGGCCGGACACTCCCAGGATTTCGCCCTTGTGCAGGTCAAAGCTTACCTTTTTCACCCGTTTGCCGTCAGACAAATCCTTTACCTCCAGGACCACCTCATCCTCTGCATTGTCATTCTTCGTATAATAGCTGGCCAAATCCCGTCCCACCATCATGGCGATAAGCTCAGACCTCTCCGTATCCTTCATCCTGACTGTTCCCACATGTTCCCCGTCCCGGAGCACCGTGGTCCTGTCAGCAATGTCATAGAGTTCATTCAGCCTGTGGGATATGTATATGATAGATACCTTTTGTTCCTTTAATATGCCAATCATACCGTAGAGAATATCCACCTCTGCGTCTGACAGCGAGGAAGTGGGCTCATCCATCACGATTATCCTTGAACCGAAGGACACGGCCCGTATGATTTCCACCATCTGCTGCTGGGCAATGGTCAGACGGTCCAGCCTTGTATCAGCCTTTAACTTTATGCCGTACTGGTCCAGGAATCTCTGAGTCTCAGTTTCCTGCCTGGCCAGGTCCACAAACCCTCCGGCTTTTTTCTGTTCCCTGCCCATGAATATATTTTCCGCTATGGTCATATGTCTGGCCAGCATCAGCTCCTGGTGGATGATACTGATGCCATTATCACGGGCATCTGCCACGCTGTGTATCTGGACTTCCCTGCCATTTATGAAAATACTGCCGGCATCCTTGGTGTAAATTCCGCCAAGAATTTTCATGAGAGTTGACTTTCCGGCACCGTTCTCTCCCAGAAGAGCATGGACCTCCCCTTCCTCTACCGTCAGGTCCACGTCCAGCAGCACCTTGTTGCCGGAAAAACTCTTTGCTATGTGTTTCATTTCCAAAACCGCGCTCACCATTGGCACCCCGCTCTCTTCGTACTATAAAATAAAGGGAGGCCGGCCCGAAGCGCTCCTCAGAACGCTCCGGGCCGATGCTGTACTGTCACGTTCCTGCCAATACAGCATCTAATGCCTCCTCCTGCTTACTGCCAGTCCGTCTTGTTATACTGCTCAATATTCTCAGGTGTTACAGCAAAGGATGGAATCTTAATCTCAGACTCATAAGATTCGCCATTTAAAATCTGATACGCAACCTCTGCACTCTTTTGTCCTATGCCGATTGGGCTCTGGGCAGCAGTACACTTCCAAATGCCGTCCACGCCGTCTTTTGTCATGGCTGCCTTTGCCTCAGGTCCTGCATTGACACTATAAATCTCAATCTTGTCGCCTGCTGTTGTGATGGCAGAATAGGCGCCCTGGGCACACTCGTCATTAATACAGAACACGGCCGTCAGGTCACTGTGGGCCTGCAGTAAATCCTGCATCACGGTCAGGCCTTTCTCAGGCTTTGCCCCTGCATCCATCTGGGCCACTACCTCGAATAAACCGTCGGCTGTCACTGTGTCCACAAATCCCTTGGCCCTGTCCGCTGCTGCTGCCGATGCAGGGAAATCCAATACAGCCACTTTTCCGCCTTCAGGATGATTCTTAACCAATTCCTCGCCTGCAATCTGACCGCAGGAATAGCTGTCGCTTACCACAAAGCAGTTCACCTTGGAAAGGTCGCTGACAGCTGAGTCGAAGTTTACAATGGGAATACCCGCATCATTAAGGGCCTTCACTGCTGCTGCCGATGCCGCTGCATCTGACGGGTTGTAGAACACCAGGTCGCATCCCTGCGAAATAAAATCTTCGATTACGCCCAGCTGGTAAGCACTGTCGGCTTTTCCTTCCACATGGACAACCTCGTCCCCGTTGGCCTTGACCACTTCCTCAACACCGCCGTAACAGGCATCAAAGAAAGAACCGGCGCTCATCTCCGTAAAGCCAAATTTATATTGCTTTTTCTCTGCCTTTTCTGCTGTTTTTTCCGTTTCGGCCGCCCCTGCGTCCTCACTGGTTTTTTCTGCTGTGCTTTCTGCTGCCGGAGCTTCTGCGGCGGCAGCCGTGGTATCCTTGGCTGCAGAACCTCCGCATGCTGTCAGGCTGGCTGCCATCATGGCTGCAAGAACAACTGCTAATGTTTTCTTCATGACTTTTCCTCCTCCAAGATAATCATTTTTTGAATATATTCATTAATTGGATTAATTAATAAGTTGACTTTATATTACAACAAATTGAATGTTTTGTCAATAAGTTTTTAAAAATGCAGTATTTCATTTTCATTATTTGATATTTTGCACAAAAACAAGGCTGTGGTTTGTGCACTTTGACAAACCACAGCCTTGTAAATATGACTTTCTTTTGTATTGCCTTCTTATACCTGTCTCAATCGTTCTTTTCTCTGCTCTCAAAATAGGTTAAGGGATGATTGAAAATATCATTTATCGCCACAATGGCCGCCCCATGAGCCATGGAATCATTGCTCACCACACTCATGGTTATATCCATGTTGGCATAAATCTCCGGCAGCACCCTCTCCTTTACCCTGCTTTTAACCCTTTCCAGCATAACCGACGGAAGGATATGGGACATCTCATCTCCTATTACAATGACCGATGGATTGAAACTGTTGATAATATTTACGATTCCAACGGAAAGTTTATCACAGGCATCCAGGAAAATCTCCATAACCTCCTGGCTGCCGTCCTTTAAGAGCTGGGACACCTGTCGGAAATTATATTCCGTCTCAGGCTTTAGTACGCGGTTAACCTCCTTGGTAAAGGCAATGGAAGAGCAGTAATTCTCCAGACACCCGTAGTTGCCGCATGCGCATCTGGGACCATTGTAGCAGACCGAGGTGTGCCCCACCTCCCCTGCAACGCCGATGCAGCCCTTGAGCAGTTCACCGTTGTTGATGATACCGGCGCCCACGCCCTGGCCGACTGCAATATATACCACAACTCCGTTTTTATAGTCCTCATCATTATGCCAGTACTGGGCCAGGGCGCCTGCATTTGCATCCTGCTCCAGAAATACCGGTATTCTGAAAATGTCCCGAAGCTTTTCCTGAATCGGAATCTCATTCCATCCAAGGACGCCTGTCATCAGTTCAATACGCCCTCTTTTCTCACTGTAAGGGCCTGGTATGGCCATGCCTATGGCTATGATTTTCCTTGGTTCAGACGACCTGATGAGCTTTCCGGCTGCATCGATTATGGCCTCAAAGGTTATCCTTGGAGGCTGGTTCACATCCAGCTCCACCCGCTTCTTATCCAGCAGATTCCCGGACAGGTTGAAAATTCCTACCGTATAATTTTTTCTGGCCAGCCTTATGGCCAAAACCCCAAAATCATCGTTATTAATGGAAATGCCTATGGACCTGCGTCCCTTATTCCCAACTAAAAAGCCGACCTCCTTCACCAGTCCCCAGTCAATAAAATCGCTGACAATGTTAGTCACTGTTGCCTGTTTTAACTGGGACAGATTGGCCAGATGGGCTCTTGCACAAATTCCTTCCTTCCTGAGAAGGTTAAGGAGCAGCGTCCGGTTCATGTCCTGTATATTCTCCTGATTAAAACCCCTTATGCTTCTGTTCATACACTCTCCCTATTCATTAATTGATTTTAATGAATTAATCCAATTAATATATTCATCATACGTTGCAATGAACGGATTGTCAAGACAAAAATAAGGAAGAGGGGGGATTTATGTCCCTCCTCTTCCTGCTGTTGCAGCCGTTGCTGCTGCAGATGATTTTTAAACAGCCCGCTTCTTCCTCATCCGGATTCCAATCAGTTCCTTCACATCCTCCAGCACATCCCTGTCCCTTACCTCAATCATCAGCCACCTTCCCCCATTAAACGGAGTGGTATCATGATACAACTGACGGACATACGCAGTACAGCCATTCAGCGCCAGCTCCGCCTCCGGGGCTTCCTTTGCCCCAATGGAAACCATGCAGATAAAATACCCTTCTTCCGGATACAATGTACAAACCGCCCTGGACCCCTTCTTATACTTTACATTCCATCCGCCCTGCATGGAACATCTGCTGTATTCAATCCTGGGGGAGAGATGAAAGGTTTCCTCCAGCCAGTCCAAAAGCTGCTGCCAGCAGGGATTGGCTATATACTCTCCGATTTGCTCCATATCCGGCTGCCTGTGAGCCGGGTACACCTCCATCCACGTCATTGCCGTACCTCCTTTTCATCACGCCCGCGCCTCTGCCTGCCCGGTGCGGTATACCGCTGTATCACACAACTGTCATTCCAGGATTATACCATCTATAACATGACATCTGCATGTCATGTTTTCCGGCATCCGGCAGATACGCCTATGACTCTGTCAGGGTCCGGCAGGCATCTGACCCCAGGCGCCTGACTCCATCTTCCGATATCACCATATCCATTATCTGGTCGTGGGGCTCCACCGGTATATCGTGGCGCATGACCCGTTCCCTGCATATGACAGCCTTCGCGGCCCGGGTCCTGTCCAGATAGCGGTCATAGTAACCGCCGCCGTACCCCAGACGCCTGCCGTCATGGCTGCATGACATGCACGGCACAATAGCCAGGCTGATTTCCTCCGGCTGTATGACCGGGGCATGGACCCCCGGTTCCAGGATGCCGTACTTTCCCGGCTCCAAATCCTGAAGGCTTCTGATTTCCCCCACCTCCATGACGCCTCTGGCAATGCACCGTGGAACACCCACCCGTTTCCCCAGTCTTAAAGCCTCCTCCAATATGGGGGCTGTATCTATCTCCCCGCTGGTTCCCACAAAGCAGAACAGGGTTCCCGCCTGCTCAAATTCCGGCAGACCGGTCACATACCGGAATATCCTGGTGTCCGCCTCCCTTGTATAACCCTCATCCAGTGCTGCAACCGCCTCTTTTATTTCATGACGCAGTGCTTTCTTCTGGTCCTCCGGTGTTTTAAACGCTTCTGAAGCCATGGATGTTTCCCCTCCCTGTCGTTATTTTCCTCATTGCCATTATATCCCTCAATGCCATTATATCCTTCATTGTCATTATTTCCCCCATTATACACTTCCCCGGATGTTAAGACAACCACCATGAAAGCCGCTGCCCGGAAAACAGCCTGAAAAACGTCCCGGGAAACAACCGTCCTCCCTGCCTTGTGTTTTTTCCTATTACCGGATACAATGGTATCAAACCGACATACCAATCACAGGAGGCTGCACATGAACATCAATCTTTCAACCCTGGTCACAGGCAGGGAGGTTTCACTTGAAGACATGCTGGACGCCAGGGAACACCGGCAGGATATCCAGAGAATGCTTCTGTCCCAATATCACCTGCCTGTAATCTCCTTTACCCTGAACATAGTAGGACCCGTCAAGGTTTTTCCCCTGGCTCTGCGGACCTTTCATGAGGGCATCCGTCTCATAGAAACCCAGTGCCATGCATGGAAAATCCCCATCCTTGCAACCCATACCGTCACATCCCATACAGGGCATGAGTATTTCTGGGTGGTAGACGGGGATGTACGGTTTGTGAAAGAAATCCTCTGTTTGTTAGAAGACTCTGTTGCTTTTGGCAGGCTGTTTGACATTGATGTGATTCGGACAGACGGTATGAAAATATCCAGGACAGACCTGGGTTTTTCCGGCCGGAAATGTCTTATCTGCAACCAGGATGCATTTGTGTGCAGCCGTGCCAGAACCCACTCCGTAAAGGAGCTTCTGGAACAGGAATGCAGGATTATGAGCAGCTATTTTGCTGAACAGCATGCCAAGAGGCTGTCCTCCCTGTCCATGCAGGCTCTTTTATATGAAGTCAGTGTCACTCCCAAGCCAGGGCTGGTGGACCGGAACAATACGGGAGCCCATAAGGATATGGACATCTTTACCTTTGAGGCCAGCGCTGTTTCTCTGAATCACTACTTTGAAAAATTTGCCCTGTGCGGCATTGAAAACGGACACGAACCATTTTCCCGCATCTTTTCCAGACTCCGTTCCCTGGGAATCCAGGCCGAGGAAACCATGTTCCGGGCCACCAACCAGGTAAACACACATAAGGGACTTATATTTTCCCTGGCCATCATGAACGGCTCCCTGGGATACATGTATGCCAACCATATTCCATACTCCCCGGATGCCCTTCTGGAGATAAACCAGAAGCTGGTGGCGGACGTGCTTGAGGATTTTAATCATGTGACTGCTGAAAACGCCCGTACAAACGGAGAACGGCTATACGCCCTGTACGGTATGAAAGGCGCAAGGGGCGAGGCCCTGTCCGGTTACCATACCGTACTTAAGGTAGCGCTTCCCGTACTGAAGCACCATGTGGGCAGGGGACTCTCCCTCAACGATGCTGGAGCCATGACCCTGTTGTACATCATGGCCTATTCTGAGGACACCAATATTGTCAACCGTTCCTCCTATGAGGCCATGAAGGAAATACAGGCCGCCCTTCGCGGCAAGCTAAACGACCCGGCATTTGCAGACGCAGACCCGATTCCTTATATCGAATCACTGGATGCGGAATTTATAAAATCCAACATAAGCCCCGGAGGCAGCGCCGACCTGCTGGCCCTTACCTTCTTCATTTACCTGTTTGAACACACAGGACTTTCTTCTATTTTATAGACCACATATCCCGCGTCCTTAACAGCCTGTTTAAGCTCATTGTTTTCATATTCCTGCTTCATCCGCACCAGGGCCTCGCCTTTTTCCAGGTCCGCCTGGGCCCATACTCCCTCCAGGCTGTTGAGGGCATTTTCCACATGGCTGGCGCAATTGCCGCAGGACATACCGTCCACCTTGAGAATCCGGGTATAAGGATAGTGGGATTTATCCTTATCCTTTACCTTGATTTTTTTCACCGATGGCTGGGAAGAAGAGCCGCAGCACCCGGAGGTAAGTTTTTTGGTGTAGCTCTTGATTCCGATGATTGCAATGACAATCAGGACTGTACATATAATGGCTGTTGACATAATTTCATCTCCCTTTTACTCATCTGCATTATTACCATTGTACCCATTTATCTGTTTATATGATAAGATTAGCATCCACTAACCAAAATGTCAATTCCTTCCTTATTTAATATTCTACCAATGCTTCTGAAGTCCTTCACCCCCGAAAACAAAAATGCCCTGAAAGCCTGCCTTTTATTATAAGGCTGCTTTCAGGACATCCAATTTTACTCTTCGGGCTCTGCACCCGCATATTCCTTATCTGTTTTTCCTAACACATAACTGTTTTCTGACTATTTTTCTTTCATCAGGGCCTTTACAAGGGCAGCCCCTGCAAACAGCATGATGAATATAAAGGGGAATGCCGCTGCAAGGGAAATAGTCTGAAGGGGTTTCAAACCTCCTGCAATCAGAAGGCCTACAGCCAGAAGAGACTGCACCACGCCCCACAGCACCTTTCTTCCATTCTTCGGATTCAGGTCACCCTTGGATGAGAACATGGCAAGCACAAAGGTACCGGAGTTTGCCGAGGTAATGAAAAATGTACATAACAGCACTAGAGATACCACGCACAGAATCATTCCCAGAGGGTACTTGCCCATAACAATGAACAGTCCTGTCTCTGGCTTGCTTGCGATATCCGCAATCTGTGCAACGGAAAGTGTGCCGTCCATACCCAGATGCAGTCCCAGGCTTCCCATAATGGCAAACCAGAGAATGGAACCCAGGGCCGGTGCCAGCACCACGCCTGCGATGAATTCCCGAATGGTCCTGCCCTTGGAGATACGTGCAATGAAGGAACCCACAAATGGAGCCCATGCAATCCACCATGCCCAGTAGAACACTCTCCATGCTCCCACCCAGGTATTGTCGCCGTAATTGTTAATCATAAGGCTGTCTCCAAAGAAGTTCTGCAGATACTGTCCCAGCCCGTTTGTCAGGTTGTTAAGAATCTCAAGCTTTGGCCCTACCAGGAATGTAACAATAATCAGGCCAATGGCTATATATAAGTTAGCGTCGGAAATAATCTTGATGCCGCGGCTGATGCCGTCAACAGCAGACCATATATAGATAACGCTTATTACCGCTATGATAATGATTTGAATCACCAGGGTCGTAGGAATGCCGAACAGGTAATTAAGGCCTGCATTAATCTGCATAACGCCCAGTCCAAGGGAGGTAACAACGCCTGCTACCGTGGCGAACACTGCCAGTACGTCGATGGTCTTTCCGACCCATCCGTTGATTCCCTTTTCACCGATAAGGGGTTCAAAAATGGAGCTGATAAGTCCTGGTTTTCCCTTGCGGAACTGGAAATAGGCAAGACCCAGTCCGATGATACAATAGTTAGCCCACGGATGCAGCCCCCAGTGCATGTAGCTGGACCGTATGGCAAAATTTGCGGCTGCTTCCGTACCAGCCTCTATTCCCGGAATGGGATTTGAAAAATGTGCCAGCGGTTCAGAGATTCCCCAGAATACCAGTCCCACACCCATACCGGCGCCAAACAACATGGCAAACCAGGATATGGTGGAATATTCAGGCTTGGAATCATCTGGTCCAAGTTTAATCTTTCCCCATTTGCTGAACGCAATGGCAATGGAGAAAATAACAAATGCGGTCATGGCCATGAGATAAAGCCAGCCAAAGTTATTGGTCAGAAATGAATATGCAGCATTTGATACAACTGTAAAATTGGCATTAAAGGCAACCGCCCATATTGCCATGATAATGGTTATCGCTAATGAAACCACGAATACCTGATTTTTGTCTTTCATATAGGCCCTCTCCTTCTCCTAAAAGCATGCGGACAGCCGGCAAAATGATTCTGGACAGCCAGACAAAAGCTTCAAGCAAACAAATTGCCGCCTGACAGGCCCCCCTGTCAGGCGGCACACAAAGCCACTCATCACTCATGGCATACAGAACCCTATTTCGTACCGGCCTGTATCCTAGATTCCTACTTTGAAAATGGTCTGCTTTTTAATATCCGTAGCCAGCGCATCCAGTGCTGCTTCCACTCTGGAGCGGCGGAGCAGATGCTGTTCCTCCTTGGAGGTTGACGGATTTCCAAGAGGATATGGAATGGATATGGTTGGAACCATACGGTTTACGCCAACCGTCTGGGCAACCGGAAGAAGGTTACACATAAGTACAACAGGGAATCCTGCGCGCTCAAATTCTTTTACCATCGTTGACCCGCAACGAGTACAGGTCCCTCAGGTGGAGACCATGATAACGGCATCCACATGGTCCTCCTTTAGAAGCGGTATGATTTCCTTAGCCATTCTTCTGGCTTCTCCCTGTGTGGTTCCGGTTCCTACGGTTGAATAGAAATAGTCGTGGAGAGAACCATATTTGCCTTCATTCAGGAATTCTTTCATAACATCCACAGGCATGATGACATTGGGGTCTGCATTGGCAGCAGCCGGGTCAAAGCCGGCGTGGATTGTCTTAAACTCGCCGCTCTCTAAGCGGTCCATCTTGGAGATGTCATATCTGCCCCAGCGTGTTGCGGACGCGGACTGAATCCTGTCCGGATTGTCCACAGGAACAATACCGCCGGTATTGGCCAGCGCAATCCTGGCATGTTTTAAATCCTTAAGAGCCGGTGCAATGGGAACCAAATCCTTCTTGGGAATAATCAGCTCAGACTGGTACGGCTGTCCGGATGCCTTGGCAATCAGCATATCCACTGCACGGTCAGCAGCAGTCACGCCGTCCCCGCGCCATACCTGATGGCGGATGCCTCTTGCATAATATCCATCTGCATCCGGTCCTTCCGGTGCCTGGCCCTTTAACAGCTTATCCGCCAGCTTTACCATAGCGCCTGCATCCTTCTTCATGCTGGCTGCAGAATGGCTTCCTATCATGACATACATTTCTTTCTTAAACATCTCAACACCAGGGTTCTCTGCGTGCATGGATGTGATAACCGGTACGCCGAACTTGGCGGCAACCGCCTTTCCAATCTCGCCGCAGGCAACGCCGTAACGGCCGGCCTGGAAGGCTGGTCCGGCCAGGAAAAGGTCAAACTCCCTGCCCTCTAATGCAGTCAGAATCCTTTCAATGGCTTCATCCCTGTGTGTGCTCATAAAGTTGTCACCGCAGATGATGGTTGTGGTGACCTGGGCGTCAAGCTCTGTCAGCATCTGATTGATAGCTGCTGTAGGTCCCATGACGCCGTCTCTGATTTCCGGTTCAAAATCAGCCTTGTCTTCGCCGCCAATGCCTGCGAAGAACTGGTTGATATAACAGATAACGTTCTTCATAACGAAACTCCTTTCACTGATTTTCCTTAAAATTCCCTGACAGTCTTGGTGGACCAGCCGATAATCTGGTCTCCGCAGAACATGGCGTTATTTTCCATGATGATGGAGCCATCCGGTCTCACTGACGGTCCTAAAATCTCATCCCCGGCCCAGCCGCCTGACAGGCCGTCCCTGGCAAGGGCTTCCAGCTCGCCGATTACCTCAGGCATTGGCGGAAGTTCAATCAATTCAGAAACATTACCGGTAGATACAATGGCATCTTCCTTCTCATCCATGGAAACCAGCGGGTCGGACTTGCCGTCACGGCCTGTACACTCGTTTGTAAGACCTACGGTCTTAACGCCGGCATCTTCCAGCGCAACGATGCAGCCTGTAAAGTCAGCATCCGGATTGCCGTAGCCTTCCTCTGTCACCAGGGCTGCGTCTGCTCCCAGGGATTTTGCAATCTGTGCCACAAATAATGCGGAACGCTCCTTCTGCTCCAGGGCAACATTCAGGTTTGACATGATAACGCCCAGGAAATTAAGGGTTTTGCCGTGTTCCTTGTACAGTCTCTTGATGACAGGACAGTTCTGGAAATCATAGGTAGCCCACTTGGAAGAGCATGGCATAAAGCTTCCGGATATCATGGCTCCGTCCAATACCTCATTGGGATTCATAAAGGTGGGAAGCATGTGGTTGCAGTCCCATCCATAGCAGAGGTCGTTGTAGCCCATCTCCTCCATCTGGGACTGCGGCTGCATCACGTATACAACGGATGGAAGCTTCTCAGTCTCAGGCGCCCTCTTAATGACCGGCTCCAGCTCGTAGCTTTCAACCTCTTCCGGCTCCATATCCTTTACGCAGGAACCAATGTATTCAGCAAGTTTGTGAACAGCTTCCCTGATGGCCCTGTTCTTCTTCTGCTGCTCCCGTTTCTCAAAATCCTCATCTGTATCCGCAACCAGCACCAGATTCTTAAGTTGGGAGAAATATGTATATTTAGCGCCTTCCCCTCCCATGTCAATGAGCCCGTCCTGGAAACCTCCCCAGTGTCTGCCCACAGCCAAAAGGCTCATATCCTTCAGACAGTGTGTCCTTCCATTTCCAGCCTGTGACAGCGGTCCTGTATAACCTGGGAACAATGCGTCCCCGTTTACCTTTACCCTGCACTCCACTGCCTCTTTAACAGGTACCAGCCTCACCATATCGCCAGGCTTTACAATTCTTAAATCTGCCTCCGTAATGTGCGGGTCTTTCTTGACAAAGGCAAGGCAATCCTCTTTGTCTACCGTAAGGACACCATTCTCATACTTGGTCTTGTCACCAAAAACGATATCCTTTACATAAAAATTACCGAGTTCCAGTTTCATAAATGAACTGCTCCTTTCTTATAGAAATTTTCTATAGTTCCGGCTATTAACAGTTAATATTTTAACATTAACTGCCCGGTTTGCAAGCCTTTTTGTGCATTTTGACGATTTTCAGAACATTGTTGGATAATACCATGGTAACTTTATGCATCATGTAAGAGTCTCAATTGTCTGAATCCATTCCTGTTTAATCTCAAAACATACCCCTAATTCGTCCGCCGGGGAGTTGGGCTCCAGCTCAAACACCCGGTCCCAGCTGGCTATGATTCTCTTTTTCAGCATGGGATAATAGTTGCCCAACGCCTCTGTCACAAGGGCCATTTCATTCTCAATCCCATACCGCTTCAGCTCCTCGTTAAAGGCGCGCTCGTCCTCCAGATTTAACGGCACATACATATAATTGACCCGGAACCCCCAGGCATACTCGGAGATGACGTGGACCTTGTCCTCCGGTATCCTGAGCGTGAAGCACACGGTGTCCTCCGTGTTCCTCAATCTGTATTCGTCATGCATGGACAGCCATATGGGAAATGAGCAGCCCTCCGGAACATCAATCCTCTCCCTGCACCGTTCAGCAAACCACCGGTAAAGTTTCAGGTAGTACTCTGAAATAGAGTCATTCTTCATCCTGATATAATCCTCCTTCACCCGGTAGGACCCTGTTTTCTCCAATTCCTCCAGGACCTTTCCGGACTGCCTGGTGTAAACCGTGTAAAATCCGTTCTCTGTTTTTTTGCTCATATCAATCCCTCCTGTTTGGCATTTTATATTTACTATTTTCCCATGAAGCTTCTGAGTGCGTCTGAAAATTACATTCTTCTGAGTGCATCTGAAAATCACGTTCCAACATCCGGGCAGAAATAAATTTTGAACACGCTCCGGCTCCATAAAAAATGAGCCGCGGAAATCACTTCTGACGGCCGCGGCAATTCATTTTATTTCTGGTGGTTTTCTATCTGGCATTTGCCATATAATCATGGCCCAGGGTGTCGCTGGCATATATGCCTACAATAACTTCCACATCGCGCTTAAACTCCTGGACCTTATCCTCAATCGCTTCCGGCTCCAGGCCATAATCCAGGATGTCCTTCAGGTACCCCTTATACAAAAGGCAGACCATACGGTTCATCTTCACGGCATTCTCCTCCGTAATCACGCCTGCCTGCGCGCAGCGCTCCGCCATGACCATATCACGCTCAAACAGGTCCGTGGATTGAAGCATAACCTGAAGATAGGGGCTGACTATGTTGATTCGCTCCGGAAACATGTCATAATACTCACGGATGGCCGTGGTCAGGTTCCGGCTGGCGGAACTGAAAAAAATGATATCAAAGGCCTGGGGATAGCGGAAGGCAATGCGGCAGTAGCATTCCCATATGCCAATGTGCATGTCCCAGATATCATGCCACTCCTTTTCGTGGATGTTCAGCTCCTCCAGGTACTCGTCCAGATACCCCAGGTTGGCATAATAAAGCAGCTCCTCCACATTCTCAAAATACCGGTACATGCTGGTGGTACTGCACTGGAATTCCTTGGCCATCCTTCGTATGGAAATGGCCTCGGTCCCCTCATCCCGGATGATTTCCAAAGCCCTTTCTATGTAAACTTTTCGGTTTAAGTCCTTAAAATATTTTCTCCTCACTCGTTCATTTTCCACTAAAACCATCCCTTTCTTCTGAAGCTGAATGAGAATTTATCCCCACCACATCCTCCTGCCTGAGCTGCCACACAGCAGCTCCCAGATTGATTTGTTCCGTATTGTCTATATCAAATATGCGGTCCCAGCTCTTCCTGATTTCCGACTTCAGGTACGGATAAAAGGCCGACTGAAAAACTTCCCAGTATGTAGACACTCCCATCCGGTTCATTTTCTGTTCAAACCTGGCTTCGTCCTCCTGACTCTTACCCACATAGGAAAGATTCAGTACCTTCTGCCACTTTTCACGGTCAAACAGAACAACCCGCTCCCTGGGAACGGACAGCTCCAGCAGATAACTGTCCTGGGACAAATATACCCAGTTCGGGTCAAAAAAAAGCCAGACAGGAGACTCCGCTCCATCAGGCGGTTCCACCATGAGCCTGGCCCTCTGTTTAAAAAAGCCGTACGCCTCCTTAAACACCCAGGCGCTCTCCTCATACTTTTTGTCAATAAACTCCATTTTAACCTGTGAAAATCCATTCTCCCTGATACAATCAAGGACTGCATCTGTCTGGGCTGTCCACAAATGCAGCATGGAACCCGGGCTGAATCCGTCTTCCATACCATCCCTCAGCATATTATCCCTCCATAGGCATATTCATGACTTAAAGTTATACTTTCAGTGTACATTGTTTTATAATATTTGTCAAAAAGAAAACGAAAGCCCTTCCAATCTTTGTCCAATGTTCTATCATATGACCTGGTTTCATACAGTGTAACAGGAGGTGCATATGAATACTTCACTAACAACTGCCGGGATTCTGTCCGTAGCCCTGATGGGGACGCTTCTCCATTTCACCTACCGCTGGTCCGGCTGCAATTCCCTTATCGGCCTCATTTCCCCTGTCAATGAATCTGTTTGGGAGCATATGAAACTGCTGTTTTTCCCCATGCTCCTGTTTGGACTATGGAGCCTGAAGGGTGTGACCGACCCCTGCCGCACATCTGCATTTCATGCCGGACTGCTCATGGGAACCCTCCTGATACCAGTCCTGTTTTACTCCTATACAAAATTGCTGGGGCGTAACTTCCTTGTGTTGGATATAGCCTTATTTTACAGTTCCGTGATTGCTGCATTTCTCATATACCGCAGGCTGTCGGGAAACTGCCTTTTGGGAAAATACAGTCACGTAACATCCATGGCCGTGTTCCTTCTGCTGCTTTGTTTTCTGCTGTTTACCTATTTTCCTCCTGGTTTTTCTATTTTTCAGAGTCCGGAAAAATGATGGCAGGAACAGTCGGATTGACGTGTGATATACTGCGCAGATAAGTAAATTTCCATAAAGTAATGCCCGTCCCGCCATGCTGTATCATCTCTAAGTACAGTATGGCGGGCGGGCATTGTTCTTCTGATATGAACCCTTTAAACGGTTTAAACTGCTGCAGTTTTCTTACCGGACCGGCTCGTAATCCATAGCAGATTCCTGGTCAGTAGACTCCAGTTTGAATATAACAGGCCGCAGTCCATCATTGCAGCTGCATATGGCGACTCCCGGTTTTCTAATCCAATCACCATAATAGAACAGCTCACTTCCAGCGCCATGGGCCAGGGCAAACACATATTGGTAAATGGCCTTCCATGCCTCATCACAAAGCCCTTCAGGCTTTGCATAGTCCGCATAAAATACCTGTCCTGCTTTCATCATGGGACAGGCTGTCAGGCCCTCTGCCCCGTATTCCAGGGCCAGTTCTTTGTCCAGGGTGGTTTTTAAAACAGTTATCTTTACTTTCTTCATTTTCTGAACCTCCTTTTGTCAATGGGTTATGTTTAAAAACTAATCATTTGGTTCCTTGATTCTGATTAAATCCACCTGGTTTCCGCCGGCCAGCTGTTCCGCCATGTTTTTCACACCTAAAATCTCTGTGTTGGTATGGCTTCCTACAAAGAGATTCATCCCGCAAAACCTGGCATATTGCTGTGAATACAGAGCATATTCCCCTGTGACATATGTATCACATCCCAGCTCCACCGCTGCCTTCATATCACCGGTCATGTTTCCCCCGCCCGCAGCAACAGCAATCAGCCGGATTGGCCTGTCATTGTTCCGATTGCAGCGCACACTTTCCTGCAATATCTCAGTAAGCGTTACTGCAAAAGAATCAAAATCCATGGGTATTATTTCACCCACAATTCCCCCATAATACAACTCCCTGTACGGCATTACTTTTTTACAATTTCTCATTCCCAAGGCTTTCGCCAGCGATGCACTTGTGCCAAAGTCTGCATCATCTAATGGTGCGTGAAAAAAGGCATGGGTGATACCGGATGTTTGAAGCATTTCGTTGCACTGCGCCTTAAGTCCATATATGAATTCCCATGAATCATGGTGTGTGAGAAGGAAATCCACCTCTTCTTCCTCCGCTTTTTCTATGATTTCATTTGTTAGATTGGTGGCATATCCGATGCGCCTTATATCTCTTTCTGTCTCATTATAAAAGCCCCATTCTTCCGGAAGAGAACGCAGTTTTTCGGGGTCAAACATATTTATCAACCGCTCTTTTAGGTGTCTATAATCCATTATTTTTTCCACTTCTCCCTCTGAGTTTAATCAACTTTTTTCGTATTTTTCTCTTGCCTCCCGCTTCCTTTATTGCCCTGATTTTATGTTTTTTAACATTAGTTCTGCATTTCCTGTGCGCCCGCATAAGCGATTAATCCGATTCATCACCTGGATTTTATCCCGCTCAATATCAGATTCCTTATACGGTTCTTTGTCTCTGTTTACAATCACCTCTTCTGTCCTTCCATCCGCGGAAAACCGAACCATATATATGCAAAACCATACAAAAGCCAACACTGCAAACAAAATTTCAGCAATCTATTTTATTAAAAATAACTGTCTGTTCTTTCATGGATATTTTACCGACTTCATAACCGTACTCTGTTAATTCTTTTTTGAATTTCAAAAAAGAGTGGTCAATTTCTATACCTGCAATTTCAGCAATTTCATCAAACGTCAGCTTGAATGACTGGCTTCCGTTTTCCTGCACATATTTCCACAAATTATTGTATTTACTCATTTTACTCCCGCCTTTTCAGTTTTGCCGCATGCCGGTCCAGTTCCTCTGCGGACTACGAATCTGATTCCATGGAATTCCCTTATAATGAAAAGCTGCTTTCAATTAGCGATTACCTTTTAAATGATATTATTCTTTCCACACCGTTTCTCTGCAACACCAATACAGGGGGTAGGGCGGCTCAGGCTCAATCCTGCTGACGATACCTTTCTTCTCCAAGGCATATTCCATTTCCGCCAGTTCCATCAGACCTCCCTGAGTGGTTATTGGCTGTTCTGCGCATTCATCCTCTTTCCATCGTCCGCAGTCAACCGCACGGCCCGCATCCAGCATTTTCTGTATGACTGCTTTATATACTTCATCATCCTCTATAATTAGTACCTTGCGGTCCTCTCCGGCCTCCTGAGGACGGGTTGTAATGACGTAGCTGTACCGGCTGACACGCTCCGCATAGTATATGCTTTCTTCCTGCCATAAGTACTGATATTCTTTAAGATTCATACGGTCCTCCCGGGGTATAGTCTGTTACCCTGCATATATAGGTCTACATAGTTTAATTCACATAACAAAACCTTCATTTTTGAACTATCAGGCGTTATCCCCGTGCCCCTATCTGCGGGAACTTATCTATCTCTATTCCTTTAAAAACGCAACTCTATTTTCTTTAAATAATCCCACTAGCCCGCCTAGAATCAGGGTTTGCGCACGAGAAGAATACTTTATACATCTTTTCTTTATACTGAGCCAATAGTTTTTTCTCATAGCCATTACCTAATATACAAACATTAATCATTTTTTCTGCCGTCTCAGAATTTTTATATATCTGACAGAGCAGTTTTTTTAATCGGCAGCATCAGTATCAGAAAGATATCTCTTTAATTCAGTTACTGTCATTTCTTTTTTCATTGGCATTCCTCCACCTCGTAACTGCAAATCTTATTCTTTATAAGAAATCTCAAGTAATTCATCTGCGATTTCTGGACTTTGTACACGCATTAGGCTATCCTCGTCCCTGGCTTTAGACAGCAAATTGATGCTCCCATACCAGACAATACATCTGTCAATCACAGCAAAATGTTCATGCATACCTGATTTTAATCTGACATCTATTCCGGATTGCTTTAATTCCATTATAAGCTCTCTGATTACTTCAATGCGGTTTTCAGGATATGTTTCATAAGGCAACGTCAATATCTTCACATTAACTCCATTCAACTGTCTATTCTGTACTATTTCCAATGTCCATTTAACCATTGCCTTGTTAATGCCAGGACTTGAAATTACAATCTCTTTGTTTGCCTCTAACAAATCCTTTTCGTATACTGCCAAATATGACTACATGTCAAATATCGCATTTGCTTTTTGTTTGTCAAGAGACAAATTCAAACAAACTTCATATCCGATTTTCTTATATGTTCGCAGCCTTTTGTGATACATACGTTCCAAAACCCTTACATGTGAATCCACATAATCATATATAATAACTTCTTTTTTACCTTCATAATCCCGATGCAAACGTCCGGCATACTGCTCTACTTTTCCCTGCCAGGATATCGGAGCCGCCAGCATCATTGTATCAAGCCGAGGATAATTAAAACCTTCGCCAATATACTTTCCAATCGCCACCAGAACAACACTTTCGTCAATTGGTACATTGATACTCCAGTTTTTCTCTGATGTATCTACTAAACTTGTAAATCGTGGATATACATAATGATTAAAATCCTGCATTTTGGCTCGGTCTTTCGCCGTCAGACGATATCTGACCGGTCCAAGCTGCATAAATACTTTTTGTTCCAACCCATCCTCGCGCTTAGGTGTTGCCGTCATACCATATATTCTTCTGGCCTGTATTTCTCTGATTACAGCTTCATGCGTCTGTGCTCCTGCATGATGACATTCATCCACAAGAACCAAGCCATAATCTTTTATTCTTTCATCAATCAGATCATTTTTCCCAAAGGAAGTAATCATCGCTACATCTACAATACCTCCAAGTGAGTCATGGCCACCATATAGTTTTCCAATTAAACTCTTTCTTGTGCGTATCCCTCTTTTCGTCTGGTATGTTGGTAATGGTTCCTCGATTTCTAAAAAAGACTCTAAATCATTTATCCAATTTTTCATAATCTCCCGATTATGAACTAATATTAATGCATTTACTTTGCATTCAGCAACAATCCAGGCCCCAATCACGGTCTTTCCGAATCCGGTAGCAGCACCAAGTATCCCATAATGGTACTGAGGCATTCTTTCAGCCGCTTTTAACTGTTCCGGATACAGTTCCCCAATGAAATTCACCTTAATGCAGCGGCCATCTTCTTTTTGGTCTGTTAAATGATATGCAACATCCGCCTCATGAAATAATTCCAGCACTTTATCTTCACATCCCCGCGGAAGGCAGATATATTTTTCCGTATCTGCGCTGCACTGAATAATTCTTGGAATTCCATTTGTTGAAAATCCCATTGCCATATTCTTGTAAAATTCCGGATTACTAAATGCTGCCAGTCTACGAATCCGATTAAGAGTACGTGCTTTTATATTCTGTTTCTCTACATATAACTGATTTGCTGATACAATATTTACAACTCCATCAATGTCATCCTTTATAATAAACTGCTTTTCTTTTTTCTCCCATGGCTTTGTTTTATTTATGTCACCTTCTGCCAGCACATCACCACTCAGATCAGTAGCCAGAATCCCCAATACCCCCTCGGAAGTCCATTCCTTTATTTTTTCATCAACATACTGTGGCGTCAGTTTTTTAACATTTTTCATAAGATTCCATGGTTCAGGAACGACCCTCCAATCGATGTCAATAAAAGCACTATTTCCCTTTCTTAATGCTTGACCTTGCATTGGTAGCGCGATGAGATTCCCCAATCCTCCGACCGGCATTTTATCTTGTACCGGCAGCATGCGGTCATACGATTTAAAATTTTTTTGCTCCACTGATTCAGCACCTTTCGTCAATAATGCCATGCCAAATCTTCTTGCTGTAGAAACTGCAATTGGGCTTTCAAAAAAGAGCCATACATGTGCACCTTTTCCTGACCTTGAGCGCTCTACCAATACATCAACACCGTTGTTTATACAAATTTGGCGCATTGCATTTACATCCTCTATCCAGGCAGTATCAGTATTCGCACCTTCATTTTCGTCTGTTTCCTTCCTCTTATCATGATTATCAAAATCAAATACCAGAAAAAAACACGTTTCATCTGGCAGCATCGGATAAACACCGATTACATCGGTGGCATCTTCTCTATTTCCTTCAAGGTGTTCCCGGAGCAGTCTCCTGTTCAGCTTAATCCAACTCCGATTGGGACAATCAAAACATTTCGTCTTTTTGCCTTCTCTTTTGGGACATAAACCATACTGCCAAAAGTGACTGCACGCAGGGGAATATCCAACATTTCCGGCCTTACTAATAAACCGTCTTGCATATACATCTGTTCTGCCATGAAATAGAGTGATAAATAAATCAATCTGCTCTACAGTAATATTTTCGTTAATAACGCATTCTGGCTGGATTTCCTCAATATTCTCGTTTGGGGAAAGACTTCCTTCGGAATATTCTATCCCGTTTTTTTCAAGCAAAGATCTTAAGTATTGTATTTCATTTATGAGGGATTTGTTTTCTGCTTCAAGCAATTTTAATTTGTTAGTCTCGTTACTCATTGATTTCCCTCCTTAACTTACGATTCTATTTGCCAAAACGTTCAATTTCTTTACCCCACCACAGTAACTGGAAACATATTTCTCCCCAATCAACCACAAAAGCACACCAACATATCCACGTCAAATCCCCGAGCCCCTTTGATTTACTGGGCTTTCTTCTCCAGCAGAACCACGGTTTCCACATGTGTTGAGGGTGTGAAAAATATTCCCGAAGGGCGGAAGTGAGCCTTGGCAGAAACATTTTTACCAATTTTAAGCTAAATTACTCCTTTGATTTTTCTTCCAGTTCAAGTAAGAATTTATCATAATCTGATATAAACATTCTATCCTGCACAATGCGGTATTTTTCAAATTCTGTTTCTGCATAAAGTTTTGCCTGTTCTGCGCTGATTTTTCCCGCATCTGTAAGAATTTCATTTCCATTGAATTCCAAAAAACCATCCAGCCGCTTCGACCAGTCTTCCATACTCATTGGAATCTGACGTTCCGCCTGCAATTCTGCATAATCAAGATACAACGATACAATCCTCTCCATATAAGACATCTCTTTAATCCTGATCCAGGATATTACATCTTTTTCTATGCTCTTTTAAGGCTTCACGATCTGGTTCAATATGTCCTTTGGATATTGGTAGACCTATAAATTTTGAAATATAATCTTCAAATATTTGGCTATGGTCAATTTTCTTTTCTACACATACTCTAAGATTATCATCCAATGAAAAGTATCCTATTTCGAAAGCTTTATCATGAATAGGGCAAAGGCATAGTCCATTTGAAGTATTTCCACGTTTCTCTGTATTATCGGCCCATCTTGCAATGTGAGAAGCAACCAAAAAATTTTTGTCTGCAACCTTGCATCCTGGAAAACAGCACTGATAGTTATAATTATTTTTTACATTGATTGCAAAGCGTTCATGTCCTACCCTTGCTTTAATTTGTTTTAAGGTCATAGATGCCGAAACAGATACACCAATAGGCACAGACTCATCATCAAACTTTTCTATACCATCTAATAATATTTCCAATAGCTCTGCATCAACCTCTGAAAGATATCCACCATTTAAGCATTGCAGTCTACCAGATTGTATAGTAAAAAATAAATTCTTAGGTTTACTTTTTTTCTCATAGTAACTTTTTAACTCTAATTCTTTATCTAGAAACAACTGATAAAGATTAATAGAACTTTTAAATCTTAAAAATTCAGTCAAGATTGCTCTATAAAAACTATTACAATAACCCCATTCACCTGCAATAGGTGGGCGTTCTTCAGTTCTATTACCATCTGTTTTGGCAATAGAATATCCAACAATTTCTGCCTCCTTATCTTTTCCTCTAAGATGAAGAATAACGTCACCCGATTTCACCTTATTTACATTCTCCCAATATAGCCACGACTTATTACTACCTTTACCTTTCTTATACGTCGGTGCCCATATACATTTAGTGAATCCCCATTCATTACCACCATGCTCTATATCCCGACTCATCTCAATCCAAATCTTCATTAATTTTTCACCATTTTCTCTATTTAATAAAATACAATAATATTTAACTGAAAACTTTAATCTTGCAGAAAAGTATAAGGTTTTGTCCCGTAGATTCTTTCTCCGAGATAAAAATCATTTTTATACTCACACGGCGTTACCCCATCTCCACTTTCACAGCAACTTATCCATCTTTATTTTTGTAAAAACACAACTCCATTTCCCGCTAAAAATCCCGCCTAGAATCAAGGTCTCCGCACGAGAAGCGTGACGGTCTCCACATGTGTTGTCACTAACATAGGAACACACACCTTTTACCTCGTCTACGATATGGGAACACAATTCTTTGGCTTTATCGCTCACACTCTTAGACTTGTCGAAACGCTCTTTTGCCTTTCCAATTTCATTTTTAAACCCTGTTTTATATATGAAAGTGATTTTATAGGGATCTTTGTTTCCATCTTCATCATAGCCACCGACTATGACTTTTTCAATTATGCTCTCAAATATTCCTCTGTCAAATTCCTCCAATACACCATTTTTTGATAATGCCTTTTTAAAATCTGCCACTCGCTGCTTTAAAGAAAATTCATCATCCATTTGTTGCTCTAAAATCTTTAAATTGGCTTTTATATCTGATAATTTCCTCTCATAACCTACATCTGTTTCTTCGTAAATATCTTGTGCAACAATTCCTTCGAGATAATTTTCCAACAATCTTTTTCTTTTAGCTTGAAGATTATCTGCACTCTTTTGTAGCTTTATGAGTTTATCTCTTATGGAATCCTCACTCAAAGTCTTTTCTACTCTGGAAATAAATTCTTCCAGTACATCCTTGTTATCTGCACACAGCATTTTATACGATTCGATAAATGCTTCCTCTATTACTTGTTCCGGTATTCCCTTGCTATCCGGACAGAATCTTTTTCCGTCCTTTGTAGATTTAACGCATTGCCAAATCGTCTTTTTATATTTAGAACTGCTATGCCATCTTCGCCTTGATAAATTTGCTCCACAAAACCCACATTCCAACAGACAGCTAAATGCATATTGTCTGCTATATTTCTCTCGTTTCCCCGGAGTAACCGACTTCCTTCCTCCATTTCTCCGCTCTCGAATCTCTTGCGCCCTAGCAAAAGTTTCGGCTGAAATAATGGGTTCATGGTGGTCTTTGATATAAAACCTATCTTCTTCTCCAAGATTTTCTAATCTTCTTTTTGAAATCGGATCAACGGTAAACGTTTTTCCTAATAGTATATCGCCTTTATATTTCTCGTTATTGATAATTCCCATTACACTGGAAGATGTCCAACTATTACCTCTTATCGTTGTAATCCCCTGTTCATTTAATTCTCTGGCAATCATTGAGCTTCCCGCACCAGCAACATACCTGTCAAATATATACCTTACAACTTCTGCACCTTCTTCATTTATGGAAATTGATTTTGTTGCAACATCGTAATCATATCCTAAACACCCCTGAAATCCGACCAATTCTCCACGCTTCATTTTCATTTTTAATCCCTTTTTTACATATGCCGAGGTATTCTCTACCTCCTGCTGTGCAACAGAGCTTAAAATTGTCATTAAAAATTCGCCATCTTTCAATGTATTTATCTTTTCAACCTCAAAATAAACTGCGATTTTTCTTTCTTTTAACATCCTGACATATTTCAAGGTATCCAATGTATTTCTTGCAAATCGAGGTAAGCTCTTGGCAATAACCATATCAATCTTACCATCCATACAGTCTTGAATCAGACGCTGGAAATCTTCTCTTTTATCAACTTTCGTTCCTGTAATCGCTTTATCCGCATATACGCCCGCAAATACCCACTGCTCATTATTTTGTATCAATTCGGTATAATGCTTGACCATCGAATTATAACTTTTAATCTGATCCTCATCATCCGTACTGACACGACAATATGCTGCAACTCTCAAGCGGTCTACTTTTCGGACTTTGGAAGATTCATCGAATGGATTGTTTGCCTTTATAATTTCTACTTCCATATCTTCCTCCTTTTTTGTGTTCCTATCGTAGTGTTCGCTTTTATTATAATGCAATACAGTTCATAAGTCAAGCTGTAATGTTGGACACTATCCCATAATCCCGCATTAGCTTTTTTTGAATCTGCTCATACTCCAACTCATTTATTAGCTTCAGATTTAATAGTTGTTTTAGCATAGATAATTGAATGCTATATCTTAATATCTTCTTTCCTTCCATAAGCAATCATCCTTTCGTAAATTTCCAAATATCCTCCTATTTCCTTGCACAGCCTTATCTGCTAATAAATAGGCAGAATACGCTTCTCCCCATTTATTAGCAGATAAAAACTGCAATACAGGTGGCAGCTCATTACACTGCCCACATCGGTCTTGCACCGTCATTTTATTGACCGGATTGCAGACTGCTCTGCAATCCGGAAGTATCATTATTACAGATATGCTTCATCGCCCCATGTAACTGCTACATATTTTGCCCGATCTCACTCGCTCCTTACCTTTGCTTCAATGTACCGTTTCAACATTTCCTCACGTTCACCCCGTCATAAGACAAGGCAGGTACGTCATGGCGCATCTGCTTAGTGGCTCTGCATATCCTCACGTCCTGTATGCAATACAATATTCAATTTTCAAGGTACACCGCTGATAATCAGCTATGGAAAAGGGCAGATAGCCGCCCCTTATACCGCTTCAAACGCCAGTATCTTCGTAATCAGCTTTGTTTCAAGCCTCCGGCGCAGCGTTTCATCAACACAAAAATGCAGCCGTCCTCCCTCGTCATACATTTTCCGGGTGGACAGGGTAATTATGTATCCCTCATAATGCTTCAGGACTGTGTTGATTGCCATTACATCGCCTTCTGATGCTGCCTTTATGATATGGAAAGGCAGCAAATTCTTTTCTTCGCTATTCTTACATCTCTTTTTCATCTGCTTTTTCCTCCATAATCTTTCTTAAAATCTCAAGGGAGCGTGTCCGGTGTTCGTGGATCGTACTGCGTACAAGGTTCATTTCCCTTGCTATATCCGCATCGCTCATTTCCAGAAAATACGAAAGCAGTATTACATTCCGCTTCCGTTCTGAAAGTGCCTGCAATGCTTCCGCAATCAGGGTGTCTTTCACTTCAATGTCATATCCATGTACTGTAAAATGACTGTTTTCCACTCCATACTCATCCATAACAAACAACTGGTTCAGCTCCTTTTCAGACAGTTCAGAAAACATGGCTTCATGCTCCCTGCGGTAATCCATGTGCCGGTAATAGTTAATCGCTTCACCTTTCAGCGACATCTGACACAGGCGGTCAAAGCGATGTCTGATTGTCAGTTCATCATGGCAAGAAGGTTTCTTCATACGAGTTCACCTCCTCCCCCGTTGTGACGTGACAAAGGCATACGCCTTTTCCCTTTCCGTTGTATCTGCCAAATGGCGATAGGCTGATGTTCGGGTGGGAGTAAAAATTTTATGTATATAAAAAACGCCCTGACAGGCTGATGCCCGTTGGACGCTATTCATATCTGTTATTCTGTTTTCTCCACAAGCTACGAGTGCGTATAGTTCACTCTCTAAGGTATATTCTGCTTCACTTCCAGTAAAGCACCTTATAAAAGAACCTTCCCACGCCAATAGCCGGACAGGTTCCCGAAGTCAAAAAAATATCCCTCAGACCGTTCAGAACACATAAATTCCCCTAAACGTACCCAAAGGATAAAATCCACGCAAAAAACCTCTGGATACTGCGTTTTTTTATATGCAATATCCAAAGTTATTCTATTTCGTTGTGTGCATTATGCCCCTCTTATAAAGTGAATTATTAGTACATTTCAAAAGTAAAATGTGCAATATACACTATACATGGAGGTGCATATATGGCAAGAAAAAAGAAAATTGACAAGGAAATGGGATTTCGTCTGAAACAGGCTAGGACTGAACAAAAACTGACCTATGAAGAACTGGCAGAAAAATCCGGCGTTTCCTCACGCTATATCAAGGAAATCGAAAATCATGGAAACGTGCCAAGCCTTGAAAAGCTAGGGCAGCTCATACGAGCCTTACATATTTCCGCCGATCCGTTTTTTTATCCAACTGTCCCGGCAGACAACCTCGACTACCAGCGGCTGTTGGTTTATCTGTCACAATGTACAGAAGAACAGATTACAACAATTCTCGCTATTGTGGAAGCCTATCTTCGGACATATAAAAATTTTTCAAAGTAAATCCACTCCCTCTCCTATCTCTTTTCTAAAACAAGGGCGGCTACCCTTAGCCGCCTAATTACCTCCTTCCTCTGTAAAACTGTGGCTCGTTTTGCTGTACAGAACGCTTCTTTTTAAGGAAGCGGAATATGTCATCATTTGTCATTTCTTCTCAATGTAATAACTGCATGGCATATCAAGCCAAATACAAGAGAAAAACAGCTTCCGCCAAATAGTGATGCTCCCCACCCTGCACCCGACATTGTCATAAAACCGCCAACAAAGAAAATACCAATGCCAAGAAATATACCAACACCATAAAAAAGTCCAATTGCCATATCGTACTTATTAAATTGTCGTTTCTCCTTTTTTTCATATGTTTCCATCTTTGTTATTACCTCCTTCGCAAAATCGTCCATGTGGACTCCAAAAAGATAGCAAATTTTTTTCAATGTATTTAAATCGGGTTCACTAACATCTCTCTCCCAATTCGATAGCGCCTGCCGGGTAACATTCAATTCCCCGGCCAGTTCTTCCTGTGTCATTCCCGATTGTGTTCGCAAATGACGTATTTGCTTTCCTGTTGTAATATCCGTCTGTTCCTGGTTCAAAATAGTTCCTCCTCTCTGATACTGATTTTATCAATGATATTTCGCAATAGCCAGCAATGAACACTTGCATTGCGCAAGACATTACATTATCTTCTGAAACATATGGCGAACCTTATCTAACCGACTATTTGGGCGGCAAGGTTGTACTACAGGTTCCTCTGAAGTTTCCTGATACCCTTTCAATTCTGCCAAGCAAACGCTTCTTCCATTTGTATAGAAATTCAAATCACTTTTATATTCCCCGATCCGCCGAGCTGGTATTTCTCCAGTTAAAATTGCCTCATTATTTTATAACGAAGTTGTTTCAATTACCGCATCATATTTCACAGCATCATGATAAGTTCGTGAAAGATATTCCTGTGGCGCAAATAGGGTAAAAGAAAGATAGGGTTCTAAAACTTGTGTTCCCGCTTTTTTATACCTGTTCCAACACAACAGGCGCAAGAAGGCGGAAATCTGCCGGAGTACTGACCGGGCCGTAATAAACACCATATTCAAAGCTGAACCAAAGACCAAAAAATAAGCATTGTGGGAAAATTTAAACTTTTGGATTTTCCTACAATGCCGACTACGGCGGAATCCCTCCCACTCCTTATACCTTTCTTTCCGTATACATTGAATTTGTATTTAGTAACTGCTATAATGTCCCTATTCAAATTAAAAATGTGTTGAATTAGTTACATGTACATATTTTTTGTACCGGAGGAAGTGAAATGAATCCAAAAATTTATCTCATTACAGGCTTAATGGCTTCTGGAAAATCTACAGTTTCCGATTTACTGGCAAAATCAATAGAAAAATGCGTCCATCTTCGTGGTGATGTGTTCCGAAAAATGATTATTTCAGGCAGAGAAAATATGTCAGCTACCCCATCAGCGGAAGCAGTCCGCCAGCTGTACCTTCGATACAAATTGACTGCTGATGCGGCAAAGTCATACTTTGATAACGGCTTTTCTGTAGTGATCCAAGATAACTACTACGGTGATGAATTAAACCGAATGATAAATTATCTGCATAAATACCCTGTTGAGGTTATCGTTCTTTGTCCAGATGTGGAAACAATAAAAGAAAGGGAACGATACAGGGAGAAAACAGGCTATTCCGGCTTTACGGTCGAAACCTTATACGATACATTTATGCAGACAACACCACGGATCGGCTTTTGGCTGGACAATTCCAACCAAACACCACAGCAGACAGCAGAAACCATTCTGAACGCCAGAAAGTCGGTATGATTGTTACATATAAGGGGAAGAAAAATTTCTTTTAGGTACTTTCTTTCCTAAAACTAATGTGATATAATAGCATCATTCCAAAAAAGGAGTAAAAAATATGCGGCAAGGTATTCTTAAATAAAACTATAATCAAATAGTGGGAACAAAGGATTATGATAGTCCCTTTTGTGGGGGCTTGGTTTTTTGTACCCAATTTAAAAATACTTTTGCCTTATCAATTTTGACATATCCGAAAAACAGCAATCACAAACAGGTGTATGCTGTATATGTGTATGTCCGCAAATTATAATCCCCAGTGGTAAAAGTATTTTACTGCTGGGGATTTTTATGCCCTTTTGGGGCTGTAAAAGGAGGACAATCACATGAAAATAATCAATATTGGAATTCTCGCCCATGTAGACGCAGGAAAAACAACATTGACGGAAAGCCTGCTGTACACCAGTGGAGCGATTGCGGAACAAGGAAACGTGGATAAAGGAACTACAAGAACAGACACTATGATTTTGGAACGGCAACGGGGAATTACTATTCAGACAGCGGTTACTTCTTTTTGCTGGAATGATTATAAAATCAATATTGTGGACACTCCCGGCCATATGGATTTTTTAACCGAAGCATACCGCTCTTTATCTGTCCTTGACGGAGCTGTTTTAGTCATTTCGGCAAAAGACGGCGTACAGGCACAAACCCGTATATTATTCCATGCGCTTCAGAAAATGGACATCCCGACAATTATCTTTATAAATAAGATAGACCAAAATGGGATCGACCTGCGGCGTGTTTACCAAAGCATTAAAGATAAACTTACCAGTGATATGATTGTCATGCAGGAGGTTTCCCTGTCGCCAAAGATAACCATGACCGATATTTCTGATTTGGACAAATGGGATATGATTATTTCCGGAAGCGATGAACTATTAGAACGATATGTTGCAGAGGATTCTTTGGATATACAGGAATTACAATATGAAAAGTGCAAAAGAACCAGATGCTGCTCTTTGTTTCCTGTTTATCATGGGAGTGCAAAAGACAATTTAGGAACAGAAAAACTGATTGAAGCGATTACAGAAACTTTCATTACAGAAACAGACGATATTCAGTCTGAATTATGTGGATATGTTTTTAAGGTTGAGTATACAGAGCGGAAAAAACGGCTTTCTTATTTACGCCTGTATCATGGGACGCTCCATTTACGGGATACCCTGCTGCTGTCAAAAAAGGAAAAAATAAAGATTACAGAAATGTGTATTCCGTCAAATGGTGAAATCGTCCCGGTTGACCATGCCTGTCCGGGAGAAATTGTTATTTTAGCTGATGATACTTTGAAACTGAACGACATTCTGGGAAATGAAAAACTCCTGCCTCACAAAACACGGATTGATAATCCCATGCCATTACTTCGGACAACGGTAGAGCCGCAAAAGCCGGAGCAAAGGGAAGCCCTGTTAAATGCCCTCGCAGAGATTGCTGATACAGACCCTCTTTTGCATTTTGACATTGATACTGTTACACATGAGATTATATTATCTTTTTTGGGAAAAGTACAGTTAGAAGTTATTTGTTCGCTATTAGAAGAAAAATATCATGTGGGCGTGGCTATGAAAGAGCCTTCGGTTATTTATCTGGAAAGACCGCAAAAAAAAGCGAGCTGCACGATTCATATTGAAGTGCCGCCGAATCCGTTTTGGGCATCTATTGGTCTGACTGTAACACCGCTTCCTGTTGGAAGCGGAACACAATATAAAAGCGAGGTATCTCTCGGCTATTTAAACCAAAGTTTTCAAAATGCCGTCATGGAGGGTGTGCGTTATGGAATGGAGCAGGGCTTATATGGCTGGGGAGTGACAGACTGCCAAATTTGTTTTGATTATGGAGTTTATTACAGCCCGGTCAGCACCCCCGCTGATTTTCGTTTTCTTGCGCCTGTCGTGTTGGAGCAGGCATTGAAAAAAGCAGGAACACAACTGTTGGAACCATACCTTTCCTTTACCCTTTTTGCACCGCAGGAATATCTTTCACGGGCTTATAATGACGCACCAAAGTATTGCGCAATCATTGAATCAACCAGACTTGAAAAAGATGAAGTTATTTTTAAGGGGGAAATCCCTGCCCGTTGTATCGGTGAATATAGAAATGATTTGAATTTTTATACAAATGGAAGAAGTGTCTGCATTACAGAATTAAAAGGGTATCAGGAAACTTCCGGCGAGCCTGTGTTTCAGCCACGCCGCCCGAACAGCCGTTTAGACAAGATCCGGCATATGTTTCAGAAGATAATGTAACATCTTGCGCAATGCAAACGTTCATTGCTGGCTATTGCGAAATATCATTGATAAAATCAGCATCAGAGAGGAGGAACTATTTTGAACCAGAAACAGACGGATATTACAACAGGAAAACAAATACGTCATCTGCGGACACAATCGGGAATGACACAGGAAGAACTGGCCGGGGAATTGAATGTTACCCGGCAGGCGCTATCGAATTGGGAGAGAGATGTTAATGAACCCGATTTAAATACATTGAAAAAAATTTGTTTTCTTTTTGGCGTCCACATGGACGATTTTGCGAAGGAGATAATAACAAAAATGGAAACATGTGAAAAAAAGGAGAAACGACAATTTAATAAGTATGATATGGCAATTGGACTTTTTTATGGTGTCGGGATATTTCTTGGCATTGGTATTTTCTTTGTTGGCGGTTTTATGACAATGTCGGGTGCAGGGTGGGGAGCATCACTATTTGGCGGTGGCTGTTTTTCTCTTGTATTTGGCTTGCTATGCCATGCGGTAATTACATTGAGAAGAAGTGACAAATGATGACATATCCTGCTTTCTGGACTTTTCGGTCATATCGCAAAAAAAGCCGCTGCTTTTGGCTTTCCAATAGCGGCGGCTTAATGCAAGCGGCGGCAAAGGGAAATATCCTTTGCATACCTTACAGAAGAAAAGTTTTGCAGCATTACAAAAATAAAAGCCTATACCATTTTGGAAAGAAAAGATACATAATAGTCAAGACAGCAACAATCAGAAGTTATGGAGGGTAACAATGGAATATAGTAAGGAAGATTTAATGGAAGCAAAACGGCAAATTGATTCAACATTGCATAAATTGCGGGAAACCATAATAACCTTTGAAGCAAAAGAAACTCCAGAGAGATATAAGTCACAGATTACTTTGGCGAAAAGACGGATAAGGGCTTTTGAAATAGCAAATTATTTTATAGAAAACGAGATTGAAAACAGTCAGTAAATTCAAAACAAGTGTATCTTTGGCGTTGGCATTCGTTTTGAATGCTGTAATATTAATCGAAAGAACCATAATCTGAAAAGGAAGATAATATTTAAAAAACATTAAGGAAAATTTGGCTACTCCCCATACTGGCTTTTGCTAAACAACTCCAACCAGTCACCCCAGCAGACAGTAACCTCCATTTTGAAACTGGAATAAATTTATCGATCATCACAATTCCAATCTCATGGAAATGACTTCCTGAAATCCGACTATGCGGGAGCGAAATCCTTTGGGATTTCTTCCACACTCAACAAATCCAGCCCGTTCATACATAGAAACTGCTCTTTCATTTTCAGCAACTACTTTAAGTTCAAGCTGGTTATATCCCGCTGTTTTAGCACATTCGATACACGAAGCCAGCAAAGCCTTACCAATTCCAAGTCCCCAATACTTTTTCACAACACTGATGCCAAATTCTGCTCGATGCCGTACCTTATATTTTGTACCGATTGCCTCAATTCCTGCTGTTCCCGCAATTACACTGTCAACTATGGCAAGCAATTCAATCTCTCTTTCACTCTCAGCTTTTTCTTTCAGAAACTGGCTCTCCTGTTCGACATTAAAACTGTTTTCATCTGGATATGTAAGCAAATAATCTGTTTCACTATGTGTCAGATTGAAATTATCCACTACAAGCTGACCATCACTCTCTGTTCCATTCCTCAAACAACATTCCATGCCATTACTTAATATTATTGTTTTGTTATATCTCATAACTGCTCCTTTACTGACAACTGTCCTCAAAGTCAGCTTCTTCATCTATACAATATCCTAATCAGAAAAATGTTTTCTCATTTCATATTGTTTAACAAATACACTAAATTTCAATTTCTTCAAAAAAGCGTTCAATGCCTGATCCCGTTCATCCACATTTATTACCCTCATCTCTAAACTCTTTGTTTGTTTAAGTAAATCTAACAAAATCTCTGTGGCAACTCCCATTCTGCGATATTGGGGATGTACCGCTAACTGCGCAATATCTCCTTTTATTTTGTCCACAATACCATATCCAATCAAGTTTCCATCAAATTTAACAATCGTATAAGAAAAGGATTTAGCGATTGCACAAACAGCATCTTTTGCGTTTTGCCATGAAGGTGGATAAGTCCAAAAATCTTTGACCGCTGTCCATTGATCATCTTGTAATTTTTCCGGATGTTCCAGTTTCCACACTTTATGTACGCCCGGTTCTTTTATCTTGCCCGTCAGTTGGTAACAATTCAATATTCTGTTAATTCGAAATCCCTGTTTTTTATATAAAGTGAGCGCCTTCTCATTATCTTGAATCACTTCCAGTTGATACATGCTGATTTTATTTTTTATACATATAGTGCTAACCAGATTCAATAATTCCCCCATAATTCCTGTTCTCCGAAAATCGGGGATAACTCCTGTTCCGAGGTCATAGACTGTCTTTTCGTTATCCCAATCTCTCACTCCATTCAAGATAAAACCGACAAGCGTTCTATCTGCAAAGGCTCCAACTGAAACCGCAGGCATAAATCCATTTCTTTTCAGCATTGTTTCAAAAGATTTAAAAGGCATATCAACTGAAACCTGATAATCAGAAAATGCCTGTGTAAACGCTTCGTATATACAAACGGAATCTGTATTTTCCAATGTCCGGTATTCCATATTTTCTCCTTAATGCTATATTTACTCTATTGGAAGATTGTGCTGTTTCAAAAATGAAAGCTTATCCCAATAGCCTCGTTGGAATAAAATTTTCCCATTCACTACCTGAAAAAAACCACACCCCCGTAACCCCAATGGATCACGCCATTCCAAGATTGCCCATTGCCCATCCTCAAAAATATTTTCCACGATAGCTGTCATATCCGCTGTTGAAAATTCGGCTGTGAACATGGTACGGATTGCTTCAATTCCTACTACTGGTTCATTCGCTACTTGGTGATTCGTCGCATTTTCATGATAAAGGGCTGTAATTGCTTCCACATCATGTTTATTGAATGCATCTACCCATAACTGAACAACTTCTTTCGGTCTTAACATTTCTGTTTTTCCTCCTATGCCTTGTGTGTTTTTATTATATCAAAAAGCAAGTTGAAAGTCGAGAATCATTATAAAGGCACAAAAACTCCACAAACCAACACACCCTCCGGGAGTGTCGAGGGTAGAATAGCAAGCACTGCCTATGTCCGGACACATAGGCGAAATTCCCCATACTTCCCTACCGTCCGTATGATGAAATTACCATAGGGAAGTATCCCTAACCCTCTTTGATTTTCTTTCTGCTTTTTCCCTGCCAGTCCTTGAACATTTTCCGCAGATTTGCTATAATAATACATGGATAATTCTATCCAAAAACAACTGAACAGACACGAAACCAGACTGTTGTAAACCGAGCATTTTACAGCAGTTTTTTTGTACCCAAAAACAGGAAAGGAAGTATCAGAAATGGCAAACAGGACACGCACCAACCGGAATGAATTTCATTTAGACGATAAAGAGCAGTTTATCCTTGATGAGAAGTTTAAGCTGTCCGGCATGAAAAGCAAATCAGCTTTCCTCCGGAAACTTATCCTCTACGGATATGTCTATGATGTTGATTACAGTTTCCTCCGGGAGTACAACACAGAGCTTGGACGGATCAGCTCCAGCCTGAACCAGATTGCGAAAAGAATTAACAGTACAAACCATGTCTATCAGGAAGATATGGACGAAGTAAAGGAGTTGATGAAACAGGTATGGCATACACAAAAATCCATGCTATCACAGCAACCGTTGATAAAGCGGTAGCCTACATCTGTAACCCGGATAAGACTGATGAAAGCATCTACATTTCCTCTTATGCCTGTGCGCCGGAAACCGCAGCGATTGACTTCAAATATACCTTAGACCACTGCCGGGAAAACAGCCCGAATAAAGCCTATCATCTGATACAGGCTTTCGCTCCCGGAGAGGTCAGTTTTGAAGAAGCGCACCAGATAGGGAAAGAGCTTGCCGACAAAGTTTTAGAAGGGAAATATTCTTACGTTGTCACCACACATATTGATAAAGGTCACGTCCATAACCACATCATTTTTTGTGCTGCCGACAACCTTGAACATAACAAATACCACGACTGTAAACAGACCTATTACCGCATCCGAAAATTAAGCGATGAGCTGTGCAGCGAGCATAACCTTTCCGTCATTATCCCCGGCGGGGAGCGTGGCAAAAAATATAACGAATGGCAGTCAGACAAAAACGGTGCCGCATGGAAAACACAGATAAGAAAGGACATCAATGCTGCCATAAAATCATCCTCCACTTATGAGGAATTTCTACTCCTGATGCGGGCAAAAGGCTATGAAATAAAAGGGGAAAGTTCTGGGGAAGATGCGCCAAAATATATCTCATTCCGTCCGCTTGGAAAAGACCGTTTTGTACGTGGCAGTGTGAAGTCACTCGGCAGGGAATACACAAAAGAACGCATCAAAGAACGGATTGAATTGAAACGGGAGCGGAAAGCTGTTATCCCGAAAAAAGATTACGCAGGCAAAAGACTGGTTGACACCTCTGATGAAAAATTCCAGAACAGTCCGGGACTGCAAAGGTGGGCAGCGATTGAAAATTTAAAGATAGCTGCACAGGCTTACAACGAAGCCGGTTCTATTAAGGAACTGGAACAAAAAATAGCCACCATAGCCGCCACCGGGAAGGAAGCAAAACAGACTGTCCGTAAGTTAGAAAACCGCATCAAAGACCTTGCGGAAATCATCAAGTATGCAGAACAGTATAAGGCAAATAAATCCTATAACATCGCCTACAAAAAAGCTAAAAACCCCGATGCATATTTCCGTAAGCATGAGAGCCAGATCATTCTCTATGGCGGCGCAAGGCGTATGCTGGAGCAGGCGGGCATCAGTCTAAAAGGCTTGAACATTGACAAGCTGAAAGCTGAATATCAGGAGCTGACCGCACAGAAGAAAGAACTGGCTGCCACCTACAAAAACTGTGATAAGGAACTGAAAACGCTGAACCGGAAACTTGAAAATCTCAACCAGTATTTAGGGCGCTCAGAGCCGCTAAAAGACGCACCAAAAGAGCCAGACAGGAATAACACCCCTGCCCGGTAAAAAGGGCGGAGAATCGCCTGTTAAAAGCCAAAAAAAGCACTGTGGAAATGTGCATAACTCCCCATTCCGTCATGGACAACACCGTTCACAGGACATGGAAAAGCAAAATGCAGCTTTCCCACATCCTGCAAACAATGTTGCCCACAACTCCATGAGAAGGGGAGTTATACACATTACGCACAGTGCCGACGCCTGCTGAATCCCACCCTTTCCTTCCTGCCTTTTTATATGATTCGTAAAAATCTCTTGCAGGCAAGGCTCTTTTCCTGTAATATAGTCAACAAATCCGCAAAAAAATAGGAGTGCCGAAGCACCCCCACTTCCTAAACCCTCTTGCAAAATCTGCAGTGTTGGTTTATAATCATCATAGAAGCCGAAGGATTCTAGCACGTCCGACGGTTGTACAATCGGAAACGAGTAATCAATTTTAGAAAAACAAACGGATCACTGGCTATCCCCTATTCGCAGTAGAGGATAGCCTTTTCCGTTACTTGCGGTTGTGTTTATTGTCTATGTATGTCAAGGCTGCAAAAATCACCAGCACCAACGTAAGCACTTCTAACGTATTCATACCGACCTCCTTTCCGTTTCCAGAAAGGACAACCGCAGACTATCCCTACCTGCTCTAATCTGACTAAAAAGAATTATAGCACTTCCTGTCGAATAATGCTATAAAAGTTTCACGATAAATTATTCTGCCGCTTCCAGTTCAATCTCCGCAAATTCCTCATCGCTCATAGTTTCCAGTTTCCCTAAGACCTGCCCGGCAAGCTCCACCATTTCGCTGTCCTGTATGTGGGGAATCACATTCTTTATGTCGGCAATCATGCCCCTTCTGTCCTGCCCCTCAAACACACACATCAGATTGACTTCTTCCACTGTAAATTTATCCATAGCTCATATCTCCCTCTCTGATTTTTTCTCCGTCCCCTTTTCCGGAGCTTCTTTTCCTGACTTATCCCTCTGCTCGATGACTGCCTTTTTCTCCGCCAGTTTTTCCTTTATGGAAACCCTGCCCGCCTTGTGTTCTTTTTCCTCTTTTGGCTTCTCATTGTTCAGGACGTTATCAATCATGTTATAGTTACATTCTTCCAGTTCCTCAATCTTCGCAAGCGGCTTATACTCTGCCAGTTTGTCTAAAAGCTCCTTTGCCTTCCTTGCAGTCTGTACACCCTCACTATCATCAAGCTCCGTCCCTTTCCCGAATAAATCCGTTATGCCCTCCCTCATGCTGTCTGAAATCATGGCATTGAGGAAATCATTCAGATACTCCGTATTCCCGTTCCTGATGTCCTCTGCGATATTTGCTACCTGTGCTTCCCTGTCCTTCACCGTATCATTGTACTGATAAGTGTCATAGTCATAGGAAAGCTGGTCTATTTCTGCGGCAAGGAAAGCCGCCTGCCACTTTTCCAGTGAGCCAAGCACTTCAATATCCGGCAGCTTGTCGATCAGCTCCGCAATTACCGCTACCGCTTTGGGATTGTCTGTAATGTCCGGCACATAATCTAAAATCTCCAGATCGGCAGTCCTGCCCGACACAATATCCATCTGTGTGTCCTCATACGCTTCCGTTCCTTCCGTATGAATGTTGATGCCGATGCTCCGGATACCATTCATCCTCTCCGGCGGTATCTGGTTGAAAATTTCGATTGCTTCCTCCACGCTTGCTATATCCTCATGGTATTCTCCGAGGTTATGGAACTCCCCACACTCTGCCACTGTAAGGGTAATCACTGTCTGCTTTTCTTCCTGTGCCTGTTCTGTATTCCTCTCCTGCAGGGCAGCACGTCTTTCCGCAAGGTACGATTCTACCCCCGGAAGATACTGCCCAAGCGTCCCGGTCTTTCCTTCTGTGATAGGGTTGATGTCAACTTTCACGCCGCCAATGCTTAACCCGTCCTCATTAAATGTGTTAAACAGGAAATCCTCCGTTTCCCCGCCCCGGTATTCCACAACCACATCAAGGTCAGAATTGTCCTGTTCCAGACCTCTGCACCTGCTCCCGGACACCGCCACATCCACAAGCTCTATGTCCATATCATACTCGTCAATCTTGGACTGCAAATAGGCGTATATGGTAAGTTCTATATCCTCCTGTGTCTGCCCATTGATGCCATTCCATAATTCCTCTGTCCGGGCTTTAAAATCAGCTACAACCTTGCTTTCCGCCGCTTCCGGCACTTCATTTCTGATACGTTCCTCCAGATGCGCCATTTCCGCCTGCTCTGCCTTTTCCATCAATCCGTCATAATCAATCGGTATCAGTTCATCATCCGCCTGTATGTTGCCTTCCAAAGCGCTCCGGTGCGCCGGCTCTTTCAAATCCGCCACAATCTCATCAAGTGCCTGTCTGATTGTTATATCCGGATTGTCATACACCCCACCGTCCAATTTCCAGTAACCCATATCGTAAATTGTGTAGTCATACCCTTCACTGGCTTCCTGAATACTGATATAGCGGTCTGCCAACTGGAAAGCAAGCTCTGTTTCTTCCCTGCCACTGGCATCTATGTACGGATTCTTCCATTCCGTAAAAGGGATATTTTCAAGGATATGGTTTTGCTCCCCCTCTGGCATCAGATTTCCCATTTTCCCCTGTTCATAGAGAATATCAAACCTGTCCATATACATTGAAACATCATTTATGCCGCTGGTCTTTAGCTGAAACTCAAACAGTTCTTTTACTAAATCTTTTGTTTCCTCCGGCGTTCTCTCCCGGTAAACCTCTGCCCGGTCAAAACCGACCTCTTGATATAAAGTCTGCAAATCACTCTTGAACCGACTGTTTTCCACTTCATTCTGCGTAAATTCAAGCGGCACACAGTTCCGGTTATTTTTCACATGGAGAACATCAAATTCCTTTCCATTGATACCAAATCCAAATACTGCCTTTGTCATGCCTGTCTGATCAGAATCTTCCCTCTCCCGGCACTCCTTAAACTTTGTGATTGCTTCCACAAGACTGTCAAATCGCTCTACCTCGCCTTTTTCCGGATTACTGCCTACCCCTGCAGATAAATCCTCAATGACATAGTAGGTAAATTTATCCGCATCCGCTTCTTCCTGTATGCCGCTTTCTGCGGTATTTTCCGCCACTTCTGCCACATCCTCTATATCTGTATTTTTTTCTTCTCTGGTTTCTGAAAATACCGAAAGTTCTTTCGTAAACTCTGGTATCTCCCTGTAACCAACAGCATCCACATAATGGCTTGTATTCTCCCCGTCCTGATGCAGCACTACTATATCACTGACCGAAAGGGAATGTCCGGTAAAATCCACCGGACGGTCTATATTGAACCGGGTATAAATATCTTCAAGGCTCATGCCCTCCTTCAGCTCCCCGGTGTAGACCAGAGTGTAATTCTCTTTAGAAACCGGGATACCTTTCATCTCAAGATAGTCCATTGCCATAAAACGAAAATCCCTTGTTTCCTCCGTATCTTTAAGCTGATAGATACCAAACCTGCTCTCATTTCCATACAGAAGCCGCATTTCCGGGCTTGGTGCATCTTCCTCTAATCCCTGTTCCAGATAAGCACTCCAATCGTCCTGTTCCACGCCAAACAGACCGTCATGCCCCTGCACTGCGCCCCAATCTTCAGCAAGCGTTTCCGAACCGTCTGAATGGAGCAGATATACCTCCATACCTTCCTCAAACAGTTCTGATGCCCGCTCTTTTGTCAGCGGCAGCATTTCATTCCAAAGATAGCCATACTCGTGCATCTCCGATAAACCTACCATGCCATCCGGAAGGGCATCTATCTCCGCCTGTGCCACTTCCTTTGTTTCTAACAGCAGAGGTAAATCGTCTTTCTGCTCCGCAAGGGAATATGCAAGGGAAGTGGTTTTCTCCATATCATCCAGTTTAAACGCATGGTTCATAATCAGGTTGCGCTCGTCAGTGCCATATACCGACCTGTGGAACTCCATGAGGTTAATGAGCTGCTCTGCCCGCTGCATGATTGGAAGCTCCGAAGCAGCATGAATCTCCTTTTTGCCCATATCTACCTCAAAATCATAAAACTGCGGATAACCGTCATTTACCCCACCGCTTTTCATAATTGTTACACATTCAAAGCCTTTTTCTTTCAGATAGTCCGTAACACTCCCACCCCACTCATTTCCTTCGCCGGGCAGCATATCATATAAGGCATTTTCCACTTCTGACTGCATATTTATGATTTTAATGGTTTCATACTCCCCGTTTTCGGGCATGGCTATCCGGACAACAACATCGGCATATTCAATCGGCTTGTTAGCTCTCTCCCGTTCTTCCTGCAATGCCTTAAAATCGGTTATCTCATAAGTATCCGTATTGTAAGCGTAATCTAAGTGGTATTCCTCCACTTCCTCGCTCCGTTCATTCCCAAGCAGTGTTACCCACGCCCCGGCTCTTTCAAGGTAGGCTTCCACGCTCTGCCTGTCATCATCTTTCATATCATGCAGGGAATTAAAAAGCTCTGTCCGTTCCATGCCCCTAACGCTCAAAAGGTCATATTCTGAACGGTCTGTATTCGCCACAAGCAGAATGATGTCCTCCTGTGCCTGTTCTGCAGCACGTTCTTTATCAATCTCCAAAAGCTGTGCTTCAATCCCCTTTATCAGCTCCGAGGAAGTCCGGCGTATCGTATCAAGGGAAGATTTTAACTCCGGCATTTCCTTCCCGCTGCTCCACTCGGCGATATACCCAAAAGAATAGTCGGACGTGTCAATCCCGAAATGCTGGCAGACGGTATAGGCGATGCTCTCGGCTTCCACTTCCTTTGTTTCCCTGTCTTTGGCAATCCCTGTTTCCTGTTCAACCTCCTTTGCATGGAGTTTTGCGTGTGCTACCTCATGTACCCCGGTTTTTGCAGTCTGCGCTTCTCCCATGCCCTCCTTGATAGCGATAGGGTGGTTTAAATCAATAAAATAGCCTTTCCTGTCACCTTCCATGCCCTCATAGCGGATTGGTACAGGGGAAACCCTTGCAAGTGCTTCCATAAAATCCCGGTAACGCTCTACATTCCCTTGCAGCTCGCTCACGCCAAGTCCGGGAAGCTCTTTCCCGTCCGTCTGTGAATAGTCAAACACTGTGACAACCCGGAAAGCAGGTATCTTTATCTCCACTTCCTCCACAACGGGCATCCCGTCCCGGTCAAGCACAGGCTCATTCGTGACCGGATCAATCTTTTCCTGTTCCTCTTTGATTTTATAAGGCGAAGGCGCAAGGATACGGATACCCCTCTCGCCCCTGTTCACATGGCGCTCAAAATTCTTCTGCCATGCCTTATACCCGGCAACGTAGGTTGCGTCAGGACATTGCATCTCGATAAGCTGGATATTGTTTGCGCTGTAATTATGGAATTTTGACATGGTATTCAGATAGCTTTTGTACTTTTCCCCTTCAAATAATTCCTTCAAGCCTTCCTCCAGCCTGTCCGTTATCTCCTTCACTTTCTGTTTTTCAGTTCTCGCATCTGCCATACAGCTATTTCTCCTTTTCCTCCATAAAAACAGGAAGCAGATAGGTTTCCCTCTCTGCCCCCGTTCCGGATATTTTTATTTGCAGTTATTTTTATAAACATTCCTCTTTGCTTTTTGGCTTTGCCTTATCCTGCTCCGGCGCTTTCTTCTGCCCTGCCTTTTCTTTCATCTGCGACAGTTTATCCTTTACGGACACCCGCCCTCCTTTCTCCGCTTCCTTCCCGGCATCCAGACTGGAAGAAAGCCGATCCAGCTTTTCAAATGCCTTATCTATCCCGTCAATCTTCTTCCGAAGGTTCTCCACCGCCTTTTTTACAGGCTTATTGATTACCCTTGTCATGCCGACACCCGGCTTTTCATCCGATACCTCTTTCGTGCCTTTCCCGGCTAACAGCCTGCCCACGTTGGAAACGCTGTTCCCGATCTGCTTCAGTTCGTCCCCGATGCTGTCAATCTGGTTGGCTGTCTTTTCACAGTCCGTCATTACATCAACCAGACGCTCCCGGTAATCGGAAAGCATGGACTTCACGCCGGAAATTCCGGTCTGGAGAACCTTGCACATCTCCGCTTTCCCTTTTTCCTTAAAGGCGCTGACCGCCTGTTGCGCTGTTTCCACCAAATTGTTTCTTACCGATGACAGGCATTCCGAAAGGCTTGTGATTTTCTCCTGAAGGTGCGCCACTTTATCCATGAGCTTCTCTGTCACAGATTTTGGCTGGTTTTCCTGCATCTGCGAAAGCTGCTCCCGGACACCCTGTAATTCATCCACCATTGCGGTAAGCTGCATCTGCATACCCGCCACATACCAGAAAATCCCCATGAAATCCTGTGACTGTCCGTCCATATCCTGCTGGTTAAGCAGTTCTATAAGCTGTTTTAATGCCTCATTTTCTTCCATGACCTGTTTTGTGTTCTGTTCTGCTGTTTCCATTTTTGCAATCCTCCTTTAATTTACGCATAATAAAAGACAGTCTTTTCCTGACTGCCCTCTGCACAACTGCCATTTCAACTTATAACTTAATAATCAATGACCTCTTTATCCGGAAAAAGCTCAATGATTTCTTTTATTGCTGCCTGTACCTGCGGATTCCCGCTAAACTCCGGCATAAAGCTGATAAATCCTATATCAATCTCACTTCCGGAAAGTATGTCAGCCTGTGAATCTTCCAACTTGTTAGTCCCCACTACATGGAGATTGATACCAATGGAAGGGATACCGTTCATGCGTTCCGACGGTATCTGCTGATATAATCTGACCGCTTCCTCTAATGTCCTGATACCCTCATGATATTCTCCAAGATTGTGGTATTCCCCACACTCCGCCACTGTAAATGTTACAATCGTTTCTTCTGTTTTCTTTTTTCCCATTGTCAAATTCCTCCGCTTTCCCATTTTTATGCAACAAGATACTTGTCTGTATCTTCCGTCATGTACTGCCCAAGATATTTCTCCCGGTGCGGCATGATAATATGCAGATTTCCATGCACATTGATCCATTCTATAACAAACCAGAACCCAAGCCCTCTGTTATCCGGCTTCCAGATACCACTTTCGTCAAATGCCCCGCCACGCATCATATAATCTATGATTTCAGGATTAGACAGTTTCTCCGCAAGTTCCCACCTGTTCGGTGACTTTTCCCTATGACAGCCAAATCCACAATAAACGCACCCTGTTCTATTGCATCCAGTAGTTTCAAATACAGGCTTCCCCGTATCAAAAATCCCCAAATCCATTGAATTTTCCTGTGCCTGCCCTTTTCCACAATCTGCCACTACTTCCCCATATACATCCGCAATGGGTATATGGTTATGGTAGATATATTCCAGCACATCCTGTTCTGTCCAGAACGACATAGGATTGCTGATAGGGCTTTTCATGTTAAAACCATTACAGCCACTTTTCAGCCAGTTTGTAGTCCTTAACCTGCTTTCACTCGCCATCTGCGCTGTCATTGGCATTTTCCCTGTCTTTTTTGCATAATTGTGCATAGGCGCTTTTTTCATAATCGAACAGCAGTGGTCTGATATTTCAAAAGGAGCTTCCAAAAAGAATTTATATCTTTCTTTATTGTACATCTTGGAATATTCTGATGTTTCCACCCCATTTTCTTTGTGCGGATATTTCCCCTGCAGGATAAGGTAGCGGACAGGCATTTTTATATCCGAACTTGGTATTTCACCCCGGCTCAGGCTTTTGTACGCTGTATTTTCCCTATCCTCCCGGCGGTCTATCCCTATCAGATCCGCTATATAGCTATAATTGGGAATTATTCCCCCACTGTCTGCACCTTTTTCCTGTTCTATCAGTTTTTCCACATATCTCCTTGCGCCATATACACAGCCTGCCACTTCTTTTCCTATCATTGGATAGCCGTATTTTATAATAATCTGCCGGAAATTCATTTTAGGTCTGATGATTTCAACATTGTCATGCTGTTTCACAAATTCCCTCACTTCCGGATATTCAAGTCCTGTATCCACATATACAGCCCCTATTTTCGGGTACATTTTCCTTGCAATATCCAATAAAACTGTACTGTCCTTGCCCCCGCTGAAACTGATATAAACGCCATCATCCCCATAATAGTCCACCCATTCCCGGATACGGTATTCTGTCATCCGTATTTTAGCGGAAAGCGGAAGTGACTGCATCTGGTATAAATCACTGATTGTATGCTTGTTCATGTTGTCCTCCTGTCTGTAAAATGGGAACAGGCAGCTTTTTATGGCTGCCTGTTCTAAATGTTATAAAGTTTCTTCTTTTCCCTTGCTTTTCTGAATCTCCGGCTTTTCCGGCATTTTCTGTCCATAAGCCTTCTGCCGCATCTCGGCAAGTTTTTCTTTTACGGAAATGCGCCCTCTCGGACTGTCTGATAACATCTGCCCTTTCCCATGCTCCGCTACTTTTTCCGATACCGCCCGGTTAATCTGCGGCTTAAAAGGCGCATCCGCCACAGCTTCCGCATCATGCCCCATTTCCTCTGTATCCATTTCCTCCTGTTCCCCGTCATTCCCCGGTTCATCGTCCATATCAATCCCATCGCCGCCCTTTTCATCCATGTTCAACAGGGCATTTAATTCCGTCAGGCGTTCCAGTTTCTCCGCAAGCTCCGCTTCCTGCGGGAATGGCTTTGTAACCTCCACTTTTGCGGTTTCAAGCTGATGCTCCACGTTTTCCAGTTTCTGCGCCACTTCTTCCATTCTCTTACCCATGCCCTCTAAGGCGTTGCTTAACCTCTGCAAATTCCCTAACGGATCAGCGCCGATTTCCACCTCATGACTGATGCTGCCTTTCAAATTGACCGTAAACTTGGAAAAGAACGAATCATAGGAAACACTCATTTTGAATCCCTGATATTCCCCGATTGTGACCGCCATATTCGGCTGTTTTGCGCTCCGGCACATATCAATCAGTGCTGCCCCGGCTTCTTTTTTGTCCGTATATACCCGGTTCCCGATTTTTATAGAAAAGGTATCTTTATCCGGGAACTTATTCTGTGTATAGGTCTGAATATCGGCACGATACCCCGCAAGGCGTTCTTTCATGGAAGCAATCTGTATCGGGTAATGCTTCACGATATTGTCCTCCAAACGGTACTTCTGGCTGGTATGGTTCGCCTTTAACAGTTTTAGCTTCGATACCTGAATATCTAAATCCATCTTTTCCTTAATATAGGGATTACCGGTTGCAAGAGCCTTCACCTCCGCATAAGTGAGCGCCGCTTCGTCTATGTCCTCACAGCTCCGCACCGGAGATTTGCTCGTCATAATCTGCCCGATAAATTTCTGCTTATTTTCAATGAGCTGCCAACTGTACGAATCGAATGTGCCTTCCGTCACATACCGGAAAATCTTTACCTTGTCATTCATGTTGCCCTGCCTTAAAATCCTGCCTTCCTGCTGCTCAATGTCGGAAGGACGCCAAGGCACATCAAGGTGGTGCAAAGCGATAAGCCGATCCTGCACATTGGTTCCGGCTCCCATTTTTGCGGTTGAGCCTAATAAAAAACGAACCTGCCCGCTCCTTACTTTTGCGAACAGCTCCGCTTTCCTTGTTTCCGTATTGGCATCATGGATAAAGGCGATTTCATTCTCCGGCACTCCCTTCGCCATGAGCTTATCCCTGATGTCCTCATATACATTAAATGTACCATCTCCTTTCGGTATAGATAAATCACAGAAGATAAGCTGCGCCGACTTCTGCTCTTTGGTCTGCTCCCATATTTCAAACGCCTTCTCCACACAGGTTGTAGCTTTGGAATTTTCTTCATCCGGGAGCATAGCATTTATAAGCCGCTGGTCTAACGCCAGCTTTCTTCCATCGTTGGTTATCTTGAGCATATTGTCGATGTTCGGCTGCACTTTCCTATCCCTGACCGCTTCCGCCCTGTCTGCAAGGGAATGTACCATGTCCTGTTGGTATTCGCTCGGCTTTAACACAATATTTTCATAATCCGCTTCCGGCACAGGCAGCTTTAACATATCCGGTGTCTGAATGTCGGCGCTCTCTTTAAACAGTGCAATCAGCTCCGGCAAGTTGAAAAACTTAGCAAACCTTGTTTTCGCCCGGTAGCCTGTACCTTCCGGCGCAAGCTCTATGGCTGTCTGCGTTTCCCCGAACGATGCCGCCCAACTGTCGAAATGCCCCAAACCTAAACGCTGCAAGGTATTGTACTGGAGATAGCGCATATTCGTGTATAACTCTGTCATGCTGTTAGAAATTGGCGTACCTGTTGCAAATGTGATGCCCTTCCCTCCGGTCAGTTCATCCATATACTGGCATTTTGCGAACATATCAGAAGATTTCTGTGCTTCCGACTGTGCGATGCCCGCCACATTCCGCATTTTTGTGTATAAAAAGAGATTCTTATAGTTATGGCTTTCATCTACAAACAGCTTATCTACGCCCAACTGTTCAAAGGTCACTACATTATCTTTCCGGCTTGCATCATTTAAGCGGCTCAACCTCGTATTCAGCGATTTTTTTGTTTTCTCCATCTGCTTAATGGAGTAACGCTCCCCATTCTCTGCTTTCAAGGCTTCGATTGCCATTTCAATCTCTGCTATCTGCCTTTCAATCATCGCCATCTGTCTTTCAGTGGAAAGCGGGATTTTCTCAAATTGACTGTGACCGATAATCACAGCATCATAATCGCCTGTTGCAATCCTTGAACAAAATTTTTTCCGGTTCGCCGGTTCAAAGTCTTTCTTCGTGGCAGCTAAAATATTAGCACCCGGATACAGGCGCAGGAAATCGCTTGCCCACTGTTCTGTCAAATGGTTCGGCACAACAAATAAGCTCTTTTGGCACAGTCCTAACCGCTTGCTCTCCATTGCTGCAGCAATCATTTCAAAGGTCTTTCCTGCCCCTACACAGTGGGCAAGCAGCGTATTATCCCCGTATAGCTGATGCGCCACAGCGTTAAGCTGGTGCGGTCTTAGTATGATGTCCGGTGTCATGCCGGGGAATTTTAAGTGTGAACCGTCATATTCCCTCGGTCTGGTGGAATTGAAAAGCTCGTTATACTTTGCACATAAGTCCTGCCTGCGCTCCGGATCACGAAATACCCAATCCTTAAAGGCTTCCCGTATCGCTTCCTGTTTCTGGCTTGCAAGCATGGTTTCCTTTTTATTGAGAACTCTCTTTTCTTTCCCGTCCTCCGTCACCACATCAAAAATACGGGTGTCACGAAGGTTCAGGGAATCTTCCAAAATCCTGTAAGCATTTGCCCGGCTTGTGCCATAGGTCATGTTGACAAGGGCATTTCCCCTGTCCGCATTTTTCCCCTTCACGTTCCACTGCCCGGTCACATTGGAATACTGTACGCCCATTGCCTTACGGTCAAACAGGTATTCCGGCGTTTCAAAGGTTTCACGCATGAAATCCTCAATATATTTTGTGGAAATCCATGTTGCGCCGATCCGCACCTCAATCTCCGATGCGTCAAGCTCCTTCGGCTGTACGCCCTCCAATGAAGTTACGTTAATGGCATATTCCGGGTGGTTCTCCGCAAAGGTTCTTGCCACTGACAGCTTCTCCCGCACATTCCCGCTTAAATACTCGTCTGCGGTTTCCCATTCTTCTGTCACCGGGTTCTGGAAGATTACCCCCGCAAGCTCCTTTGTAATTTCTTCCTCACTTTTACCCGCAAGCTGTGACATATAAGCTAAGTCCACACCCGCCTTTTCACTCAGCGATACCGCCAGCGCTTCACTGGCTGTGTCCACGCTTGTCACAACCTCCTGCTTTTTAATGGTTCGCTTCGTGAACATATCCGCCTTGCCGATGAAGTTCCCCTCATCGTCCAGTCTTTCAAGGGAGCATAACAGGCAGTAACTGGAATCCTGATTGAACGCCCTTTTATTGGTTTGTGAGCTGATAAGACCGAATTTCTTGGAGAAATCATCGTATAGCTGGTTTAACTCCGTCTGCTTGTTTTGAATCATATCTTCCGGGTATTCTTCCAACTGGAAATTTATCAGCTCCTGTGTGCAGTCCCGGATTGCCACCATGCCCTTAATCCTCTGCTCTGCCTTTTCCGACACGTCCACAGGCTTCATAATGGAATTTTCCCGGTAATATACGGTATCGTCCACCACCGTATAGCTGTAATTCTTCACGTCCGGATCGGCGGGTATGTTCTCCTTTGCCAGTTCATCGTCAATTTCGTTAAAATCCGCCTGCTCGATGCTGCCCTCCACATGGGAAAGCGCATTTTTAAGCTGTGCCGACAAGGGAAGGGAAGCGTCCGGCAGGCAGGCGCTTTCCATGCCATGCGCCCCGGAAACCATCTCCATTTTTCCCAATACCATCTCCGGGTGGTCTGAAAAATACTGGTTCATCACAATACCGTCTTTTTCCGTCAGATGCACCCAGTCCGGCTCTATATCCATTACCCGGTCACGCTTCTTTAAAAACAGAATATCCGAAGTGACCTCCGTACCCGCATTTTCCTTAAAGGCTGTATTCGGGAGCCTGACTGCCCCCAAAAGTTCCGCCCGCTGTGCAAGGTATTTCCGCACTTCCGGGTTTTTCTTATCCATTGTCCCCTTTGAAGTGACGAAAGCGACAATGCCGCCCGGTCTGACCTTATCCAGTGTCTTTGCAAAAAAATAGTCATGGATAAGGAAATTGTGCTTGTCATACTGCCTGTCAGACACTTTATACTGTCCGAAAGGCACATTTCCCACCGCAACATCAAAAAAGTCATTGGGATAACTGGTATTCTCAAAGCCTGTTATTTTAATATCCGCATGAGGGTAAAGCTGTTTTGCAATCCGCCCGGTCAACCCGTCAAGCTCCGCCCCGTACAGCCTGCTTTCCTTCATCCCCTCCGGCAGACAGCCATAGAAATTCCCTATCCCTGCGGCGGGATCTAACACGTTCCCTCTGGTAAATCCCATTTTCCCCACTGCGTCATAGATTGCCTGAATAATCACAGGGCTTGTATAATGGGCATTTAATGTGCTTTCCCTTGCGGAAGCGTATTCCTCCGGGGATAACAGGCTCTTTAATTCCTGATATTCATTCGCCCAATTCGCTTTGGAAGAATCAAAAGCATCGGCAAGACCGCCCCACCCTACATATTTTGCTAAAATCTCCTGTTCTTCCGGTGTGGCGGTACGGTGTTCGCCCTCAATCTTTTCAAGGGTGCGTATGGCTTCTATATTCTGGCGGAATTTCTCTTTCGGCGCAAACCCTTTCCCGGTGTTTTCGGCTTCATTAAAAGAAATATGATAATTTACTGCTCCAGACTTATCAATCTCCGGCTCTTTTTCTGATGCTTTTTCCGATTCTTCCTCTGATTCCCCTGCCAGTGCTTCCACGTCACCCATGACCTGCCTGATAAACGGATCGTTCTCTAAGGCGTTTTCATCTACAAGCTGTCCGTCCACAATGCCTGCTTTTTCCAAATGCTCCCGGACTGCCTGTGCATCAATGTCTGGGAAATCATCTTCTTTTCCAGAAACCTCCTTTGTTCCTGAAACTGTTTCTGTATCCGGTAAATCCTCTGTTGATAAATCTTTTCCTTGTAAATCTCCGTTGAGTTTACCGCAGAAAATATCCGCTTCCTCTATCGCAGTAAATGTAGGCACTGTGCCATCGCCCGCCACATAATAATCCTGCGTTTCGTTATCCCATATCGCATAAGGCTCTGTAAAGGCATCTGTTGTTTCTGTAACAGTAAAGCGTTCTGCTGTTTCCTGCTCCGGTTCTTCAGATAAACTTTCCGGCTCTGTTCTTGAAATTTTCTCCGCAGCTTTTTCTTCCCTCTGCTGTGCCGGCTCATTCTCATAACGTGCCGCATATTTCTGTGCTTCCTTCAGCAGAGCGTCCATCTCCACCGCTTTTTCTGTATTGCCGCTTAATGACTGCATCAGGACATAATCGGCGGCTTCTAAAAACAAAGCATCATAAACCGCTTTTCCCTCTAACCGCCTGTCGGCATCCTCAATGGCAACCTCCCCGGTATCCTCATTCCAGCCGACCACATCTTTCATGGACAGCGCACCGCAGATTTTTACCACAGCAGACATCTCCGCAAGCCTTTCAATCAGTGCTTTCTCACTGTCACTGATTTTGTTTTCCGGTTCAGGATTTTGTGCCTTTTCCCCGGAAGTTCCTACTTCCCGTTCTGGTACAGCCGCCTTCTCCGGCTCCCTGTCACGCTCTATGTACCGTCTTGCCTGATTGGTAAAACCGTCCAGTACAGCCGGGTGGGAAGTGACGATATAATCTCTTGTCTGCCAGTCAGCGGAAGGCACAAGACTTTTTGCCCATTCCTTATTGTTCGGTGAAAACCGCCCGTCATGGGATAAATGCGTGATTGTGTTAGCAAGGACAAGCTCTACACGCTCCTTCCCGTACTGCCTGATAACGCCCTCGGCGGTATCCCTCGGAAGTGTATAACCGTCAAATTTTTCCGCAATTGCCTGTTCTATGGCATTTTTGCACTCTACCCGGATACCATGCTCCAGCTTTTCCTGTTCCCGGCGCATGGCTTCCTCCGCCTGCTCTTTTTTATACTGTGCATAGGCTTCCTTGCCCTTTGGCGAAAGGTATTTATCCGCTTTTACAAGCTCCCTGATGCGTTTCTCCACCACATTCCACTTCAAAAGGACTTTTGCGTATGGGTTTCCATAACCGCCCTTTTCCAAACGGATACCCTTTGCGTCATGGTCTTCATGCCCTTTATCGCTCCCGATCAGTGCGTGGGAACTGCCGCCTGTGCCATATTCATTTTTAAGGAACGCAATATTATCTTTTTTATCATGCCCCTCCATGAAATACTCATAAATCCGGAAATGCCCATGATGAAAGCCGCTGCCCCCTGTCAGCCGGGTGTCTATCTCGTCCTGTGTGATAAAATCCTCATTCCGCACCTCCACACTGTCCTGTGCCGGATATTCTCTTTTTTCCACACTTAAATCTGCAATCTCTGAAAGCAAATGCTCCGGTCTTTTCACATATCGCCACTTTATCTGCTTTTCCCCGGCTTCAAGCTGTTCTTTCGCTTTGGAAAGCTCCCCGGAAACAATATCCCGCCCTTCCTGCGTGGATAAAAGCTCACAAAGGTTCGTGATGCTTTCCGGGTGGTTATAATTCTTTATGGGTATGTTCTCCGGCACTTCCCCGATACCGTCCCGGAAGAAATTGAACAGGTCATTTGACACCCTCTGCCGCTCCACTGCGTCCACAAGGAACACTTCATTAGCGCCCATATAAGTGCCATTCTCCACCATAGACCGAACAATGCCCTCCACTTCCTGCCAGTCCATCACCGCAACCGGGTTTTCCTTTGCAGACATCCCGTAGCCGATGCTCATGCCGGATTCACTGAACCAGACAGAAATAGGATTGTTCCCAAAATCAAAACCTTTCCCGGTAGTCCGGTATTCGTTTTTCAAAAACTCCGCCATTTCCTCCGGCGTCTTGCCCTGCTGGTACTTGGCATAAATGCGGCTTCTGTTATTATCCCGTCCGCCGCCTGTACGCAAAATGGCTTCAAGCTGTTCTTTGGGCAGGGAAAAAGCGGCGGGCATGATGTATTTCTCTCCTGCCTGCGCCGCTTCAATCGTGCCGATCTGCTCCTCGATACTTGGGAAAAGACTAAGCTGTTGGTAAACTTCCGTTTCCTTTGGCTCTGGTTCCTCCCACTGCGGTATCTGCCCCTCTTTCAGATATTCGCCTTTCTCCATGTAAAAGGCGATGCTGTCCCTCACAGTTTCCCATGATACAACTGCTTCTGCTTTCCGGTTCAGATATGTTCCGCTCCAAAGCGTCATGCCGTTTTCATCTGCCCTGTACCCGGCTCTTTCCTCCCCAACATAAAACTCTGTATATTCTCCATGCCTGTAGCTGTTTTTAATATATTCCGTCTGCTTATCCTTATCCGGCTCAAAAAGCATTACTCCGGCAATATCCGGGCATTTATGCTCCATAAACTCATCAAACTGCAAAATGCCTTTTTCTATCTCTGCCCAATGCCTATTAATGATTTCCTCCCCGGACAAAGAAAAGCCGGATAATGTGTTTTCTTCATTACCCGGCTCTGACAGTTCCCTATTTTCAGTTATTTCTTCCTCATTTACAGGCTGTATATCAGCTCTTTCAGCACGATTTCCTCCGCTGAGTGCCTGATGTTGTTCATCATCCCCACCCATTTCATCTGATTGGTGGCTTTCAGTTCCTCCGTCACGCCCTCCGCTTTCGCCATCTGCGCTGTCAGCAATTCCATCCTCTGTTCTGCCTGTTCCTGAATAGTCAGAAGATGCTCTTTCAGCTTCCCTTTCAGCAGAAGTCCGGTGTAGATTCCCTTCTTGTGTTCCTGCAAGTAATTCTTCCTCATCAGTCCGTACTTCGTCAGCGTCCCCTCCGGCTGCTCGTCCATCTGTAACATCGGTATCAGATAATCCCCGTTTTTCTCGTAGGTCAGATTCATCATTATTTCCCCTTTCCCCGGCATTTCCGGTCTGTGTGGTAGATTGTACGTCTTGCGTTTCACTTTCACGCTTTAAAGCATTATAGCGTGTGTCAGCGGTATTTGCAAGTCCTTTTTCAACTAAATTTTTCGATGCTTCATTTCTGGCATACGCTCTGTCATACGCCCCGATTGCCTTCCCGATTTCCATAAGGACAGGCTTGGATAAATCGGATATGCTGTCCCCAATATGCGACAGGGTTTCCACCGTATTAAATTCATGGATATAAGGGAACTGGATTTCCTCTGCCAGCTCCGCATCATCCATGCCGCACCGCTTTAAGACCATGTAAGCGATACTGTCTGCCAGCGTTTCCCGGACACGCACAGCAACATTCAGTTCGTCCAGTTCCTCCAGAAAACTTCCCTCTTTCAGATATTCCATATCCGAAGCAAGCTCCCCATAACAATCCTGTGCAATCCGGGCAGCAATCTCCCTGATCCTGTCCGTAAACCCGGCTTCTTTGTTGGTATCCCCGTAAATCCCTTCCAGACGGTCAAGCACCGCTTCCTGATGTTCCTCTTTCATTTCCCATAGCTGCGGGAAACGCCCGATACGCCTTGCCTTATGCACGTCCGATATGTCAAAGACATACCGCAGTCCGGTGTAAGGACTTCCTTCTTCATCAATCAGGGCAATACCCTTTGCCCCTTTGTTTACCCAACAGTGCATTTTGTCATTCCATATCTCTATGGAAGCGCAGGCTGTGGCATCCGGTCTTTGGGCATAGATAAGGAGCTGGTCTTTGAACGGGTATTTGTAGAGCCTTGATGCTGTGTTCAGATATTTCTTCCAGCTTTCTTCATTCCTCGCCACTTCCTTTGACGTTTCTGCGGAAAGTGCGGAAATTAAGTCATATTTTCTCATGGTAAACCTCCATTTCCTGTTTATTGTTTTTGGGCAATAAAAAAGGCGGCTATGGTTCGTTCATAAGCCATTGCCACCAGTGACGGTAAACTTTATTCAATTCTTATCTGCTCCTTTCCTCAATTTCAAATAAGAAAAGCACCTAAGATTCCTCCTAAGTGCATTTCTGTCTTATCTCCATTTCCTAAAAAATCTTATGAATTATACGCTTTATTGCATCGTGTGAAATGCCCGTATTATCCAAAATCATAACATATATCATACATCTAGCTAATTGATATGTATAAGCGTGAATATCATCTAAGTCCTTCGGGTGTCCATGTCCTATTTCATTTCTCATCTTGGAAAATGTCTGACCTAAATTGATATTTCCCTCAAGACTGATTTTCATTCGTAATGCTAACATTTTCTTATAATCATTTAGAACATCTGCGTATTTCTTTAATACATTATTGAATTGTTCTTCTAAAGAGAAATCAATTTTATCAAGATCATCTAATAATTTTTTCGCATATTTTACAATTTTGTCCTTCTTTTTTCTCGATGTCTGTTGCTCTTTTAATTCTTCTGCATCACTTTGAAAGCGGTTTTTAATGTATTCCAATAATTCCTCTCTTAAATCATCACTTTCATCCTGATGAACTAATTTACATGATTCATTTATTACAACATCATTTGCCAACTGTTTTATTTGCTGGAACTCTGTATTAGTTTCTGTTTTTGTTTCCTGTGTACGGTCATATTCTCCTTCAAAACTTAAAGCACATTCCAAAAAACTCGTATGGCTTACTTCCTTATATTCCCTATCATTATCTGGAACAAACAACTCATCCGAAGTATCCCTTTGACGCCTTTCTGCAATGTATTGAAAAAGTTCTCCGAATTTATCACCAATATCTCTTGTAAGGATTGTATTTCTATCTATATTTGTATACTCCCCTCTATCTATCGTTCTGAAATGAACAATCCCCGTTTTTTCAAATTTTTTCTCTATATTTTTCTTATATATCTTAATTTCATCAAATTTAATATTTCGGCGGAAACTCAAAAATTTCATAAAATCAAATACCCATAAATAACAATCCGGTATTATTTCAATTCCAGCCGATTCTTTAAAATCAATATAAAATCGTGGTGTACAAGTACCTATATTACGTTCTCCCCACCTATCATTGTAATAAATAGTATAATCAATTCCTACCTCACACCAAATTCCATTAACCTTTGCCGAATATCTTGTATTTATTTCATTCCAATATCGAGGCTCTTTTGCATATAAGCGCTCATTCCAATCTACCCCGTCCTTAATTGGCTTCATCACATTAGCACTACCACCCGCAAATATATCTATTGGTTTTCCAGTAAACATAATTCTGTCAAATATAGAAAGATCGTCTGGAGGATTATTACTGCTTGAGTAAATGTATCCTTTACATGAAATACTTCGTCCATTATATATACATCCAAACATTTTAAAATTACGATTGTTAAAAAGATACCCCTCAACAATATCCTTTTCTATTATTTCATTCTGCAAACGAAAAAAATGTTCTTCATCTACTATAACTTTAAAATTCTCATGGTTCTCTGAAATAAAACGAATTTCGCTTTCCTCAAGACCATTCAAAAATCCTTCTAACATATATCCTCCCATACTTACTATATCTGTTTTTAACTAGCATATCATAGGAATTATATCATTCTATCAGTTGTAACTCAATTTTTTCTTGTAATTTCTCACATTATAGTTGCAGGATACTTTATGTATCCCGCAACCCATTTTCTACTAATTACCGGCATTACTCATAGAAACCATGTTCCTCAATGCCTTTTTCCAGAATGGTATGTATCAGTTCCTCCAGTTCCACACCGTTAATCTCGCTGACTACAATCAGCTTTGCAAGGGTATCTTTCTGTACAGATATTGCATACTGTTCCTCATCGGCACGAAGCTCATGGACACAGATGCCAAGTCCGTCCGCAATCCTGCATACCACACCAAGCTCCGGCTCTCTGATGCCCGCCAGAATATCCATGATTGTCCTCTCCGGCACTCCTGACATTCTGGAAAGCTCCATAATGCTGACTTCTTCCTCTTTCATCATATTTAATAACTTATCTCCTGTTGTAAACATATCTTTTCCTCCCTTTATTTTTTCTTCCCACCGGAAGATTTCTTTTTTGGAAATTCTATGACAAATTTAAACTGTACCCCGCTTTTTTCTTCCCCGTCTTTGGTATAGTGGTATTCCTCCGTCCCGCTCGGAATGATATAGGCATCATAAGGCTTGCCCGCCTTGCTCTTTAACCCTTTTAACAGGATTTTCTTCCCGGCAAGCAAATCCTTTACCTGCGTGTCGGTAAGGGCAGCTCCCATTACCCGGCTCACGTTCATGCCACACTTCTTCACACAATACGCACCGAATTTACCCTTTACCACCTGACCGCCGCAGTTCGGACACGTCCCAAGCACTGTCTGTTCCTGTGCGAACATCTTTTTCTGTGCGTCATTGACTTCATGGTAGGTGTGTATCAGCTCCGACACCATGTTTTCAATATCTGCCATGAAGTCCTCCATTGGAAGCTCCCCTTTTGCTACCAGTGTCAGGGCATTTTCCCAATCGGCAGTAAGTTTCGGGGATTTCACAACATCCGGCAGGACTGTAATCAGCTTCAATCCGTCCTCAGTGGGTATGATCTGTTTTTTCTCACGCTTTACAAAACCGTCCTTTACCAGCTTTTCAATGATGTCCGCCCTTGTCGCAGGCGTACCCAAGCCTTTCCGTTCCACATCATCGCCCATATCTTCCGCCCCGGCACGTTCCATTGCCGATAATAACAAATCTTCTGTAAAATGCTTCGGCGGGGAAGTGAAATGCTCGCTGATTTTCGTCTGCACACCGTCAAATGCCTGTCCGTCCGACAGTTCCGGCAGCTTCTTTTCCTCTTTTTCTTCCTCCTGATTCCCGGAGATTTTAAAGGAACGCTTAAAGGCATCTTCAAAAGACTTCCACCCGTTATGCGTGACAGACTTCCCGGAAACACTAAAGGTGTGTTCGTTACAGGAAAACTCCGCCTTGACTGTTTCATACAGATGCTTCTCCCCGGTGGCGCATAAAAGGCGGTTCGCAACCAGAGATAAGATTTTACGCTCCGTTTCCGGCAGTGCTGCAAGGTCAGCTTTCGCAATCTCCATTGTGGGGATAATGGCGTGGTGGTCTGTCACCTTTTTACTGTTCAGAATCCTCTTTATATCCGGTCTGGGAGCCTTATTTTCCTCAAATATCAGGGAATGGAACACCGCTTCGATTACACCCTCTGCGGTCTGCCCCATATCGTCAGATAAAAACTGGCTGTCCGTCCTCGGATATGTGGCTAACTTTTTCTCATAAAGGCTCTGTGTGTACTCTAAGGTCTGCTTTGCGGTAAACCCAAACAGGCGGTTCGCATCCCTCTGGAGCGTAGTGAGGTCATAGAGCTTCGGCGGCATGACTGTCTTTTCCTCTTTCACAACAGACGTGGTAAGAGCCTGCCCGTTCCGGCAAGCTCCCGCAATCTCATCTGCTTTCTTTTTATCATCAATGCGCCCGGTGGCGGCATCCATCCCATCCATCAGGATATGCGCCATGTAATATTTTTCCTTCTGGAAATTCATAATCTTTGCTTCCCTGTCCACCAGCATCGCAAGGGTAGGTGTCTGTACCCTGCCCACCTTCAGGACTTTCCCGCCATACAAAACAGTGAACAGCCTTGTACCGTTGATGCCCACAAGCCAGTCCGCTTCCTGCCTACACAGTGCGGAATGGTATAAATTATCGTAATCGCTCCCCGGCTGTAAATTCTCAAACCCTTCCCGGATTGCGCTTTCCTCCATTGAGGAAATCCACAGGCGTTTGATCGGCTTGTCACAGCCTGCCATTTCATACACCAGACGGAAGATAAGCTCGCCCTCCCGCCCGGCGTCAGTGGCACAGATTGTGGCGGTGACATCTTTCCTGTGCATCAACTGGCAAAGCACGTCATACTGCGCTTTCGTGTCCGGCTTGACCTCATACTGCCATTTTTCCGGCTTTACGGGAAGGCTCTCATACGTCCATTTCTTCCACTGCTCCCCGTAGCTTTCCGGCTGTGCCAGCTCCACCAGATGCCCCACGCACCAGCTCACAACATAACCGTTCCCTTCCATATATCCGTCACTGATTTCCGTTGCGCCGATTACCTCTGAAATGCTTCTCGCAACACTTGGTTTTTCCGTTATCACTAACTGCATTTATTCGTCCTCCCCTTCTTTATCCTCGAAAAAATCATCCTCGCTGTCCTCATTTTCCTCGTCATCTTCGTATTCTTCTTCCTCGTCCTCCTCATCATCGTCCTCGTCAAGAAATTCCTCTTTCTTTTTCCGGACTACCTTGAAATAATAGCCGCCGCCGATAGCGATAACTGCCACAATTCCAAGAATGATATAGGTTGCCATCGGGTTTTCTTCTGCTTTCTCCGGCTCTGGTTCAGGTTCTTCGGTATTTTCTTCCCCGTCCCCGTCTGGTTCTTCTGTAAGTTCTTCTTCTGTTTCCTGTTCCCCGTTGTTATTAGGCAGTGCGCCCTCCGGCACAGGGATTGCAGATTCCAGAGCAGCGGAATTTTTCGGTAAGGTTTCGCTGTTGTCCGCTGTCACGTTTAAAAGGTCATTTTCCGTAACTTCCGTCAGGAAGTACACCATTTCTTCCTCCCCGTCCCGGTCAATGATAAGGTAGAACACTTTTTCCGATGCGGTCTGGATTGTATAAAATTCCTTCCCGGTTTCGCTTTTTTCCTTCTCCCCGGATTCTTCCTTTTCCTCCGATGCAGCCGCTTCCGCCATTGCCTGTTTTTTCTGTTCAGCCGGGCTTAATTCTGATACGGTATTCCCGTCACTGTCCGTTTTGGTATGCTCCGTTACCTGTGCGGTGGCAGAGGAAGGCTTGGTTGCCTGTGCATTGACCGGGAGCTGCTCTGCCGGGTTCTTCTCACCGCTGTCCTCCTTTTCCGGATCGGTGTAATACGGGTTGGCTGTTTTATAGACCTCTGACATATTCCCGGCATTGTCCATAGCGGAAATGGTAAAATACTGATAACCTGCGTCAAACTGCTGCAGGCGGATATTTAAGACACCGTTTGTAAGCTCCGTAAATTCGTACCCATTCACATACACCGCCTTGATGCCGGAATCCGTATCATGCGCCTGTACGCTTAACAGACCGTCACTGACCGCAGCGTTTAGGGTAGGCTTTGTGAAATCAAAACATTTAATGTAGCGGTTTTTCTCATAGGTCTTGCCCCTCTGGTCTGTCACAAGCACATAGACGGTGGTATTCTCCGAAATCTTCACATACATATCCTCTGTGATGTCCGTCCAGCTCCCATTCTGTGCGACTTTTGCCTGTACGGTCTTTATGGTGAAATTGCCGGAATGTGCCACATCTTCTATGGAGATATGTACCTTTGTGGTGTCATTGTGCCACCCGGACGGAGTGGAGATCGTGATTTTAATATTCGGGTTCACATATTCACATAAGCTGTAATCTTCCTTGCAGGCTTCACAATCTTTGTCAATGGAATACTGCGAGCATTTTTCTTTACAAGTACATTCCGGCTTTGGAATCTCATTCCCCGATACCGTTCCGCCCTCCGTTTCTTCTTCTGATTCGCTGCCGCTCTCACCGGGTTCTGTTTCAGTGCTTTCCTCCGCTTCTTTGCTGCCCTCTGTTCCGGTGCTTTCCTCTGTTTCCCCTTCGGTACTGCTTTCCTCCGCATAAGCGTCTACCGTATTCCCACTGTTCGCCATAACCACCCCTATGGGCATACAGAACAATAATGCCGATAACAGCAGCGACGCCACTGCCCTAACTGATAACTTTTTCTTCATTTCCTGACATCTCCTTTGCGTTTTCTTTTTCTTCCAATAACTTCAAAATCTCGTCCTCGCTGAATTTAATGAGTAATTGCAGCTTCTCGGACGAGATTTTATGCTTTTCCATAATATCCATTTTTTCGGCTCTTTCCGCCATGCGCTTCTGTTCTTCCAAATCCTTCTGCTTCGCCTGTAATGTTTCAAGCTGCGCCCGCACTTTGGTAAGCTCCTTTTCAATGCGTTCCTTTGTCATAAATTCCTCACTTCCTTCTGTTTTTTCCGTTTTTCCCATCCGGCGGGATCAAAATCATTAAAATCCAGTACAGCTCTGAAAAGCCATTTGTTATTTACCCATCTTTGCAGTTTTCTGGTAACAGGCGGTGCGGTGGGTTTTTCATATACCATCACATAAGGATCAAAACCCATATCCCGCAGAGTATATATCCTATACAAATCCTGTTCGTGGCTGCTGTTATAGTTTGTCAGCACATACACCCGTCTTTTCCGGTAATCATTCACAGTTGTAAGCTCTGAAAATCTTTTAAAATACCCTGTCAGGTCATCTTCCGGATTATCCCAAGCAAAGTGCAGCATTTTTGTTTTCACTTTATTCAGCATCTCCACTTTCTCCGGAGTAATCAAGCGCACATCAAGCCCCTGTGTAAAGTCCACCATTGCGCCACTTTGCACAAGCTGTTGTAATAACCGTTCCCAATCCGGACAGGCTAACAGATTCGCATCAAGCAGCTTTATTTCCCTTTCCCCATTCCAGAACTCGGCTAGGTCAGCAACCGCTTTTGTCCTGCGCCCCTCTTTATCCCCTACAATGCAAAAACCGCATCCACGAGGACACTCTCTTGACAGAAAACCGTATGCTGTTCCCGCAAATTTCGGGTATAATGCGTAATCTGGATATGTATGCTCTACTTCTTCCGGCAGATAGTTTTCAAGTCCATACCCAGTGCCGCCCCTTATAATGTGGTCAGCATGGATTGTGCCAGAATAATCCTTTGAATAACTATCTGTAAACACCCGGCTCATATATACAAGGTCATAATGTTTCCTCCCATCATGCCATTCCACCGTATCGCCCCTCGCCTTATGATAGGCAGACAATTTCATCAGACACAAATTGGGGAAATTGTGACTGTCCCATCAATCAATCCGATTTTAATAGTATCACTCTCCTTTTTTAGTTATGAAATTGCTATATCACTTTATTGTCAGTTAAGCCTGCCAAACGCATAAAAATGGCTCTGCCAGTACGGGGAATTGATGCTTGCGTAACTGATCGGATCGCCGCAGTGTATCATTGTACCATTGCCGCAGTAAATCCCCACATGGCTCACCGCCCCGGCTGAATTGTAAGTCCCGGTAAAGAATATAATATCCCCTGCCTTTGCGTCCGATGCGGAAACAGGCGTACACTGGTCATAAATCCCCTGTGCGGTGGTTCGTGGAAGGTTGTGTACTCCGCTGTTGGTAAATACCCAGCAGACAAAACCAGAACAGTCAAAACTTGTGGAAGGGCTTGAACCGCCCCACACATACGGGAATCCTAAATATTTTGCGGCTTCCTCCATAAGAGCCTGCACCGATGCATCATCGTAGGCATCCGGTGGTATGGCGTTCCCCGGCAGTCCGCCCGGTGTTTCCCCGTACAGTGTGCCTTCGCCCACATCAAAATAAAATAGCGGGTTGTAATACTCCCCGTTATATAAACATTCGATATGCAAATGGCTTCCTGTACTGCTCCCGGTATTGCCCGTTGTCCCGATGACCGCCCCTTTTTCCACTGTCTGCCCCGCACTCACGCTTAAGCTGTCCATGTGGGCATACTTGGTTGTATAACCGTCTATCTCAATCGCTACATAATTCCCATAATGGCTGTCGTATGCCGCCGCTGTTACCGTACCGTCATGCGCTGCATATACGGTTGTGCCTGTCGGGACTGCTATATCCACGCCCCGGTGAAATTCCTCATTCCCTGTGACCTCGTTTTTCCGGTATCCGTAATAGCTTGACACATAATAATACCAGTAGAGGTTAAGCGGCGAAGCAAACTCCTGAAGCAGACCGTTCGTTTCCCCATACATGGCAAAAATCTCCGCCTGTTCGGTATCCATTTTCCCGGAAACAAGGCTCTCTAACGGTATGACCGTAAGTGTCACTCTGAGGATACTGACCTCGTATTCTTCTTCCTCCTCGTACTCATATTCTTCCTCTGTTTCTTCTCCGGTAACTGGATCGGTGACTGTCCTTGTTCCAGTCTTTGTGACCGTCCTTGTCCTCGTTTCCGTATCCGGCGTGAGTGTCAGCGTATACATCTCGTCAAAAAGAGCCTGTATTTCACTTTCCACCCCGCTTGCGGTAAACTCTGTATGGACTGCGGATAAATAGCTGATAAGGGTAAACGGGTTATGCCCGATTGCGCCAAGATTATAGGAATATTCATCATACCCCGGATTGTCTGTTTCCACCCGGTCAATCTCTTTCTGCAGGTCAAGCTCCAGACGGGTAAGCTGCAAATCAGCGGCGTCAATCTCCTTCGGCTTGCTTAAATAGCTCGCCGCTAAAATTGTTGACTGCGTATCCGCAAACATCGCCCCACAGGACGATACGGAAACCATAATCATCATAAGGAGCAGAGCCATGATGCCCACCGTCACAAGCAAGCCGGCATTTTTCCTTGCAAACTCCTGTAACTTTCTTGCCACAGTAACCGCTCCATTTTTCGTCTTTTCAAATGCCTGCTCCGCTGTTTTGGCAGATGCCGCTTTCTTCCTAGCCTTGATGTACTCCCGCTTGATGCGCTGTTTCTGTAACCGCTTCTGCAACGCCTTTTTCTGCATCTGCGGGTTTTCCTCCAAAAATTTCTGGTACTGGAAATTGACTTCCTTTTTAAACTGCTTTTTTTCCAGCTTTACCACCTTCGCCCGTTGTTTCTGCTCTTTTCCTTTTATCTGCCTTTTGACGAAAGAAAACAGTTCTTCCCCTTTCTGCTCCGATTTGTGTGCGCCCTCCACCGCTGAATTTTCTTTCTCCGTTTCAGCGATCTTCCCATGCACAAAATTCCGGCTCTCATTCTGCACCCGGCGCATGGTGGTTTTCGGTATGCCCTCCTGTTTGAAGGGTTTCTCCTTATCCAGAGGGACAACCACATATTTTCCCTTCCCGGTTTTCTCGTCAAATACTCTCTGCAAGGTGTATTCCCTTGTCTTTGGCAGCTTTGCCCTTGCCTTCTGTACCTTCTTCCCGGCTTTCCCTGCCTGCCGCTGTTTCTTTTGCAGTTTTTTACTGCCTGTAAATTCAGAGCCTCCTTCCCCCTGAAACAGATTTCCGGTATTCTCCGCAAAAGATTCTTCGGTAAAGGTTTTATTTTCCGTTTTTTCCTTTGTTTCGCTTTTTACCCGGTGTTCCTTTTGTACCCGTTTTTTATGGTATTTCCCTTTTTTCTGCGACTGCCTGTAAGTATCCCTCCGGTGGTAATCTTCCGTATCCGGCTGTTTTTTCTCCATTTCCTCCGGCTGGCTGAAATTGTCCTGCCCGACAAATCCACTGCTTTCCCTGACAAAATCAGGCTTTTCTTCCTGCCCCGGCTTCGCATCGGACTTTTGGACTTTTTGTCCAGAAGTGGTCTGGTACATCTGCTTTTTCGCTTTGGCTTTTGAAGCATGGTTCGATTCCCGCTGTCTGGTATCTCCCTTTTGGGAATCCACGCCCTTATGTACCGAAAAAGTTTGATTTTCCTGTAACTGCCCGTTCCCGGACTTCTGGACTTTTTGTCCAAAAGTTTCCTGATGCGCCTGCGTAACCTTTTCCGCCTGCCTTTTCCCGGCTGAACCATGCCCCGGCTTCTTGGTATCGGCATCCCTCGGCTGATAGGCAGCACTGCCGCCACCTGTAAAGACATTCTCAGCTCCCTTACGGAACTCCGCATTTACTTCTTTACGGTAGGCGGTATCCTGTTTTTTCTTCCCTTTCTTTTCTGCCATTAACCTTCCTCATCTTCCTTCGTTACGGATTCCTCCGGTTTTGTGTTCATAATCGCAAAAGTTTTTGTATTAGCCGGGTATTTATCCACGAATGGGATAACCACATTGTCAAACAGTATCAGACCGCTTCCCGGTTCAGAATTAGTGACGTGCATGAGCTGTTTCTCCGACAATCCTAACTTATCCGCCAAGATATGCTGGTCTTTGGCGTTCTGGTTCAGCAGATATACAAAATCGCTGTTCCCCAAGATGCCCTCGATTTCTTCCGATTTCAAAAAATCGCCCACGTTCTGCGTCAAACCTGTCGGGATTCCGCCCCATTTCCTGAATCGTTTCCAAATCTCCACCGAATAGATAGCTGTCTGCTTTTCTTTCAAAAGCAAATGGAACTCATCACAGTAGTACCTTGTGGCAACTTTGCGCTCCCGGTTCTGCGACACCCTGTTCCAGACCGCATCCTGCACAATCAGCATCCCAATCTCTTTTAACTGGTTTCCCAAGTCACGAATGTCAAAACACATGATCCGGTTGTTTGCGTCCACATTCGTTCTGTGGTTAAAATAATTCTGTGAGCCATGCACATACAGTACAAGGCTGTTGGCAATCCGAACCGCCTTCTGCTTCGCTTCCCTCTGCATCTCCGGCGCAACATCCCTCGGCTCATACTTTAACAGCGCATTATACAAATCTTCCAGTATGGGCATATTCTCCGGCTTCGGGTGCTTGAAATACCCGTCATAGATATGCTTGATGCAGGTGTCAATAATGCCCTTCTCATCATTTTCCAGACCGTCCTTCCCTCCGGCAATCAAATCACACAGCGTAATCAGGAAGTCACTCTTTAGCTTCAACGCTTCCTTATCCCCTTTATGGGAAAGCTGAATGTCCATCGGGTTCAGATAATCCTTTGAATTGGTGGCAAGCCTTACCACCTGCCCATGAAGCGCCTGCACCAGAGGGAAATACTCGCCTTCCGGATCGCAGACAATAATATCGTCCTTTGTGATAAGGAAACAGGACAAAATCTCTCTCTTTGCAGAAAAAGACTTACCGCTTCCCGGTGTTCCCAAAATAACTCCGTTCGGTGTACGAAGCCTTTTCCGGTCTGCCATAATCATGTTATTGGAAAGTGCGTTCAGACCGTAATAAATAGCAGGTGCGGGCATGAAAAGCTCCTGTGTGCAGAACGGTACAAGGACAGCAGTGCTTTTTGTGGTAAGGTTCCTTTCAATCCCCACGTCATTACACCCAATCGGCGCACTTGCCATAAGCCCTTGCTCCTGTAAATACTGCAAACACCGTAAATTACAGTTTGCCTGCTGGATAATACCGGACACCCTCTGCGTCAGGTTTTCAAGCTCCCTCTTTGTCCTCCCGTAACAGGTAATCAGAAATGTCATTTTGATAAGTTTCTGGTTGCTTGTGTTCAAATCGTCAAGCAGTTCCAGAGTGTCCTTCTCATACGTCACGATGTCAGTCGGCAGAATATCCATATCGTAACCGCTCCGGACTGCCTTTTTCTGTTCCTCAATCTTCATTTTCTGAATGTCGGTAAGCGCACGTTTTATCATCTTGATTGCTTCCACCGGATCAATGGTCTGCATGTGCATGGTAAGGGTAAGGTTATCATCAATATCCAGCAATTTCTTAATCATCTCGTCCGTAAACTTGGGCGCAATCATGTCAAGGTAAGACACGCTCCCGTAAATGCTGCCGGACTTGAAGCGGCTCGGATAACGGAAATCAAACCCCGGCGGCGCAATATAATCTTTAACTGACTTCCCGGACTCTGACAGCTCCTTAAATGAAAAGCGGAAAGGCTCCATCGTACCCTGATTAAAATACTCATGTAAGATACGGAGCCTTTCCTTCCCGTCAAGACCTCTGGCGTTTGTGCCGATGTTGTTTAAATTGTGTACCACATCTTTCTCAATGTTGCTTAACTTGCTCCTTGCTTCTTTGATGCCTGTGCTTTCCACGCCGAAAATAATGTACTTCGACTTGATGATGCCATTGTTTCCCTTTGCCGACTGGTGCTTTAACATCTGCGTGTATTCCTCACGAATATCATTAAAATCATCGTCCTGCAGGGGAGTGTCGAACTGCTCCGCAAGCGCCTGCTCGCTGACCTGCCTGTTGAATAAGAACAACTGGAATCTTATGGACGGATCAAAATAGTTAATCAGCTTGCTGTATTCCTCCAGAATATCAGCCTGATCCTCCACCTCCAGTAAATCATAGTTAATATCAAAAAATTCCACCATTTTTGTATAATAAGTGTCCGCCACCTGACAGATGCCGTCCCGGTACATTTTTTTGAATGTAATGGTCTTCTGTGCGGTGTCCGGCTTCGCCTGTTCTTTGCTATTCCCGGCAAGGACACGCCTAAGCTCCGTCAGACGTTTCTTTTCCGAAAAAGTCAGTCCTGCCTTTTCCGGTGTCTGCCTATTTTTCTGCGGCTTTGGCTTTCCCACTGCCGCCTTTTGCTTTTTCTTCAAGGAAACATACCTCCTTCCTGATTTTTTCCCGTTCCTCCAACTGCTCATAGAGGTTTTCCGATTTATACGGTCTGATTCCCGGCGTGAGTACCTTCTGCCGGAGCATGAAGTATAAAATCTTCTCTGCCGGGAAACCGTCTTTTTCATACATTGCCAAAAAGAAGAATGGCAGCATTGCGCCCACCATGATAAGCGCCGCTCCCTGTGTGCCTAATACCCCTTTTATGAGGAAATATAAAGGAACACCCACAAGGGCAGCTCCCGAAAAACAGATAATCTGCCTTTTGGTAAGGTTCAATGCTACTTTTGTCTTGATTCCACTCAGGTCTTTTGGCACTGGTACTGAAATTGCCATAAATTTTGCTCCTTTCGTGGGCAATGCCCGCCAAGCACAGCCTTTTGCGCTTAGTGGGCATTGAAAATTGATTTGCTTAAAGAGCCTGTCTTGAATAAGCTGAAACAGAGGATTACGGTATATGCCGCTACCGACCATAATGCGCTGTGCAGATTGCCCGCCACTGCGACGCCTGCCACCAGCACAGCATAAATCGCCACGCATACCATGATAAAAAATCCCTGAAACGCCAGTGCGACAAGCCCTTTTAAATAGTTTGTCCCGATTGTACCCCATTCCCGGTTGGTAACTGTCGCTGCCGGGATTGGCGCTACCGATACATAAAGGTATATTTCAATCATGCGCCCGTATAAAATGACGGTGATGAGGACGGACATGATTTTCATACACAGGCTGATTACCATAGTTTCCAGACCTAAACCGATCAGCTCCCCGATGCCCATTGTGTCAATCTGGCTGTTGAACATGGAAGTAAGCGTTGCTTCCACATCAAGGCTTGTTGAGCCTGATATGGAAGATGCCGCCTGCGTCACTACATGGCTTCCAACGTCAAATACCGCCATGACAATATCAAAAGTCTTGGAAAGCAGCATGACAGCGATGCAAGCCTTAAATAAAAAACGGAAGAACAGGCTTGTATCGAAGTCATGCATATTGTTTTTGTCTATTACCATTGTGATAAGCTCATAAATCAGCACGAAACTGATAATCAGCCCTGCTATGGGGATTACCACATTCTCCGACAGCGTCCTTACCATGCTGAATATGCCGGAGTTCCATGTACTTGGTGTCTTGCTGACTTCCCCGGCAATCGTGCCTACCTTGTCATTGACGTCGGTAAACATCGTGCCGAGGTTGTCAAGCACCCACCCCTGAAGCATTTCCTTTATGAAATCAGTGATTTTGTCAATGATTCCGCCCATGAAGGGTTATCTCTTATGAGAACAGTGTGGAAAGCTGTGGAATCACCGTCTGCGCCACAATGATAATGCCCCCGCCACTCATAAGCTGTTTAATGCCCTGTGATTTTGCACCCGGATTATCATTTCCATATCCCTCAAGCAGATTGATGACGCCCCATACGCCCACGCCTGCGCCGATTGCTGTTACGACTGTCTTTAATCCTGTTACCGCTGTTGTAAAAAATGCCATTGTTCTACCTCTTTCTTTCTCATCAAATGTTTTGTCTGGTTTCTGAAAGAGTTTTTCGTGTAAAATGCCCTGCCTTATGGTAAGATAAAGACAGGGCAATCCTTTGGGAAGAACCCTGCGGGCATCCGGTACATTCAGTTTGGCGATTGGCTGTGCCGGGTGCTTTGTTTTTGTCCTTTCCCAAGTACATTCAAAACTCCTTTCCACTTCTGGACTTTTTGTCCAAAAGTTCTGTGACTGGTTGACGGGTTCCATATTCAGTTTTTCAGTATTCAGTTGTCATGCTTCAAGAACGCCCGCATCCTCCACCTCATCAACGGTGTCATTGTCCCTAACTTTTGCTTTGCACAGGTTCTTCACATATTTTTCGATGTCTAAGGCGTTCTTCTCGTCATAATCGGACAGGAGCTTGTACTGCTTGTGCTTCGTGATGTCAAACTTATTGGAGAAGAATGGTCTTACCCCTCTAAGCTGCATGATACACCTGCCCCCGTCCATAACCGCAATCTCGTCTTGGCTCATAAGCTCTTTCCCGGTCTTTTGGTAGTTCAGACCGTAGGACTGCGACGTACCCCTTGTATCCGAGGTATTGTAAAGGTCTATTGTTTCTTTACCCAGAATTTCCGCCATCTCTTTTAAGGTGGTCTTTTCCTTCCCTCCGAGGAATAAGGTGGTATCACAATTCCCTTCAATGGTGTCGGCGTTATCCTTATAAATCGCTTTAAGCTGCGACTTCGACTGCAAAATAATGGAAGCTGATATTTCCCGGCTGCGGATTGTAGCGATCAGCTTCTCAAACTTTGGTATCTGCCCAATGTTCGCAAACTCATCGAGTAAGCAGCGTACATGGACAGGCAGCCTTCCATGATACACATCGTCTGCCCTGTCACAGAGCAGGTTAAAAAGCTGCGTGTACATGATTGATACAATGAAGTTAAATGTATCGTCCGTATCGGAGATAATGACAAACAACGCTGTCTTTTCATCTCCTAACATATCAAGTCCCAACTCGTCATAGCTTGTCAGGTCACGCAGCTCCTTGAATAGCGATAGGTAATCCTTTGATGTTATCTCCGGATTTTCCCCCGCCCTAAACCGGGCATGAACCTTTCAGCTCAC